>NZ_CM192987.1:4330000-4917796 GCF_041481705.2 Xanthomonas sp. NCPPB 1062 | reverse complement strand
CAACGTGTGATCATCTGTTGCCGGCCGCGGGGCGCAGAAAAGCGCCGTGCTCGCAGCCCGGTAGTGAAAAGAGGATGGACCAGACTAGCACCGAGGGCAGGGTTTTCCCAGAGTTATTCACAGGGCCATCCACAGGCCGCCGTCGTCCTCTTCCGCGGTAAGGCAAGCAGGGTGTTGACCTGCGGCGCGGCAGGCCTATAGAATTGCCGGTTCTATTCGTCTCCATTCATGCAGAGGGCCCCGTGGCCACCAAGCGTACTTTCCAACCCAGCAATCTCAAGCGAGCACGCGACCATGGTTTCCGCGCACGTATGGCAACCGCCGACGGCCGCAAGATCCTGGCTCGCCGCCGCGCCAAGGGCCGCAAGCGCCTGAGCGCTTGATTGCCGCGCCGCTCCCTGCGGCCGAGGCAGTCCCTACCGTGAACGCATCGAACCCGTGCAGGCGATTTCCTCGCTCTGCGCGGGTTCGTACGCGTGCGCAATATACGATCGTTTTCGATACTGCACGTCGCACCTCGGACCCACTCCTGAGCCTGCACTGGCGCACCGGCGATACGCCGCCGCGCCTGGGCATGGCCGTGTCGCGCAAGGTCGATACGCGCGCGGTTGGACGTAACCGCATCAAACGTGTGCTGCGCGATGCCATGCGGCATCTATTGCCCGAGCTGGCCGGTGGTGACTACGTCATCGTGGCGCGCTCGGCGGCGGCAAAAGCGACCAATCCACAGATCCGCGATGCCTTCGTGCGTCTGCTGCGCCGTGCCGGCGCATTGCCCCTGCCTGCTGCGCCCGGCACAATGCCGCCCGCCAGGACGGTGCGCCCATCCTCCCCTTCCCCGACAGAGCCGGAACTGTAGTTCCGACTGAGCGAGTTGCTGCCCGATGAACCAGACCCGTGTTTTCCTGATTTTTGCCTGGCTGATGGTCGCGGCGTTGCTGTGGATGGAGTGGGGCAAGGACAAGGCGGCTGCCAATGCGCCGGTGGCCGCGGCGACCCAGGCGGTGCCGGCGGCGCGCGATCCGGATGCGGCAGCGCCGAGCGCGGCCAATGTGCCTTCGGCCCAGCCCATTCCGCAGGCCGGCGCGCCGGGCACGGTGCCGGCGACCAGCAGCACTGCGGCAACACCGGCTGCAGCCGGCGCTGCGCCGGTGGTGACCCTGACCTCGGATGTGCTGCGCCTGAAGCTGGACGGCCGCAGCGTGCTCGATGCCGAGCTGCTGCAATTCCCGCAGACCAAGGACGGCACCGCGCCGGTCAGCCTGCTGACCGAAGATCCGGCGCACCCGTATAACGCCACCAGCGGCTGGGCCAGCGAGCATTCGCCGGTGCCGGGTGTAGGCGGCTTCCGCGCCGAGCAGCCGGGCACGACGTTCGAAATGGCCAAGGGCCAGAACACGCTGGTGGTGCCGTTCGTCTGGAATGGCCCCGACGGCGTCTCGATCCGTCGCACCTTTACCCTGGAGCGCGGCCGCTATGCCATCTCGATCAAGGACGAGGTGATCAACAAGAGTGGCGCGCCGTGGAACGGCTACGTGTTCCGCAAGCTGAGCCGGGTGCCGACCATCCTCAGCCGCGGCATGACCAATCCGGATTCCTTCAGCTTCAATGGCGCGACCTGGTACAGCCCGCAGGAAGGCTACGAGCGCCGTGCGTTCAAGGATTACATGGACGACGGAGGCCTGAATCGCCAGATCACCGGCGGCTGGGTGGCGCTGCTGCAGCACCACTTCTTCACCGCGTGGATTCCGCAGAAGGACCAGGCCTCGCTGTACGTGCTGGCCCAGGACGGCCCGCGCGACGTGGCCGAGTTGCGTGGCCCGGCCTTCACCGTGGCGCCTGGCCAAACCGCCAGCACCGAAGCGCGCCTGTGGGTAGGCCCGAAGCTGGTCAGCCTGATCGCCAAGGAAGACGTCAAGGGCCTGGACCGCGTGGTCGATTACAGCCGCTTCTCGATCATGGCCATCATCGGCCAGGGCCTGTTCTGGGTGCTGAGCCATCTGCACAGCTTCCTGCACAACTGGGGCTGGGCCATCATCGGCCTGGTGGTCCTGCTGCGCCTGGCGCTGTATCCGCTGTCGGCTGCCCAGTACAAGTCCGGTGCCAAGATGCGCCGCTTCCAGCCGCGCCTGGCGCAGCTCAAGGAGCGCTACGGCGACGATCGCGTCAAGTACCAGCAGGCGACGATGGAGCTGTTCAAGAAGGAAAAGATCAACCCGATGGGCGGCTGCCTGCCGCTGCTGATCCAGATGCCGATCTTCTTCGCGCTGTACTGGGTGCTGGTGGAGTCGGTGGAACTGCGCCAGGCGCCGTGGCTGGGCTGGATCCAGGATCTGACTGCGCGCGACCCGTACTTCATCCTGCCGCTGCTCAACATCTCGATCATGTGGGCGACGCAGAAGCTGACCCCGACCCCGGGCATGGACCCGATGCAGGCCAAGATGATGCAGTTCATGCCGCTGGTGTTCGGCGTCATGATGGCCTTCATGCCGGCCGGCCTGGTGCTGTACTGGGTGGTCAACGGCGGGCTGGGCCTGTTGATCCAGTGGTGGATGATCCGCCAGCACGGCGAGAAGCCGAGCAAGATCATCCAGGCCAACGCCAAGTAAGTTCAAGAAGGCCCGCCGCAAGGCGGGCTTTCTGCATGTCAGCCCGCATTGAGTGCCTGTTGTCTCTTTCGCCAAGGACGCCGTCGTGACCACATCGCCGTTGCATCGCCTGTTGCTGTGCGCAAGTTGCGTGGGAGTGCTGGCGTTGGCCGGCTGCGGCACGCAGGACGCCAGCGATGCTGCCGGCGCTGCGAAGCCCGCGGCTGCAACGAGCGCTGGCACGCAGGCGGACAAGACCGGGAACGCCACCGGTGCATTGATCGCGCAACTGCGCGAACAGCTGGACCGGCACCGCCGCATCATCGTGCTGCTGGCCGATGAGGACAAACAAACGCCACGCGATCGCGCCACCTCCAGCAGCGTGGGCCAGCAGTTGTTTCATGAAAACCTGGAGCAGCGCGAACGCATTGCCGCATCGTTGGACACGATTCTGGCTTCCAAGGATGCACGCCGGTTCGCGACGATTGCCGCAGTGCTGGACGAGGTGGAATCTGCGTCGGATCTGTTCGATGCCGACCGCCTGGCATTTGCCGAGGTGCTGCGCGATCTGCATGCGCGCATCGGCCGCGACTCTGCATTGCCGGCGGTGAAACTGCATCAGCGCATCGGCGAGGATCTGGAGGCGCTGGACGAGATCGAGCGCAGCTACAACAAGGAGTTGACGCAGATCTTCAGCCGTTTCGATCGCAGCCGCGCCATCGTGCCCAAGCGCGAGAAATGGGGCGACTACGTGGCGCAGTTGCGCACGCTCTATACGCGCGAGAACATCCTGCGCGACCATGGCGTGGTCGAGCCGTACCCGTTCGCCGCGCGCGACAGCGACAGCGAAGTGTTCGGCCGCGACCTGCCGCCCAAGACAGTGGTGCTCACCTTCGACGATGGCCCGCACAAGGCCTACACCGAAGAGATCGTGGCGATTCTCAAGCGCTACGATGTGCCCGGCGTGTTCTTCGAAGTGGGGCGCAACCTCGGCAGCCTGGATGCCAACGGCAAACCGCAACTTGCGCCGCTGTCGAAGATCAGTCATTCGCTGATGGAAGAAGGCTATGCGGTGGGGAACCACAGCCTCACCCACGCACAGTTGTCCAAGACCACCGGCGATGCACTGCGTCGCCAGGTTGTGGATACCGACACCTTGCTGCGTGCGGTGGATGACAAACGTGCGCCGCTGTTCCGGTTTCCGTATGGCGCACGCAATGCGGAAGGCTTGCAGCTGCTGGGCGAAGCCGGCCTGAAATCGATCATGTGGAACATCGACTCGCTGGACTGGGCCGATCCGGTGCCGGAATCCATCGTGCAACGCGTGCTCGATCAAGTGAACAAGGAGCAGCGTGGCATCGTGCTGTTTCATGACATCCACGACCGCGCAGTGAAGGCGCTGCCGCAGATTCTGGATCGTCTGATCGCTGACGGTTACCAGTTCGCCGGCTGGAATGGCCGTGAGTTCTCGGTCGCGCGCGCACCCGGCGCGGCGGCCGATGCCACGGTGACCACCGGCTATGCGAAATCGTGGGCGATCGTGATCGGCATCGACGACTACGCGCATTGGCCCAAGCTGGAATATGCGGCCAACGATGCGCAGGCGATTGCCAGTACCCTGACCGGGCCGTTGGGATTTCCGTCCTCGCAAGTGATCGTGCTCAAGGACGGGCAGGCCACGCGCAACAATATCCTGGCCGCATTCCACGACCGCCTCGGCGAAGGCCGTGCACAAACCAACGACCGCGTGTTCGTGTTCTTTGCCGGGCATGGCGCCACACGACGGCTCGCTTCCGGTCGCGATCTGGGTTACATCATTCCGGTCGACTCGGACCCGCAGCATCTGGCCAGCGATGCGATCGCAATGAGCGATTTGCAGAACATCGCCGAAAGCCTGCAGGCCAAGCACGTCTTGTTCGTGATGGATGCGTGCTACAGCGGGCTGGGATTGACACGTGGCGGGCCGACGTCCAGCGCGTACCTGCGCGAGAACGCGCGGCGTATCGCGCGCCAGATGCTCACCGCCGGCGGCGCCGATCAACAGGTGGCCGATAGCGGACCCAATGGGCATTCGGTGTTCACCTGGGTGCTGTTGCAGGCATTGGCTGGCAAGGGCGACCTCAATGGCGATGGCTTGATCACCGGAACCGAACTGGCCGCGTACGTGGCGCCCGCGGTGTCGGCAGTCTCGGCGCAGACGCCGGCATTCGGCAGCCTGCCCGGTTCGCAAGGCGGCGAATTCGTGTTCCAGGTTCCCAGCGGCGAAGAATTTCTCACTGCGCAGACCGCGCAGCTGTCGGCCGATGCGATTGCGCTCAACTCACGTGTGGACGCAGCGCGCCCTGTGCCGGCCGCAGCCGGTGTGGCAGTGGCTGCAGTGCCGGTGACGGTGAAGACACTGCAAGGTGGCCAGGCCACGCTGGTGTTGCCCACCGCAGCGAAGAGCAGCGATCGCCAACGTGCACAACTGGCCAACGAACGCGGCCTGCAGTTGTACAAGGAAAAGCGCTATGCCGATGCGGCCGAGCAATTTGCCGAGGCACTGAAGCTGCGTCCGGATTTCGCGCTGGCGGCCAACAACCTGGGCTTTGTGTATTACCGTCAGGGGCGCTTTGCCGAATCGGCGCGCTGGCTGGAAAACACCTTGAAGATCGATCCCTCGCGCGCGGTGGCCTATCTCAATCTCGGCGATGCATATGCAAAGGCAGGCGATCGCGACAAGGCGCGCAAGGCCTATGCCACGTACCTGGAATTGCAGCCGCAAGGCAGTGGTGCCGAGCAGGCGCGCGCACAGCTGCAATCGTTGTGACCGGACGCGCGACACGACATGGCGTGCAGACGCCAGACAGCGCGGATGTCGTCATGGGAGGTGATTCAGAAGTGCCTGCAAATACGTGGGTCGGCGCCGTTTAAACTCCAGGTGTCCTTTTTCAATCCACGTAGAGCAGTGCCCATGTCGTCTTCCGCTTCGACCATCGTTGCCATCGCCAGTGCTGCCGGAATCGGCGGCGTGGGCATCGTGCGCCTGTCCGGGGCGCAGTCGGTGCAGATTGCAGCGCAACTGGGAATTGCGCGGATGCAGCCGCGGCATGCGCACTACGCGCGTTTTCGCGACGGGCAGGGCGCCGTCATCGACGATGGCATTGCGCTGTGGTTCAACGCGCCGCACAGCTTTACCGGCGAAGACGTCGTCGAGCTGCAAGGCCATGGCAGCCCGGTGCTGTTGCGGCAACTGGTTGCCCGCTGCATCGAACTGGGCGCCCGCCAGGCACGCGCCGGTGAATTCAGTGAGCGTGCATTTCTCAACGGCAAGCTCGATCTTGCACAGGCCGAGGCGATTGCCGACTTGATCGCAGCCGGCGACCTGCGGGCGGCACGCGCCGCGCGGCGCGCACTGGACGGGGTGTTTTCGCGACGGGTCGATGCGGTGGCCGACACCCTGACCCGCCTGCGTATCCACGTGGAAGCGGCCATCGACTTTGCCGACGAGCCGCTCGACACCTTGGGCGGCAACCAACTACGCGATGGTCTGGGTCAGGCGCGCAACGTGCTCGCCCAGCTGCTGCGCGATGCCGAACGCGGACGCAAGTTGCGCGACGGCCTGCATGCGGTGTTGATCGGTCCGCCCAACGCCGGCAAGAGTTCCTTGCTCAATGCGCTGGCCGGAAGCGACCGGGCGATCGTCACCGATGTCGCCGGCACCACCCGCGACACCTTGCACGAAGCCATCCAGCTCGACGGCTTCGAGTTGACCCTGGTCGATACCGCCGGCCTGCGCGATGGCGGCGATGCGATCGAACGCGAAGGCATGCGCCGTGCACGCGCCGAGCTGGAGCGCGCGGACCTGGCACTGGTGGTGCTGGATGCACGCGACCCGCAGGCCGCCCGCGATGCCATTGGCGATGCCATCGATGCCGTGCCGCGTCAGCTGTGGATCCACAACAAATGCGATCTGCTCGGCAATGCCGCATCGCTCGATGCCAATGCGATCGCTGTCTCTGCCGTGACCGGACAAGGACTGGAGCAATTGCACATCCGCCTACGCGCGCTTGCGCTCGGCGATGGCGTGGACAGCGTCGAGGGCGAATTCTCTGCCCGCACACGGCATGTTCAGGCGCTGCGTCGCGCCGAACAACACGTGGACGCTGCCGATCTGGAACTGGGTTTCGAGCAGCTGGAACTGGCTGCCGAAGAACTGCGCCTGGCACATGAAGCGCTCGGCGAGATCACCGGAAAGCTCAGTGCCGATGACCTGCTCGGCAAGATCTTCTCGAGTTTTTGCATCGGCAAGTGATGCGGCGATGCCCAGCGCGATGAGGCGCGCGGGAACCGTCGGAACCGGGCCGTACCCAGACGCAGCTGCCGCGGCACATCATCTGCGTGGACGGCGATGCGGGCGCAACCTCTCGCACGTCGTCCGAGCACTGCAGGCGCATCGGCCATGCGCGTGCGGTGGACTACATCACCCCAGGCAATGCGGTCCCTAGCGCTTGGTTTTCCGCGTTGCACGCAGCCACCGAGGACACAGCCGGCTGCTTGGCCTGCGCCTGTTCGATCTCGCGGCGTGCGGCGGCCAGGTCTTTTTCGAACGCAGGATTGGCGTGCAATGCGGCGACCGTGGCAGCGCCCACCACGCGGCCCTGGGTGACATCGCTCTGCCAGTGCACGTTGCAGACCAGGCGGCTGTCGCCGAAGGCGCGGCCGCGCGCGAGCAGGGCGTCGCGGTGGGCGGGGGCGATTTCGGACAGGATCAGGCCCCAGGTCCAGCCGATGGCGGTGTGGCCGGAGGGGTAGGAACCGTTCTTGCGCAGGGCCGCGTCATCGGCCGGGGTGCACATCGGTTGCGCGTTGCGCATGAACGGGCGTGGACGCTGATAGCGTGCCTTGGCGGCGCTGGTCGCGGTGCTGGCATCGCGCATGCTGCGTTCGAGCAAACGGATCAGGTGCGGGGTGCTGGTCTGGTCGATCTGTATGCCGAGCGCGCAGCTGAAGTGCGTGGCCGCAGCCGGAAAGCTCAGCACCGCGTCCTGCGCGGCCAGCTCCCAGCGCGGTGTCCCGCGCAGGGCGAGCATGGCCTTGGCCACTGCCTCGTCGTTGGCGAGCGCAGCGCTGCCCTCCTGCGGTGGCGGTGGCACCAGCTGCACGCTGTCGGGCAGTTGTTGTTTCTCCAGGTACCCATGCGCATCGGTGGCGAGCACCGAATCTTTCGCGGCTGCCTTGTCCCGTGCACTTGCGATGCCGCTGCCGATCAACAGCGCGGCGATGGCAACGCTGACCAGCGTCCGGTGAGAGTGGCAAGCAATGCGCTGCGACATGGCAACCTCAGACAACACGAATGGAAGAGCCCGCAGATTACGACGGCTCGATGACAGCTGCATGCCAACGCGACGCAGCAACGGCCAGGGATGCGAAACGGTTGTCGTTGCACTGTCATGTTTCGGTCGCATCGACGCAAGACAACTGTCGCACGCTTGCCGCCATCTTTTGACTCGTCCCCAACGCCGCTCATGCCCAAGACCCATCAGTTAAGTGCCGCCGTTCTCGCCGCGCTCGTGCTCGCGCCTGCCGCTTACGCCGCCGACCCTGAGGTGTCTGCCGATACCGGTGCGACCGTGCAGCAACTCGATGCGGTGTCGGTGATCGGCCAGGGCGAAACCCGCCAGGTGCAGCGCATCACCCCGCAGGACATTGCGGTGTTGCCGCCGGGCACCAGCATCCAGAAGCTGCTCAACCGCATGCCGGGCGTGAACGTGCAATCCAACGATGCGTTCGGTGCCAACGAAGAATCGCAGACGATCAGCCTGCGCGGCTTCAACGGTACGCGCCTGGGCTATACGCTCGACGGCCTGCCGTTGGGCGACAACGCCTATGGCAACTACAACGGCCTCAACATCAGCCGCGCATTGATTGCGGAAAACTTCGGCGGCGTGGAGCTGGCCTCGGGCATCGGTGCGTTGGGCACGGCGTCGACCAGCAACCTGGGCGGCACCATCCAGTATTACTCGGCCGATCCGTCCAGCGTATTCGGCGGGCAGGTGTCGCAGACGGTGGGCTCCGATGCCAATCGGCGCACCTTCCTGCGCGTGGATACCGGCGATTACAATGGGTTTTCGGCGTATGTGTCGGGCATCAATGCCGAAGCCGACATGTGGGCGCGCCCGGAATCGCCGACCACCACGCGGCAGTTCAATGCCAAGGGCGTGTACCAGTTCGATGGCGGCAAGCTGACCGCATTCGCCGATACCTCGCGTACTTCGCAGGCCGACTATGCGTACCTGTCCAAGAGCGGCATGGCGCGCGGCCTGGGCTGGGACTGGAATCTGTACGCGCCGGACTGGAACCGCGCATTGGCTGCGGCGTATTGCGCACCGGCCACGCGCAATGCCGCGCGTTGCGGTTTCAGCGGCGGTGTCGACAACATCGACGATGCGTATTACCAGAGCCGCGCCTTGCGCGACGACGACCTGTTCTACGTGGCCGGCGATTTCCAGCCCAACGATGCGATCAGCCTGCACACGCAGGTCTATCACCATGAAAACAAGGGCCAGGGCCACTGGTGGTCGCCGGGCCAGGCATCCAATCCGGGTACGCCGCAGGCATTGCCGATCTCCATCCGCAGCACCAATTACTGGATCAACCGCACCGGCGGCATCGCCTCGCTCGGTTGGGATCTTGGCCCGCATCATCTGGAAGCGGGCCTGTGGTACGAGCGCAATCATCACGATGTGGAGCGCAATTTCTACTGGATCGATGGTCCGGTCAGCGACGACAAGTTCCTTCAGAATCCCAATCGCCGTTTGTTCTCGCAGAACTACATCATCACCACGCGGCAGTTCTACGTGCAGGGCAATTTCAGGTTCCTGGATGAGCGTCTGAGCCTGGACCTGGGCGTCAAGAGCCCAAGCACCGAAATGACCGCGCGCGAGACGCCGGGCGTGGCAGTGGAAGCGCCGGTGGCCACCGGTTCGCTCAAGGCCAGCGAATCGGTGTTGCCGCAGATCGGCGTGGGCTATCGCCTGGCCGAAGGCCAGGAAGTGTTCGCCTCGTACGCGGAAAACATCGCCGCGTTCCAGGGCGGCGGCGCCGGCGGCCCGTTGCTGGTGACCCAGGCCTCGTTCGATGCCAGCGTCGGCGCATTGGAGCCGGAGAAATCGCGCACGCTGGAAGCGGGCTATCGGTTCGTGCGCGACCGCTTCGAAGCCTCGCTGGTCGGTTACGACGTCACCTTCGATAACCGCCTGCTTTCGCTCAACCCCTGCGCCAGCATCCAGCAGGGCACCACGCCCGCATGCACCACGCGCTTCTTCAACGTCGGCTCGGTGAGCAGCCGCGGCGGCGAACTGACGGTGATCTGGAAGCCGACCAGCTACCTGCAGTGGTACAACTCGGCCTCGATCAACCGTTCGACCTACGACGACAACTACGTGCAGAACGGCGTGGTGATTCCCACCGCCGGCAAGTACACCGTCGACACGCCCAAGCGCATGTTCGCCAGCGAACTGGCCTTCAATTACGGGCCGTGGAATCTCAACCTGCGCGGCAAGTACACCGGCCAGCGCTACTACACCTACACCAACGACCAGGGCTTCGGCGGCTACACCGCCTTTGATGCGGGCGGTGGTTATGACTTCGGCCAGGTTGGCGTGCTGCAGGGGCTCAAGCTTTCGCTCAATGTCACCAACCTCACCGACAAGCGTTACGCCTCCAACCTGACGGCCTTCGCCAATAGCGATCCCAACGGCCGCCAGCTGGCCTTCCATGCCAGTGCGCCGCGGCAGGTGTTCTTGACGCTGGATGCGAAGTTCTAAGGAGGGGAATCGGGATTGGGAATCATAAGAGCCGGTCTTGCGGTTGCTTACCGAATTCCGGTTTCCATCGACGCAGACAGTTTCAGGCTGGCGAACAAGACGTCGCGAGTGATGTTCCGGCGGGTGCTGACGATGCAGCGGAAGCGGGATGTACAGTCGTACCTCCCGCGCCGCCTATCGACCAGACTCGCCCGGCGGTCAGGCGTCGATTCGGTACCTGTTTTTCGTTGGAGAGATGCATGATGCAGTTCGGTCGTATCTGGTTGGTGGGAGCGATGATGGTTGGCATGAACGGCCCGGCAGTTGCCGAAGCGCCGCTGGCCAAGACGGTGCAGATCTTTGCGCACCGCGGCGCCAGTGCGCTGCGTCCGGAACACACCCTGGCCTCCTATGCCAAAGCCATTGTCGATGGCGCCGATTTTGTCGAGCCGGATCTGGTGTCCACCAAGGATGGCGTACTGATCGCGCGGCACGAGAACGAGATCGGTGGCACCACCGATGTGGCCAGCCACCCGGAATTCGCTGCGCGCAAGACGCGCAAGACCATCGACGGTCAGGCGATGGAAGGCTGGTTCACCGAAGATTTCACCCTGGCCGAGTTGAAGACGCTACGTGCGCGCGAGCGGCTGCCGCAGCTGCGCGGCACGCGCTGGGACGGGCAATTCCAGATCGTGACCTTCGAGGAGATCATCGATTTCGTCGCCGCAGAATCGGCAGCGACCGGCCGCACCATCGGGCTGATTCCGGAGATCAAGCACCCCAGCTATTTCAAGGCGCTGGGCCTGCCGATGGAAGACAAGGTGCTGGCCACCTTGCAGGCGCATGCCTATACCCGGACTGCGCCGGTGATCATCCAGTCGTTCGAGACCGGCAATCTGCGCTATCTGCGCGACAAGATCGGGCGCACCAGCAACATCGGCCTGCTGCAGTTGCTCGGTGGCGCGCAGATGGCGCTGCCCGATGCCGGCACGGACGATGCGCCGAAGACCTACGGGCAGATGATCACGCCCGACGGCCTGAAGCAGGTCGCACGCTATGCCGATGCGATCGGCCCCGACATCCGCAGCATCATCCCGCTGGATGCGCAGCAACGTTTGGGCGCGCCCACCAGCCTGGTGCACGACGCGCATGCGGCGGGGTTGCAGGTGCAGCCCTACACCTTCCGGCCGGAGAACTATTTTTTGGCCGCCAACAACCGCAGCAGCGGCGCGGTGACCGAGCGCAACGACGCCGGCGCGTTGGTCGAGTTGAAGGCGTATCTGGATGCGGGCATCGATGCGTTCTTTGCCGACGACCCGGGCCTGGCGCGGCGCGCATTGAGCGGGCACACCTCGCGCTAATCAGCATCTGTAGGAGCGCGCCAGAGCGCGACGGGCTCTAGCGGTACAGCCCGTCGCGCGCAGGCACGCGCCTACGCAGGGCAGAGCAACGCCGTCGATCGCGCGAGCGGAGCAACGGCGTTGATTGATTCGAAAGTCGCCTGAAAATTTTTTAGGCACCTGGCGGCCGTTCGCGCGGCGGGAAATGCAGCACCACGCTCTGCGAGCCATCGTCCTGGCGCTGCCACAGCACCGGCACCTGACGCGGCGGTGGCGGTTCCAGCATCGCGTGCTCAGGGTTGCTCACCTCCCAGGCGGCGTCTTCGTCCTCGTCTTCCCAGCTGTAGCGCGGCTTGGCCTGTTGCGGGTCGCGCAGGCGCAGCAGCAGGGCGGCGATCAGGCCGGCCACCGCACCGCCCAGATGCGATTGCCAGGACACGCCGGCTTCGTGCGGCAGGATGGTCATCAGCATGCCGCCGTAGAACAGGAAGGCGATCATGCTGGTGGCGATCGCGGGGCGGTCGCGGCGCAGCAGGCCCAGCACGAACACCAGGAACATCAGCCCGTGGGTCACGCCGCTGGCGCCCAGATGCCGGCTGCCGGGTTCGCCCAGCAGCCATGCGCCCAGGCCCGAGCCCAGCCACAACAGCGGCAGCGCCATGACGGTGGCACGTGGATACACGCTGCCGGCCAGCGTGCCCAGGATCAGCAGCGCCGCGGCGTTGGCGCCCAGGTGGGCCAGCGAACCATGCAGCAGCGGTGCGGTGAGGATGCCGCGCAGGCCGTCGGCCTGCAGCGGTGCCACCGCCCAGGCGCGCCAGTCGAACATGCCCTGGGCGGTGAACACCGCCACCAGCAGCAGCACGGCGGCAAGGCTCACATTGAAGGCGCGCAAGACCCGGGAACGATCCAGGCGAGCTTGGGCGGTGGTGTCGGCGGCGGCAACAGGATGCGGTGTCATACCTTCACGGATGGCGTCGCGCGGGTTTTTTTACAAGCCTCTCAAACTCGGGATAAGCAGGCCCGGCGGCGGGATAATCCAATCCCGCCGCCGAATCCTGGCGTCGTCTGCCGCGCATGACGCAAGTGGATGAGGCGCGGCACCGCACGTGCCGCGCCATCCGCCATCTGCAAAGTCCACTTCCGGCCGATCTGCAGCTTGGCTGCAAGGACCTGGCGAGATGGTCGGTGCGCATGGTTGCCAGCAGTGCAGGCTGCGCCACGATTCCCGATTCCCGATTCCCGAACCACCAATCCCGGCCCCTCAGTGCCCGGCCGGCCTGGGCGGGCGCAGCAGGCTCAGCACGATGGTCGCCACCAGGATCGCAACCACCACGCCCAGCGACACCAGCACCGGGATCTTGTACAGATCGATGATCATCATCTTGATGCCGATGAACACCAGGATCACCGCCAGGCCGTAGGGCAGCAGGTGGAAGCGGTCGGCCATGCCGGCCAGCAGGAAGAACATCGCGCGCAGGCCCAGCACCGCGAACACGTTGGAGGTGAGCACGATGAACGGGTCGGTGGTGATCGCGAAGATCGCCGGGATGCTGTCCACCGCGAAGATCACATCGATCACCGCGATCAAAATCAGCACCACGAACAGCGGCGTAAACCAGCGCTTGCCGTCCTTGATCACGCTGAGCAGGTTGCCGTGGTACTGCGGGCTCAGGCGCAGGTGCCCGCGCATCCAGCGCAGCACCGGGTTGGCTTCCAGATCCGGCTCCTTGCCGGCGGAGAACCACATCTTGATGCCGGTCAGCAGCAGGAACGCACCGAACACGTAGAGCAGCCAATGGAACTTGGCCAGCAGCATCGAGCCGGCAAAGATCATGATCGCGCGCAGCACGATCGCGCCCAGCACGCCGATGATCAGCACGCGCTGGCGCTGTTCTTCGGGCACGCCGAAGTAGGTCATCACCATCAGGAAGACGAAGATGTTGTCGACCGCCAGGGATTTTTCCACCAGGTAGCCGGTGAGGAACTGCAGCCCGATCTGGTCGGCCTGGGCGTCGCCGACGCTGCCTTGCAGGTACCACCACAGCCCGGCATTGAAGGCCAGCGCCAGCAGCACCCAACCGATGCTCCACCAGGTGGCCTCCTTGAAGGTGACCTTGTGGGCGCCGCCGTGGCGCATCAGCACCAGATCGATCAGCAGCGCGGCGATCACCACCACCGCGAAGCCACCCCATAACCAGACGTTGCCAATGGTTTGCATAAGAATCCCGAAAAAAGTGAAAGCGGCCTGGACAGCCGGCGGGCTGAGGCCTTGTGACACGGAAATCGTGGATTCCGGGTGACGGACCTTCGCCTGCGCGGCGAAGGTCTCGCTCGCAACCGGCCGGGCCGGTTGCCGTTGCACCGGAGCGCTGCACATGGCGGGCTCGTAATGACGGCGACAACGCTGGGAGCTACTCCCCTTCTGCGCCCGATTCTGCGTGCCCGGCGCAGGCACGTCAATCCAGCCGGATACAATGGGCCGATGAATATTCCAGTCCCCGTCGTCCGTCTCAAGAATGCCTGGCGCTCCAGCCACCCGTGGATCTTCCAGAAGCTGGTGGAAAAGCCCGCCGCCAAGCCCAAGCCCGGCACCATCGTCGATGTGGTCGGCGTGGATGGGGAATGGATTGGCCGCGGCTTCTACAACGGCCATTCGCGCATTGCCGTGCGCATCCTGGAAACCGACCAGTCGGTGCCGGTGGATGCGGGCTGGTTCTCGCGCAAGATCGCCGCGGCAGTGAGCCTGCGCCGCGACTGGCTCAAGCTCGATGGCGTGTCCGACGCCTGGCGCGTGGTGCACAGCGAAGGCGACGGCCTGTCCGGCCTGGTGGTGGACCGCTACGGCGACCTGGTGGTGGTGGAGTTCTTCGCCGCCGGCATGTTCCGTCATCGCGAATGGATCTACGAGGCGCTGCGCGAACAGTTCCCTGGCTGCCGCTTCCACAGCTTTGCCGACGAACATGTGCAAAAGCAGGAAAGCTTCGATTTCCACAGCAACACCACCACCGAAGCGGCGGTGATCACCGAGCACGGCATCAAGTTCCGCGCCGACCCGGCCGGTGCGCACAAGACCGGTTTTTTCGCCGACCAGCGCGACAACCGCCAGTGGCTGAGCGAGCAGGTCGAAGGCAAGAGCGTGCTGGACCTGTGCTGCAACACCGGCGGCTTTGCGGTGTATGCGGCCGCCCGCGGTGCGGCCGAAGTGCTGGGCGTGGACATCGACGAAGACGTGATTGCCATTGCCAAGGGCAACGCCAAGCTCAATAACGTGCGGCCCAAGTTCGTGCAGGCCGACATCTTTCCGTGGCTGCGCGATGCGGCCAACCGCGGCGAGCAGTTCGATGTGGTGATCCTGGATCCGGCCAAGATGACCCGCGACCGCGATCAGGTGATTCCGGCGCTGAAGAAATACCTGGACATGAACAAGCTGGCCTTGGGCGTGGTCAAGCCGGGCGGCCTGTTCGCCACCTTCTCGTGCACCGGTCTGGTGGCCGAGCAGGAGTTCCTGGACATGCTGCGGCGCGCCTCATATTTCTCCGGGCGCACCATCCAGATCCTGAAAGTGGCCGGGGCCGGTCCCGATCATCCGTTCATGGCGCACGTGCAGGAATCGCGCTATCTGAAGGCGGTGTTCTGCCGGGTGATGTAGCAGCGCGTTGCGGCGAAAGACGCCCGCTGCCGTGTGGCAGGCAGCGTCTTTCGCGGCGCGATGCCATCGTCGGCCAGCAGTAGGTCAACGCAGACATGCAACCAGGAGCCGGCAGCCGATGACCTCCAGCGACGAAGACGAACGCAAGGCCCTGCGCCGCTTGCTGCGGCAGATCGAGCGGCCCAATGCCAGCCTGCTGGCCAGCAACTGGCCGGTGTTCGGCGTCTGGCTGCTGTTTTCCGGGGCTTTCATGTATCTGTTCCAGACCGGCGACGGTTCGCCGCTGCACCCGTTGCTGCTGGCGCTGGGCTCGACCTGTCTGGGCGTGTTCGGTGCGTGGATCGTGTTCCGTTCGGTGTGGGCGCGGCAGTGGCCGCATGTGCGCGAACACATCGATGTGGACAGCGTGCGCGCGCGTCTGGCAGAACTGGACGACTGAGCGATATAGCGCGCGAGGCGGTTTGCGCGCGCTGCCAGGCAGATCAAACCGATCTGCAACGACGAGCGGCCGCCCGCGCCGTGGTTGCCGGCATGGCGGCGTCGCTCGACAGCATCGCGCGTGCGCACGCCATCGGCATCGCCGCAGAACTGCGCTTGCATCGCGCGTATCGCACGCCACGCCGTGCGGATCGACCGCAGCGCTGCAGCGTCCCACGTGTGGCCGCAGTGCGTGTAGCCAGCCGCTATGATCGGCTCACCCCCACTGCCTGTGAGATCGCATGCACCTGCGTTCGCTTTGCCTGTCTGCCCCGTTGTTGCTGGCCGCTGCGCTGCCCGCACATGCGCTGGAGTTTTCCAAGGCCGAACTGGCGCGCGCGACTGCCCTGCAGAAACGCCTGGTCACGCTGGATTCGCATCTGGATACGCCGGCCAATCTGGAACGCGCCGACTTCGACGTCTTGCAGGCGCATGCCGGCAACCGCCTGTCCCAGGTGGATTACCCGCGCATGGTCGAAGGCGCGCTGGATGGTGGGTTCTGGGCGGTCTACACCGGGCAGGGCGATCGCAGTGCGGCCGCGCACCTGGACGATCGCGATGCCGGTCTGCAGCGCCTGCTGAAGATCCACACATTGGTGGCCGCGCAACCGCAGCGTTTTGCACTGGCCACCACGCCGGCCGACGCCGCGCGCATCAAGGCCGCCGGCAAGCGCGTGGTGTACATCAGCATGGAAAACGCCAGCCCGCTGGTAGCCGACCCCACCTTGCTGCGCTTCTATTACGCGCAGGGGCTGCGCTTGATGAGCACCGTGCACTTTCTCAACAACGAGTTCGCCGACTCGGCCACCGACCCCAAGGGCGCGGAGTGGAACGGCCTGAGCCCGGCCGGCAAACAGCTGGTGCAACAGGCGCAGGCGTTGGGCATCGTGATCGATCAATCGCATGCCTCCGATGCGGTGTTCGACCAGTTGATCGCGCTGTCGCCGGTGCCGATCGTGCTCTCGCACAGCGGTGCGCGCGCGGTCTACAACCACCCGCGCAATATCGACGATGCGCGCCTGAAGGTGCTGGCCGCGCATGGCGGGGTGATCCAGGTCAATTCCTACGGCGGCTACCTGGTGGACAGCGGCGCCAGCCCCGAGCGCAAGGCCGCCGAGAAGGCGCTCACCGACCAATACGGCGGCTGGGAGCACGTCAAGATCGCCGACGGTACCAAGCTCAGCGCCGCGCTGAAGGAGCTGGATGCGCGCTACCCGATCAAGCGCGCCACCGAAGAAGACTTCTTCGCGCATCTTGAGCACTTATTGGCAGTGGTCGGGCCCGAGCACGTGGGCATCGGCATGGATTGGGACGGCGGTGGCGGGGTGGTGGGCCTGGAAGATGTCTCCGACCTGCCGCGCATCACCGCGTGGCTGTTGCGCAAGGGCTACACCGAGCAGCAGATCGCCGGCATCTGGGGCGGCAACCTGTTGCGGGTGATGGGCCAGGCGCAGGCGTATGCGGCCGGGAAACGGGAATCGGGAGTGGGGAGGTAGTGCTGGGGGACCAGGGATTCGGGATTCGGGAATCGGGATTCGCAAAGCCGAGGCGGTGTGTCGTGTGGGGCTGGGTGCTGGCCGCCGGCTTGGTTGTGAGTGCAGGGCTGGGGTAGAGGCGCGTTGCTGCCGCGGGCTTCTTCGCCGGATGGGCTGGTTGGGGCGCGCGCGGAGTGCGCCGGCGCTAGGTGTCAGCCAAGCGGTTGGGTGGCGGGGCGCCGTCGCTGCATCGGGGCGGCCAGCCCTGCACCAACAGCATGGTGGCTGTTGCGTTCCGAGCCCGGCACACGCCGGGAGCGGTTGCAGTTGATTTGGGCATTTGCACGAAAATTTGCGCGTGCCAGCCGGCAGACAGGCAACACCCTGACGATGATTCCGGGAAAACGCTCAATCTAGAATGCGTCGACCACCTGCCTGGTGTCGGTGCTGCCGCACTGCGCACCGGCTGGCCTTCCGACTGCTGGAGCGTGCGATGACCCAAGCCACCCGGCCCCTGCCGCCCTCCGATGACATGGGTCCGACCTACCGCAAGATCCTGTGGCGGCTGATCCCGTTCCTGTTCGTCTGCTACCTGTTCAATTACCTGGACCGGGTCAACGTGGGCTTTGCCAAGCTGCAGATGCTGGGCGACCTGGGCATGAGCGAGACCGTGTACGGGCTGGGCGCGGGCATTTTCTTCATCGGTTACCTGGCCTGCGGGGTGCCGAGCAATCTGATCCTGCAGCGCATCGGTGCCCGGCGCTGGGTGGCGATCATGATGGTCAGCTGGGGCCTGCTCTCCACCTGCCTGCTGTTCGTGCGCACCCCGGCCGGGTTCTACACCCTGCGCCTGCTCACCGGTGCGGCCGAGGCGGGCTTCTTTCCCGGCATCGTGCTGTACCTGACCCGCTGGTTCCCGCGTGCCCGGCATGGCCGGGTCATGACCGTGTTCATGTCGGCGATCCCGATCTCCGGGGTGCTGGGCGGGCCGTTGTCCGGCTGGATCCTGGATCACTTCTCGGCCGGGCAGGGCGGCCTGGCCGGCTGGCAATGGATGTTCCTGTTGCAGGGCCTGCCGACCGTGTTGCTGGGCATCGGGGTGTGGTTCCTGCTCAGCGACGGCGTGCAACAGGCCAGCTGGCTCAACCCGCAGGAAAAACAGGCCTTGGCACGCGTGCTGGCCGAGGACGAAGCAGGCAAGCCGGCCGGCGCGTCCACCTCGCTGGGCGCAGTGCTGCGCAATCCGGCGGTGTGGCTGCTGGGCACGGTGTACTTCTGCATCCAGAGCGGGGTGTATGCGATCAACTTCTGGCTGCCGTCGATCATCCAGGGCAGCGGTGTCACCGACCCGATCCGCATCGGTCTGATGAGCGCGATCCCGTACCTGGCCGCGGCGGTGTTCATGGTGCTGATGGGCCGTTCGGCCGACCGTCGCGGCGAGCGTCGCTGGCACTTGGTGATTCCGTTGCTGATGGGCGCGGCCGGCCTGTGCATCGCCGCCCGCGTCACCGACAACCTGGGCCTGGCGGTGTTCGGCATGACCCTGGCCACGATGGGGGCGGTCAGCGGCTTGCCGCTGTTCTGGCCGCTGACCAACGGCTTTCTCACCGCCGCCGCCGCCGCTGGTGGGCTGGCGCTGATCAACTCCACCGGCCAGGTCGCCGGCTTCGTCAGCCCGTACCTGGTGGGCTGGATCAAGGACACCACCCACAGCACCGAAGTGGCGCTGTACGTGCTGGCCGGCGCCATGGCGCTGGGCGCCGCGCTGGTGCTGCGGGTGCCGGCACGCGCGGTGAACCGGTGATGCGTCCGTCCCAGCGAGTGTGCCCATGAAGATCGTCATCGCCCCCGATTCGTACAAGGAAAGCCTGTCCGCGCTGGAGGTCGCCACCCAGATCGAGGCCGGTTTCCGCGAGGTGTTCCCCGACTGGCAGTACCGCAAGGTGCCGGTCGCCGATGGCGGCGAAGGCACGGTCGATGCGCTGGTGGCGGCCACCGGCGGGCGGGTGATCGACTGCACGGTCAGCGGCCCGCTCGGCACCCCGGTGCAGGCGTTCTTCGGCCTGACCGGCGACGGCCGTACCGCGGTGATCGAAATGGCCGCCGCCAGCGGCCTGGCCCTGGTGCCGCCGGCCGAGCGCGCGCCGCTGCGCACCAGTACCGCGGGCGTGGGCGAGTTGATCCTGGCCGCGCTGGATGCCGGCGCGCGGCGCTTCATCATCGGCATCGGCGGCAGCGCCACCAACGACGGCGGCGCCGGCCTGGCGCAGGCGCTGGGCGTGCGGCTGCTGGATGCGCAGGGCGAGTCGATCGGCCCCGGTGGCGGCGCGCTGGCGACGCTGGCGCGGATCGATACCCAGGACCTGGACCGGCGGCTGCAGGACTGCCAGTTCGAAGTGGCCTGCGATGTGGACAACCCGCTGATCGGCCCGACCGGCGCCTCGGCGGTATTCGGCCCGCAGAAGGGTGCCACCCCCAGCATGGTGCGCCAGCTCGACAGCAACCTGCAGCGCTACGCCGATGTGCTGCAACGCGACCTGGGACTGCGCCTGCACGACCTGCCCGGCGGCGGTGCGGCCGGCGGCCTGGGCGCGGCGCTGGTGGCCTACCTGGGTGCGCAGTTGCGGCCCGGGGTGGAGATCGTCGCGCAGGCGCTCGGGCTGGATGCCCTGGTCGCCCAGGCCGATCTGGTCATCACCGGCGAAGGCCGCCTGGACAGCCAGAGCCTGCACGGCAAGACCCCGGTGGGCGTGGCGCGGGTGGCGCAACGACACAGCAAGCCGGTGATCGCCATCGCCGGTTGCCTGGGCAACGGCGCCGCGCTGCTGCATGGGCACGGCATCGACGCGATGTTTGCGGTGGTGCATCGCGCCTGCACGGTGGAGCAGGCGCTGGCCGAAGCCGCCAGCAACGTGCGCATCGCCGCCCGCAATGTGGCCGCGGCGCTGCAGCTGGGCGGGGCATTGGCACAGGTCGGGTCGGGGCGCGAGCGGGGCTGACGGCAGTGCCCGGGTGGCTCGGAGGGGTGGGGCACCTGCGCTTGCGTTCGGGGCGGCCTCCTGGACAGGGTGCGCGCCCACTGCATGTGCGACCGATCCGCGCGAAGGCGGTCAGCGTTCTTCGCACCGATCCCGGGCATCGGCCGCAACTGCTCCCGTCACACACCTGCCGAACATCCGCGAAGCGAACATGCCACCGTGACCGCTCCTGATCGCGGCAACAGACCCCCGCCCATGCTCACGCTCGACCGCACCCTGGCGCAGTCCATTGTCGACCGCGCGATGACCATCATCGACGGCAACGTCAATGTGATGGACCACTCCGGCGTCATCATCGCCAGCGGCGAGCCGGCGCGGATCGGCCAGCTGCACGAAGGTGCGTTGCTGGTGCTGTCCCGGCAGGGCCGGGTGGAGATCGATGCCGCCCTGGCGCAGCAGCTGGATGCGGTGCGCCCCGGCGTCAACCTGCCGCTGATCGCCGAGGGCCGCATCGTCGGCTGCGTCGGGCTGACCGGCGACCCGCAGCGCATCGGGCAACAGGCCGAGCTGGTGCGCATGGCCGCCGAAGCGATGCTGGAACAGGCCGGGCTGCTGCGCCTGCTGGCACGCGACGCGCGCCTGCGCGAAGAGGTCACGCTGGGCCTGATCCGGCCCGAGGGCCCGACCCCGGCGCTGGCCGGCTGGGCCGAGCGGCTCGGGATCGCGCTGGACCTGCCGCGCGTGGCCGCGGTGATCGAAGTGGAAAGCGATAGCCTGGACCTGGACGCGATGCTGGTGGAACTGCAGCGCCTGCACACCCTGCTGTCCACGCCCGAGCGCGGCAACCTGATCGCCGCCACCGCGCTCAACGAGCTGGTGGTGCTCAAGCCGGCACTGGACCGGCGTGGCCACTGGGACGTGGAGGAGCAACGCCGTCGCGCGCACAGCCTGCTCGAGCGCATGCGCGCCAGCAGCCGGCTGCGCATCCGGCTGGCCCTGGGCCAGTATTTTCCGCAGGCCAACGGCCTGGCGTTGTCGCATCAGATCGCGCGCACCACCATGCGCATCGGCAAGGCGCGCACCCCGCATGCCGACGCCTTCTTCTACGACGATTACCGCCTGCCGGTGCTGGTGGACGACCTGCGCCAGGCCTGGCAGGCCGAGGAATTGCGCAAGCCGCTGCAGGCACTGCTGGCGCAGGACCGTCGCAGTCAGTTGCTGAAGACCTTGTCGGTCTGGTTCGGCGCCGGCATGCGCATGGCCCCCACCGCCAAGGCGCTGGGCATTCATCGCAACACCCTGGATTACCGCATGCAGCGCATCCAGGAACTGTGCGCGGTGGACCTGGGCAATACCGACGACTGCATGCGCCTGTACCTGGCGCTGCAGATGCGCCACGACAGCGCCGCAACCACGCCGAACACCGACGCGCACGCCCCCGACTGAGCGAGGCCACAACCGCCGCAACGCTGCCCTGTGCAGTGGCGCACGGAACGCCGCCTTGGCTGGTATGCGCAGTCCGCTAGACTGCGCGGATTGCCCGGCCGCGAGCGCTCCGTTGAACCAGTGCGATACCGTCGTGTCATCTGCGTCTAGCGAGGCCCAGCGCCTGGCACGTCTGGCGTTGTTGCAGGTGGTCGACACCGCCGCCGAGCCGTTTTTCGACGCGCTGGCCGCTGCCGCGCAGGCGATCGCCGGTACCCCCATCGCACTGGTCTCGCTGGTGGACGAACATCGGCAGTGGTGGAAGGCCAACATCGGCCTGCCGGGGGTTTCGGAAACCCCACGCGAGCTGGCGTTCTGCGCCTACACCATCCAGGGCGATGCGGTGATGGAAGTGCGCGATGCGCCGGCCGACCCACGCTTCCACGACAACGCCCTGGTCACCGATGCGCCCGGTATCCGTTATTACGCCGGCGCCCCCATCGTGCTGCCGGATGGTTTACGCATGGGCACGGTGTGCGTGATCGACCAGCGCCCGCGCGCGCTGGAGCCGGCGCAGTTGCAGGCCTTGCAGCAACTGGCCAGGGTGGCCGCCGAAGGCCTGGAGCAACGCCGCGTGATGCTCGAGCGCGAGGCGGCCAATGCCCAGCTGCAGCAGCGGCTGCGCGAGAGCGAAGCGTTTCTGGAGCGCACCGGCCGGGTGGCCGGGGTCGGCGGGTGGGAGGTGGACGTGGCCAGCGGCACGCTGATCTGGTCGGACCAGACCTGCCGCCTGCACGATGTTCCGCTCGGTTACCGGCCCAGCCTGACCGAGGCGATCGGCTTCTATCCGCTGGAAGCGCGCGCGGTCATTACCGAAGCGGTCGAAGCCTGCGTGCGGGACGGCACGTCCTGGGATCTGGAGCTGCCGCTGACCAGCGCCACCGGGCGGCGGCTATGGGTGCACAGCACCGGATCGGTGGAACACGTGGATGGGCGCATGCGCCTGATCGGTGCGGTCCAGGACGTGACCGACCGGCACCAGGCGGTGGACGCGCTGGCCGCCAGCGAGCGCAAGTTCCGCAAGATGTTCCAGTACAGCCTGGGCCTGATCTGCACCCACGACATGCATGGCCGGCTGGTCAGCATCAACCCGGCCGCCGCACGCTCGCTCGGCCGCAGCGTCGAGCAGATGGAAGGCCGCTCGCTGGTGGAATTCGTGCGCCCCGAGCGCCACGCCGCCTTGCGCGGGTACCTCTCGCGGATGGTGCTCGATGGCCAGGATTCGGGAGTGATCGAACTGGTGGCCGGCGACGGCAGCCTGCGCCATTGGCAGTACCACAACGTGCTGGACGTGGAATCCGACGCCACGGTGGTGCTGGCGCATGCCCAGGACATCACCAACCAGTACCGGCAGGAGAAGCAGCTGCTGGAATGGTCGTTCACCGACCCGCTGACCAACTGCTACAACCGCCGCTTCCTGGACGAACTGGACAAGCGCGACCCCAGCGTGCGCTGGGGCTGCATCGTGGTGGACCTGGACAAGTTCAAACTGGTCAACGATACCCATGGCCATCAACGCGGCGACGAGGTGTTGGTGCAGATGGCATGGTTCCTCAACCAGCCGCTGCGCACCCAGGACCGCCTGGTACGCCTGGGCGGCGACGAATTCCTGGTGTTGCTGCACCAGGCCACCCAGGCACAGCTGGATGCGTTGACGCGCGACTACATGGGGGCCATCGAGGACGCGCCGATCCGCTTCACCCTCGGCACCGCCCTGCGCCAGGACGGCGAAGCGCTGGCGGCGGTGGTCGATCGCGCCGACCACTCGCTGTACTCGCTGCGCCGCGCCCGCCGCGGCACCGGCACCAGCGACCAGCGCTGAGCCTGCGCACACCCGGAAGCTGCACCGGACCCATGTGACCGGCTGCGGGGAAGCGTGCCGATGAATACGCGATCGCCTATCATGTAAACGTTTACAACTACATGGATTGGAATGGATACCTTCGATCGCACCCAGCTCAGCCCCAAGTGGCAATTCCGCTTCGCCTTCTTCGACCGTCACGGCGGTCCCAGGGACCCTGCCTACAAAGAGGCGCTCAAGACCCTGCCGTTCGGGGAGAAGCTCAAGGTGGGCATGAACTTCTACGCGTTGTTCTTCGGCTTCATCTATTTCTTCATCCTGGGCCTGTGGCGCAAGGCGCTGGGCCTGATCGGCGTCGGCCTGGTGGTCGGCATCGTAGCCTCGTTCCTGCCCGCATCGATCGGTAACGCGCTGAGCATTCCACTGGCCCTGCTGGCCGGCATGAGCGCCAACTACGCCTACTACCTAGACAAGGTGAAGGGCAGCACCAGCTTCAACCCGTTCGAAGGCATGCGCTGGTAAGCCACCGTCGGGCCGCGGACCCCCCCACCGACGCCCTGCCGCCAAGCCCGGTCCTGTGACCGGGCTTTTTTGTGGGCCAAGCGCGCCGACCTGAGGACAAACGTGTGGGCATCCTTTGCATGCCAGATGGCAGAGGATCGCGGGAGAAGCACATCCAATCCTCGCCGTACGCGACTCATGCCGCGCGGGCACAGACGCGATCGCAGCAACGCCAGGATTTGAGAATAGGCCTCGCTGCACGGCCATGCGTCCTGGGCAGCCTCCCGCGCACGCTGCGAGCGGGGTTGTCGGCGCAGAGCACCCTCCGATCCGGCAGCGCCACGGCTGGCGCAACGGCGTTTGGCCCTGGAAATGGGTGCAGGACCAACTGCCATCCGGGCAGCGTCGGAAGTCACAGCCGGGCTCATCCGTTAGCGAAGCTAGCAAGGCGTTTGGGTTCAGTACTCCAAACCATTGATCCAAAAGACGTCTCTACCTCGAAGACGCGCTTGAGACCGCCCGGATTGTTGCGTCGCGGCGTGGTGTGGGTGCTGCCGCATGCTTAATCTTTGCCAACAAATGACACACTGCCCTGCTAGGTTTAGATCGATCCAAGCGCGCCAATCGCCCGCAAGTGTTTGAAAAGACATTGTCTTTCCGTCGTACCATCACCCTCGACGAGACGCTTGAATGACCGCTTTCCGCCATTGCCGCCACACCCGCCTGTCGCAGGCGCTGCTGCTCGCATCACTGTCGCCCCTGGCTGGCCTGGCCCAGCAGACCCCCGCTCCGCAACAGCTGGACGCGGTCACCGTCACCGGCTCGCGCATCAAGCGCGTGCAGGCCGAAGGCCCGGCGCCGGTGCAGATCATCGGCGCCGACGAGATCCGCGCGCAGGGCTTCACCACCGTCTACGACATGCTCGGCACGCTCAACCAGGCCATCGGCACGGTGGAGGCGGACGTCAGCTGGGGCTCGCATACGCCCAATGCCAGCCCGCTCAACCTGCGCAACCTCGGCCCCAACCGCAGCCTGTTGCTGGTCAACGGCCGCCGCGTGGCCGATTACCCGTTGCCGTACAACGGCCAGAGCAACGTTTCCAACTACAGCAACATCCCGGCCGCGGCGGTGGACCGGGTGGAAGTGCTCACCGGCGGCGCCTCGGCCATCTACGGCTCGGACGCGATCGCCGGCGTGGTCAACGTGATCCTCAAGCAGAACTACAGCGGCGATCAGTTCCGCATGCGCGGCGGCACCTCCACCGAGGGCGGCCGCGACACCGCCGACGTGTCCTGGGCCGGCGGGCGCACCGGCGACCACTGGAGCGTGACCTACGCGCTGCAGTACACCAGCCGCGACCCGCTGTTCGGCCGCGATCGCCCGCAGATGGACGACGCCAGCGATGCGCCCTACAGCGCCTGGACCACCGAACAGCGGCGGGTGGGGTTTCGCCCCAGCAGCGGCATTGCGCTGATCGACAATGCCACCGGCACCCGCCAGGCGCCGCCGCCCGGTGCCTGCGATCAGTTCGGCGGCGAGTACTACCTGGCCGACCGGCTGCTCTACAACCGCAATACCGGTGTCACCACCAATACCGGCCAGCTGTGCGGGCTGAGCGCCGACTACGGCCAATGGCTGCTGCGCAGCGGCAGCAAGGACCTGTCCGGGTATCTGTACGGCACCTGGGAGTTCGGCAACGGCGTACAGGCCTGGACCAACCTGGCGGTGTTCGACTCCGAAGCGCAGTGGGGCACCTCGCCGCCCTATGTGCAACTGCCGGCCGGGCTGGACTATCCGGCCTTTTTCGATACCGCCAGCGGCCAGCAGCTGATCGGCGTGCGCCAGTTCACCGCCAGCGAGGTCGGCAGCCAGGCCGGCCTGCGCAACCGCAATCGCGAGCGCTCCTGGGACATCAGCGCCGGGCTGCGCGGCACCCTGGCCGACGGCCGCTTCGACTGGGAAGCCTCGCTGGGGCGCTCGTACTACCGGGTACAGGAGCGCATTTCCACGGTCGATTGGCAGCGCGCCAACGACTACTTCCTGGGCCCGCAGCAGGGCACGGTGGACGGGCTGCCGGCCTACACGCTGGACCGCGCGCGCTGGTGGACCCCGCTGACGCCAGGCCAGTACGCGCAGATCGGCGCGCATTCGGTCAACCGCGCCGCGTCCTGGGTCAACCAGGGAGCGCTCAGCCTGAGCGGTCGGCTGTTCGAGGGCTGGGCCGGACCGGTCGAATTCGCCGCGGTGCTGGAAGCGGCCCAGCAAGGGTATCGGCTCAATCCGGACCCGCGTGCCAATGTCGATTACGAAGTGCAGAACGTCGACCGCGGCGGCGGCGAGCGCACCCGCTACTCGGGCGGCCTGGAGTTCGGCGTGCCGTTGACCGCCACGCTCACCGCCACCCTGGCCGGCCGCTTTGATCGCTATGGCGACTACACCGCATTCAACGACGCCGCCGATCAGTTGGACATCGGCACCCAGAAGGAATCCACCTGGAGCGCCGGCCTGCAGTGGCGGCCGATCGACAGCCTGCTGCTGCGCGGCAGCTACGCCACCAGCTTCCGCGCCCCGGACATGCATTACCTGCTAGGACAACCCAGCTCGGCGCAGGTGCGCACGCTCGACCAGTACCGCTGCATCGCCAGCGGTGCCTACCAGATCAACAACTGCACCGGCGACAACACCGCGGTGACCTATCCCTTCGCGATCAATCGCCGCGGCACCCCGGATCTGGAGTCGGAACTGGGCAATTCCTGGACGGTGGGGTTTGTCTGGGATGCGTTCGAGAACCTGTCGTTGACCGCCGACTTCTGGCGCATCCATCTGGAAGAAGAGATCCGCGACATCGATGAAACCACCATCCTGCGCGACGAGGCCGGCTGCCGCACCGGGCTGACCATCACGCCTGGGCAGGCCTGGTCCAACCCGGGCGGCGCCGATTACTGCGCCTCGATCCTGGCGCGCGTGCAGCGCAATGCGGCCGGCGCCATCACCGCCATCGAGCGCGGGCCGATCAACCTGGCCCAGCGCGATGTCAGCGGCATCGACCTGTCGGCGCGCTACCAGCTCAAGACCGGTGTCGGCGATTTCCAGATGGGGCTCGACTACACCAACCTGCGCTCGATGCTCGAGCAGACCTACCGTACCGACCCCAACCCCGAGCGTCGCGACCGCGATATCCGCAGCAAGCTGCGCGGCAGCGTGAGCTGGCTGTACGGCAACTGGAATGCCACAGTCTATGGCGATCGCGTCGGCGCGGTGCCGGGCGTGCGTTCGCACTGGGGCCTGGACCGGCTGGACAACCCCGGCGGCTGCGTGCCGTTCGCCGATGGCGGCGTGCCCGACGACCGCGCCAACTGCACCGACACCGATCCGGCCAGCCCCACCTTCGGCCAGAGCACCCGCAAGTACTACGGCCGCATCGGCCCGGCCATCACCTGGAATGTCAATGTCGGCTACCGCATCACGCCGGCGATGAAGCTCAACCTGTACGTCAACAACGTTTTCAACAGCACCGGCTACAACCACAAGGATCCGTACAAACTCGATTACGAGTTCTATAACAGCCGCCTGTTCAGCCCGGTCGGGCGCGAGATCGCGGCAGAATACGTGTTCGATTTTTGAAGCGCGCAATCGGCGACGCGTGCGTCGGATATGGACAGGTGGTGTTTGCGGCATCGTCCGGGCACGCAAGATGCCTGTCGATTCGGGGCACGGCCAAAACGCACGACGATGCCGGCGCTTGGTGTCTCGTGTTGCGCGCACGTGTCGTGCGTCGGTCGCTGCGCATCGCAGCGGCGGGCACGCGCCTTCCACCTGCGGCTTTGGCCGCCCTCTCCCCCAAGGGGTTCTGCATGCTGTCAGTCGTACCGCCCAACCGTTCCACCGCGCGTGCTGCGCGCACGCCGTTCTGGCGCCGCGCCGCGGTCGGTCTGTGCCTGCTTGGCGTGGCCATGTCCGGCCCGCTGGCCGCGCAAGACCCGGCGCAGGTCAACACCTTCATCGGCAGCAAGGACGACGGCAATACCTATCCGGGCGCCTCGGCGCCATTCGGCCTGATCCAGGTCAGCCCGATCGGCGCGCACTACGCCGGCTGGCGCTATGACGACCCCAGCATTCGGGGCTTCGGCCATTCGTTCCTGTCCGGCGCCGGCTGCTGGGAGCAGGGCGGCCAGGTCTCGCTGCTGCCGGTCATCGGCCGCATCGGCCCCGGGGGCGACTTCGACACCAACGATGCCAAGGCCTTCGACCAGAAACGCTATGCCGCGCGCTACACGCACGATGGCGAAGTCGGCCAGGCCGGCTATTACAAGGTACGGCTCACCGATTACGGCGGCATCGACGCCGAAGCCAGCGCGCTGACCCGCGCCGCGACCGAGCGCTACACCTTCGCGCCGGGCGCCGACACCGGCCATGTGCTGGTCAACGTGGCGCAGGCCAACGACCGCCATGTGGTGATCGGCAGCCAGGTGCAGATCGTCGGCGACCGCGTGGTCGAGGGCAAACTGACCACGCAGAGTTTCTGCGGTGGCCACGAATACACCACCTGGTTCCGGCTGGAATTCGATCGCCCGTTCACCGCGCATGGCGTCTGGGGCGAAGAGGGCGGTGTGCCCGGCGCGCGTCACGGCATGGGCGGCGAACTCAAACCCAACGGCGCCTGGCTCAGCTTCCCGCTGGGCAAAGACAAGCGCGCGCGTGCGGTGACCGTGGTCAGCGCCATCTCGCATGTGGATGCGCAAGGCGCCCGCAGCAACCTGCGTGCCGATGGCATGCAGGGCGGCAAACTGCTCAGTCTTGAACAGATGCGCCAACGCGCGCAGCAGGGCTGGCGCAATGCGTTGGCCAGCATGCAAGTGGAAGGCGCCAGCAACGACGAGCGTTCCGTGGCCTATACCGCGCTGTATCACGCCTTGCTGCAGCCGCTGACCGGCAGCGATGCCGATGGCCGCTATCGCGGCTACGACGATGCGATCCATCGCGCCGATGGCTGGACCTACTACGAGTATTTTTCGCTGTGGGATACCTATCGCTCGCAAAACCAGCTGCTCGCCCTACTGCAGCCGACCCGCGCGCGCGACATCGGCCGCTCGTTGCTGGCGATCCAGCAGCAAGGCGGCTGGCTGCCGCGTTGGGGCTATGCCAACTTCGACACCAACATCATGACCGGCGACCCGGTCACCCCGTTCCTGGTGGATCTGTGGCGCTTCGGCGCGTTGCAGGGCAGCGAGGCGCAGGCGTATGCAGCGCTGCGCCAGAATGCCTTCGGCCAGCCGCCGATCAATTCGCGCCACGCCGGGCGCTCGGGCAATGCCAACTATCTGGCCAACGGCTTCGTGCAATACGACCGTGCGTTTCCCTCCAAGGGCATGGACGTGGACCCGCATCACGGTGGCTCGGCCACGCTGGAATACGCGCTGGCCGATTGCGCGCTCGCACAGATGGCGCAAGCGCTGGGCCACGGCGATGACAGCGCGCAGCTGCGCAAACGCGGCGGCAACTGGCACAACGTCTGGGATGCGGATGTGCGCGATACCGAGACCGGCTTTGCCGGCTTCCCGCGCCCGCGGCTGGAAGACGGCAGCTGGTATGCGCCATCCGACGATCGCTACAGCCCACGCTCCGAGCACGGCTTCCACGAAGGCACCGCCTGGCAATACCAGTGGCTTGTGCAGCAGGACATCCCCGGCATGCTGCAGGCCATGCATGGCCGCGAACACACCGGTAAACGCCTGGACGCTTTCTTCGCCTACGACGATCTACTGAAAGATCCGCTCACTGCCGCACGCACGCACTGGGTGGTCGGCCCGTACAGCTATTACAACCAGTACCGCTACAACCCCAACAACGAACCGGACCTGCACGCACCGTGGATGTACACGCTGATCGGGCAACCATGGAAGACCGCCACCGTGGTGCGCGCCGCGCAGCAGTTGTTCACCAATGCGCCCAACGGCGTCACCGGGAACGACGACCTTGGCACCATGTCGGCCTGGTATCTGTTCAGCGCGCTCGGCCTGTATCCGGCAGTGCCGGGTAGCGGGCAATTCCTGCTGCATGCGCCGCGTTTCAAGCGGGTCACGCTGAATCTGGGCAACGGCAAGCGCCTGCGCATCGACGCGCCCGGGGCCAACGGCCGCGCGCTGCAATACGTGGACAGCGTGCGTTGGAATGGAAAGCCGCAGCCGCAGGTGTTCCTGGATTGGGCGCAGCTGCAGCAGGGCGGCACGCTGTCGTTTGCGCTCACCCCGCAGGCGCCCACCCAAGGCTGGGGTACGCAAGCGGATGCATTGCCCACTTCATTCTGCGCCACACCTCAGGCGCAGTAACACCACGGCGGTTGAAGCCCTCTCCCTGCGGGGCGAAAAGGCACAGCTTGCGCGCTACTGGCGCGCGTGCCTTGGAGAGAGAAGGACGCTCAGCCCGCCTGATTCAACCGGCTATTGCGTCGCCCATATGCCAGGTACACCACCACGCCCAGCGCATTCCATAGCAGGAACCAGACCTGCGTCTTGCTCGGCAAACTCCAGAACAGGTACAGACAGCCGCCGATCGCCACCGGTCCCACCACCCACGCCAGCGGCGTGCGGAAGGCGCGCGCGCGGCCGGGCTCGCGCACGCGCAACACCAACAGGCAAGCCGCCACCGCGGTGAATGCGGCCAGCGTGCCGGCATTGGCCAACGCGGCAATTTCGTCCAGCCGGGCCACGCCCGCCAGTGCTGCCACCAGCACCGCGGTGAACAGCGTGATCGCCACCGGCGTGCCGGTGCGTGCATTGACCTTGGACAGGCCGCGCGGCAACAAGCCATCGCGCGACATCACGAAGAAGATGCGGCTCTGCCCGTACAAGAACGCCAGCAACACCGTCGGCAACGCAATGATCGCCACCGCACCGATCACCAGGGCCGCCTTGCCGTGGCCGAGTTCGCGCAGGATCAGCGCCAACGGCTCGGGGCTCTTGCCGAACACGGTAAAGCTCATCGCACCCACCGCCGCCAGCGCCACCAGCACATAGATCAAGGTGCAGCCGATCATCGAACCGACGATGCCGATCGACAGATCGCGTCCGGGGTTCTTGGTTTCTTCGGCGGCGGTGGAAATCGCATCGAAGCCATAGAACGCGAAGAAGATGATGGCCGCCGCTGCCATCACGCCGCGCTCCACGCCATCGGGACCCATTGCCTTGGAGAAGCCATACGGCATGAACGGCTGCAGGTTGGCGCTGTTGAAGGCCGGCAGCGCAATGGCCACGAACACGCCCAGCGCGATGATCTTGAACACCACCAGCACGGCATTGAGCGTGGCGCTTTCCTTGGTACCGGCCATCAACAGGCCAGCCACCAGGAAGGTGATCACCACCGCCGGCAGGTTCACGATGCCGCCGGCATGCGGCCCGGCAATGAGTTCATGCGGCAAGCCCACTCCCAGCCATTGCAGGAACCCGACGAAATAGCCCGACCAGCCGACCGCCACGGTGCTGACCACCAGCGAGTATTCCAGTACCAGGCTCCAGCCCACCACCCAGGCAATGCTCTCGCCCAGCGCGGTGTAGCTGTAGGTATACGCACTGCCGGCAGCCGGCATCATCGTGGCCATCTCCGCATACGCCAGCGCCGCGCAGGCGCAGACGATGCCAGCCGCCACGAACGACAGCAGCACCGCGGGGCCGGCCTTGTCGGCGCCCACGCCAATCAGCGTGTAGATACCGGTACCGACGATGGCGCCGATGCCCAGCGCGATCAGATGCGGCCAGCTCAGGCTGCGGACCAGTTGCCGGCCAGTCTCGTGCACGGTGACCTGATCGATGGATTTGCGCCTGAGCCAAGACGACATGCGGACCTCGCGGGAATCAAAAGAATGCGCGAGTGTCGCCCAACGCAGCGCAGCAAAGCTATCGGTCCAAGGTCATGCGGTGGCTATGCCCGGGCAAGGCGGGCACGCGATGGCATCAACTCATGCGCGGCGCATCGTGCCTATCCTTGGCCAAGCACCACCATCCATCACGGCGTGCGCGATCGACGGCACGCGTTCGCCCACCACACTGCCGCTCACTCAATCGAGGCGCGATGCGGCGGGCGCGCGTTGCGATAGATCAGCTGCACCGCCCAGGCACCGGCAAGCCCGACCACACCGGCAGCGAAGTGGCTCCAGTCCAGCACCCGCGGCGCCGCGCCATTGGCTTCATGGCCCCACAGGTTGAACCACAGCAGCACCACCGCGGTGATGCCCATGCCCATCCAGAACCACAGCCGGGTTCCGCCGATCACATAGATCAGAAACGGCAACGCCGCTCCGATCAGAAAATGCACCGGAAAAAAATACGCCGTGCCGTAGGGGCGCATCAGGTACCAGACGATCGCTGCGAACGTGCCCAGAAAAACGAACAGGCCAAGGGCCAGCAGGCGGGTTTGGTTGGTGGCAGTGGTCATCGGCAAGTCTCGCAAAAGCAGACCCTCACCCTACCCATGCCCAGGTCAATGCAGTGCGAGTGTGCTGCATGCATCGCTTCGGCGGTCTGGTTCGCTTCGCACAAAGGTGACGTGCAGCATCACGGTGCCGTGCAGCCATGGCGCTGAAATCCGGCGCGTGTCTGCAAGTGTGCGTAATACGCCGCCACCGCAGGCAATGCCGCATGCGCGATGGGGCTGGCGACCCAGCGCTGTGTCGACACCCCCAGCACGATGTCGGCAAGCGTAAAGCATGCGCCCAGGACGAACGGACCGCCGCGCTGCAGCTGTGCATCGAGGATCGCCATGTGGCGGTTCCACTGCTCCACGCTCGCCGCAATCGCCTGCGCATCGGTATGCGCGGCGCTGCCACGCACGGCGGCCATGAATGCGTAGCGCCAGGCGGTATTGAGTTCGGTGGCCTGCCAATCCATCCATTGCTCGACCAATGCGCGCGCGGCGGGCGCGGCCGGCAGCAGATCATCGCGTTGGCTGCGCGCGGCCAGGTAGCGGCAGATCGTGTTCGATTCCCACAGCACCAGTTCACCCGCGCGGATGACCGGCACCAGCGCATTGGGGTTGAGTGCGCGAAATTCCGGCGTCTGCACCGACGCAAAACCGCTGCCATAGGCATGCAGCGTGTAGTCCAGCCCCAGCTCATCGCACAACCACAACACTTTGCGCACATTGATCGAGCTCGGCTTTCCGTAAATCTCCAGCATGTGTTCCTCGGTGACACGCGTAATGGCCGGCCGTTGGCGGTGGTGATCCGTGCTGCCTGCAACCCCGCACGCGCCTTGTGCAGCGCGTGCAGCCGAGTGCATCCATGCACGCTGCGGTCAGTCGCAGAGCGGTGCATTCTCGCCGCTGCACTCTTGCGCCGCTACAGCTCGATCTTGCCCGCGTATGCATCGCGCACGCTCTGGCTGATGTAGGTGCTCAGCCCGCGTCCGGCCGTGGCAAGCCGCTGCATGGTCGCGACCGCCTCGGCACCGGCGCTATCGGCGGTATACACATAGGTCTCGCCGCTGCGAAAGCGCACGGCGATGGCGTCGTCGGCCAGCGCGTAGGCCACCACGCCCGAGTGGCCGTCGCGATTGCCATAGCGCTGCATGCGAACCGGGCGGGGTGCGGTCATGCCGGCAGGCTAGAACCGCTGCAGTGATGGGCGCTTCAACGAACACGGCAATAACGCGCTACAGCCCGCAGGCCATGCGACATCGAAACAGGTGTGCTGGCCATTTCAGCGTCATGGCCCAGCCGTGCAGCCACCGTTTGCACGCCGGCCACGCGAGGGCCGCCGTGATGGCAGGTACCGCGCGTGTGGCAGATGGCGCAGCGCATGCAGGTGTGGCGTGTGGATGATGCGCGTCTGCGCGCATCGCATCGACCGCCGGCCTTCTGTCTAGCCAAGCGATCGCGCCGATCGCGCCACTGCGATCACCGCATCACCCCATACCAACCCCATCGGCCTGCAGCGGGTACAACGCCGTCAGCGCCTGGCAGCGCTGCGCAAACAGCGCATGCAATTGCCGGATCGCCGGCGAAAACTGCTTGCGGTGCGGGCACACCAGCTGCAGCGGCAGCCGATCGCCGCACTCGGGCAACAGCACCTCCAGCCGCCCGGCCTGCACGTCTGCGCACACATCCAGCCACGACTTGTAGGCAATGCCTTCGCCGGCGACTGCCCAACGCCGCACCACATCGGCGTCGTCGCACAGCATCGCCCCGCGCACCGGCACCACGTGGCGGCGGCCGTCCAGGTCGAATTGCCAACGGTCGTAGGCGCGCCCGGCCAGCACGTACAGCAGGCAGGCGTGCTCGCGTAGCGCATCCAGCGTGGCGGGGCGCCCGTGGCGCTGCAGGTAGGCGGGCGCGGCCACCAGTACGCGGCGGTTGTCCGGTGCCAGCGGCAATGCCACATGCTCTGCATCGTCGATACGGCCGAGCCGAAATGCCACATCCACCGGCGCGCGATACAGGTCGGCCACCTGATCGGACAGGTGCAGGCGCAGGGTCAGCTTCGGGTGCGCGGCGCGGAATTCGGTCAGCCACGGCAGCAGCACGTTGCGGCCCAGGTCCGACGGCGCCGTCACCTGCAGCAGCCCCTGCAGCGCGCTGTCGGCGCCTCGCACATGTTCGCGCCCGTCGCGTAGCAACTCCAGCACGCCGCGCGCATAGGGCAGGTACTGCTCGCCCTCGGCGGTCAGCCGCAGGCTGCGCGTAGACCGGGCGAACAGACGCAGATCCAGCGCGCGTTCCAGCCGGGCCACCGCCGCGCTGGCCTGTCCCGGCAACAGATCGGCCTCGCGCGCTGCGCTGGAAAAACTGCCCAGCGCCGCGGTCCGCACGAACAGCGCCAGGTCGTCGAAGCGGACCATCTTCACTCCAGTGGTGAAAGTGCTTGTGCAGTTTGCCGGTTTTTCCGTGAATCCAGGTGGTTGACGATGCAACTCCCTCCCGCACGACGCCTGCCATGAAAGCCATCGCCTACCCGCAACACGGCCTGCCCATCGACGATGCGCGCGCGCTGATCGAACTCGAGCTGCCGCTGCCCACCCCCGGCCCGCGCGACCTGCGCGTGCGCATCCACGCCGTGTCGGTCAACCCGGTCGACACCAAGGTGCGCAGCAACGCGGCGGTGGATGCCCCGCGCGTGCTGGGCTGGGACGCCAGCGGCGTGGTCGATGCGGTCGGCGAGGCGGTCAGCCTGTTCCGCCCCGGCGATGCGGTGTACTACGCCGGCGCGCTGACCCGCCCGGGCACCAATGCCGAGTTCCACCTGGTCGACGAGCGCCTGGTCGGGCGCAAGCCGGCCACGCTCGACGACGCTGCGGCCGCCGCATTGCCGCTCACGGCCATCACCGCCTGGGAGCTGCTGTTCGACCGGCTCGGCATTGCCGAAGGCGGCGGCGAAGGCCAGGCATTGCTGGTGGTCGGTGCGGGCGGGGGCGTGGGCTCGATCCTGGTGCAGCTGGCGCGCACGCTGACCAAGCTGACCGTCATCGGCACCGCCTCGCGCCCGGAAACCCAGGATTGGGTGCACGCACTCGGCGCGCATCACGTGATCGACCACAGCCAGCCGCTGGGCGAGGGCCTGCAGCGGATCGGCATCGCGCAGGTGCAGCACGTCGCCAGCCTCACCCACACCGACCAGCACTTCGCCCAACTGGTCGAGGTGCTGGCCCCGCAAGGTCAGCTGGCGCTGATCGACGACCCGGCCACGCTGGACGCACTGCCGCTCAAGCGCAAGAGCCTGTCGCTGCACTGGGAACTGATGTTTACCCGCTCGCTGTTCGAAACCCAGGACATGATCGCCCAGCACCATCTGCTCAATCGCGTCGCCGAGCTGGTGGATACCGGCGTGCTGCGCACCACCCTGGGCGAGCACTACGGACGCATCACCGCCGACAACCTGCGCCGCGCCCACGCCGCGCTGGAATCGCACCGCACCCGCGGCAAGCTGGTGCTGGAAGGCTTCTGAGCGCAGAGGCCTCACGCACGACAGCGCTCTGTCATGGCCGCTGTCGTGCAGCCGCACCCTGCAGCGTTGGCACGCGATCGCCGCTGGCCAAGGTCCGCGACGCAGCTATTGCGACAGGCGCCGCTACACTGCGCGCATGTCATCTCAATCCCTGATCCTTCTCGGGCTGCTTGTCGTAGTCCTGGTGTTGCAGCTGCTGGCGCTGCTGCGACGTCCGTCCACCACCGCGCTGGAACATGCACTGCGCGCCGAGCAACGCGATGGCCGCGGCGAATTGCGCGAGCAACTCGAAGGCCTGGCGCGGCAGCAGGACGCCCGCCTGGAAACCTTCGCGCGCAACCTCACCGAGTTGTCCACGCGCACCGACCAACGCCTGGACCTGCTGCGCGACGCGCTCGGCGAAGATGCCCGCAAGGCGCGCGAAGAAAGCGGCCTCGCACAACAACGCACCGGCGAGCTGCTGACCCTGCGGCTCACCGAATTGCGCACCCAGCTCGAAGGCTTCGGCCAGCAACAGGAAACCCGCATCCACGTGTTCGGCCAGCAACTGACCGAACTGATCGCGCGCACCGATACGCACATGGCCGCGCTGCGCGACGCGCTGGCCGAAGACGCCCGCAAGGGCCGCCAGGAAGCAGGCCAATCGCAACAACGCTTCACCGAAGCGCTGGGCCAGCGCTTGAACGAACTCACCCAGCGCAACGAACTGCGCATCGGCGAGATGCGCGCCACGCTCGAGCAACAGCTGGCCAACCTGCAACACGACAACGCCAGCAAGCTCGAATTGATGCGCGCCACCGTCGATGAAAAACTGCAGACCACGCTCAACACACGCCTGGATGCCTCGTTCAAGCTGGTCTCCGAACGGCTGGAACAGGTGCAACGCGGCCTGGGCGAAATGCAGCAGCTGGCCACCGGCGTGGGCGACCTCAAGCGCGTGCTCACCAACGTCAAGGACCGCGGCGGCTGGGGCGAAGTGCAGCTGGACAACATCCTCGAGCAGACGCTGACGATGGAGCAATACGCCCGCGGCGTGCGGGTCAAGCCCGACAGTGCCGAAGCGGTGGATTTCGCAATCCGCCTGCCCGGCCGCGGCGACGAGCAGGTGGTCTGGCTGCCGGTGGACGCCAAGTTCCCGCGCGAGGACTACGAACGCCTGATCGACGCGCAGGAAAAGGGCGACCTCGACGCGATCAAGCAGTCGACCGTGCAACTGGAACGCGCCATCCGCATCCAGGCCAAGTCGATCAGCGACAAGTACGTCTGCCCGCCGCACACCACCGACTTCGCGGTGATGTTTTTGCCCACCGAAGGGCTGTATGCCGAAGTGATCCGGCGTGCCGGCCTGGTCGATCTGCTGCAGCGCGAACACCGCGTGGTGCTGGCCGGCCCCACCACGTTTACCGCCTTGCTCAACAGCCTGCAGATGGGCTTTCGCACGTTGGCGATCGAAAAGCGCTCCAGCGAGGTCTGGCAGGTGCTGGGCGCGGTGAAGAGCGAGTTCGGCAAGTTCGCCGGCATTCTGGAAAAGGCCGAGCGGCAGATCAGCACCGTCGGCAAGAGCCTGGGCGAAGCCAGCCGCAAGACCCGCACCATCGAACGCCGCCTGCGCGGGGTGGAAACCCTGGCCGGCGAGCAATCGCAGGCGCTGCTGGACGATGGCAGCGACGACACCGGCAACAGCAGCGAAGACGACAGCACCGACGAGCAGGCGTGATTGGCTGCCGACGCCAATGCATGGCCTGCACAGGCGACAGCACACGTAGGAGCGCACCCGGGCGCGAGCCGCTTTACCGATAACGCTTCATCGCGCCCGGGTACGCTCCTACGAATGCAGGTTTGCGGCACGTGCTTGCGCCGATCGCCAGCACATCGTGCAGACATCGCCACCGCGATGCTTGCATCCACCTGATTCAAGACGAGAGTTTCAACATGGCGACCCGATGGATCCACGCAGGGCTCTGCGCGCTGCTGCTGACTGCCTGCAGCAATGCGCCAACCGCCTCCCCTGCCTCGCCAGCCGCGCAGGCCCCTGCTGCACAAACCAGCGCCGACGCCGCTGCCTGCACCGCAAAGGGTGGCCAACTGCGGCCGGTCGGCCGCATGCAGATTCCGCGCTGCATCGTGCCGTATGCCGATGCCGGCAAGACCTGCACCGACAACAGCGATTGCAGCGGCGACTGCCTGGCCACCAGCATCGTGCCGAACGGCGCGGCGGCCACCGGGACCTGTCAGCGCGACAGCGATCGTTTCGGTTGCCGCCAGGAGGTGGTCGGCGGCAAGGGCCAGGCGGCGTTGTGCATCGATTGAGGGCTTCGAAAATGGCCGAGCGCGGGTCCTGGCCGGTCAGCCGTTCGGCCCGTGGGCGTCGCTGCAGACAACCGCCAGCCGCGTGAGCCAGCGGCATCGCTCGCTCCACCCTGGCCGTTTATGCTCTCGGCTCTACCTGTCCAGGACGCATCGATGAGCCAGACGCTGTACGACATTCCCGTGACCCGCATCGACGGCCAGCCCACCACCCTGGCCGACTACCGCGGCAAGGTGCTGCTGGTAGTCAACGTCGCCTCCAAGTGCGGCCTGACCCCGCAGTACGATGGCCTGGAAGCGCTGTATCGCGACAAGCGCGCACAGGGCCTGGAAGTGCTGGGGTTTCCGGCCAACGACTTCAACGGCCAGGAGCCGGGCAGCGAAGCGGAAATCGCGCAGTTCTGCCAGCTCACCTACGATGTCACCTTCCCGATGTTTGCCAAGATCGCCGTCACCGGCGACCAGGCGCACCCGCTGTATCGCGCACTGACCAGCACGCACCCGCACACCACCGGCGACGGCCCGATGCGCGAAAAACTGGCCGGCTACGGCATCGCCCCCAACCCCGCGCCCGGGGTGGTGTGGAACTTCGAAAAATTCCTGATCGGCCGCGACGGCACGATCATCGACCGCTTCGCTCCGGATATTCCCGCCGACGATGCACGCCTGCGTGCGGCAGTGGATGCGGCGCTGGCCACCCACGCATAGCGCGCTGGCGGCATTGCGATGACGCGTCACGTTCTTATCGGGAGCCAGGGAACAGGCAATGACCTTCAATCACTTCTTCAGCTCTTCAATGCTCGCGTTGTCGATGGTGACTGGCTGCTCGCACATGCCCGGTACGGCGTCCACCCCTGACACGCAGGCAGCGCGGTACATCGTCGACTGTTCTCGCGACTGGGCAGAGTCTGTCGTGACAGGAGATCGGTCAAAGCGCAGGATTTACTTTGCCGACGACTTCATCGGGACTGACACCAAGGGCCGCAGATACGATAAATCCCAGGTCACTCGCGAGACCGGTCCTGCCAAACAGATCATGTCCAACACACTCGACGAAATAAACGTCAGATTCTTCGGAGAGACCGCGATCGCACACGGGAGCGAAACGTGGACCCGTAAAGACGGGTCTACGGGCCGGTATGTCTGGACCGATATCTGGATCAAGCGGAGTGGTCGGTGGCAAATCATCGCTGCGCAGGATGCAGCGTTACCGACACCGCCTCGCAACGACGGCACCTAGCACTGCTGTCACACCGAGGCGCTTGGCAATGCGGGCGTTCGTCGTGACCTCGCAACGGGTCCGCTTGGTGCCCAACACACAAAAAAGCCCGGGATCGCTCCCGGGCTTTTACATTCATCACTCGCCAAAACCCTAACCGCTCAACGCACCCAGTTCGGAATCGGCATGGCGTTACCCGGCACGGTATTGTCCTTGTCGTCGCGCAGGTATTCCGGCAGCTCGTTGTTCTTCTCGCGATGGCTGCGCAGATCGCGGGTGATCTGGTAATTGCGGCGCTGCATCCACGCATCGCGGGTCAGCGCGTATTCGTCCGGCGCCTGGTCGCGCAGCGAATCCAGCGACATCAGCTGCGCGCGCGTGTCCACCAGCTGCAAGCCCTGCAGGGCGAAGCGCGTACCGCCGTCGTCCACCTGGCGAATCCACGACAGCGGAATATCGCCCGCCAGCCCGAAGGTGTCGCGCACGGTGCGCGGGCCGAACAACGGCAGTTCGAAGTAACGCGAGTTGCGCCAGCCCCACGCGCCCAGCGTCTGGCCGAAGTCTTCGCTGCGCCGCGGGATGCCGGCTGCCGAGGCGGGGTCGAACAGCCCGGCCACACCGAGGGTGCTGTTCATCACAAAGCGCCCCAGCGACTGCATTGCATGGACCGGGTGGCCTTGCAGCAGCTGGTTGACCATGGTCAGCGGCGTGCCCAGGTTGTCGAAGAAGTTGGTCACGCCCAGGCGCGCCGGGCTCGGCACCACCTTGGTGTAGGCCGTCGCCAACGGACGCGCCACGCCGCGGTCCACCGCCATGTTGAAGCGGTGCATGCCGCGGTTGTAGCGCTCCCACGGGTCGTATGCCGGCGCCGCGCCCGGTTGTGCCGGCGCACCGTTGGCACCTGCTTGCGGGGTGGTCGGGCCATACAGCGCGTCGAAATCGCTTTCGGCATCGGTGGGCGCGCCTGCAGCGGCGGTGCCGGTACCCGCCGCTGCAGGCGCATCGGCAGGAGCAGCAGCGCTCGCCGGCAGCGCGTCCGGGGCGGCCATCCCGGCGGCGGCCGGCTGCGCGGTCACTCCGGCATCGTCGCGTACCGGCGCCTCGGTCGCAGGCGCGATGGCGGTACCGCCCGACGGCGGAGCGGATTTGGGCGCCTGGCTGGCGCAGGCACCCAGCAGCAGGCTGGCCAACAACGGAAGAGAACGGAACTGGGTCATGGGCTGGCGCTCAGGCCTGAAAATCGAGAGTGGGGGACAACCGGTAGGCGGCGCGCAATTCGTCCAGACCGGACGCCTCGCCCACCACCGCGCCGCTGCCGGCTTGTAACCGGGCAGCCAGTTCGGCCAGCATCGCCACGCCGGCACTGTCCAGGCGTTGTACACCCGACAGGTCCAGCGTGCGCGCGCCATCCAGCTGTGCGATCGCCTGCGGCCAGGCCGCGGTGACCGCCGCACGGTCGAGCACGCCGGTGATGACCAGCGTGTCGGCCGTGCGTTGCACGGTATCAGTTGCCATTGGCCGGTGCCGTACCGACCTGCAGGTTGCCGCTACGCAGCTCGGCGGCCACCTTGGCGATGCCCTTCTCGCGCAGCGGGCCGTCGAACTGGGTCTTGAAGGTCTGCACGTAGGAAATGCCTTCGATCATCACGTCGAAGATCTTCCACTGGCCGCCGGTATTGCGCATCAGGTAGTCGACCGGGGTCGGGTCGTTGCCGGCACGCAGCAGGTCGGTGGAGACCTTGACGCCGCGGTTGCCCGGCAGCGCGCTCTCGGACTTGGCGCGGAAGGTCGGCTTGCCTTCGAAATTCAGCAGCGCGGTGCCATACCGCTGCATCAGGTTGTCGGCCAGCGCATCGGCAAACAGCTTGACGTCGGCATCGGAGGCGCCACGGCCATGCACGCCCAGCACCAGGCGGGCCGAGTAGTCGCGGTCGAAGGCCTTGTTCAATTCGCCATTGATGAACTGACGCAGCGCCGCCGGATTGCTGCGGAACTCGGCACGGCGCTGGTCCAGCGTGCTCAGGATGCGGGTGCTGCTGTCGATGACGGTCTTGGTCGCTGCGCCCTGCGCAGGTGCGCTGGCAGCGGCCGGCTGCGCCAGCACGGTGACCGGTGCGCACACCAGCAGGGTCGAGGCCAGGACGGCAGAAAGCACAGTGGTCTTCATTGGTGTGGTTCCGTAGAGGGAGGAGCGGTTTGGGCAGGCGCAGGCGCCTGGCCGTTGGCGGCGGCCGGGGCATTGCTGCCGCCACCGCCACCACTGAACATGTATTTGCCAACCAGCTGCAGCAGATCCACCGCCGGCTGGGTGAAGCCGATTTCGTCGCCCGGCTTGAGGGTGTCCGGGTCGCCGCCCGGCTGCAGCCCGATATAACTCTCGCCCAGCAAGCCGCTGGTGAAGATGCCGGCCGAGGTGTCGGCCGGCAGGTCCTTGTATTTGGTATCCAGCGACAGGGTCACGATCGAATCGAACTTGGTCGGGTCCAGGCTGATGTTGGACACCTTGCCGATGGTCACCCCGCCGATCTTTACCGGTGCCTGCGCGCGCAGCTGGCCGATCTGGCTGAAGCGGGCGGTCAGCGTGTACTGGCTGGAGCCAAAGCCCCAGCGCTGGTTGGTCGAGGCCACCGCCAGCACCAGCAGCGAGGCCAGGGTCAGCAGCAAAAAGGCGCCGACGGCGAATTCGAGTCGTGGTCCACGCATGGCCATAGTTATTCCACTCACCTAAACAACATTGCAGAAAGGACGAAGTTGAACATCAGCACCAGCAGCGAGGCGTTCACCACCGCGCGGGTGGTGGCGACCGAGGTGCCTTCGATGGTCGGTTCGGCATGGAAGCCCACGTAGGCGGCAACCAGTGCAGCGGTGCCGCCGAAGATTGCCGACTTGAGCATCGCCACGCCGAAGTCGTCCCAGACGTCCACGCTATTGCTCAGCCCGGACCAGAACGTGCCGTTGTCGATGCCCAGCACATGCACCGCTTCGAAATAGCCACCGGTGATGGCCAGCGAGCAGAACACGCCGGTGAGCAACGGCACCGTCAGCACCGCCGCCCAGAAGCGTGGCGCCACGGCCTTGGCCACCGGGTCGATGGCCATCAGCTCCAGCGCCTTGATCTGGTCGGTGGCGCGCATCAGGCCGAGCTCGGCGGCGATCGAACTGCCGGCGCGGCCAATGAACAACAAGGCGGTCAGCACCGGCGCCAGTTCGCGATACAGCGACAGGCCCAACAAGGTGGACAACGCATCGGACGCACCGTAGGTGGTGAGCGTGCGGTAGCCCTGCAAGGTCAGCACCAGGCCGACGAAGGCGCCGCCCACCGCAATGATCGGCAGCGAGCGCGCGCCGACCTTGTAGATCTCGCGGACCAGTTCGGCAATGAAATCGCGCGTGGGCAGCGAGCCGCGCAGCACCGTCAGCGAAAACAGCCCGGCGCGGCCGAAGGCGCGAATGGAATCGGCGAAGGCCATCAGGCAGCACTCCGGTCGCGGCGCGGGGCGGCATCGAAGGCGATCGGGCCGTCCGGCTGGCCGTGCAGGAATTGCTGCACCAGCGGGTCGGTACTGTCCTGCAGCTGCGCCGGCGTGCCGGCGAACACGATGCCGCCATTGGCGATCACCACCGCCTGGTCGCAGATCGGCAGCGTCTCGTGCACATGGTGGCTGACGATGATGCTGGTCAGGCCCAGGCTGTCGTTGAGGCGCTGGATCAGGCTCATGATCACGCCCGAGGCGATCGGGTCCAGTCCGGTCAGCGGCTCGTCGTAGATCATCAGTGGCGGGTCCAGTGCCAGCGCGCGCGCCAGTGCCACGCGCCGGGCCATGCCGCCGGACAACTCGCGCGGCCAGGCATCGGCTGCGGCCAGCAGGCCCACTGCATGCAACTTCATCTGCACCAGCCGCTGCAGCACCGCTGCCGGCAACCGCGTGTGGGTGCGCAGCGGCAGCGCGACGTTCTCGGCCACGCTGAGGTCGGTGAGCAGGCCATTGCCCTGCAGCAGCACGCCAACGTTGCGACGCATCTCCAGCAGCGCGCGGCTGCCGGTGGGAATGGGATTGCCGAACAACGTGACCGTGCCTGCGACCGGGCGCAGCTCGCCGGTCAGCGCCGCCAGCATGGTGGATTTGCCGCTACCGGACGGACCGAGCACGGCCGTGATGCTGCCGCGTGGCACCTCCAGCGACACATCGCGCAGGATCGTGCGCCCGCCGCGATCGATGCGGACACCGGACAACTGCACGACAGGGGAAGCGGAAGCCGTCATGGGTGCCTTTAACAAAATTACAGCGCGATAGAGTAGCCCGTGCACCGCTGAACATAACCAGACTGGCGCGTGCAGTATTGTCGCATTCACCGAAGGGCGATGTGCGGGTTGCGCGTCGCTGTCTGCGTAACAGCGTGTCCTGCAACGCAACCAGGCCCACGCATGCGGGCGTGATCGGCAAACGTACGCTGCGGTAGGGACGTAAGCGACGTTGCCACAGCATGCAGTGTGTACCTTGAGACTGGCAGGTGCCCCTGGTCGTCTTGCCTGTCGCAGTTGCGCAACGATCTGCCTAGCATGTCGCGTTGTCGGCAGCGGCATCTTGTCGAACCGGCCACAAAACGTGACGATCCACGCTACTTCGTCGCTGCAGGAATCTTCCATGGAGTTGCTGACGCTTGAACACTTTGCCGGCAGCGTCAACGAGACCTTTGCCGCCGCTTTGAATGAGGGCGAGGTGCCGTTCGTGCTGGTGGAGGCGCGGCCCTTGCAGCACGCGCGCAATTCGCAACGTGCGCCGTTCTCGCTGCTGTTTCGGAATGGTTCGGCCTTTTTGTTTCCGCAGCAGACCTATCAGATGCGGCATGCGCGGCTCGGCGAGATCGGTATCTTCCTGGTGCCGGTGGCGCGCGAGCGCGACGGGTTCTTGTATCAGGCCGTATTCAATTGAATACGGCCAGCTGCACGTTCAACTGAGCAGGTGATCGTGCCGATGCCAGTGCATCTGCAGATGGGTCTGGGTGCTGTCGCCTGCAACGAATCCGAGGCGGGCATACAGGCGTTGCGCGGCGGGGTTGGCGTGCAGCACATGCAATGACAAAGCACATCCCGCATCGCGGGCGCACGCCTGCGCATGTGCAATCAACTGCGTGCCGATGCCCTTGCCATGCCAGTCCGGCAGCAGGCTGATATCGACCAGCGTGTGGTGTGCGGCGCCGCGGTGCAGATACAGCCGGCCGATCGCTAGAGCTTTGGTCTGCACGATCAGAAAGTCCGCATCGGCAAACTGCTGCCGGTAATGCGCGCGCTGCAGGGCGAACTGCTGCTGCAGGAAGGCGCGCTTGGTCGCTTCCGGCCAAGGCACCGGTGCCAGCTCCTCGCGACGCGTGCTGGCGTACAGATCCTGCAACCAGGGCAGATCCGCATCCTGCTCTTCGCGCAATGCAATGGCGTGCGCACCCGGCAACGTGGTCTGGCTTGCGCCGCCGGATGCCTTCACGACCTCGCCGGAAAGCGGGCGTGTCATGACATCAACTGAAGACAGGGTAGTCGCCGGACAGCGCGATGCAGAAGTTTACCGCCAGATACGGCTGCCGGTTCTCGTGGGCCTGGCCGTTGCCGGTGGGAATCAACATAACGGGAGAGAACTGCTTGTCGGGCGCAATTGCGTTATATGGACGTGCGCTGCTGCTACCTGGCGACGAAAGCGCGGCGCCGCCGACGGGCGCACCGCTCTTCTTCGTCTGGTCCGCTAAGGAGAACGAGTTGACGCCGTGCTGGTGCATCGGCATCTCCGAGTCCGACAGATTCACCCCTGCGGAACCAAAATTGCTGCCCAGCGTGTGCGGGGTCAGGCCAGGGCCCGGGCCCTGCTGGCAGCCAGCGCGCGCGGTGAAGTTCGGCAGCTGAAACGTACTGGAGCCATTGCCGCCGTAGGCGATGCCGAGCAGCGAATACAGCGCGCTGTTCTGCGTGATCGGCAGGACGGCACCATTGCACAGGGCCCAGCCGTAAGGGTTGTAGTCGAAGCCGAACAACTGGATTTCGCCGAGATAGGGTTCGGTCATGAGCGGATTCCTCCGATGGAGCGGATGCGTGCCGCAGCCACGTCGACGCGGCGCATGGGATCAGGCTTGCTGCGGAAAGATGCCGGTGGTGGCAATGCAGTACTGCACCGTCAGTGTGGGCATGACGTTGTCGTGCGGCTGGTTACCACCGGCGAATGAGGTGCTCTGCCCCGACATCGCTTGCGCCGTGGCGCCGCCGGTGGTGGTGAGATAGAAAGTGTCGCCGCTCACCGCTGCAGGCAACAGGCCCGAGGGTGCCGTCGCTGTCGCCCCCGCGGTGGTAGCTTGCGCGACGTGCGTATGCGCCGGCATCTGCAGATCGGTCAACGTCACCGTCTCGGTACCGGCACTCTGGGCAAGCACGTAGTTGCTCAGTCCCGGCCCCTGGCCCTGGTGGACCGGCACGCGGCCGCGCAGGTCAGGCACTGCAAAGGTGCTGGTGCCATTTCCACCGTAGGCGGTGCCGAGCAGGACATATAACGGCTCGTATTCGGAGATCTGCAGCAATGAGCCATCGCACGCTTGCCAGCCCTGAGGAGTGCGGCCAAAGCCGAACAGGCGGATTTCGCCGATGAAGGGAGTACCCATGAGATTCTTCCTGGTCGATGAGGTGATCCGCGCACCAGTGCGCTGCGCACCCGAGTGCGGATGCGCCTAGCTGCGCGAAGGGAAGATGCCGGACAGCGCGATGCAGAAATTGATCGTGGTGTATGGCTGCACGTTCGGATGCGCCTGGCCGCCGCCCTCTGCGCCTACCGTGGCTTGCGAGAGCGGGACCACGCTCCCCGGCGCGGCGTACAGCGGTGTCGCCGTTCCCGACGTGGCGCCATTGTTGGCGAATAGGCGCCCGGTTGGGTTGCGGTTATTGCCGGCGGCGCTGGCGCATTCCATCAGATGGAGGTGTGCAGGCAACTGGTTTTCCACCAGCGTCACCGTCTCCGCACCAGCGGCCTGACCCATTGGCATCGCCGTCGGCTGCCATGCCGGATCCGCCGACGGCCCATAGCCCATCGGCGTGCGGCCGCGCATGTCCGGCAGCGCGAAATTGGTCTTGCCGTCGCCGCCGAACCGCGTGCTGAGCAGACTGAACAGGGCCTGGTTCTGATTGATCGGCAGCAATTGACCGTTGCATTGCGCAAAATACTTCGGCGCAAACGCGAAACCGGTCAGCATGATCTGACCGATGAAGAACTCGCTCATGCGGATCTCCCCTAGGGTGTTTGACGCCGACATCGCGCCTGGCGCTGCTCTACTTAATCACGTCTTCTGCGCAATGCAAGCATTGATAATGCTGAATCGGACAGGGGCGACGTATTTGGTGCTTTACGAATACGTAAATTTACTGTTCAAATGCTAGCGCAGCATGGTGGGGAATATGCCCTTCAAGGCCTATAACCATGCTGTCTGAGGCACCAGGAGCGTTGCCGGCGCCAGTGGGGTGGCGTGATTTTCCGGGGAAATGGAATATGTCTACGAATTGCACCAATATGGCTGCAGGCGTGCGCGTCGTTTTGCGTTGGCCGCTGGTGTTCGCGCTGCTGCTGTTGAGTACGCTGTATTCCGGCAAGGCCGCAGCAGCGGCGTCGCAATATTGTCCGACGTTGAACGCCACTGTAGTTCAGGGTGGCTCGGTGCAGATCGACGTCACCACCTGCGACGGCACTGGCGTAGACGACATCGGCGTTGGCTGGGACGGAGTGCAGCCTCCCCACGGCACTCTGACCGTTCCTAATCCAAGCGGAGCACAGGGAACGCAGATCGTCACATACACGCATAATGGCGACAGCGCCACCAGCGACACGTTTCCGCTGGAAGACGGCGCTGGCGATACCATCACAGTCAATATCACGATTACCCCCTCGCGGACCGCCAGCATCGCGGTTAGCCCGTCCGCCGCCAACGAGGACAGCGGTACCTCCTTGGTCTACACGGTGACGCTGAGCCAGACCAATACCTCGGCGACCACGGTCAACCTGACCCGCAGCGGCACCGCGACCAGCGGCACGGACTACTCCGGCGCTGTGACCAGCGTGGTGGTGCCGGCCAATACCGCCTCGGCCAGCTTCAGCGTTACCCCGATCGCCGACACCGCGGTGGAAACCGACGAAACGGTGATCTTCAGTGTCGCCAATGGCACCGGCTATTCAACCGGCAGCCCGTCCAGCGCCACCGCCACCATCGTCAACGACGACTTCCCTTCCGCGAGCATCGCCGTCTCCCCGGCCAGCGTGTCCGAGGACGGCGCCACCAATCTCCTCTACACGGTCACCCTGAACCAACCGTCGCCCACCGCGCTGTCCATCGGCTTTGGCGTGAGCGGCACCGCGACCTCGGGCACCGACTATGCGGCCGTGAGTTCGCCGCTGGTGATCGCCGCCGGCCAGACCACCGGCACCATCACCATCAATCCGACCGCCGACAGCACGGTCGAGCCCGACGAAACCGTGGTGATCAGCCTCAACACCGGCAGCGGCTACACGGTCGGTTCGCCGAACAGCGCCACCGGCACCATCCTCAACGACGACCAGCCGGCGCTGTCGATCAACGATGTTTCGGTCAACGAAGGCAATGCCGGCACCACCAATGCCACCTTCACCGTGTCGTTGAGCGCGCCGGCCGGCGCCGGCGGCGTCAGCTTCGATATCGCCACGGCCGATGGCACCGCCACTGCGGGTGTGGACTATGTCGCCTCCAGTCTGACCGGGCAGACCATCCCGGCCGGCAGCAGCAGCGCCACCTTCACCGTGCTGGTCACCGGCGACACGCTGGCCGAGCCGAACGAAACGTTCTTCGTCAACCTCAGCAACGTCACCGGTGCCAGCGTGAGTGACGGGCAGGGCCTGGGCACGATCGTCAACGACGACGCGCAGCCGGCCCTGTCGATCGACGATGTGAGCGTCAACGAAGGCAACAGCGGCACCACCACGGCCACCTTCACGGTGAGCCTGAGCGCTGCCAGCGGCCAGACCGTCACGGTCAACTACGCCACCGCCGACGGGACCGCCACCGCCGGCAGCGACTATGTCGCGCGCTCCGGCACGCTGAGCTTCGCGCCGGGCGTGACCGCGCAAGGCGTGGCCGTCACCGTCAATGGCGACACCGCGGTCGAGCCCAACGAAACCTTCAGCGTTGGCCTGTCCGGCGCCAGCAATGCGACCATCGCCCGCGCCACCGGCACCGGCACTATCCTCAACGATGATGCGGTGGTGACGATCTCGCCGGCGTCGCTGCCCGCAGCAACCGCAGGCAGCGCGTACAGCCAGACGCTGAGCGCCAGCGGTGGCACCCCCGGCTACAGCTTCGTGATCAGTGCCGGTACGTTGCCGGCCGGAATGACCCTGAACGCCGCCGGGGTGCTGTCCGGTACGCCGACTGCCAGCGGCAGCTTCAACTTCACCGTCACCGCAACCGACAGCGGGGCACCGACCAGCGGCAGCCGCGCCTATACCCTGACCGTGGCCGGCGCCAACGTGATCTTGCCGGCCACCACCTTGCCGGCCGGCACCGCGGGCCAGGCCTATTCGAGTGCGATCACTCCGGCCGCCGGCGGCATTGCGCCCTACAGCTACGCGCTCACCGCCGGCGCGTTGCCCGCCGGCATCACGCTCAATAGCGGTAGCGGCGCATTGAGCGGCACCACCACCAGCGTGGGCAGCTTCAGCTTCACTGTCACTGCGACCGACAGTACCAGCGGCACGCCCTCGCAGGGCACGCGCGGATACACGTTGAACATCGCCGCGCCGACGATTGCAGTGGCGCCGTCCACGGTTCCCACCGCAACACGTGGCACCGCCTACAGCCAGACGCTGACCGCCAGCGGCGGCACGGCGGCCTACACCTACGCGATCACGAGCGGTGCATTGCCGGCCGGGATCACCTTGGCCAGCAACGGCACCTTGTCGGGCACGGCCACGCTGGAGGGTACGTTCAACTTCACCGTACAGGCCACCGACGCCAACAGCTTCACCGGCACGCAGGCATACAGCCTGACCGTGGCTGGCCCGAACCTGGTGTTGCCGGCGTCGACCTTGCCGGCAGGGACGGCCGGGCAGGCCTATGCGGCTGCGGTCACGCCGGCCACCGGCGGCACCGCGCCGTACAGCTATGCAGTCACTGCCGGCGCGCTGCCGGGTGGCGTGGGACTGGACGCTGCCACCGGCGGCCTCAGCGGGACGCCGACGGTGTCGGGGACCTTCACCTTCACCCTGACGGTCACCGACAGCACGCCCAGCCCCGCCGCGCAGGCCAGCCGGAGCTACTCGCTGACCATCAACGCCGCAACGCTGGTGCCGGGGCAGCCCACCTTGCCGCCGGCCGTGCGTGGCACCGCCTACAACCAGGTGCTCACCGCCAGCGGCGGCGTTGCGCCGTACCGCTACAGCATTGCCAGCGGCACGTTGCCGGCCGGATTGACGCTGGCCAGCGACGGCACGCTGTCGGGCACGCCAACGGTACAGGGCACCACGTCGTTCACCATTGCGGTGGCCGATGCGGGCAATGCCAGCGCCACGCAGGCCTACACCTTCACGGTGAACGATGCGGCGCCGGTGGCGGTGGCCGATGTTGCCGCCACCATGACCGACACCGCCGTGACCGCAGCGGTCACCGCCAACGACACCGGCAGCATCACCGCGATCGCCATTGCCAGCGCGCCCACCAACGGCACGGCCGTGGTCAACGGGCTGGAAGTGGTCTACACGCCGAACGCCGGCTTTGCCGGTACCGACGTGCTGAGCTATACCGCCAGCGGCGCAGGCGGCACCTCGGCAGCGGTGACGCTGACCATCACGGTTAACGTGCGGCCGGTGGCGGTGTCGGTGACTGCGGCGGCAGTGCCGGGCGAAGCGCAACAGGTGGACATCACCCGTAACGCCACCGGCGGGCCGTTCGTGGCGGCTGCGGTGGTTGCGGTGTTGCCGGCCTCGGCCGGTACCGCCACCATCACCCGCGTGGGCGGCACCGCCAGTGCGGCGGCGGCGCGTGCCTCCGGGCTGTCGCCGGCGGCCGCTGCAATGGCCGAGACGCCGACCTTTACCCTGACCTTTACGCCCAACCCGGCCTTCGTCGGCCAGGCCACGGTGCAGTTCACCTTGTCCAACGCATTCGCCACCTCGGCCCCGGCCAGTGTGGTGTTCAACATCGCGCCACGGCGCGACCCGAGCGTGGATGCGGAAGTGCGTGGCCTGATCGATGCGCAGTCCGAGTCCACGCGGCGTTTTGCGCGGGCGCAGATCGACAACTTCCAGCGCCGTCTGGAGGCCACCCATCGCGGCGGCGGCAGCTTCACCAACGCAGTGAGCTTCCAGCCGACCTCGCATTGCCGCCAGGCCGAGCGCGGCATCAGTGCGCAGCCGTGCAGCCCGGACACGCAGGACGTCGACAACGACTTCCGCGATGCGCCCGCGGCGACCGGCACCACCGGCAGCAGCGCGCAGACGCAGGGTGACCTGGGCCTGTGGGTGGGCGGCGCAATCCGCTCGGGCAGCCTGAACCGCCAGACCAACAGCAACGGCGTGGATTTCCAGACCGATGGGTTGAGCGTGGGTGCCGACTACCGTGTTGCCTCGTCGCTGGCGATCGGCGCGGGCCTGGGTTGGGGCCGCGACGACAGCGATGTGGGCAACAACGGCAGCCACAGCAAGGCCACTGCCTACACGATGGCGTTGTACGCCAGCTTCCATCCGGGCAAGGCGTTCTTCTTCGACACCTTGGTCGGCTACCAGCTGCTGTCTTACGACCTGCGCCGCTTCGTCACCGATGACAGTTCGCTGGCCGAGGGCAACCGCGACGGCACGCAGTGGATCGCCTCGCTGTCCACCGGTGCCGACCTGCAACGCGGCACGCTGCAGATCACCCCGTACGCGCGGGTGGATGTGGCACGCGCCACCTTGGACGGCTATGAGGAAGCGGGCGTGGCCCCGTTCGCGCTGCGCTATGCCGACATGGATGTGGCCACCACCACCGGCAATCTCGGCCTGCGTCTGGAATGGCGTCGCGAGGTTGCCTGGGGACGGCTGACCCCGCAGTTGCGCGTGGAGTACCAGCGCGACTTCCAGGGCCGTGGCGATGCGATCCTGAGCTACGCCGACCTTACCGGTGGCCCGTTCTATCGCACCGCGCAGAGCGCGTTCGACCGCAACCGCTTGATGGTGGGCATCGGTGCAGCGCTGTTGACCGAACAAGGCCTGTCGACGCGGCTGGAATACCGCGGCATCACCGACGGCGACAGCAACAACGATCAGACCTGGATGATCAATCTGGAAAAGAAATACTGATCGGGTTGTAAGCCACGCGGTCATGCAACGCGATGGGCCGGGCGAACACCCCGGCCCATTGCGTTTGTGATGTCGACGGCGTGTTGCGCGCGTGGTTGCGATGACGCTCGCGGACGCAGTGAATGGCTGCGTTGGGCGCCTCGAAGGTTGCACGTCACGACCGCAGTACATCGAATGCGGTGTGGAGCCCGATGGCAGTGGGTGACGCACGGTGTGGCGCGCCGTCGATCGGCATCTCCCGCGCAGCGCTGTTGCACGGTGCCGTGCGGCCTTGCGTCTCAGCGCGGCGACCTGGCCGCCGACACGGCGGCCAACAACGCCTCACACGCGCATCCGGCACAATGCGCCACGCATGCACGCCACTTCCGCGCCCGATTTCCGTCTTTATCCATCCAATGCGCTGGATACCCTGGCCGCCTTGCTCGCGCAGGAGTTGCGCCGGCCGATGCCGGGGCAGCCGTTGCTGCAGCCGGAGGTGGTGCTGATTCCGCAGGTGGCGATGCGGCGCTGGTTGCAGTCCACGCTTGCGGCCGAGCACGGTGTTGCGGCGAATCTGGAATTTCTCACGCCCGGCGAATTCGTCGCGCGCGCGCTGGAGCGCAACCTCGGCGCGGCCGACGACGACCTGGACATGGCCACCACGCAGTGGCGGTTGTATGCGGCCCTGCAGTCGGACCTGGGCAGCGACGCGGCCCTGGCCCCGCTGGCCGGATACCTGTCCGATGGCGATGCGCTCAAGCCATGGGCGCTGGCCGGCGAGCTGGCCAGCGTGTTCGAGAAATACCAGGCATGGCGCCGCGACTGGTTGCTGCGCTGGGAAGCAGGCGCCGACCCGGACGACCCGCAGGCACGGTTGTGGCGCAGCATCGCCACCGGCCGGCAATACCGCGCCCGGCGCATCGGCCAGTATCTGGATCGCCATGCGCGTGCCCACGGCCCGTTGCCGCAAGGCCTGCCGCCGCGCGTGTTCGCGTTCGCCATCTTGAACATCTCGCCGGACGTCCTGCGCGTGCTGGCCACGCAGGCGCGCGTGGGCACGCTGCACTTCTATCTGCCCACGCCGACGCAAGGCTACTGGGGCGACCTGCAGACCTTGTGGCAACGCCGGCGCGAAGACGGCGCCGTGCAACTGTTCGCCGAGCAGGTACAGGAAAACCCGTTGCTGCAGGCCTGGGGCGCAGCCGGGCGCGATTTCATGGCGTTGGTGGGCGATTACGAAGTGGTGCACCCGCTGGCCGAAATCGCCGCCTACGCCGACCCGCTCGATTCCGGCCGCCGCACGCTGGCCGATGGCGGGTTGGGCGACAGCCTGTTGCGGCGCATGCAGAGCGATCTGTTCCATCGCCGCGCGCCTGCGGCGCACGCGGTATTGCCGGCGGTGAATCTGCACGACCCCAGCCTGCAGGTGCATGCCTGCCACACGCGGCTGCGCGAGTTGCAGGTGTTGCACGACCAACTGCGTGCGCTGCTCGACGATGCACGCTTCGACCCGCCCCTGCAGCCGCGCGAGATCGCGGTGCTGTCGCCCAATATCGACCCGTACGTGCCGTATCTGGATGCGGTGTTCGGCAGCCATGGCAACGACGACGCGCTGCCCTATGCGCTGGCCGATGCCAGCCCGTTGGCGAGCGAGCCGCTGGCCGAGGTGTTCCTCACCTTGCTCGGTTTGCCGATCGCGCGTTTCGGGCTGCATGAAATCCTCGACCTGCTGGCCAGCGCGCCGATCGCCGAAGCGGCCGGGTTGGACGAAGCCGGGCTGGAACGCCTGCGCAGCTGGCTGCACGCGGCCGGCGCGCGTTGGGGCCTGGACGCAGCGCACCGGCGGCAGCACCAGGCACCGGGCGACGATGCCTACACCTGGCGTTTCGCGCTGGACCGGCTGCTGCTCGGCCATGCCAGCGGCGCCGACGAGGACATCGATGGGGTGGCGCCGTGGCCGCAGCTGGAAGGCAGCGCGCTGGCCGCACTGGACACCTTGTTGCGGTTGTTGCGCGTGCTCGAACGGCATCAAGCCGCGCTGGCCGAGGCGATGACCCCGGTCGAGTGGCGCGAGCGGCTGCTGGGCCTGCTCGAGGCATTGATTCCGACCACGCCGACTGCGCCGCGCGCGCAACGCGCGCTGGATCGCTTGCGCGCGTTGATCGACCAATTCGCCCGCGACGCGATACGCGCCGAGTACGCCGGCAAGGTGCCTGCCGAGGTAGTGCGTGCGCATTTTGCGGCGGTGCTGGGCGAATCGGATACGCGCGCGCCGCTGCTTACCGGCGGCATCAGTTTCGGGCGCATGGTGCCGATGCGCTTGCTGCCGTTCCGCGTGATCTGCCTGCTCGGCATGAACGATGGCGACTTCCCGCGGCGCGACCCGGCCGCCGGGCTCAATCGCCTCACCGCGGAACTGGGCACCGAGCGTCGCCGGCACGGCGACCGCTCCACGCGCGAGGACGACCGCTTTTTGTTCCTGCAGTTGTTCGCTTCCGCGCAGGACGTGTTTTATCTGAGCTATCTCGGCGCCGATGCGCGCGATGGCAGCGTGCGCGAGCCGTCGGTGCTGGTCAGCGAATTACTGGCAAGCGCTGCGCAGTACCACGCCGCCAGCAACGCGCTCGACACGCTAGTGGTGCGACACCCGTTGCAACCCTTCGCCGCTGCCGCGTTCGGCGCGCTGGGCGACGACGGTGCCGACCCGCGCCGTTTCAGTTATCGCCGGCAGTGGCGGCCGGCGGTGGACAGCCTGGTCGGCCAGCGGCAACCGCTGGCGCCGTGGGTGGCCGGTGCATTGCCGGCCGAAGGGATCGCCTTGCCGGCCAGCATGTCCATCGACGCGCTGCGCCGCCTGTTGACCGACCCGGCCGGGCAGTTCCTGCGTCATCGATTGGGCATGCGCCTGCCCGATCCGGCCGGAGAGGACGCCGATCTGGAACCGTTGCTCGCCCCCACGCGCGGGTTGGATCAATACGGGTTGCAGCAGCAGATATTCGACGCTGCATTGGCTGGCGACACCGAGCACCTGTACGCGCGTCTGCGTGCCCGCGCGCTGCTGCCGTCCGGCCCGCTGGGGCGGCGCCAGCTCGACGAGCGCGTGGCGCAATTGCGCCCGTATGCCGATGCGTTCCGGCAGTGGCGTGGCGAATCCCCGGCCCAGTCGCGCCGCCTGCAGGTGCAGATTGACGAGATCGAATTGCACGGTCGTGTGCCGGGCTGGTACGCAAGCGGCGTGGGGCGCGTGCAGGTCGGCGCGCTCAGCGGCCGCAGCGCCATTCGCCACGGCCTGGAATGGCTGCTGCTGCGCGCCGCCGGTGAGCACGCGCCGTACGTGCGTTTCTTCGAACACGACGACGGCCTGGGCCCGCATCCCATCGACGCGCAGCCGCTGTCGCAGACACAGGCGCGCACCGCGTTGGCCGAGCTGCTGCAGCTGTATCGCCAGGGCTTGCAGATGCCGCTGGCGTTCGCGCCGTACAGCAGCTGGAAATATCACCAGGCCGCGCGCGGCGGCGACCTGGACAAGGCCATCAAGGAGGCGGCCGGGCAGTGGCAATCGGGCTTCGGCTGGAGCGAATCGCACAGCCCGGAGCTGCGCCTGGTCACCCGCGGCCGCGACCCGTTTGCCGACGCGCAACGCTTCGCCGAGTTCGCCGCCACCAGCCATCGGGTGTATGCATTGCTCGAACAGGGAAACACCGGCGCGCCGCTCGAGACCGAGCGCGTGATCGACAGCTGGCGACACTGGCACGGCGCGCAGGAGGATGGCGAATGAGCGTCAGCCCCGTCACCGACCCGTACCTGCAGTTGCCGCTGCACGGCGTGCGCCTGATCGAGGCCAGCGCCGGCACCGGCAAGACCTTTACGCTGGCCACGTTGTTCACCCGGCTGGTGGTCGAGCGCGGCTTGCGCATCGGCCAGATCCTTGCGGTGACCTTCACCGAAGCGGCCACGCAGGAGCTGCGCCGCCGCATTCGCGAACGCCTGGTGCTGGCCGCAAGCCTGGTTCCCGAGGCGCCATCGCCTCTCGCAGGAGCGGCTTCGGCCGCGACCGAGTCGTCCGCAATCCAGTCGCCCGACGCCCCATCGGCTTCTGCAGGAGCGGACCTGGGCGCGACCGACCTCGCCGATGCCCCGTCGCAGCCAGGGCCGCTCCTCCATGAAGCGCCCGACGTGTTACTCACCCGTGCCATCCTCGCCACCCATCTGGGCGGCGGCAGCGAAACGCCCGTCGCCTTGCGTCGCCGCCTGCAGCAGGCGGTGGAAGAAATCGATCTGGCCGCGGTGTTCACCATCCACGGCTTTTGCGCGCGCGTGCTGCGCGAACACGCACTGGAAAGCGGCCAGGCGTTCGCCGCGCCGGAACTGCTCGCCAACGATCGCCAATTGCTTGGCGAAGTGGCGGCCGATCTGTGGCGGCAGCGCGCCGCCGATGCGGTGATGGCCGAAGATCTCATCGCCCTGTGGTCGGGCGGCCCCGAGGCCTTGGCCAGCGATCTGCGCGCGCTGGTGCGGCACCCGACGCTGTTGCCGGCAGTCGCCACAACCACCGACGATGCACCTGCCTTGCTGCAGGCCGCGCACGCGGCAGCCAACGCACTGGCCGCCGCATTCCAAACGCACGGCACCGCATTCTTCGACGCCATCATGGCGGCCATCGAGGGCGGCATCCTGAGCAAGGTCAGCTACAAACCCGAGTGGCTGGCATCGCTGTGGCACTGGTTCGAAACCTTCGCCGCTGCGCCTGCGCTCAACACCGCGCCGCATGCCAAGTTGCTCAAGTTGACCGCGGCGGAACTGGCTGCCGGCACCAACAAGAAGTTCGTCGATCGCACGCCGTCTTCGCCGATGAGCCATCAGATCGATGGCTATCTCACTGCGCTGGCGCGCGTGGAAGAATGGCGCAGCCGTCGCCGTATCGCATTGCTGCACGCGCTGCGCGACGATGCCATCGCACGGCTGGCGCTGCTCAAGCGGCAACGCCGCGTGCAGACCTACGACGACCTGGTCGATGGGGTGGCGCACGCATTGCAGGGCGCGCAGGCCGACGCCTTGGTCAAACGCCTGCGCACGCAATACGCCATCGCGCTGGTGGACGAATTCCAGGACACCGACGACCGCCAGTGGTCGATCTTTTCCAACGTGTTCGGCGAAGGCCGGCTCGCACGAGCAGCAGGGCTGGAACCGGCGCTGTTTCTGATCGGCGACCCCAAGCAGGCCATCTACGGCTTCCGTGGCGGCGATGTGCGCACCTATCTGGCCGCGGCCGTCACCGCCGAACTGGCGCCGCCGCTGAGCCACAACTTCCGCTCGCGCCCCGGCGTGCTGGCAGCCATCGACGCGCTGTACGCACAGGCCGGCTACGCCGATGCCTTCCTCACCGACGGCATCGCCTTCCACCCGGTGCGGGCCGGGACCAAGCGCGTGGATGAAGACCTGCAACGCAATGGCGTCACTGCGCCGGCACTGACGCTGTGGCGCGCGCCGGAACCGCCGCCGCCTGCGAAAGGTAAGCCCAAGCCCTGGAGCGCCGGCCGCGCACGCGAGCTGGCCACCGCCGCCTGCGTTGCAGCGATCCGCGGCTGGTTGGCCGGCGGCCGCGACGGCACGGCCACGGTGTGCGGCCGCCCGGTGCAGGCCGGCGATATCGCCGTGCTGGTGCGCAGCCACGGCGAGGCCACGCGCATCCAGCAGGCGCTCGGCGCGGTGGGCATTCCGGCGGTGGCCGCCGGCAAGCAAAGTCTGTTCGCCACCGAACAGGCGCTGGAAGTGCTCGCCTTGCTGCAGGCCTTGCTCGATCCGGGCGACGACAGCCGCCTGCGCGCCGCCTTGGCCACGGTGTTGATCGGCGAAGACGCCATCGCCATCGCCGCACTTGAACGCGACGGCGAGCGTCACCGCCACTGGCAGCAACAGGCGCTGGACTGGCGCGAACGCTGGCAGCGCGGCGGCCCGCTCGCCCTGATCGGCGAACTCGGCGCCACCCACGGGCAACGCCTGCTTGCCCTGGTTGATGGCGAACGCCGCCTCACCAACTATCTGCAACTGGCCGAACTGCTGCAGGAAGCCGACGCGCGCGCACTCGGACCGCATGGCCTGGTCGACTGGCTGTCGCGGCGCATCGCCAATGCCGACGACAACGACGAAGCCCAGCAGTTGCGGCTGGAATCGGACGCGCGCCGCGTGCAGATCGTCACCCTGCACAAGAGCAAGGGCCTGGAATATCCGCTGGTGTTCCTGCCGTATATCGGCATCGGCCGCAGCGACAAGGGCGCCGGCCGTCATTGCGTGGTGCATGCGCCGGACGTGGGCCGCCAGTTGCACTGGAAGACAGAGCGCGACGACCCGAGCTGGAGCGCCGCCGAAGCCGCCTGGAAACAGGAACAACGTGCCGAAGACGCGCGCCTGCTGTATGTCGGCCTGACCCGCGCCGAGCACGCGCTGTGGATCGCCAGCGGCCCGTTCCATCAGCACGAACGCACCGCGTTGTCGGCCATGCTGCGTGCGCTCGATGCGCTGCAGGGCGCGGCAGGCGAGGGCACCGTGGTGGTGGACACCAGCACGCCGCCGGCCCACCTGCCGCGGCTGCCGGCCCCGATCGAGGCGCAGGTGCCGCCCGCGCGCAGCGCGCAACGGCACATCGCCCCGGAATGGTGGGTGTATAGCTTCACCCAACTGGCCAACGCCGATGCCGGCGCGGCCACCGACCCGATGGCCAGCGCCACCGTCGTCGGCAGCGGCGGCAGCGATGAACCGTCCGGCAGCGAGGCGGTTGCCGTGGCCGTTGCCAGCGACGCCGAACCGTTCGATCCGCGCTTTGCCGGCAACCGCTTCGGCGTGGTGATGCACGATGTGTTCGAACGTTGCGACTTCGCCGCCTGGCAGGCCTGGCGGCCCAGTCAACCCGCGCCCGAGGGCCAGGCCGCACCCATCCTCCAGGCCCTGCAACGCGGCGGCTACGCCCAGGACGACCTCGACGACGGCCTGCGCATGCTCACCGCGCTGATCGGCCACACGCTCACCGTGGCCTTGCCCGAAGGCACCCGCCTGGCCGACGTGCCCGAACCGCAGCGCCGCAACGAAATGGAATTCCATTTCGCCATGCGGCCCACCCGCGTCGATGCGTTGCTGGCCCTGCTGCATCGGTTCGGCGTGGTCGGCGACCGCCAGGCCTTCGGCGCGCGCCAGCGCCTGGAAGGCCTGATGACCGGCCTGATCGACCTCACCTACAGCGTGGACGGGCGCTGGTATGTGCTGGACTACAAATCCAACCGCCTGCCCAGCTACGACGCCGACGCCCTGGCGCGGGCCATGGCGCACAGCGAGTACGAACTGCAGGCGCTGATCTACACCGTGGCGCTGCACCGCTGGTTGCGCTTTCGCCTGGGCGAGGCCTACGACTACGCCCGCGACTTCGGCGGCGTGCGCTATCTGTTCTGTCGCGGCCTGGATGCCGGGCGCCCTGCGGAGGCTGCCGGGTCGGAAGCCGTTGCCGAAACCCCTGGCCATTCCATCGCGGGCCAGCGCATGTCCGCAACCGCGCGCGATTCCACGGGCGACAGACCCGATTCCGCTCCGAACGCCGGCGCCACCACCACCGGCGATGCGCGCGCGCCGCTTGGCGATCCGGCACCGGGCATCCACGCCTGGCGCTTCGAACCGGCGCTGGTGCTGGCCGTGGACGCCTTGTTCGCCGGCAAGCCCGCAGATGCGCTGTCCAATGATGCGCCAGCGCAAGGGTCCCGCAACGGCCTCGAGCCCTTCTCCCCCCGGGAGAGGGGTTGGGGCGAGGGTACGTCCGCACCAGGGACCCCCACACCATGAAGCAGCGCACCACGCCACTCGCATGGCCGACCCGCACCGCGTCCAAGCCTCTCCGTGATCGCGCCGAGCAGGCACCACCCGCGAGCCACGGGCGCCAATGCCGCTGCGCGCCCGCAAAGCAAGCCAGCGCCACGCACGCCAGCACAGGTGCGCGGAGCATGACGGGGCGCGAGCGCGCGTGCGCCAAGGGAATGCCGACGCCATGACCCATCCAAACCTGCTCGCTGCCCTCAACCAGAGCGGCGCCCTGCGCACCCTGGATCTGGCCTTCGCGCAAAGCCTGCAACGCCTGGAGCCGGACACCGACCCACGGGTGCTGGCCGGCGCCGCGCTCGCCTCGCTGGCGGTCACCAGCGGCCACGCCGGCCTGGACCCCGCCCGCGCCGCCATGTTGCTGGACGCGCGCGATGGCCCGGCGCCCACCTTCCCGGACCCCGCCGACTGGCAACGCAGCCTGGCTGCCTCGCGCTGGGTCGACCAACCGCAGCCCGACGCCCCGGCCGCCGCCGATTGCCCGCTCGTCCTCGAACGCGGCCTGCTCTACCTGCGCCGCTACCGCGAGTACGAACGCCGCCTGGCCCTGGGCCTGCAACGCATCGCCGCGCAACCGCTGCCGCCGGTCGACGCCGCCACGCTGGCGCCGCTGTTCGCGCAGTTGTTCCCGAACGCGATCCCAACCCCTCGTACCGCGGAGCCAACCCCGCTCCCCCCGGGAGAGGGTGCCCGACGGGCGGGTGAGGGTACGGGCCTGCCCGCGCCAATCCACTACCAAGAGGGAACAACCCCCCCCACGCCATCCCACCCCCCGGACCGCCAGGCCCAGGCCGCCGCACTCGCGCTACGCCGCGCGTTACTGCTGGTCACCGGCGGCCCGGGCACCGGCAAGACCACCACCATCGCCCGCCTGCTGTTGCTGCGCATCGCCCAGGCACGGGCATCCAGCACGCCGGCCCCACGCATCGCCCTGGCCGCGCCCACCGGCCGCGCCGCCGAGCGCATGGCCGAAAGCCTGCGCGCCGCCATCGCGCGTGCCATCGCCGACGGCATCCAGCTCCCGGCCGCCGGCTCGCTCCCCGCACCATCGGGAAGCGCCGGCCTCATCACGTCCACGCATCCGACCAACGCCGCCGCGCCCGCGTCCACCGGCGCCGGATTGGAACTGCAGACGCATGCCGCCTCAGAGCAGGGCGGGCCGCCCAGCTGGGAAGCGCTGCTGCCCAGCGGCGCCAGTACCCTGCATCGTCTGCTCGGCGTCATCCCGGATTCCCCGCACTTCCACCACAACGCCGACAACCCGCTGCCGTTCGACCTGATCGTCGTCGACGAAGCCTCCATGGTCGACCTGCCGCTGATGTGCAAACTGGTCGACGCCGTCGCCGATGGCACCCAGCTGATCCTGCTTGGCGATGCCGACCAGCTGCCTTCGGTGGAAGCCGGCGACGTGCTGGCCGCCATCCTGCAGGCCGCCGGCCCGGGCGATGCCCTGCAGCCCGAAGACGCCCAGGCACTGCAATCGCTGCTCGGCAGCGCGCCCGTCGAGCGTCCGCCTGCGGTCACCTCCGCCACCCGCAGCGGCGGCCTGGACGGCCACCGCGTGCACCTGCTGCGCGGCTATCGCCAGGCGCAGGATTTCGCACTGGCGCCACTGGCCGACGCCATCCGCGCCGGCGATGCCGACACCGCCCTGGCCCTGCTGCGCAGCGGCGAACTGCCCGGCGTGCACTTCCACGAAGACGGCGAAGATCCGCTGGCACTCGGCCGCGACGCGCTGCTCGCGCACTGGCGCGCGCTGGCCAACGCCCAGGACCCCGCCGCCGCCCTGCGCGATGCCGGCCGCCTGCGCCTGCTCACCGCGGTGCGTGCCGGCCCGCAAGGCGCACGCTGCCTCAACGCCCGCATCGAACAACTGCTCGCCGACACCGGCTCCGGCGCCCGCCGTCTGGGCGGCGCCTCGCCCTGGTTCCAGGGCCGCCTGCTGCTGATCACCGAAAACAGCTATCGCCACGGCCTGTTCAATGGCGATGTCGGTATCTGCCTGCGCAGCGACGCGGGCCCTTCCCCCGGGCAGGGCGACGCAAGTGCCGTGACCGCGCGCGGCCACGCGGCACCGTCGTCAAGGCCGGGCCACGCTGGCGACAGCGCACGCCATGACGCCCCCGCCACCGACCGCCCTGCCCAAGGCCCCTTGGTCGCCTGGTTCGAAGGCGACGGCGACGGCCAGGTGCGCGGCTTCCATCCCGCCGCCCTGCCCGCGCACGAAAGCGCCTTCGCCATGACCGTGCACAAGGCCCAGGGCAGCGAATTCGACGAGGTCTGGCTGCAACTGCCCACCCGCGACGCCCGCGTACTCAGCCGCGAACTGCTCTACACCGGCATCACCCGCGCCCGCCGCGCCCTGCACCTGGCCGGCAGCGAAGCGGTCATGCGCGCCGCGCTGGCACGCCACGCCGCACGGATCTCGGGCTTGGCGTGGCGGTTGGGTGCAAAAGACGACAAGCCACCGCCGGTTCCAGCACCCACGCCAGCGCCGCTTCCACAACCGCCGCCTAGTGCGCCTGTGCAAGGTGCGCTGTTCTGATCAATCCAGTCGGTGCCGGCGCTGTCCCGCAATGGCCGACTGCACATTGGTCACATGATCAGGCGCTTTACCGACAAGGAAGCCGAAAAGATCTGGGCTGGGTGAGCGTTCCCGCCGGTTGCCTGCCGACATCCAATTGGTCGCGCGCCGCACGTTGCGCATGCTCAATGCCGCCGCGCATCTCGACAATCTGCGGATTCCGCCCGCCAACCGGCTGGAAGCGTCGAAGGGCGAGCGGCCCGGCCAGTACCGCATCCGGATCAACGATCAATGGCGCATCTGCTTCCGATGGATGGAAGCCGATGTGGTCCAGGTCGAAATCGTCGATTACCACTGAGCACGAGGCATCTGTCGATGACGGTCCTACCCAATATCCACCCTGGCGAAATTCTGCTTGAGGAGTTTCTCGAGCCTCTGGGCATCAGTCAGAACGCACTGGCACGCGCCACCGGCGTCCCGCCGCGCCGTATCAACGAAATCGTGCTGGGCAAGCGCGGCATCACTGCCGACACTGCCGTGCGTCTGGCCGCCGCGTTGGGAACCTCCGAGCGCGTCTGGCTTGGCCTGCAGGCCGACGACGAACTGGAGCAGGCGCATCGCGCGCTGGGCGACTTGCCGGCGCGGATCAAGCGGCTGGCGGCATGATCCGGGCGGCTTCCAGCACATGCTGCTAAGTCGGCATAGCGCATGCGCTGCTCGCCAACACCGGCGTCGGGTTGGGCTGATGCGGCGGCGTGCCGGCCGGTGACGCTTCGTCGTCGCACACAGGAATTCACCACGCCGCCCTGGCGCTGCGCTGGAGGTGGGTAACGTTGCGAGCCTGGCCGTCCGCTGGATCGCGCCGCACGCCATTGCCGCGGCCCACGGTGGCACGCGTGAGCGCGAACAGGCGACAGTTTCGTGCAGCCTTGCGCATGCATGAGCGAGAGCACCGATTCTGTCGTGTTGCCGACGGGGGCTGCCAGCACCGCCGTTCACTGCCAGAGGTCCTCCCATGCAGCCCACCGCAATCCGTTCCACCGTCGGCTTGCCCGGCGCAGACATGACGGCTGACCTACGCGATCCTCCACCCGTCGCCGTGGCGGCACATTCCGCCGCAGACGCGGCCGCGCCGCCGCCGGGCGCCTTGCAGACCATCGTTGGCCGTCCTCCTCGCCCGGACGGACCACGGCACCGCCGCACGCAGAGCTTGCCCGCGCGATTGACGCCCGCCCAACGCAGCATGCTGGCCGAGCTCGGTGTGGCCGACACGTCCGTGCTGACGCCCACCGAGGCGGCCGTGCTGCGGGAGTTGCGTCTGCACCGGCCGCCGTTGCCGCTCGACACGCTGCTGTTCACCGACCCGAACAAGGACCCCGACGATGTCGTGACCTACACCATCGCCAAGCAGCTGCAGGCCGAAGGCTTTTTGCGTCTGACCGACGTCGTCGTCACCCTGGGCGATGCCGACATGCGATCGCAACGCGCGCAGCTGGCCAAAGGTGTCTTCGATCGCCTGGCATTGCCGGAGGTTCGCGTCGCGCGCGGTCAGGACTATCCCATGACGTCCACGCAGGCCCGGGAGCATTCCAAGTTCCTCGCCGAGGGAGCCGCGCTGCGTGCGGCGCCGGACGCGGTGCACACCGATGGCGTCCGCGCGATGCGCGAGCGTCTGGCGACCTCGCCCCACAAGCTCGGCATGGTGGTCATCGCCGGAATGACCGACGCCAGCGCCTTGCTTGCGGAGGCGGGCGATCTGGTGCGGGAAAAGCTCGCCTCCATCACCATCATGGGGGGCATCGACCCGGCCAGGGACGCCGATGGTCTCGTGCAACCGGACACGCGCGCCTACAACAACGCCACCGACATCCACGCCGCCCGTGCGCTCTACCGCCGCGCGCAGCAACTCGGCATTCCGCTGCGCATCCTGACCAAGGAAGCTGCCTACAGGGCCGCCGTACCGCCGGCGTTCTACGAAGGCATCGCACGCAATGGCCACCCCGTGGGCGAGTATCTGCGCGATGTGCAGAAAAACGCCTTGAAAGGCCTGTGGGAAGGCATCCAGGCCAACCTGATCCCCGGCCTGGATACGGCGTGGTTCTTCCGTACGTTCGTCGCAGCACAACCGCAGGATCCAGCGGCAGCGGATCAGCAAGGCGCCCTGAGCTTCGACGCCATCTGGCCGCAGGTGACCAAGCTCAATCTCTACGATCCGCTGACCCTGCTGGCAGCGCTGCCCGGCGCCGCGCGCCTGCTGTTCCGCCCAACCCCCATGCACCGCGAGGGAGCCAGCCCGGTGGAGCACGTGGGCCACGCCGAGGTTGTGCGTCCGGAAAAAGCCAGGCTGTTGCTGTCGGCGCTGGCCAAGGCCGCGCTCGCCCAGCAGGACGAGGGGCAACGCGGGCGCTGAGCGCTCCGCAGCTTTCGCGGAGTGGCGCCGTCGGGCGTCATCCGCGAAGCGCGAGGTTGGGCTTCCCCTCCAGTTCGTCCGCCTGCCAACAGGCCGGGCGGCTTACTTGCCCCTCTTTTCCTGCTTGGCCGCGCGCTTTTCTTTCAGCGTCTTGGTCGGCTCTTTCTTCTGGTTCTTCTTCTGGTCCATCCCCTTGCTCATGACACCCTCGTGGTTGCTGGATTGAACGGTCGGGCAGCGCCGGACCCGGCGTGCCAGCGCACTGTAAGGCTTGTGCGCCATGGAAGGGCAGAGGGTCTGGCGCAGGGGAAGACGCGACAACCGGTGGCGGCAGCCGGCGCCCATCGCCTCAGCGTGGCGCAAGCAGCTTGGCCAAGGTGTCGGGCCGCCCGGCCAGCCGCTCCAGCCGTGGGTAGCGCAGTGGTCCGGTGTACTGGATCTGCACGTCTGCACGCTGCTCGTCCTGTGCGATGCCCAACACGATGGGGCGGCGAATGGAGTCGCGCACCGCATCGCGCAACGCGTCCTGCTCGAACGGCGATCCATTGACGGTCAACACGCGCGTGCCCGGCCGCAGTCCGGCCGCGAAGGCGGGGCCGTTCCAGACCACCGTGCGCACCATGCCGTCGGCGCGTACCGTCAATCCGATCGAGTAGGTGAGATCGGCAACGCCAGCTTCCGCTTCGCTGGCACGCAACGCGGCCGTCGGCGTGTCGGTGTAGACCAGCGCCCAACCGTGTTGGGCCAGGCCGCGCGTGGTGTCCAGTTCGTCGTGGGCATCGATCCACCCGCGCAGGAAACCCGCCCAGTTCGCTGGCGCCACCGCATGCAACGTGGCGCAGATGTCCTCGAACGTATAGGTTCGCGTGGGCGCGTCCGGCGTGGCGCCGGCGAAGAAGCGCTGCGCGAAATCGTCGATGCTGCGCCTGCCCCTGCTGCGCGTGCGCAGTTCGGCATCCACGGCCAGCCACAGCATCACGCCTTCGGAGTAGTAATCGCGTCGGCGCTGCCAGTCGCGCCACGCCACCGGCTGGCGCAACATGAAAGCCGGGTAGTGCACGTCGTCGGATAAGGAGCGCCATGCCCGCCCGGGCCGCGTTGCGATCTCCGCCGCTTCCAGCGCCAGGCGGTCGCGCACCTCATCGGGCGTGAACTGGCCGGCCCGTGTCGCCAGCACGCGGCCCCAGAACTCGGTCTGTCCCTCGTACATCCACAACAGGCTTCCTGATACCGGCACGTTCGGCGTCGGTGCCCATAAATCGGCAGGCGTCCGGTAAAAGCCGTTCCAGGCATGCACGATTTCGTGCGCAATCAGGTCGCGCGAGAGGATCTGGCCCGGCCAGTCCTGGAAATGCGACGAGGCCAAACCGTTCTCGCTGGACGCACGATGCTCGGTGCCGCCAGCCGACCCCTCGTCGCTCAGCCGCGCCAGGATGGCGTAGCGTGCAAACGGTGGCGGACCGAACACCACGCCCAGCTGCGCAAGCAGCGAACGTAGTTCGGCCACACGTGCGGGCGGCACCTGCAGGTCGGCGGGCCGCTGCGCCACGATATCCAGCGACACCGCCCCGCTCAGCGGCAGCTGCGCGGCGTATCGGCCGGCGAGCACCGGCGCATCCAGCAGCGTTTCCAGCGATGTCGTCTTGAAGGCGTAGTGCGTGCCGCGCACGCGCTCCACGTCCAAGGCACTGAACGGTCGCAGCCCGTCGGGCAGCGTCAACATGGCGGCCACAGGAATGTTCCGCGCATACCAACCGGCCGGATACAGCACCAACCGCTGCCAGGGCACAGACACGATGTCGCGTGTCAGCAACTCGCCGCCGGCCACCATCTGGAACCGCACATCGAGCTGCTGCACGCCGGCCGGCACCTGCACGTGGAAGGCATGCGGCTCATAGGCATCGCGCCGCCATGCCAGGCGGCGGCCCGCTGCACTGACCTCCAGGCCGGCAAGATCGGTCACCGTCAGGCTCGGCCCATGGCTGGCGGCCTCCCAACGTGGATACAGCAGCGTTATTGCGCCGCTCGCGTCTACCGGTATCTGCTGGCGTACAGCGAAGATGCGGCGCGCTACGTCGGTGGCATCCACGTCCACGCGCATCACCCCGGCAAAGGCGTGGTCTACCGGCGGCGCAACCGTCGGCGTCGGGGCAACGTACGTCGGGCCGTGACTGGATTGCGCGAACCCTTGGCCTGCCAACAGTGCGAGCACCACCGCCAAGACCGACGCACGCGCAAAGCGAAAAGGGGGAATGTGTCTTGAATGGATGCGCATTGCACGGCCTCGAACAAGGCCGTGATCCTATACGCCTGCAACAGCATGTAGCCATCTCGAAAACAGCGCGCTGCTCCAGCTCGCTTCGGCGCATGCATCCGCATCGACGGACGCACACACGTGCCCAGATGCCGAACGCCCGCGTGCGATCGTCAAGGGCTGCACGCGGGCGCCGGTGACAGCCGTGGCCTTAGAGCGGCTAACAAAACGTAGGCAGCAGCCGTCAGGCGGGCGCGGACGGCGCGCTCAGAACCGCAGTGTATGCGTGGTACATGCCGATTCCGAGCGCCGGCCGCGGCCGCCTGGCGGTTGCGCAGTCGTTCTGTCAGCTGCTCTTATTTGGCCGGTACGCGCTCGTACTGCTCACCACCGGTATTGAGATGGCCGTTGCTCTCGTCGATGGCGAAGTTCACCGTCTCGCCATCGTTGGTGACCTGCAATGCGCCGTCCTTGTACACCGCCGGGTAGCTTTCGGTCTTGGGCTGGCGGCTGAAGAACTTCGGTGTGGTGCTGCGCACCATGAAGGTCTCGCCATTGCGCTCGATGTCCATCGTCTCGTCCTGCGACTGCAGGTTGACCCAATGCCCAACGAACTTCTCGCCTTCCACCTTGGCGCAACCGCTCATCAACAATGCCGCGGCCAGCGCGGTGCCCATCCACTTCATCATCGTGCGTTCTCCAGTTGAGGCTGCAGCGAGGATGGCGGGTGGGGGATGTATGGGAGGTCAAGGGGTATTCGCCCAGGCCTCGAATGCGAGCACCGATGAGGTTGGAAGAAGTCGACCCGACTCTTGTCCTACGTCAATTCTGCCTCTGCTCCCGCACCTTCTGCCAAGTGCGAAAACGCGTCACATGCGAACCTGTTGCGACAAAAGACCCCCTCAAATAGGCTGTTTGAACTGCCTTCGCAAAAAATTACGGAGATATCGTGAAGCACATATGGAGCGCTGTGCTGGCGACAGGATGTGCCGTTGTCTCGGCCTGGGCCCAGGCCGTTGCAATCCGGTGCGACACTTGCCGAGTAGACAGCGATTTTCGTGCTGAAGCGGTGCGCAGCGGACCTGGCACCCACATCGTCTACAACGTAAAAGATAACCTGGTTCAACAGTGGTACGTTGGATCAGACGGCGACACAGTGCCCGCATCGGTGAAAGCTCCACCGACGCCAATCGCGCAGCAGCAGACGCCATCCGCTGGAGCGACTCAAGAGCTCGCCAACGCGCACACGTTTCACGTGATCGATGGGGGCACCATTCGACCTATTTACAATATCCCGATCGAGATGCTGGGATTGAATTCTCATGCACGCGAGAAAAGCGCATACGATTACGTCACCGACGCAAATCTCAGGGCCATGGTTGAATCTGCCACGGGCAGCAGCTCGCTGATACAACAGGTCACAGGCTCCGGGACCACGGCGTCGCGGGCCAACCCGCATCGGGCAAACTTGCTTTTCAGAGTTGTCTTCAAGGACGGCTCATATGTCGGCGTGATCGTTGATGTGAATCAGGCCAACGGAAAATCCGAACCCGGTAGCGAAAGAACCGCAGCGGGCCAATCGATTCCGAAGCAAGCCAGCGAACTTTCGGGTACCTGGACCAACAACGGGGGCGACAACCTGGCCCCGATGGTGGCACTCATGCAACGCCTTGGCGGCACTGTGAGCGACGCGGGGTCTGCGGGCGCAGGCGGCACAATCACTGCCATCGTGTGCGTGGCTCAGCACTGCACGGTAGCGCGTTCGGCGTCGTGATCGACCGTTGGCATGCATTCCAGGCGCTTACGACGACCGTTCGCTGGGCGGCTGGAGTGCTCGACATGACACAGGCAGCAAACCGGAAAAAACTGCGCTCAGGCTTCACCCAATGGCGCGCTGCAGGTTCGGCGCCACGCTGGAGCAGATCGATCGGCTCTCGGTGTCGTGACGCACGGCCAGTGCGCAAGGCGACATGGCGTGGCGACGGGATGCCGGAGTACCCCCTGATCGGCGGCAACCATTGGACGAGGCCACCGAAAAAGTAACCCCGGCCGCGTTTTCAGCAAACATGGCGACAACCGCCACCTGCGGGCGATCGAGCGCGCGGTCACCCTGGCTGATCGCAGCGCTCTGGCAGCGGCCTAAATCGCCATGACTCCGCCATCGATAAATAACTCGTGCCCCGCGATGAAGCTGGACGCGTCCGAGGCCAGGAACAGTACCGCCTCGGCGATCTCCTCGGCGTCGCCCAGACGCCCGAACGGAATCATCTGCTTGAACGCGTCCTCGGCCCCTGCATTGGCTTCCAGGTAGGTCTGCATGGCCGGTGTGTGGACCATGCCGGGCGACACCACATTCACGCGGATGCCGCGGCTTTTCAGGTCGCTCGTCCAGGTGCGCGCGAACGAGCGGATGGCCGCCTTTGTGGCGCTGTAGACCGAAAGCGCGCCAATGCCCTTGCTGCCAGCCACAGAGCCGGCCAGGATCACGGCGCCGCCGCTGGCCATCAGCGGCAGCGCCTTCTGCACGGTGAAGACCGTGCCCTTGATGTTGGTCGCCAGCAGGCGTTCCAGGTGCGCAACGTCGATCTCGCCAAGCGCGGCCGACTCGGAAACCCCCGCGTTGGCAAAGACGACATCCAGCCGGCCGTGCTCCTGCTGGATGCGCGCATAGAGCCGGTCCATGTCCTCGGGCACGCCGACATCGCCCTGCACGCCCACCGCGCCGCCGCCGATCTCCGCCACCGCAGCGTCCAACCGGTCCTGCCGCCGCCCCGTGACGTAGACCTGCGCGCCTTCGGCCGAAAACGCCTGCGCTGTCACCAGCCCGATGCCGTCCGTACCGCCGGTGACCACGACCACCTTGCCTTCGAATCGCTTGCCCATGGTGTTTCCCAGTAAGTGGAGGATTGCTCCACTTATTATATGGAGGTAGCCTCCACTTCCACAAGTCACGCCGGAAGAGCCCGTTGACCGCCGACACTCCCTTGCGCGCCGATGCCCAGCGAAACCGCGAGCGCCTGCTCGCCGCGGCCGAGGAGGTATTCCTGGAGCGCGGCGCCGAGGCGTCGATGGAAGACGTCGCCAAGCGCGCCGGTGTGGGCATCGGCACGCTGTATCGGCGCTTCCCCACACGCGAGTCATTGTTTGCCGTGGCCTATAGCGGGCGCTTCCTGTCGCTGGCGAACGCTAGTCACGCGCGCGCCAGTTCGCTCGACGCGCTGACCGCGCTGCGCGCGTATCTGGAGGATCTGGCACTGCACACCAGTGTCTATCGTGGCCTGGCTGCGTCGCTCGGCGCCGTGCTGCAGAGCGGCACGCCAGGGTGCGAGGCCGTCAGCAAGGAAGGGCAGCAACGTTTGCGTAGCGCGCAGAACAGCGGCGTCGTCCGCTGCGATGTCTGCTTCGACGATCTCGTCGTCGTCGCCATCGCCACCTCGCTGGCCACCGAACAGCATGGCTCGCCGAAGACGCGCATCGCGCATCTGATCGGGCTGTTCGTCGACGGCATTGCAGCGCCAAGGGCGGCGTCGGCTGCATGAGGCGGCTGACACGATGACGTCCGGATTGCCCGATCGTTCGTGTCGGGTGGTGAGGGCTCGGAACCTACGCACGCGCGATCGTCGACAAGGGAGAACGATCGTTCTACCTTGGCGCCGTGGACAAGCCAACCAACGACACCCAACAGAAGATCCTGGCAACGGCTGAGGCGCTGATCTATCAGCACGGCATCCATGCCACCGGCATGGACCTGCTGGTGAAGACCTCAGGCGTGGCGCGGAAAAGCATCTACCGCCACTTCGACAACAAGGACGAGGTGGCCGCCGCTGCACTGAGCGCGCGCGACGTCCGTTGGCTCGAGTGGTTCAGGCGCGAATGCGACAAGGCCGACAGCCCCGAGGCGCGCATCCTGCGCATGTTCACGGTGCTCAAGGAATGGTTCCAGTCTGTCGGTTACCGCGGCTGTGCGTTCATCAACACCGCAGGCGAGGTCGGGGACCCCGACGATCCAATTCGCAAGATCGCCAAGCATCACAAACAGAAGTTGCTCGACTACACGCTGGAACTGACCGGGCAACTGGGTATTACGCAGCCGGCCGCACTGGCGCGCCAGCTGCTGCTTCTCATGGAAGGCGCAATCACCGTCTCGCGCGTGATGGGTGACGAAGACGCCGCAGACACCGCAAGGGATATCGCGCAGTTGTTGCTAAAGCAGGCCACCGGCTAGCGGCCTGACGCTCCGTCGCAATTTCAAAACACCGATGTATCCACTTTGATTGGAGGCCTTGCCATGTCCAACGCTCACGCTCGCCCGCCGCTTCCCCCCTTCACCCGCGAATCGGCGATCGAAAAGGTACGACTCGCCGAAGACGGTTGGAATTCCCGCGATGCCGACAAAGTGTCGCTTGCCTATTCGCTCGACACCCAATGGCGAAACCGTGCCGAGTTCACCAACGGTCGGGAAGAAGCGCGGCAGTTTCTTGCGCGCAAATGGAACAAGGAGCTTGAGTACCGCCTGATCAAGGAACTGTGGGCCTTTACCGAAAACCGTATTGCCGTGCGCTACGCCTACGAATGGCGCGACGATTCAGGCAACTGGTTCCGCTCCTACGGCAACGAGAACTGGGAATTCGGCGCCAATGGCCTGATGGAGCGCCGCTTCTCGTGCATCAACGACATGCCGATCAAGGAAAGCGAGCGCAAGTTCCACTGGCCGCTGGGCCGTCGCCCGGACGATCATCCGGGGCTGTCTGATCTGGGTATGTAAGGGGTTCTACGCGACTGAGATGCAAGCCCTCGGCGGTGCTTCTGCACGGGGGCTTTTGTCTGGCCCCGGCTGCGTCATTGGCATGCAGGGGAGGCGGCAAGGAAACAGGGTCAAGTTCACTCAGAAAGTAAACCTGGACCATCCCCGATTTCTCGGACAGGTTAATTAAGGAACATCCGTCCTTTCAAACTCGACCGGCGAGCGATAGCCCAAAGCACTGTGCAGGCGCTGGCGGTTGTAGAACACCTCGATGTATGTGAATAGCTTTGCGCGTGCCTCGTCGAGGCTTCCAAACTGCTCGTGGTGCGTCAGCTCCTGCTTGAGCGAACTGAAGAAGCTTTCCATCACTGCGTTGTCGTACGGCATGCCTTTGCGGCTCATGCTTGCCACCAAGCCCGCCGCCTGCAACTGCCGCTGATACGCGCCGTTGGTGTACTGCGAGCCCTGATCGCTGTGATGGATGGTGCCCTTTGATGGTCGACGGCGTTGTAGTGCCATCTCCAACGCCGCACTGGCCAGGGCTTGGTCGGCACGAGCGCCCATCGCCCAGCCCGCAAGGTGACGGCTGTGCATGTCCAGTATCGCTGCCAGGTACAGCCAACCGCCGCGGGTGGGCACGAAGGTGATATCGGCGACCCAGACCCGATCGCGTCCAGGGCTGACGAAGGGCCATGCCAAGCGGTTCGGCGCCACCATGGTGCGTTGGTAGGTGCTACGCGTGCGCAGATAGCGCTGACGGCGCTTGCTGCGGATGCCGTGCGCTCGACGCAGTCGCTCTACCCGATGCCGGCCACAGGTTTCACCTTGCTGGCGCAGGGCTTGCCACATGCGCAGGGCACCATAGGCTTGATACGTCTGCAGGTGCATGTCTTTGATCCGCTCCAATAACCGCGCGTTCTCTTGCACACGCGCTCCAGGACGGCGTCCGCGCCACGCGTAATAGCCGCTCGGAGATACCCCCAGTGCGTGGCAGAGCCGACGCACCCGGTATTCGCCTTGCTCACGGATCCAGGCGTACTTCATGGCAGTGCTCGCGCGAAATACGCCGCCGCTTTTTTTAAGATCTCGTTCTCTTCACGCAGGCGAGCCAACTCGCGCTGCAGCACGGCCAACTCGTCCTGACTTGCCTTGGGGCGCCCACTCCCAGCAAACGCCGAGGCCCCTTTCGCATCGAGATCAGTAGCCCACTTGTAGAGCCGGTTACGCGGAATCCCCAGCTCACGCGCGATCACGGCTGCTGGTCGATCGCCGGCCCTAAGCAGTCGAACGGCTTCGCGCTTGAACTCGGCAGTGAATTGCTGACGCTTCTGCATCGAACACCTCCGTGCGAGGATTGTCCTCGCTTTTGGGTGTCCGAGATATCAGGGGTAGTCCAACCTGACTCCTTTTCCGCCCCGTTTACGTAAGTTGTACCTTATTCGGAGGACGACGCTGTGGCGGCTGCCGTCACCGACCTTCTAAAGGCAAGCAGGCGATCGACCAGCGCGTCCGCGTCATCGCCAACGCCGCTGGCCGCCTCCCACAGGCCCGGCTCCAATCTGGAAGGCTCCCACGTCGCCAACCGCAGCAGATCGTCGGCGAGCAGCTGGGTCTCATGCTCGTTCATCGGATGCGGGGCGCGATCGTGCTCCTCGGGCATCGTGACAATGTCGACCGCGCGGTTCATGCAGCCGTCTGTCATTCCCATTGCGCGGGCCCTGGAACTGATGTTGTTTCCATACGCATAAGCGTGTGCCAGGCGCTGGACGGCACTGAGCGCGCAGGTAGTGGCAACACCGGCCAGCGCGGCAATTCCGCTGTACTTTGCAAGTTGGTCTTTCTCGCTGATATAGCCCATGAATGCGACCATGGGTGGAGGAATCGAAGCGATACCAGTGAGAGCGGCGCCGATGCCGGCGACGGTCGAAACGTGGCCGGCAATCCGTTGCCCCGTCGTTCTGGTCGACGCTCTGCGCACCGGCTGTTGTGGTAGGCCTTGCAACTGTGCATCTATCCGTGCATCGGCATGTCGCGGCTCTGTGGCGCCGAGTTCGATCTCGGCACGACCTCTTTCCAGATCGATCTCTTCTCTTCTCGCCATCGGCGACAAGGACGGTAACACTGCGGGATGCATGAGACACCTCACCATGGATGGTCGAGGCCAATGTTCTCATCGAAACATCGCCGCGCCTCATCGCGCGCCGAAACGCACGCGCTTTCGACGAAGTCGCAAGAACAGAATCAGGTCCATTTAGAATTCAACCTGGACCCAGTTCCCTGGTTTGCACACTTGAACCTACCTAGCTTGCGCCGAGGACTCAGACTGAGCCAGCTAGGCCATCGATAGATACAAAACCATCATTGTAAATGCACCAGCCTGGCTGTCATGACCAAGAGGAAAGTGTCTCAACGATACGAGCAAATTCTTTTAACGTCATAATTTTAGGATACTCGACGTAGTACATCCGCTCATATATGTCGCGGCGCTCTTTCACATCAGTAAGGCGCCCCGCACTACTGGTATCGCAAAGTTTTTCCAGTTCCTCGAGATCAAACCGTTCCTTGCCGACGGCATCGGCGCGTACTAATGCTGACGCGATATCGGAAGCATGTAAAGCTTCATTGCGTTCCTTAAGCTTCTTATGAAATTCGAGCGCCTCTGCGCCTTTCAAAGTTTTCATCGCTATTTTCCTGTCAATCAAATTAGCTCGCTATGAGCAGCTAGCGCGGCCGACCATGACTTGCCGTTATATTTTTCCAGCGCGGCTCGCGTATTCGCCGCGCGCTCGGGATCATCTATATTATTTGTCAGACGATCAATCAATTCATTGTCGATTATCTTATCAGCCAAATCACCGGTAACCGAGGACTGCGGGGACGTTATCTTTTCATATAAATCAGCATCCTCTACACTCAACTCACCGCCCATGACGCTAGCAACCATGACCTTCTTACCATCCTCGGCTGTTCCGAATAGTCGATAGTTTCCCAAGCTCGGATCGGCGATGAACCTGTCTATCACACTCATTCTATTGCTTCGTACGGCCACAAATCCACTCGAGACTACAGGGTAAGGAGGCCTAGGATCTTCACCTTCAGGTTTCCGTTGCAAAACTCCCGTCAAAGAATTCTCAAGGGGTGCATCGATATCGCACAATTCAACTTTTCGACCTGTTTCTTTGGCTAGTTCTATATAGCTGTCGATTTCGTACGCCCTTGCCAAGCGCTTGTCGACAACAATGCTAGCGATTGCACCGCTGCCCGTCCTTTGAGAGCGAAGCCCGTCTTCAAAATGGTCAGCAAGAAAACATGATTCGTTATGAACTTGCGCCGAGCTAAATATCTTGGCGCCGGCCTCCGACTTCGCAAGCGAACTCTTGAATACATCTGGATTGATGCAACCTTTCCCACCTGTCTTCTCCAGAGCTGCGGCGAGAGCTGGAATTTTTTTTGTGGCTATCCGCGTCTTACCCGTGGCAGTGTTTCCGCGCAACGCAAACAATGTCGGTTGGCAGCCATCGCGCTCAAGAGATTCTGCCAGGGTCAAGGCCGAAGATCGTGCTTCATCTAATAGCTTTTCGTGCAACTTACGGCGCTCCGGATGCCAGTTCTCCGGATTCGCCAGATACTCCCATCGCCCCGGACCAGAAGATGGGAGGTTGCCCAAACCATATAACTCATCGGTGCCTTTAAGCTGAGTAGCCTGTTGATGTGTCACCGCGGCGGTCGATGCACCTGCGATCGGCACCGAATGCGGCGGCGATGCATGAACATAAGCATGAGTGGTGTTGCTGCTCTTCGAACTAGCGGGTCTAGCTGGCAAATTATCAAGCTGGGTCTGGAATTTATACTCCGGCGCCGCTTGTGATGACTCAGCTTGGACGCCTTTGGATTCTGCGTCATCGAAAGGAACATGAGAAGTAAAAAGCCCGGCTGTGCCAGCAATGCCTATCTTGTTTTTTATGTTAAAAAATGTCCAGAGTCCAAGAAAATACAGTCCGACTGACTCTGCAACATTAGTCGCGATTCGAACCGCGACTCGCACACCCACGAACTACATGAGCAGCAAACGAACCTATGAAAAATGAAAAAAAACGGGGGTCAGGTTCGCTTACGAAATTCCTCTGCACCTAGGAAAATGGCTGCAACCCAGAAAGTTCTCGCCGCTGCGCCGGTTTCTTCTCTGCACGAGTGCGCTGCCGCAGCGTGGGCAGCTTGGAGTGGCAATGTTTGCAGAGGCAGTGGAATCAGCTGAACCAAAGACAGGCTCGATGCGCGCGGATATCGCCGTCGGCTGCGCTGTGGCTTGTTGCTGCACTGCTTGGATCATGTCCAACAACTGTTCGCCGCCGATCAATTCGATCGGTTTGCCTTCGGCAAAGCGCTCGGCGTCTTTCGTGTAAGTGCCGATGCAGGCGATCTTGACCGCGTGGGCCTGGTGATGTGCCAGCAGGCCGTACATTTCGCGCACGACGCTGACGCCAACCTGCTGGCGCTTCCATTGTTTGCATTGCACGAGTGTGCGGCGGCCGTCCTTACGCAGAATCAGGTCGATGCCGCCGTCTGCGCCGTCCAGGCCGGTTTCTTCGACGCTATAGCCTTGGCGGCGAAATGCTTCGCCTACCAATCGTTCGAATTGGCGCCAGCCGCCAGCGGCCAGGCTCTCCAGGGTGGTACGTGTGTCCAGAAAGCGTCGCCGGCTGCGTGAGCCCAGATAGGAGCACAGCGCGGCGAGCCAGCAGATGCCGAGCAGCATCCACGCCAATGGCGCGAACGCCCCACTCGACTGTTGGGCAAACCCTTGCGACAGCATCCCGCCATGGTGGGAGAACCACCAGCCGATGCCGTAGCGCACCCCAAGATACCCAACGATTCCCGCAACAAGGCCGAGCGGCCACGGCAACGCGGCCAACGCTTCAAACCCACTCTGCTTCTTTCTGCGTCCCATGCAAGAACCCCCGTTCCAGGTTCGAACATAACCGCTGAAACGCGCGTTGTCAGCAAGCGGACGATGCCATTGCGAACGGCACCCAATCAAATGTTGAGGATCGGGCAGTTCAGCACAGAATGCTTACACGGGCCTCAATGCTTGAGTCCGCTAGAACTACGTCGGCAGTTGCATCGGCAGCTGCAAGCCGACTCTTGAACGGGTGAGGGTTGCGCGCGGATTGTTTTCGGATACGGCGATCAACCTGACCAGATGCAATGCGGGCTAGTTGTCGCCAATTTGGCCATCGTTACGAGCGGAGTCTTTGGATCGTCGGTGGAGGCAGGTTTGAAGGTCCTCTGCCTTGACATCAATCGGGCAACATTCAGTTGCGGCAATTCGTTCCATCCAACCCCTTCCCTTGAAGGGGAAGGAGCTGCCGGCCTGGAGTGATAGGCGAATACTTCGCCAAATCATTTCACTGCCGAAATCAGTTTGGTGGTGCAATCGTATAATCAGGCTGCTCACGGAAGAACTGAGCTGTAGATGTATAAAACATCATGTTCAGATTATTGTTTTGACCTTTAACGATCCCATGCATCACTCCCGATGGGCTCACCACCGGTCCGCCGGAATCGCCTGGGCCTGTCAGGCCGCCGAAGTCAGGGGTGGCGGCATGCAGTCCTTGGAGTCCTGGGTCTGGGAAATTTGCAGGAATGCGCGCATCGGTCCAGTCGCACAACACGTCGGTGCTCATGCCGCTTGTGCAGAAGCGGTCAGTCGGAGGAGCGGGCGTGTGGCCATTGACCGCAATCGTATCGAGCCCGCCAGCGCGCGACCGATAAAGAATTGCCCGCGAGAGCAGGACCTTGCCTACCGCACGCGGCTCGTAGGTCGAAACGATTGTGCAGTGAATTCCCGTTGATGGCGCTTCGCAGTGCCGGTAGTTATGCAGCACCGGTTCCACGCGAATCAATTCGAGATCTGAAACGCTCGATTTCCATGAGACATAGCCAAGATCTGCCCCATCTACGGACACTGTGCTGTTGTAGTCACCACAGTGACCTGCAGTCAGAACGAACCGGACCGCTCTCCGATAGGGCGTCAAGTTAGCAAGGACGCCTGTCTGCTTAAGCACAAGGCCGGCAGTGCAGCGGTTACCCAGGCTCATCGTCAGCACCGTACCGCCAACCACTGGCTGCCGGAGTCTGGCCTGATCGATGGCAAGCGCCGAGGCAGACGCAAGGAGCGCCAGGACACCAACGGCGATCAAAGAGCCGCGACGTGCACGTCCCATTTTCTTTTGAGACGTATCTGGACGCGCGAAGTAAATATTAATCATCTTTTCCTACGAGGTTATGGTGAAACAACTCAAGACATCGTAATTCCTCGGCAATTAACTATTTTTTTAGGGACGAAGCGCCGCCGCAGCAAACGAAGTAGATCGCTGCCGCGCTTTTGCGTGCAGCTGCGCATTGACCAATCCGGAACTGCGCAAGATTTCAACATGCAGCTTGATCGGCTTCAGCGGTTGAGCAAGCTGTGCGCATCACAACAGGCCAGATTCGATGACGCAGTCGCCGGCACAAAGGGGCTGGTCCTGGGGATCCTTGATCGCATGACCGAGCAGGCTTAAGCCACTCGGCCACACAATGCGCGTCCTCGCCAGGGAACGGGGACGCGCAGTTCGATTTACTTGATTTCCACCGCGCCCACATCGCACACCGCGGTATCACGCGCAACACCACGCTGGTCGATCGTGCGGCAGTTGCTGCCGAGATTGCGCACCGGGCTATTGGCCGCCGGCAATTGGGTAGGCGTGGGTCCGCCATTGGCGGCGGGTGCGCCCAGCAGCGGGTCGGTGGCGCGTGCCAGGCCGGTGGTGAGGCAGCTATGGAACAAGCCGCCCGCAGCGGAGTACTCGATCAGGTTGTTGCCGGTGCTGCTCTGGTCGCTGCAGAAGGTGCGCTCGGTCTTGGAGTAGAAGACGCTGTTGCGGATGTCGAAGCCGCTGCCGAACAACGTGGACCCGGGGGTGTTCTCGGCGAAAGTGACGTTGTTGAAGCGCACCGTGGTCTTGCCCTGGTCGCCATTGGACGGCTGCCAGCCTACATGCTGGATCGCCGCGCCCACACCTTTAGCGTAGTTGCCGTAGAAGGTGCTGTTGCTGACATTGCAGGACGGGCCGTAGCAGTCCATGTACAAGGCACCGGCATTGCTCTTTTCGGCGCGGTTGGAAATGAAGCTGGTTTCTTCGATGTTGATGATGCCCGGCGTGGTGATGGTGGTGCCGGAGTGCGTGGTGTCGCCGAAGCCCAGGCTGATGCGCGCACCGCCGGCCGGGCCGCCATAGGCGATGTTGTTGGCGAAGGTGGAGTAGCGCACGTCGATGGTGTCGGGCGCATACGCCCACAACGTGGCGCCGCCGCCGCTGTTGGCCGCGGTGTTGTTGCGCACCACCGTGCCGCACACCGAGAGCGTTGCGCCACCGGCAGCGGCGTTGAGGTAGCCGGCGAGCGAGGCGCCGTCGGTGTCGATCGCGCCGCTGTTACCGAACTGGTCGGCATCCGGGAAGCCGGCCGGCGCATTGATGGCCTGGTTACCGACGAATTCGGAATTGACGATGGTCAGACGGCTGAGCTGGGTATAGAGCGCGCCGCCCAGCCAGGAGGTGTTCTTGGAGAACGCGCTCTTGACGATGGTCACGTCGGTATCGCTGCCGGCAAAGATGGCACCGCCACCGATGCTGCTGCGGTTGCCCAGGAACTGGCTGTTGATCACTTCCAGCTTGCCGCGGTAGCTGACCTTGATCGCGCCACCGCCCCAGGTGCCGGGCGCGTACTGTGTATTGGATGCCGGCTGCACGGAGCTGCCGTTCTGCAGTTTGAGATTGCGTACCGACAGCGCATTGCCGTTCTGCACCTGGAAGATGCGCGCGGCCTGGCGGCCATCCAGGGTGATCTTGCCCTGACCATCGATCACCGTTGGCGTGCTGGCGCTGATGTTGATGGTCTGGTTGACGGCGATGCTGGCTGCACGGGTGCCGCAGTTGAAGGTGACATAGCCACCTTGCGCCACCGCAGTGACGAGAGCGCTGGCGGTACAACTGGCGGCCGTACCGTTGCCGACCACCACGCCGGCATTGGAGTGCGCCCACGGCTGCGGCGTGGTGCATTGCGCCACCGATGGCACGGCGGCGATGGCCGCACTGGTGGTGACCAGCGCAAGAAGCCCCGCCGTCACGACGGTGGCGTGAAGTGTTGAACGCATGGTGATGTTCCTGCTTGAGAAAGGGATCGAAGGAGAGCCGGTTGCACGTACGCAACGTCACCGGATTTGATGACAGGTGTATTGCAAGCCGCAGCGTCGCGATCGAGGCGTGGCATGCGGCGCGATCACACGCATTGCGCTTCCAACCTAAGTTCCATCACACCACGCGTCGATGCGGCGCCATCGCGCGGGCGCACATCGCTTCGCGCATGCCGACTACGGCCAGTGCAGCGATCGACCGATGCTGCACTGCTGCATGCAACTGCCACGCTGCATGCAGTGCGTCGCCGCATCGCGCGTTACCATGCTGCACTCTCGATCCTGTTGCGATCCCGGCGATGCCCGATGCACCCCGTACCTACGATGGCACGCCGGCCAGCCGCTTCCAGCTGCCTGCCGGCCCGTGGGTCTCGGTCTTCGAGGCGCTGTGCGCGTGTTTTCCGGCGATCGCGGCCGAGCGTTGGCGCGACCGCTTCGCACGCGGCCTGGTGCGCGATGCCAACGACCAGGCCCTGGCGTTGTCAGCACCGTATCGCGTGGGTGCGGACATCCGCTATTTCCGCGAGGTCGCCGATGAGCCGGTGATTCCTTATGTCGAGACCGTGGTGCATGCCGACGCGCAGTTGGTGGTGGTCTGCAAGCCGCACTTCTTGCCGGTGGCACCCGCCGGTGCATACGTGCGCGAGACGCTGCTGACGCGACTGGTGCGGCGGCTGGACAATCCGGCGCTGGTGCCATTGCACCGCATCGATCGCGAAACCGCGGGGCTGGTGCTGTTCTCGGCCAACCCTGCCACGCGCGGGATCTATCAGGCCTTGTTTCGGCAACGGCGCATCCGCAAGCACTACCTGGCGGTGGCACCACCGCTGCCACAGCTGAGGTTTCCGCATGTGCACCGCAGCCTGTTGGTGCCGGGCGAGCCGTTCTTCCGCATGCACGAGGGCGTGGGCGAAGCGAACAGCGAGACGGTGATCGAGGTGGTCGCACGCAACGCAGACACCTGGACGTATCGGCTGGAGCCGGTGACCGGGCGCAAGCATCAACTGCGTGTGCACATGGCCGCGCTGGGCGCGCCGATCCTGCACGAGCGGTTTTATCCCGAGCTGGAAGCCCAGCGGCCCGATGACCCGGAACGCCCGCTGCAGCTGTTCGCGCATACATTGGCGTTCGATGACCCGCTGACCGGTGAGCCGAGGCACTTCACCGCAACGGTGGGGCCGATGCACTCTGCCGCTGGCTGACCGAAGGAGCGGGACATGCACGTCGATCCGATGCGCGATGGTGTTGCGGTCTCCCGTTACCGGCGATCGACCAGCTTGTTGTGGGCGCTGCTCTGGCTTGCGCTGGCCGTGTTCGCCGGTGAGTTCGTGCGGCACGTGTATCTGAAGTATGCCGCAATGGATTCGCCGGCCTATGGCATGTTTCTGACTCGCCGCGGTTGGTTGTGGTGCCACCTCGGCGGTGGTGCGGTGGGCATTGCGCTTGGCACGTTGCAGTTCGCCACGCAACGCTGGCGCAGACAGGCGTGGGTGCATCGCTGGACTGGGCGGGCGTACGTCGCCGGCATGCTGGTGGCCATGCTTGGCGCCACTGGGCTGATTGCTACCTCGCCCGCGCCGACGACGATCCGCGTTGCCTTCGCAGCGACGGAAGTGGCATGGGCGGCGGTGGCATGTGTCGGCCTGCTGGCCATCGGCCGCGGGCAGCTCGACCGGCACCGGCGCTGGATGGTGCGGGCATATCTGGTGACGCTGGCGCCGGTGGTGTTTCGCATCGCGCTCTATGCAGCAGTTGGGGCCGGGGTGGTGCCTTCGCCCGGCACGATCGCCGCGCTGCTCTGGGCGAGCTGGGCGGTGCCGGTGCTGATCCACGTGGCGGCAACCCGCCGGGCACTGACCAGGCCCTGGCGCAGGCGCATCGCTGTGCCGCGCCAGGTGCCGCGGTCGTCATCGACGCGTGGCTGAAACCCGCTTCGGCACGCCTCAACGCACCTTGTACAACACCGCCGCACCCGGCCTGGGTTCGAACATCGGCACGGTCTGCTGTTTGAGCGCGGTGCCCTTGGCGTCCCACACCAGGGTGTCGGTGGGGTATTCGTCCTTGCGGGTCATGCTGTCGATCTGTTTGGCGATGACGGTGGATCCGGCTTTCACGTCCGGGTTCCAGGCGAACACGCCCAGGCGGCCGTAGAACACGGCCGGTGCTGCGGCGTCCAGGCGACGGTCGGGGCACATGACCAGGCCGCGTTCCAGCATCACGCGCAGCGCGCCGACCGGTACGGCCTTGACGGTGGGCGTGGTGCGTTCGGTGCTGTGGCCGGGGCAGACATTGGCCGAGCGGGTGAGCATGTCTTCGACCACCTGGCGGTCGGACTGGGCCAGCGCCGGCAGCGCGGCGGTGGACAGGGCAAGCATGGCAAGGGCGGATTTCCAGGGCATCTGACAACTCCTCATGAGGTGAGACTCCAACACTGCAGCCCATCCACGCGCGGGCTGCTGCCAGTGACGCGCCCGGATGCTAGCAACCGCTGCGTTAAGTGCTGCGAAGGCGGGCGTGCACGGGCGACGCCGTGCAGGCGATGCGCCGGCCAGCATGCGTGTTCGATGCCGGGCCGCCGCGCCGCGCTGCATCACGCAACGGCCGCTGACGCGCCTGGCGGCTGTCAGGAGTCTCCCGATTGAGCGGCAGCAGCGGCCCGGTTAGCGTGCGCGCACGTACTCAGCTGGACAACCCATGGAACGCGCCGACCTCATCGCAGCAGTGCTTACCGGCATGCGGCGCGCCGAAGATTTTCGCGCGCAGGGCGCGCTGTACAGCACCGCGCACAGCGAGCAGATGCAGGTGGACCACGGCAAGGCGGCCGACGCCGAGCTGGTGCTGTCGATGTTTGCGTTCACCCCCGAACACCTCAAGTTGCTTGGCACCGCCGGCATCGAAAACCTGGGCGAAATCGTTTGCCACGCGTGGGCCTTGAACGGTGGCAATAACGAGGCACTGATCCGCTGGTTCCGCCAACCCATGAATGCCCTCGACGGCCAGACGCCTGCGGCGATGGTGCGTGGCGGGCGCATCCAGGTGCTGCTGCTGGTACTGCGCCAGCAGGTGGAATGGGAATTGCCGCGCTCTGCCTGATGCCTGATGCCTGATCGACACCGCCGTGCATGCGGTCCGGCATGCGCGGTGCGGTTGCGGCGGGCGTTGCACGCGCGGGTAGCCGTGTGCAACGCGATGATCTCAGCCACTCACCGTTTCGGTCGCGCCACTGCGTACATCTCTGCGGCGATCTTCTTCATCAGCGCGTCGCTGTCGTCGCCCTCGGTGTAGAGATCGAAGTGGGTGCGGCCTTCCAGATAGCGGAAATCGCTCTTGGCGCCCAGGCCATCGAGCACCGCCTGGAATTTATGCGCCGCGCCATCCAGGTAGAACGTATCGGCGGTGCCGACGATCACATGGATCTTGCCGTCCAGGTCCGGCTTGAGCGTGGGCCATTGCGCGGCCACGCGTGCGGAAATGTCGTAGTGGGTACGCCAATAGGCCACCACGGCCGGGTCCACCTTGCCGGTGTCGCGGTCGAACATCGGCAGCGGGCGGCCGTCGGCGCCGCGCGGCGAAAAGACCCACTCGAACGAGGTGAGCTGGCCGCCGTACGGGCCGAGCACCCGTTCGAGCTTGGCGAAGGTTTCCAGATCGGCCAGCACCTTGCCGTGGTCGCGGATCAGCGGAAACTGGCTGCCGTCGGCGCGGCGGTAGACGTTGGCATTGGGCGCGTACAAATCCGGGCCGGTGAAGTCATGGAAATCGCTGGAATCCGGCGAGGTGGACCAGGTGCCGCCGAACAGTTTGGGGTAGCGCGTCTGCAACCACAGCGTGGCCCAGCCGCCGGACGAATGCCCGTTCAAGAAGCGGCCGCTGGCCTTGCCGTCCATCTTGTACTGACGCTCGAGCGCCGGAATCAGCTCTTCGGTCAGCGCGGTGCCCCACGGGCCGTTATTGACCGAATCGGCGAACTCGTGGGTACCGGTGGGCGTGGACTGATCCAGGAAGACCCAGATCATCGGCGGTATCTGCTTGGCCGCCATCAGGCGCCAGGTGGATGCAATGCTGCCGGCGAAGCGGTTGTAGTTACCGCCGAAGCCATGCGTGACATACACGGTGGGATAGCGCGTGGCGGCCTTGGCGTTGTAGTCGGGCGGCGTCAGCACACGGGCGCGCAGCGAGACCGGTCGGCCCCAGAACGCGCTGAGCGACGGACTCACCATCGAGGCATCGGCGCTATGCAGCCTGGCTTCGGGCACCGCATCGCGCACCGCCTGCGGCGCGCGTGGCGAGACCTGCCACGGATCGTCCGAGACCGGCACCTGCTTGCTCAAGGTCAGCGCCGGCAGCGCCTTGCCGTTGGCCAATGTCACGGCGGTGACCTCGCTCAGCAGATCGCCGCCATCGCGGCCGCTGTAGCCATAGCTGCCATCCGGGTCGAGCACGGCCTGGAACAGATAATCGCCGGCCGGCAGCGCAGAAAACCCGCGCGGGAAGGCGATGTTGTCCAGATCGATCTGCACACTGCCGCCGGGCGCCAGCGCGGTGACCTCCTGCGCGGCCACCGCCACTGCGGTAGGGCGGAAGGGATTCATATCCACCTCCTCCACCTTGCCGTCTTTCCCGCTTTGCTTGGCCTGCGCCTGGGCATCCTTGGCCAGGGTGGCGAACACCAGCAGGCGCCCGGACGTGGCCTGGTCGGTCGCCCCGCCCAGGGTGACGCGCAGCAGACGATGCGCCGGCGCCGGCTCGGCGGCGTGTAAGACACAAGCGCACAACAGGCCGACGGCCAGGCCCAGGCGTGGGGCAAGACGATGCAGGGACATGCAGATCCTTGAAAGCGGATGTGTGGGGTGGGCTTGGTGGCCCTGTGCGGACTGTAGCCAGTTTCTGGGGGAGCTGCGCGCGCTGTGGGCGAGATGAGGTCAGCGCATCCAATCCAGGTATTTTACGCGCTCAGGTTGGGGTCGCTTGCGGCGCAAGAGTGGCTAGAGTTGCATGTGTTCAAGGCGTTTGTGGTGAGGGCGGACTAGCTCAGCGCAGCTGATACAGCACAGATACCATGCAGTTAGATCGACTGTCTGAACTGCTGAGGCAACCGGATATCCAGGTCACGTCGAATTTGCGAGTGGAGCTCAAGACATCGATAGGCAAGCAGCAGACAGGCGTCAGATAAGTTATATGGCGATATTTGTAGTTAGAAGTTCATGCATCGCTGCGACCCGGTAGAAAGCGACCTATGGACGCTTGTCTACTGGTAGAGTGGCGAACTGATAATTCCTACTTCTTCCCTGTGCCACTCGGTGCAGACAACGTCGTCGATGCCGGCAGTCAGCTTCCGGTGCACTTGTCCGACAGCCCAACGCTTGATCGCGTGGGCTAATTGCTGGCAATGCCGATATGACGGTCCAGACTCGTCGAGCGCTATGTTGACGGGCCCGGAGCACGTCCACAATACAAGTTGATTTTGATTATGTTTCTTGCGCTTGTAATCATATGCAACTAACCAGTTCGCCGTGCTTATCGCAATCCGAGTGCGCCATGACTTGGTTGATCTATCGAGCGTGATGCTTCCTGTGCGGGGGGCTGTACAGCTTGCTGGTTTGCGGTTTCCAGCTTCTGCAGGTTCTCTGCCAACGGCTGCTTGACGGCCTCACCTTTGTCGACATGGGTGCGCAGGAGGTCCATGTCATTTCCTGGATTCTTATAAGTTGCGAAGACATTGCCATTGGTTTGGCTTGGAACGACTTCTTGGATCTCGGGCAGAGGCGGACGATTAAGTTTCCTGATTAGCCCTGACCTTCAGCCGCCAGTCGCAGGATCTGCGCCGCGCTGGGTGGATGCTGCTGTCACTCTGAAGCCAACGAGGTGACGTGATGAGCATCAATGCGGTGCAGTTCCAGGCTGGATTGTCGATGCCTGAGTTCTTCGCGTTCTACGGCACCGAGGCCAAGTGCTATCGCGCGCTCTACACGTGGCGTTGGCCGCAGGGCTTTCGTTGCCCTGTTTGTGCCGGGCGCGTGCGCTCGCGTTTCAAGCGGCGTGCTGCGATCTACTACCAATGCAGCGCGTGCCGGCATCAGACCAGTCTGATGGCAGGCACGATGTTCGAAGGCACCAAACTGCCGCTGCGCACCTGGATGCTGGCCTTGCACCTGTTGACCTCGACCAAAACCAACATGGCCGCACTGGAGCTGATGCGTCATCTGGGGGTTAACTACAAGACGGCCTGGCGGATGAAGCACAAGATCATGCAGGTCATGGCCGAGCGTGAAGCCACGCGGAAATTGGCGGGTTTCGTGCAGATCGACGATGCCTATCTCGGCGGCGAGCGTAACGGTGGCAAGGCCGGACGCGGATCAGAGAACAAACAAGCGTTCCTGATTGCGGTGCAGACCGATGCCACCTTCACCGCGCCGCGCTTTGTGGTGATTGAGCCGGTGCGCAGCTTCGACAACACCTCGCTGCAGGACTGGATTGCCCGTCGCCTGGCGCCCGAATGCGAGGTCTACACCGATGGGCTGGCCTGCTTCCGCCGGCTGGAAGACGCCGGCCACGCGCACACCACGCTGGACACTGGCGGTGGTCGTGCCGCGACCGAAACGGCCGGTGCACGTTGGCTCAACGTGGTGCTGGGCAATCTCAAACGCGCCATCAGCGGCGTGTATCACGCTATCGCGCAAGGCAAATACGCAAGGCGCTACCTGGGAGAAGCGGCCTATCGTTTTAATCGTCGATTCCGCTTGCGCGAGATGCTGCCGCGACTTGCCACGGCCATGATGCAATCCAACCCATGTCCAGAGCCGGTCCTGCGTGCAGCGAGCAATTTTCATGGCTGAGAGTCAGGGCTAATCAGGTTAAGTTTTGCCTGGACAGCCAGGGCGCCGGCAATCCGCTCCTTGTCTTGCTGATTGGTGTAAACACCAGCATCTGGACCCAGCTTGTCGAGTCCAGCAAGAGCCTGTTTGAACAATGGATCATCACGCAGCCGGGCTTCTTGTTGCGGATCGAGAGGTGCTCCACCTGCACTAAAGGCACGTCCTGAATTACCTAGACCTGGTACCGCGGGCTGGACCGACTCGTCCAGCTGTCGCCCCGATGCAGGCGCCCAATGTCCTAAGACTCCGTCGTTTTTCGGTTCCTGAAGACCCACGTCCCGCAGAACGCTATCAGCGAGTGTGTTTGAGTTTTGCAGCAGGGGATCGTAGGGATATTTGTCATCCTTACTCCTGGCATTAGCGACCATGCGGCCCCACGTTCCGGACAAGTCCGCGCCATTTGCAATCTCTTCCCGATACTGCTTTTGGCCAATTGCATTCGGATTGTCCCGATGATCAGGGTTGTTTCGGTCATAGGGGAGGTTGGTCTCAACGTGCATCCGTCCGTACGGCAATCCAGGTCGCTCATCGCCAGTCCAGCCGCTAATAGTGCGCTGGTTGCCCTCCTTGTCCGTGTAGAGAAGGAACTTGTGGTGGTATTCCTTGCCGAGAGCAGCCCCGATATTCCGGTACCCGACTTCGATCTTCTCATCCATGACATGCTCCTGTGGCTTACTGATTCTTGATATGAACGGCTTCGACGTGTGTCACCTTGCCGTCGGCATCCAAAGAAAAAGTCATCACTACGGAACGTGCATCGGGATCCAACATCGCTTGTCCCTTGTTGTCCCTGACGACAATCTTGCTTTCGGTGTCTTCAACGACCTTCGAGGTTGGAGATTTACCGAAGGTCTCTAGCACCGACGCCTTTGTAGTGCCCAACGGTATGTATTTCGTAACGATATTGCTCACATCGATCTGCTCGAATCGAACGGGTTTTTGGGAAGCATAAATCTCGTCAAACATTGGGCTGGCTCCTGTCATCGAGGGGTCTTCCTGTGTCGAAGTAGTGCGCGCATTGTCCGCATTGGCGCAGGACGAAAGTGGAAGTACCGCAACCCCGACAAGTGCAAGTGTTGCGGCCAAGCCCTTCGACATGATGCGTGGCATGGCGATCTCCTGATGCGACTAATCACGTGATTCGAATATCCGCGAGATACTGTCCTTCTCGGCCAAGCTCGAAAACCGAGTAGCGTTCAGGCGGACGGCTGCCAGCTTACTACAAGCTCTCAAGAGCCGATAGTCGTTGAGCGGATTGTCAATGGGCTTTGCGCTGACGCTTCTGGGCCAAGCCCAGCATGGATCGGTGAGTAAGAGCAATCCATGAGTCATCAATAGACGCTCAGACTTCAGTAGCGGCCTTGACGTACCGAGTCGCTCACTAAGTGACGGATCCGTTCTGTCTCAGCTGTTTTCTAGCTCGATCGACCGAACCCGGTTTGTTCTCCTCTGAAAATCAAAACTGCATCACGTAACGAAATCGCTGAGACGATTTGTCGGGTTGGCATGTTGCAGAAACTCAAAATCGCTGCACCAGAAAGTAATCGATTAAACATCGATGGAGATCTGGAATTACCTTCAACGCCGTATCTAATCGTCAAAAGCGCAAGCGATTATCTGCTGTTTGAGATGTTCGCAAATGGCACTGCGTGCTCTTTCAAAGCGCAGTACATCGCACTACAAACCGTGGCCGCTGATCGTCCTTGCACCATAAACTCACACTCAGGAGTGATCAAAATGATCCAGAAAAAAAACCGTCGCTGTGCGCTTGCGGCATGCAGCCTCTCGCTTGTGGCGATGGTGCTGTGTATGAGCGCAGCTGTTGCCGCAGCGGTGCCCGGGAAGGAAACGGTTACGTTGCGCCATGTCTTCGCCACGCTGCAGAACGGCCAGCAGGATCAGAAGCCCGAAGATGTTGCCGCGTGTCGCAAGCAGGTTGCGGAGCCGACGTCCAAATACCTGGGAGTGGCCGTCACCACCACCTATTCCATCGATGTGCAGTCGAAGATGATGACCGCTTCGGCGTCGCTGCCATCGCCTGTTGCCACGCAGCCGCTGATGCTCACGGTGCCGCTGTCGCCGTTGGGGTTGTCCGGCGAGTATGCGTTTGGTGCGTTCCGGCCGAGCGCACTGCCCAACACTTATGTGCTGTTCTCGGTCGGGCTGAATTTCAAGGACCCCAAGTCGTCCGTGCTCGTGCTCAACAGCGACAAGCGCTACAACTGCCTGGTCACCAGCGATCCGGCGCCCTTCCAGGGAGCCTTGAGCAGCCAGCTTGGAAAGGACCAGGGGCGTTGATGTTGCAGCATCCCAGTCGCCGCCGGACGGGCCAGCCGACCAGGGCTTCAGTGCGTTCGAGCAATCGCTAAGCGGCCGCGTTTCCGGAGCAGGATGTGCCCAGCACAGGACGCTGGCGATGGGCGAGCGGTGGCGTTGTCCGGGACGCCATATCCGAGCAAGCGGCGTGGTTGCCTGCCGCGATGTGTGGCAGGCAACCAGCCCTCAGCGATACGGCCCCGGCCCACGCCAGACCGGTTCGCCCTGGCGGTAAACCTCCATCATGTTGATGACTTCGCGGGCGTCGCCGATGGACTTCAGTTCGGGCGAATCCGGCGGCAGCAGGCGGCATTTGCTGGAGCCGCGCTTGAGCGCGACATCCAGCGGGCAGATCATGCGTTGCTGGGTGCCGGGCAGGATGATGGCGATTTCCTGCATGCCTTGTTCTTTCCAGGCGCGCAGCTGGGTTTCGCTGCGCACGTCGTAATAGACCTGGAAGCCGCCGATATCCAGGCTGGGCTGGGCGTTGTTGCGGTCGTTGCGGCGGCCCTGGCTGATGGTGGGGGTGTTGGCCATGCCGTCTTCGGCGCCGTCGGCCGGTTCGTCCAGCATGCCGGGCGGCCGGCCAGTCCAGGTGTCCGGGCGGCGCTGTGCGGATGCCGCCGGCGGTGCGGGCGGTTGCGGCGGGGTGGGGCGTTGCTGGCGACGCGGCTGGCGGCGTTCGGCCAGGCTGCCTTGCGCGGTATCGCCCTGCGGCGGCACCGGATTTTTGGCCTGCTGCACCAGCGTGGACTGCACCGGCGAGGCCGCCGGTGGCGGCTGCACGGGCGTGGATGTCGGTGGTACCGGGGTGGGCGAGGGCACCGGCTGATCGGGCTGGGAGGTGTCGCCGACAAAATCCACCTTGATGCGTCCACCGCTGGCCGAGCCCTGCGGCGGGGTCATGGCGGGGGTGGAGGCCGACAGCAGGATCAGCAACATCAGCACGTGCAGCAGCGCGCTGATCAGCGCGGCAATCCACGGTTCGATGCGTTCGATCAGCGGCTCGGTGCGGGGCAGCCAGTCGCTGGCATCCAGATGGACGTGCAGCACCTGCAGGGCGCCCTCGCGCACGCGGTAGACCAGCACGTACGGGGTCTGCTTGACCACCCATTCGCGGGTGCCGGGCACGCGGCCAGCGCGGCCACGGCCGGGTTGCTCGGCCAGGGTGCGGGTGGCTTCCAGCACCTGCCGCGCCATCGCGGCAGCGGCGGTCGGGTTGAGCGCGTGGTAGTGATCCTGGGCGTGTGCAAGCTGCGTGGCGGCCGGGACGGTCCAGTCACGCCGTAACATCAACGCCCCATCTGGCGAACAGTGCGCTCACCTGTGCCGGAGCCGTCAACGCGCCCTGATCTGCAGCGGCAATGCCGTCCTGCACCGCGGCCTGGAAGCTGGCGTCGGCCACGACGCGGACCACGTCACTCCATCCAGCCGTCTCGGGCAGCGTGTCGATCAGCATGTGGGCGTCTTGCTTGATGGCGGACATGGCACGGCGGTGGGGGAGCACTGCGCAAGTCTACCCGCGCCGCTCCTGTTCGCGTGTGGCAGGCGCCGGCGTCCGCGCGCGGCGTTCACCGGGCAGGCGGCAAGCGCCTGCGCAGCAGCGGTCTGGGTGGCGCACGGCCTAACCGCATGCCCGATGCCGGGCAGCGACCGGCAGTGCTGCCGCCTGCAGAAAGTGACACTTGGCACCTTGTTCGGGCCCACGGCTGGTTTCATTCTGCGCGGGTCGCTTCACTCATTCGCAAAGGACTCGCCATGCCTGCCGCTGCCATCGCACCCCTGACGCCGTATCTCTCGATGGCCGCCATCAGCTACCTCTACTACCGGCGCATCCGGCGCAGCTTCGGGCGCCAGCAATGGAAGCCGATGGCCACGGCGGTGCGCAGCGCGGTGCTGCTGATCGCGGTGGCAGCACTGGCGTTCGCGGTGTACGGCTTGCCGCAGGTGCGGTTCGGCATTGCCGCAGGCGCGCTGGTCGGCATCGGCCTGGGTGCGCTGTCGCTGCGCTACACGCATGCCGGATGGGTGGATGGCCAAGGCTGGTACACGCCCAATCCCTGGATCGGCGGCGGTTTGACGCTGGTGTTGCTGGGGCGCCTGGCCTGGCGCTGGGCCGATGGCGCGTTCACTGCCGGTGCGGCGGCGGCCGGTTCGCAGGCCAGCCCGCTGACCCTGGGGATTGCCGCGGCACTGGTGCTGTATTCGCTGGTGCACGTGGGCGGGTTGTGGTGGCGGCTGCGCCAGCTGCGCCTGCAGGCGGCACGCTGACCCGCCGCGATTGGCCCTGCGCGCTCACACCTGCGAGCGGAACGGGAACACCAGTTTCTCGCCAAGCCTCTGCCGCAACGGCCGCGCGCGCCAGCGCTCCAGCGAATACTGCTCGGCACGTTGCAGATCGCGTTCGAATACCTCGGTCATGCGTGCGGCCAGCGTGCGGTCGTAGACATTCAGGCTGGCCTCGTCGTTGAGGCGGAACGAGCGGATGTCGAAATTGGTGGAGCCTACCGACACCAACAGGCCGTCGATGATCAGCAGCTTGGTATGCAGCATGGTCGGCTGGTATTCGTGGATCTCGATGCCGGCCTGCAGCAGCGGCTCCCAGCTGGCCTTGGAGGCCAGCCGCACCGAGACGGCATCGATATGCTTGCCGGGCAGCAGCACCCGGATGCGCACGCCGCGCGTACGTGCTTCGAGCAGCGAGCGGGTGATCAAGGCATCGGGTACGAAATACGCCGCAGCCAGGTCGATGCTGCTGCGTGCGGCGGCGATGGCGATCAGGTACATCAGGTGCATGCTTTCGCTGCCGCCGGCCGGCGAGGCCACGAACAACTGCGCATCGCTGTCGCCGGCAGCCTCCAGCGCCGGGTAATACTGCGCGCCGTTGACCACACGGCCGGTGGTCTTGATCCAGTTGTCGTTGAAGGCGGTCTGCACCTGCGCCACCACCGGGCCCTCGATGCGGTAGTGGGTGTCGCGCCAATGGTCCGGGTCCTGCGCGTCGCCCATCCATTGGTCGGCCACGCCGACCCCACCGGTGAAGCCGATGCGGCCATCGATCACCAGCAACTTGCGGTGGGTGCGGTTGTTGATGCGGTGCAGGTTGTACCAGGCCAGCGGGCGGTAGCGATGCACCTCCACGCCGGCCTCGGTCATGGTGTCCACCAGTGCATGGTCCATCTTCAGGCTGCCACCCCAGTCGATGGTGACCCGCACATCCACCCCGGCACGCGCGCGCTCGGACAAGGCGTCGCTGAACTCGCGGCCGATCTCGCCCGACCAATAAATATAGGTTTCGAACGTGATGGTGTGCTGCGCGCTGCCGATGGCCTCCAGCATGGCCGGAAAGATCTCGCGGCCGTTATTGAGCACGTCGATCCTGTTGCCCGGCAGGATGGCCGGCCCCAGCAACACCGACATCTCGCGCTTGAATTGCGGATCGGCAACGTCGTACAGGTGTTTGGGGATGTGCTCGAGCTTTTTCTCCGGCGTGGCGAAGTTGAGCAGCAGCAGCCCCACCAGCAAGGTGACCGCCACGGCGGCCACGATGATCCATGTCATGCATCCCACTCCGATGTCCCGCCACTGCGGGCGCAAGCGGCCGGCATTTTGGCAAGGCCGGTGGCATGGGGTTTGTGAAGGGGCAGCAGCAGGAGGTGGCATGCACGCGATGTGCTGCCTGCCTCACTGCACCAGATGCAGGTAGTTCGGCGGTACATGCCGCGTCAGCCAGACGCCGTTGTCGGCCTGGTAAAAAACATGGCCGTCCTCGTGCATCTGCAGGCTGTGCACGCGTAGCACACTGGGTGCGCCGTGCCGTGCGCCGACCGTGGTGGCGGTCTTGGGATCAGCGGACAGATGCACATGATGGCGTTGCCCGGGCTGCAGGCCTTGGGCAAGGATCGCCTCGAGAAAGCGGGTCGCGGTGCCGTGGTACAGCATCGATGGCGGTGTGCGCGGCATATGCATCAGAGCGACGGTCGCTGTGGAGTGGCCTTGGACTGCGCGGATTTGCCGACCATCGGCAGACAGCGCAAAGCGCTGCTTGTCGTTGCTGGAGACCACTGCACGGATCAGGTCTGCATCCAGCGCCCTTCCAGCGGCAGTGGCGGCAGCGATCAGGGCATCGATGTCGGCCCATCCTTGGCGATCCAGTGTCAGCCCGATTGACTGCGGTGCATGGCGAAGGACATAGCTGAGGAACTTGCTGGTCTCGGTGTGCAGCGAGCGCATGTGCAGTGCTGGGGTGTGGTGCGTGGATGCGAGTCTACCGCCGCGCGCTGCGCAGACCCCACGCACTGCACGATGCGCGGCATGCAGCGCGTGTCTGCGTGCGGCGTCGCGCAGGCACATCGACATCCACTTCCGTGTCTGCGTCTGCGTCTGCCGCATCACGGTGGCGGGCTGTCGGTCGACAGGGCAATGCCGCGTTGCGCCTCGAGTTCGGCCAAGCGGGCGCCCAGGGCCTGCCGGATGGAATGGTAGGCGCTGGCACCCATCACCAGACGCCGCGGTGGCGGGGCGTGTTCGGTGCTGGCGATCATCGCCTCGACCATGCGTTGCGGGTCGCCCGCGATGACCCAGCTGCCATCGTCCAGTGCGCGGCTGAGCGCCCCGACCGGCGTGTCGGCGTAGTCGGCAGGAATGTGGGTGCGCACCAAGGCGGCGCCGAAATTGGTACGGGCCGGGCCGGGTTCGGCCAGGGTGAAGTGGATGCCGAAGCCGGCCACTTCCTGCTGCACGGCCTCGACGAAGCCTTCGATGCCCCACTTGCTGGCGTGGTACAGGCTGAAGCCGGGATAGGCGATCTGCCCACCTTCCGATGACACCTGCACCACGTGCCCGCCGCCCTGCTGGCGCAGCCGCGGCAACACTGCCTGGATCACTGCGATGGAGCCGATGAGGTTGGTGTCGATGATCGCGCGGACCTGCGCCTCGGTGGCGGCCTCGGCCGCGCCCAGCGTGCCGTATCCGGCATTGCTGACCACCACATCGATGCGACCCAGCGCTGCGAATGCCTGCGCCACCGCTACGTGCACGGCTGCAAAGTCGCGCACGTCCAGCTGCAGCACCGTCGCTGCATCGCCATACCGGGCCTGCAGATCGGCCAGCGCCTGTGGTTTGCGGACGGTGGCGACGATCCGGTCGCCGCGCGCCAGCACGGTCTCTGCTAGGAGGCGGCCGAAGCCGGACGATGCGCCTGTAATGAGCCAGGTCTTGGACATGGGAGTGGCCTTGTTCGCTGGAGAAGGCGTCACTCTAGGAAACGGGAATTGTTGGGTCTATGCCATAAAATTCGAATGACTTGATGCGGTTTTGCCACCAATGTCCAAGCCCGGCTTCAACGATCTGGTCGCCTTCACTGCGGTGGCCACGCACCGCAGCTTTCGGCGTGCCGCCGCTGAGGTGGGCTTGGCGCCGTCCTCGCTCAGCCATGTGATCAGCGCACTGGAGCGCAATCTCGGCGTGCGCCTGTTGCACCGGACCACCCGTAGCGTGTCGTTGACCGAAGCCGGCGAGCGCCTGTACGCAAGGCTGGCGCCGGCGCTGCAGGAGGTGGACCACGCGTTGCTGGCGCTGGACGATTTCCGTGGCGGGCCCACCGGCACGGTACGCATCAACGCACCGGAAGTGGTGGTGCAGGTCTTGCTGCAGCAGGTAGTGCCGCAAGTGCTGGCGCGCCACCCGGCGCTATCGGTGGATCTGGTGAGCGAAGGCCGGCTGGTGGATATCGTGGCTGCAGGATGCGATGCCGGCATTCGCTTCAGCGAGTCGGTGCCGCAGGACATGGTGGCGGTACCGTTCGGTGGGCCTACGCGTTTCCTCGCCGTCGCGGCGCCCGCCTATCTTGCGCGCGCCGGGATTCCATCAACGCCCGATGCCTTGCACCGGCATGCCTGCATCCGCCACCGCATGCCCAGCGGCCGGCTGTACCACTGGGAGTTCGAGCGCCGTGGCGAGGAGGTGGTGATCGATGTGCCCGGGCGGCTCACCCTGGACCAGATCGCGCCGATGCGCGAGGCGGCCGAAGCCGGCCTTGGCATCGCCTACGTGCCCGAGTACGCGGTCAGCGCCGCCCTGCAACGCGGCACGTTGGTGCCTGTGCTGGACGCATGGTGTCCCACCATTCCGGGGCTGGTGCTGTACTACCCGGGGCATCGGCATCTGCCGCCGGGTCTGCGCGCCTTTATCGAGACGCTCAAGGAGCTGCTGCCGCAGCACGGCTGAAGCGCACCTCACGGCTCCGACCATGGCGCTGCCTGCACGATCACGCGTGCGCCAATGCGCGGCAGCAACAGCAGAACCCGGCGGTGTGCGGTGCTATGGTTCGCGCCATGCGTCCGGCCGCCGCCATCCGGTTCATTGCCACCTTGCTGCAACCGGCAACGCCGGCCGATGCCAGCTGGCTGTTTCTGCTGCTGCCTGCAGCGGCGAGCAACGCGTTGCCCACGCGCAGCATGGTGAGCGTCACTGGGACGGTGGCCGGGCACCCACTGCAGGCGACGCTGCAGCCGGACGGGCGGGGCGGGCATTGGCTGACGATCGAACGCGCCCTGCAGCAGGCAGCCGGTGTGTGCGCTGGACAGACGGTGGCGCTCGCGCTGACGCCCGTGGCCGAAGAGCCCGAGCCGCTGGTGCCGGACGATCTGCATGCAGCGCTGGCCGCGCATCCGGCCGCGCGTGCGACCTGGGACGACATCACCGCCGTGGCGCGGCGCGATTGGATCTTCTGGGTTGTGTCCGGCAAGAAGGCCCAAACGCGGGGCAAGCGCATCGCTACCGCATGCGCCATGCTGGCCTCGGGCAAGCGGCGTGCGTGCTGTTTCGATCGCTCCGGCAAGTACAGCCACGCGCTGGCGGCACCCACGCCAAAAGCGGGCTGAAGCAGGCGGCCCGGTGTACGAGTTGCCGCCATCTATAAGCCAAAATGCTTACATGCGTCACACAAGCGCGCACCTATACTCCGGGGCTGTCCCACCGAAGAGGTTCTGACCGCATGAGCGCACCCCCATCGTCTCCGATCGCTGCCGGTTCTGGCACAGCTGCCGGCAGCCTTCGCCGCTCGGTGTCCAACACGCTCAAGGGCTCGGCCGGCAACCTCGTCGAGTGGTACGACGTCTACGTCTATTCGGTGTTCGCCACCTACTTCGAGTCGCAGTTCTTTTCCAAGGAAGACAAGAACGCCACCATGTTCGTGTGGGCGATCTTTGCGATGACGTTCCTGATGCGCCCGATCGGCGCGTGGTATTTCGGCCGCTTCGCCGACCGTTATGGCCGCCGCCTGGCGTTGACCATTTCGGTATCGGTGATGGCGCTGTGCTCGTTCGTGATTGCGATCACGCCCACGGTGGCCACGATCGGCATCGCTGCGCCGATCATCTTGCTGGTGGCGCGCCTGCTGCAGGGCTTTGCGACCGGCGGCGAATACGGCACCAGCGCCACGTACATGTCCGAAGCGGCGATTCCCGGCCGGCGCGGCTTCCTGTCGTCGTTCCATTACGTGACGCTGGTGGGCGGGCACGTACTGGCACAGACCACCTTGCTGATCATGTTGCATTTCTTCGATGCGTCGCAGGTCTCCGAATGGGGCTGGCGCGTGGCGTTCGGGCTGGGCGGCATCGGCGCTTTGGTGGTGTTCTGGCTGCGCCGCACGATGGATGAGTCGCTGAGCTCCGAATCCATCGCCGATTCGCGTACCGGCAAGGCCAAGGCCTCCGGCTCGATGCGCGAATTGTTCGTCAATCAGTGGCGTCCGCTGCTGTTGTGCTTTTTGATCACCGCCGGCGGCACGATCGCGTTCTACACCTATTCGGTCACCGGGCCGAAGATGATCCAGACCGCGTTCGCCGGTGGCGACGTGATGGCCGGCACCATCATCAATCTGGTGGCGCTGACCGTGCTGATGCTGATGCAGCCGGTGGGCGGCTGGTTGTCGGACATCGTGGGGCGCAAGACCTTGCTGGTGTTCTTCGGCATCGGCGGCGTGCTCTACACCTGGTTCCTGGTGATGGAACTGCCCAAGCAGACCGACTGGTTGACCGCGTTCGCAATCCTCACCGTGGGCTTTGTGATCCTGACCGGCTACACCTCGATCAATGCCGTGGTGAAGGCGGAATTGTTCCCCACCCACGTGCGCGCGCTGGGTGTCGGTCTTGGCTACGCGCTGGCCAATTCGGCCTTCGGCGGAACCGCGCCGTTGCTGTATCAGGCCTCGCTGAAGACCAACCACGTGACCGAGTTCGTGATCTATGCGACGGCGGTGATTGCGGTGTCGTTGGTGGTCTACATGTTCTTCCTGACCAACAAGGGCAGCAACTGGCTGGACGACGAAGCGGCGATGCATCAGCGCAAGCGGTGATGCATGCGCGCGGGCAGAGCCCTGCCCTTCTCCCTGCGGGACATTGTCCCCCTTCATGGGCGAGAAGGTGCCCGAAGGGCGGATGAGGGGCGCCTCAGGTGATTGGCATACCGAGCGTGGTAAACGCGTCGCCACGCGCAGCCAAGGTGAAGCTTCGATGCTGCGGTCGTGCATTGGTAGCCAAACCCTCAGCTCAACCCCCGCTCCGCGTCCCGGCCTGCACTAGCAGCGCGGCCGCTGCAAGACATGCGCGCCAGTGGAGCGCAAGCAGTGCCTTATCGTCCTGGCGGGAGAGGGGCTAACGCGGGCTGCTGTTCTGCGCCGTCCTGATGCTGCGCTGTTGTCTTAGCAAACACGCTGTAACGCAAACCAATCAACCCCAACAACGCTTCATCACGCTGCGCGCCTGCCGGCACCTTGCCCACGCGCGTCAGCGACATATCCAGACGATCACGCAAAGAGTCAGGCCCAGGCAACGGACGCTTCCGTGCAACCTGCCGCCGGTAGTGCGCAGCCACGTCGCGCAACATCGCGTCCACCGCATCGCGACTGGACGCCGGCAGGCCATGCCGTGCACTGCGCAGCTGCAGGATGTTCAAGCCTACGCGCACTTCGTTGAGCATATCCACCGAGGCCAGGTCGCTACCTTCCGGCGTCAACGCCAGCCGTGGCGCAAGCAGACCAAGCAGATCCAGCATGCGTGCGGCAAAGTGCTGGCGATCCTGCGCGCCATGTCCGTCGGCGGCATCGGCCAGCGTGCGCCAGCCCTGGCGCACCAGTCGGCGCGCGCTCCATTCGGCACCGACCGAACGAAACAGACGCGTCAGCACCACCGCAAACCCGATCCCCAGCACCATCGCCACCGCCGCGTTGACGAAGCTCTGCAGGTTGGCGCTGTAGGTGTTCTGCAGGCTCAGCAGCGCGGTGAGGTTCACCACCAGCGGCAAGGCGATCAGCATGCTCCCGGGGCGATGCAGCAGTGCGCCCAATGGCAGGAAGACCGCCGCCAGCACCACCACCAGCATCGGGAAATCGTGGATGGCCGGGAAGATGCCGAACTGATAGATGCCGGCAACCACGCTGGCCACCACCGCCCAGGTCAGGAACGACAGCATGCTCGGCGCGGGGTCGTCCTGCGCGGCGAAAAACGCAGCAGTCACTGCGGCCATCATCGCGCCATTGCCGCCGCCTTCCCAGCCGATGCCGATCCACAACACGCAGTACGCCATCAGCGCAAAGCCGGCGCTCAGCGCGGAAAATGCGGCCATGCCCAAATCGATGTGGCGCGTGGCGTGTGCCGCAACCGGAGTGTCAGCAATCTCTGCAGAGGGATGGCCCGATGGCTGCCACGCTGCCGCACGCGTTGACGAGCGCAGCGCCGCGTCGTCCTGCGTGGGCACGGCCGGCTTCGCCGCGCGACGGCGCGAGAAGCCCAGGCGCTGCAGCAACGCCCCGGGCCCTGCGGAACGCGCCGCGGCATCACGCGCTGCAGGGTCGGCTTGTAGGGATGCATCAGGTGCCGGCGCCGGCAGCGCACGCAGTGCAACGGGCGCGGTGCCCTGCACCAGCGCCTGCTGCAACGCGCGGCAGTCCTGCCACAGGTCGAGCAGCTCCTTCAGGCGCAGCAGCACACTGTCCAGCAGCAGGTGATCGATGTCCTGATCCACCACCGGGCGCAGTGCCTCGATGCGCGCACGCAGTGCATCAGCCTGTCGGGCGGCATCGGCATTGGCACTGCCGGTGTCGGCGACATGATCCACCCACGCAGCAACAGCTTCCAGCAATGTCGCCAACTCCGGCCCGTGCGCGGCGTCGTCGCGCTGCAAGGCCTCCAGGCGGTCGGCAATCGACGACAGCACCGGCAACAGCATCAGCATGCGTGCGCGCAACTGTTCCAGCGCAGGCGCGGCGCCGGCATGGCGTGGGTCGTCATGGCGCACGAAGGCGATCAGGGCCTCGAACTGCACCAGATCGGCCGCCAGCCGATTGCGCGGCGCCTGCGACGGGCCGCGCTGCAGCACCTGGCGGCACCATTGCGCGGCGTCCTGCATCCAGTTGCCGATCCGCGCGGTGAGCATCGGCTTGACCGAGGCTGGGAACAACAGCGACGCGAACAGCACCGCCATCACCGTGCCCAGGATGATCTCTTCGCTGCGGGCCACCACGGTGTCGAAGATGCCTTCCGGCGAGGTGACCGCCGGAAAGCCGATGAAGGCGGTGGTGTAGCCGGCCAGCAGGAATGCATAGCCGCGCGGGCCGCGATTGAGCAGCGCCAGGAACAGGCAGGCCGAGAGCCACAGCGCCATCGCCGCGCTCAGCAGCAACGGCGTTTCCACCAGATTCGGCAGCATCACCAAGGTGGCCACGCCGGCCAGCAAGGTGCCGAGCACGCGGTACACGCCCTTGGCACGGGTGGGGCCGAGCAGCGGTTGCGAGACGATGTAGACCGTGGCCATGGCCCAGTACGGTCGCGACAGATTGCCGGCCAGCGCGACATACAGCGCCGCGATCGAGGCGGCAAAGGTCTTGGCCGAAAACAGCCAGGCCTGGCGATCGCGCAACAACGGGCTCATCGTGCAGCCGTGGTGGTGTTGCGCCCGGCGTCGGCATCCCAACCGCCGCCCAGCGCCAGAAACAGCTGGATCTGGTCCTGCGACACCTGCGCCTGTGCGTTGGCCAGGGTCATCTCGGCGCTGGCCAGGGTGCGCTCGGCGTCCAGGCTGGACAGGTACGGCGTGCGTCCGCCCTGATACAGGCGCCGGTTTTGCGCCGACGCCAGCTCGGCCTGTTGCTGCGCCTGTTCCAGCAGATGCAGGCGGTCCAGGTCCTGCGCATAGCGCGACAAGCTGGTCTGCACCTCGCGCAAGGCCTGCAGCACGGTATTGTCGAACTGCGCCAGCGCCGCGTCGGCGCCGGCTTCGGTGGCGCGCACCCGCGCACGCGCACCGCTGGAGGGCAGCGTCCAGGAAATCAGCGGGCCCAACGACCACGCATGCGTGGCCGGCTCGCCGAAATCCGCCAGCAGGCCGGTGGCACCGATCGAGCCGCCCAGACGGATATCCGGATACAGCTCGGCGGTGGCCACGCCGATGCGCGCGGTGGCGGCGGCGAGCCGGCGCTCGGCCTGGCGCACGTCCGGGCGGCGCGCCAGCAGCGCGCGGCCATCGCCGATCGGGATCGGCTGCTGCACTGCAGGCGCGTGCGCGCAGCTGTCCACGCCGGGCGGCAACTCGCCGGGCGTCTTGCCGAGCAGCGCGGCCAATTGGTAACCGGCGGCCTGGCGGCGTGCGCGCAACGGCGGCAGCGCCGCTTCCAGCATCGCCACCTGTGCGGTGGCGCGCGCCAGATCGGGCGGCGTGCCGCGACCGGCCGCGATCAGGCGCTGGGTGATCTGGCGGCTGTGTTGCTGCAACTGCAGCGAATGCGCGGCCACCTGCAGCTCATGGTTGGCGTGGCAAATCTCCACATAGCTGCCGGCCACCTGCGCGGCCACGCTGACGCGCGCCAGATCGATCGCCGCCTGCGCCACCTGGGTGTCGGCATGCGCGGCTTCGGCGCCGCGTTGCAGCTTGCCGAACAGATCGAACTGGTACGACACGCCGAACTTGCCATCGGCCAGGTTGAATACCGGCAGCTTTTCTTCCTGCAAAAATGCTTCGGCCGAGACCTGCGCGCGGCTGACGCCGGCTTCCACGTCGTAATCGAACCCGCCGGCATCCATGGCCTGTTCGTACACCGCGGCAGCGCGGCGCAGGTTGGCACCGGCCACCTTCAATTCGACGTTGTCGCGCAGGGCCTGCTCGATCAGGCCATCCAGCATCGGGTCCTGATACAGCGCCCACCAGCGCGCCGGCAGCGCGGCGCCGGGCTGCACCTGCGCGTTGCCGGTGTCCAGGAACGCGGCATTGGCGGCCGGGCGCTGGTAGGCCGACTCCGCCGGCACCGCGTAGTTCGGGCCGACCGTGCTGCAGGCACTGAGCATGCTCAGCAGTGCGGCCACTCCCAGCGGACGCAACATCGCGCGGTTCATGGCGCCGCCTTGGCCTGCACATGGGCAGGCGCGGTCGCCGGGGTTGGGTGCGCTGTGTCGGGCAGAATGCTCACCGTGGCAGTGCGCCCTGCGATCAACTGCACATGCGCAGGCACGCGATCCAGCACGATGCGCACCGGGATGCGTTGCGCCAGCCGGACCCAGTCGAATGCCGGGGTGACATTGGGCAATGCGCCGGCGCTGCCGCTACGGTAGCGGTCTTCGATCCCGGCGGCGATGCTCTGCACATGCCCCTGCAGCGTGACCGGCTCGCCCATCAGCTGCACGTCCACGCGCTGGCCGGGGTGCACGCCCTGCAGGCGGGTTTCTTCGAAGTAGCCATCGACGCGGAACGAGCCGGTGTCCAGCACCGCCACCACCGGACGCCCGGCGTTGACGTAGTCGCCCACCCGCACGGTGCGGTCGCTGACGCGACCGTTAGCCGGGCTGCGCACCTGGGTGCGGTCCAGGTTGAGCTGGGCCAGATCCACCGCCGATTGCGCGGTGGCCACTGCGGCCTGCGCCTTCTGTACGTTGGAGCGGCGCACTTCGGCATCTTCGGCGGCGACCAGATCCTGCAGGCTGCGGTCGCGCGCGATCTCGCGGCGCAACTGGGTCAGCGTAGCCTGGCGTTCGGCCAGCGCGGCGCGCGCCTGTTCCAGCGCGATCGCATAGCGCGCGCGGTCCACCACGAACAGCAATTGCCCGCGCGTCACCGGTTGGTTGTCGGCCACGGCGACCGATTCCACCAACCCGGAGACGTCCGGCGCCACCTGCACCACATCGGCGCCCACGTGCGCATCGCGCGTCCACGGCGCCTGCATGTAATAACGCCACAGGTGCTGCAACACCCACGCGGCCAGCACCACCATCGCCAGGGTCAGCAGTGCCGGCCCCGCGGTCTTGAGCAGCTTTTTCACGATTGCATCCAACGGGTAAGGAAGAACAGGCCGCCCAGCAGTGCGATGTACAACGCCAGGTTGAACAGCGCCGGGTGCCAGATGTAGCGGTAGGCGCCAGCGCGGGTCAGCAGCGCGGCGATGCTGCTGTTGAGCAGGTAGGCCAGCGTCATCAACGCCAGCAAGGTGGGTACGAACACACCGTAGAGACTGAATTCGCCATACATCGGGCACATCCTGGAAAAAGAACCACAGCGCCCGGCGCAGCGCGCCGGGGCATCGGAAAGGGCACAACGGGCGTCGCGCGCGACGCCGACAGCCGACTCAGTCGGCCTGGCTCAGACGCGCATGCGCCTGCGCGATCTGCTCCCACAAGGTCAGCACCACCTGCACGTCGGCGTCGCTGAGTGCGCCCAACACCTGCGCACGCAGTGCATCCAGGCGGATCTCGATCTGGCCGACCAATGCCTGGCCTGCATCGGTGAGCCACAGCTGGTTGGCGCGGCGGTCGCTGCTGTCGGCCTCGCGGCGCAGCAGGCCCTGCGCGGCCAACTTGTCCAGCAAACGCACCAACGAGGGGCCTTCCATGCCCAGTTGCTGGGCCAGCGCCACCTGGCGAATGCCGCCGCCGGAGCGCCCGATCATCAGCAACGGTCCGGTGCAGGCGCTGGACAGGTCGAACTCGGCAAACGCCTGATCGGCCAAGCGTTGCCACTGACGGGCAGCCACCAGCAGACCGGAACTGAGCTGGGCGCGTGGAGAAAGAGCAGGTTTCATAATAGATAGGATGCTATCAATTCATAAATGAATCAATAGTCACTGAATATGTGCAAGCTGGCGCAACCGCCACTGGGGCGGCCGGGCCGTCCTCGGGTACCATGCACGCCCCCTTTGGGTGCACCTGCGCATGAGCCAGTCCAACCAGCCCGATTCCTCCGTCACCCAGACCCAGGCCGAAGAGGCCGTGCGCACCCTGTTGCGCTGGGCGGGCGAAGATCCCACGCGCGAGGGCCTGCTGGACACCCCGCGCCGGGTGGCTGAAGCCTACGGCGACTGGTTCAGCGGCTATCGCGAAGAACCGCGCGAATACCTGGAACGCACGTTCGAGGAAGTGGCCGGCTACGACGAGTTGATCGTGCTGCGCGACATTTCCTACGAAAGCCATTGCGAGCACCACATGGCGCCGATCATCGGCAAGGTGCACGTGGGCTATCTGCCGCGTGGCAAGGTCGTCGGCATCAGCAAGCTGGCCCGCGTGGTGGAAAGCTACGCGCGCCGCTTCCAGGTGCAGGAAAAGATGACCGCGCAGATCGCCCAATGCATCCAGGACGTGCTGCAGCCGCTTGGCGTGGGCGTGGTGGTGGAAGGCGCGCACGAGTGCATGACCACCCGCGGCATCCACAAGCGCGGCGTCAGCATGGTGACCTCCAAGATGCTGGGCACCTTCCGCGAAGATGCGCGCACCCGCGCCGAATTCCTGCAGTTCATCGAAGTGGGCGGCAAGCGTTGAGGCAGTCGCGGCAGCGCCCATGAAGCACCAGGCACGTATCGCCGGTTATCGGCAACTGCGCGAGCAGCCGGTATGGAAACTGCTCGCCGCCGACCACGCACCCGAACTGATCGGCCTGCTGCAGACGGTGCTGATGGATGGCGAACGCCGCCTGCCTTCGGCCGTGTTGCACGAACGTTTGCAGCGCCAGCTCGACGCCTTGCGCGCCGACGAGCTCTCGCGCGAACTGCCGCGCACCGCACAGGCATATCTGGCGCATTGGTTGGCACAGGGCTGGCTGGAACGCCGCCTGCCTGAAGGCGCAGCCGAAGAAGAATACGAACTCTCGCGTGCCGCGACCCAGGCCATCCGCTTCATCGCCGGCCTGCGCGAAAGCAGCAGCAGCGCCACCGAAAGCCGCCTGTCGCTGGTGATCCAGCAACTGGTGCAGCTGGCCGGACAGACCGAGGCCGATCCAGAGCTCCGGCTGGCCGCGCTGCGCGATGAACGTGCGCGCATCGATGCCGAAATCGAACGCGTGGCCTCCGGCCGCGTGGCGGCGCTGGACGGCAAACGCGCGCTGGAACGCGCGCGCGACCTGATCCATCTCTCTGACGAGCTGGCCGAAGATTTCCACCGCGTGCGCGACGACTTCGAGCAGCTCAACCGCCAATTCCGCGAGCGCATCATCGACGACGAAGGCGCGCGCGGCGACGTGCTCGAACAATTGTTCAAAGGCGTGGATGTGATTGCAGACAGCGAAGCCGGGCGCACCTTCGAGGCGTTCTGGAGTCTGCTCAACGACACCCAGCAAAGCAGCCAGCTCGACCAGGCGCTGGATGCGCTGCTTGCCCGTGGGTTTGCCCGCAAGCTCGATCGCCGCGAACGCGCCTTCTTGCGCGGGCTGACCGGCACGCTGCTGGAACGCGGCGGCGAGGTGCACACGGTGATGCAGCATTTCGCGCGCAGCCTGCGCGGGTTCGTGCAAAGCCGTGGGTATCTGGAACAGCGCCGGCTCAATCAATTGCTCAAGCAGGCGCAGGGCGAAGCCTTGCAATTGCGCGACAGCCTGCACGCCACCACCGCCACCGGCTATACGCAGGCACTCAGCAGCAGCCGCCTGCGCTCGCTGTCGCAATGGCGGCTGCACGATCCACGGCTCACCCAGGTCGATGGACGCGTGCAGGCCGCCGACGCGGCCGAGATCTCGCTGGACAGCGTGGGCGATCTGGTCGCGCAATCGGAGATCGATGTGCGCAGCCTGCGCAACGACCTGCATGAGCTGCTCGGCCAACGCCCGCGGCTGACCATCGGCGACGCCTTGCAACAACGCCCGGCCGTGCAGGGCCTGGGCAGCGTGATCGGATACCTGTCGCTGGGCACGCGCCACGGCATGGTGATCGAAGGACAGATGGAAACGGTGCAATGGGAAGGCAGCGACGGCGCCGTGCGGCGCGCGCGCATTCCCTTGGTGTGGTTTACCCGGGAGAAACGCAATGAACTGGTCTGAGGACGCCGGCCCGGACGCCGACGAGAGCACCGCGGTGTCGGCCATCGACGACCGCATGCCGATGACGCAAGCCTCCAGTGCCGAGCCGCGCGGCGAGCTGTTTTTAGGCGACACCGGCACGCTGCCGTTCGACGCGCGGCGTGCGCTGTGCCAGTTGCTGGCAGGGCCCAGCATCGATGCGCAACGGCACGGCGCGCTGTGGCCGGCGTTGTTGCGCAACGAGGTGGCGATCCGCCAGGTGCTGTGCGAGCTGTTTCTGGAGCTGGTGCTCGACCGCGAGGGCGGGGTGGCCTTCACCCGCCAGGCCGACACCGCCGAGCTCGAATCGCCCACCTTGCTGCGCAGCGCGCCGCTGACGTTCATCGAGTCGGTGTTGCTGCTGTTCCTGCGCCAGCAACTGGCCGAGGCCGATACGCGCGGCGAGCGTGCGGTGGTGGACGAAGCGCAGTTGGTGGAGGCGTTGTCGGTCTACGAGAAGAACGTGTCCACCGATCGGGCGGGCTTCGCGCGGCGGGTGATGACGGCCATCGGCAAGATGCGCGACAACCAGTTGCTGTCGCGCTTGCGCGGCAGCGAGGAGCGCTATGAAGTCTCGCCGGTGCTGAAGCTGTTGTTCTCGGCGGAGGATGTGCAGGCCTTGGTGGTCGCGTATCGCGGTTTGCGGGAAGGGGATGTAGCTGCTGAGTAATTTTCCTTCTCACGCGCCGGCGCGCCGGCTTCCGTTCTCGCTTCGGGACATTGTCCTCCTTCATCGGGAAGAAGCTGCCCGCAGGGCGGATGAGGGCACGTTGTGGCGTGGTGCTTGGGAGCATGTCGTATGTGTTGCATCTACTGCGACGGCAGTTATAGGAATCGCAGCATCAACAGCAACAGCGCCGCAGCAACACACCACACAGCAGCGCGGCACCATGCGTCATCCGGTTTTTCGCGTTCCACGTCGTCCCGTTTTGATGAGTGAGCTATGAATTCCCAGTCCAATCTGTCGCCAGCGCAACCAGGTGCCTCCTTGTTTGCCGAGACGCTCGCCGAGCAACGTGCGCAGCAGTTCCGCATGCGGCGCTTGCAGGTGCACAACTGGGGCACCTTCAACGGGCTGACCGAAGTGCCGATCGCGGAGAAGGGCTTCCTGTTTGTCGGGCGTTCGGGCTCGGGCAAGTCCACCTTGCTGGATGCGATGTCGGCACTGCTGACGCCGCCGAGCATCGTCGACTTCAACGCCGCCGCGCGCGAAGCCGAGCGCAGTGGGCGCGATCGGAGTCTGGTGTCGTATGTGCGCGGTGCGTGGGCCGATCAGCAGGACAGCGCGTCCGGCGAAATCGCTACCCAATACCTGCGCAAGGGCGCCACCTGGACCGCGCTGGTGCTGGAATACGCAAATGCGCACGGCGAGGCGGTGAGCCTGATCCGCTTGTTCTGGATCGCCGGCAGCGGTAACGCGGCGGCCGATGTGCGGCGTCACTACATGGTCGCGCCACGCCGTTTCGACGTGGCGACCGAGCTGGATGGCTTCGATCTTGACCTGCGCAAGCTCAAGGCGCGATTGGGTGAGGACGTTGCGCATTTCGACGGCTTCGCCGGCTACGCCGAACGTTTCCGGCACGCGCTGGGCATCGGCAACGAGATGGCGCTGCGGCTGTTGCACAAGACCCAGTCGGCCAAGAACCTGGGCGATCTCAATGCGTTTCTGCGCGGCTTCATGCTGGACGAGCCGCGTACCTTCGAAGCGGCCGACCGGCTGGTGGAAGATTTTGCCGAACTCGATGGCGCGCACCATGCGGTGGTCACCGCCCGGCGCCAGGTGGAAACCCTGACCCCTGCGCGCGAGCACCACGCGGCGCTGATGGCGCTGCGCCACAGCGTCGGCGAGTTGCGCGAGCTGCAGCTGGGCGTGGACAGCTACCGCGAGCAGCAGCGGCTGGCCTTGCTGGAGGAGCGGCTGCAGGAGCTCGACAACCAGGACCGTGGACTGGCCGGCGAAGAAGGCCAGCGCCGCGAATCGCTGGATAACCACGAACAAAAACTGGTCGGCCTGGAGCGCGAACAGCGCGCCGCCGGTGGCGAGCAGATCGAGGAACTGGAACGCGAACGCGCACGCGTCGAGCGCGAGCGCGACGAACGCCTACGCCGCCGTGCACAGATCGAACAGGCCTGCCGCCAGCTCGGCACCGCCCTGGCGGCCGGCGCCAGTGGCTTTGCCGCACAGATCGCGCATGCGCAGACCGTGCTGGATAACGGCAAGCATGACGCCAGCGCGCTGGATGAGGCCATCGCCGAACGCATGGGCGCGCGGCGCGACGACGAGCGCCGGTTTGCCGAAATCCGTGCCGAACTGGAGGCGCTGAAGCGCGCGCCATCGAGCATGCCCGCACCGATGCAGGCCCTGCGCGCGCGCTTGTGCGAAGACACCGGCATTGCCGAGGCCGCGCTGCCGTTCGTTGGCGAGCTGGTGCAGGTGCGCGAGGACCAGACGGCCTGGCGCGGTGCGATCGAGCGTGTGCTGCACGGCTTTGCGCAATCGCTGCTGGTGGACGAGCGGCATTACGCGCAGGTCAGCGAATGGGTCAACCGCACCCATATCGGTACGCGTCTGGTGTACTTCCGTGTGCGCCGCAACGACGAGCTGCATTCGCGGCGGGTCGATCCCGGCGCGCTGCCCGGCAAGCTGCAGCTGCGCGAGCACGCCTTTACCGAATGGCTGCGCAACGAACTGACCCGTCGCTTCGACTACGCGTGCGTGGACAATGCCGCAGCATTGCGCAACGCCGACCGCGCGATCACCCGCGAGGGCCAGGTCAAGCATCCTGGCGATCGCTATGAGAAGGACGACCGCCACGCGGTCAACGATCGCAAGCGTTGGCTGCTCGGTCACGACAACCGCGACAAGCTCAAGGTGTTCGAGCGCGAAGCGCAGGCGCTGGCCCAGCGCATCGCCAGCTGCGATGCCGATGTGGCAGCGCTGCGCAAGCAGCGTGAGCAGGACCAGGAACGCCAACTCGCTGCGCACACCTTGGTGGAGCGCGACTGGGACGAGATCGACGTCGGCCCCAAGCTGCAGCGCCTGAGCGATATCGACGAACAATTGGTGCAGCTGCGCGAAGGCAACAGCGGCCTGCGCGTGCTCGGCCAGGCCATCGAGACCGCACGGACCCTGCGCGACCAGGCCAAGCGCACCTATGAAGATGTGCGGCTGGAGCGCGCGCAACTGGCGCGCGAACGCGTGCGGCTCGAACAGCAGCACGCGGCCTGCGCGGGCCGCGCCGGTTCCGCCACGCTCACGCCCACCCAGTTGCAGGGCTTGCGGGAACGGCTTGCCGCATTGACGCCGCTGTCGCTGGACAATCTGGAAGCGCATTTCCGCGTGGTCGAACGTGGCCTGGCCGAGCAGTTGGCCGACAGCCAGGGCCGCGACAGCCGGCTCAGCGCGCAGTTGCTGGAATGCTTCCGCAAGTATTGCCAGCAGTGGCCCGAAGACAGCGGCGATTTCACCGTGAGCCTTGCCAGCGCCGACGATTTCCTCGCGCGCCTGGACCGACTGGAAAGCGATGGCCTGCCGCGTCACGAGCATCGTTTCTTCGACCTGTTGCAGACCCAGAGCAAGAACAACCTGCTGGCCTTGCAGCGTTACACCGCCGAAGCCCACAAGGGCATCAAGCAGCGCATGGACGAGGTCAACGCCAGCCTGGAGCAGGTGCCGTTCAATCGCGACACCGTGCTGACCATCGAGGTCGGCGACCGTCGCCTGGCCGAGGTGCAGGAATTCCAGCAGCAGTTGCGCGCGGTGCTGTCGCATCAACAGACCGAAGACCGCGCCCTGGCCGAAGCGCAGTTTTCCACCTTGCGTGCGCTGGTGGCGCGCCTGGGCGCGCAGGAACCGGAGGCACGCCGCTGGCGCGAACAGGTGCTGGATGTGCGCCTGCATGTGGAGTTCATCGGTGTGGAACTGGACGCGCAGACGCGCGCGCAGGTGGAGATCTACCGCAGCGGCGCCGGTAAGTCCGGCGGTCAGCGCCAGAAACTGGCAACCACCTGCCTGGCGGCCGCGCTGCGCTACCAGCTTGGCGGCGAAGACGGCGAACTGCCGCGCTACTGCGCGGTGGTGCTGGACGAAGCCTTCGACAAGGCCGACAACGAATTCACCGCGCTGGCGATGAACATCTTCGAGAACTTCGGCTTCCAGATGGTGGTGGCCACGCCGTTGAAGTCGGTGATGACCTTGGAGCCCTTCATCGGCGGCGCATGTTTTGTCGAAATCAGCGGCCGCCATAACTCCGGCGTGTTGCTGATCGAATACGACGAGCAGGCACAGCGATTGAAGCTGCCGGAGCGCTCGCGTGGCGATGAGCCGGCGGCTGCCGATGCTGCTGACGCAGCGCCGTCGATCACGGCGTTGAGCGAGCCTGCAGTCGTGCAGGGCGCTGCCAGCGCAGATGGCATGGCAGCCGACGGCGTGCCGCTGCACACGGCATCGCCTGCGGCGGGGGAGACCTCGTCCGCGGCGCCGGAAACGCAGACTGGTCAGCGCAAGCCGGCCGTCGCGACGGCGAACAAGCAGAACAAGGCCGCCAAGAACGCCAGGACTGCATCTTCCACGCGCGCTGCGGCACAGTCTCGCGCAACGCAGACCAAGAAACCGACTTCGCGCACGCCAGCTGTGGCCAACATGCCGGCATCCGGCAAACGCACGGCGGACGCGTCGGCGGTGTCTTCAGGAGCCAGGTCCAACGTGGGCAAGACCACTCCGTCTTCAAACACGCCGGGCAAGCCGATTGCGGCCGCAAACGCATCCAACGCCACATCCAGGAAGGTCGCCGCTGCATCTGCGCCAGTGAAAAACACTGCCGCAGCCAAGCCACGTGCAACAGCTGCATCGACTGGTCAGCCAGCGCGTGGTGCCGGCAAGACATCTTCATCACGTGCGGCAGCGAAACCGTCGCCGGCCAAAAAGCGTGCCGCTAAGGCGAACGCCCCGCAGGCGCGCGGCAAGCGCTGAAGACAATCCACGGGCGACGCCATCTGCACGTGGCGTCGCCGGTTCGACTACGCTGCGTTGGCAGCGGGTGCCAGTGATGAGTGCAGCAGATCCCAGCCCATCTTGCCGATCAGCACGATCACCAGCACCAGGAACAATTTGCGGATCAATGGCGTGCCGCCACGTAACGCCATCCGTGTGCCGGCCACCGCGCCAGCCACGTTCGCCGCCGCCATCGGCAGGCCGATCGCCAACATCACCTGCCCGCTGGGCAAGAAGAACGACAGCGCCGCAAGGTTGGTGGCCAGGTTGACCACCTTCGCCGCCGCCGAGGCGCGCAGGAAATCCAGCCCGAAAAAGCGAATGAACAGGAAGATCAGGAAGCTGCCCGTACCCGGGCCGAAGAACCCGTCGTAGAAGCCGATCGCCGCTCCCATCGCCAACGCGGTGGCCAGTTCGCGCCGGCCGATCTGACGTGGCCGATGCAGCGCGCCGAAGTCCTTCTTGATCAATGTGTAGATCAGCATCGCGATCAGCAGCACCAGGATCAGCGGCCGCACCGCCTGCTTGGGCATCAGGCTGACGGCGGTCGCGCCCAGGAACGAGAACGTAAACGCCGCCGCGGTGGCATACAGCACCGGCCGCCACGGAAAGCGCACCGTGCGCGCGTATCGCCACGCCGACGCAGCGGTGCCGAACATCGCACTGAACTTGTTGGTGCCCAGAATCAGCGACGGCGCCTGCTGCGGCAGCGTGGCAAACAGGCCCGGCAGCTGGATCAATCCGCCGCCGCCGACCGCCGCATCCACCAACCCGGCCACGAACGCAATGCACAGCAGCCACGGCAATTCGGTGGGAATCAGTTCCAGCAAGACCACGCTCCGCGCAACGGGGGGCGACAGCATAGCCGCCGCTCCCGCGTCCCGCTTCGCAATGCAATCCCCAATCCCCAATCCCATCCCGCACAATCCCCGCATGCCGACCACACCCACCGACCCCTGTCCCTGCGGCCGCCCGGCCGATTACGCACGTTGTTGCGGCCCGTATCACGCCGGTGCCGCCGCGCCCGACGCCGAGACGTTGATGCGCGCCCGCTACAGCGCCTACGTGCGCCGCGATGCTGCGTACCTGCTGGCCAGCTGGCATCCGTCCACGCGCCCGGCCGCGCTGTCGCTGGACGAAGGCGGGCGCACCACCTGGCTTGGCCTGAGCGTGCAGCGCACCCTCGAGACCGGCCCCGAGACGGCCGAGGTGGTCTTCCTGGCGCGCTATCGCATCGGTGGCGGCAGCGCAGTCCGCATGACCGAACACAGCCGTTTCGTGCGCGAGGCAGGTCACTGGTACTACCTCGACGCGCGCTGAGACCCACGCCGACCGTCCCACTCCAACCCGACGTCGCCAGCCAACTGCGCCCTCGATGCACCGCCCGCCAGGCCGGTCAGCCCGACGAACGGTCTTTACGCCCGCCATTTGTCGACGCCGCGTTCGCAGCCGATCGCCGAAGCTTGCCGCGCAGGCGAACTCCGCCGCGGGGGGACTTGGATCATGGCAACCTTCAATCTCTGGCAGTGGGTGCTTCTGGCGGCGGTCGTGTTCGCGATCGTGCTGCCGGCGTGCGTGGCGACCGCACTGATTCGCTTCGGCCCGCGCCACGATGCGCCGCGCCATGCCCGCCCCCGCCGAGTGACCGACAACGCCCCATCCGCGCCGGCCCTGTCGATGCTGACCGGGATCACCGGCGACGGCAGCTGAGCCCGTCGGGCCGCCGGCCTCTCGCTCGCACCGAGCCGCCGGCCCCACCCAGGGACGCCTCACGTATCGCCCTCTGCACGCTTGTGACCTCCAGGTTGGCTATGCTCGGCGGCTCGACTTGCCGCGCAGGAGCACTTCGCCGCATGAGGTCTGTCCACCCGCCGGCCATCGCGCCATGACGCTGGCCCGGCGCGCATTGCCGTTCGTGTTGGGACTGCTGCCGCTGGCAGCCTCTGCCGATCCGGCCTTCGACCGCTGCCTGGCTGGCCTGCAGCCCCAGGCCGCTGCCAAGGGCGTGGACGCTGCCAGCTTTCAGCGCTTCACCGCCGGGCTGGCGCCCGATCCCAGCGTGCTGCCGCTGCTGGATGCGCAGCCCGAATTCACCACGCCCATCTGGGATTACCTGGCCAGCCTGGTCGACAGCCAGCGTGTCAGCGACGGCCAGGCCATGCTGGTTACCCACCGCGAGCTGCTCAGCCGCCTGTCCGAACAGACCGGCGTGGACCCGGCCACCATCGTGGCGGTGTGGGGCGTGGAGAGCGATTACGGCCGTGTCACCGGCAAGCGCCCGCTGCTGGTGTCGCTGGCCACGCTGTCGTGCGCGGGCCGCCGCCAGCCGTTCTTTCGCGGCGAATTCCTCGCCTTGCTCAGCCTGCTGCAGCAAGGCGATCTGTCGGCGGACGGACTCACCGGCTCCTGGGCCGGCGCGTTCGGGCAAACCCAGTTCATGCCCTCCACCTACGCCCGCATCGCGGTGGATGGCGACGGCGACGGCCGTCGCGATCTGGTGACCAGCATTCCTGATGCACTGGCCTCCACCGCCAACTACCTGGTCAAGGCCGGCTGGGAACGCGCCCGTCCGTGGGGCATGGAAGTCACCCTGCCGCGGGGCTTCGACGCCAGCAAGGCCGGGCGCACCCGCCGCCAACCGCTGCAGGCCTGGCAACGCGCCGGCCTGCTCGGCACCGACGGCACACCGCTGGCACCGGCCGGACTGCCGGCAGAAACGCCGGCCGCCTTGCTGTTGCCGGCCGGTGCCAGCGGCCCGGCGTTCCTGGTGTTTGGCAACTACGACGCGATCTACGCCTACAACGCCGCCGAAAGTTACGCGCTGTCCATCGCCCTGCTCGCCGATCGCCTGCGTGGCGGCCCCGGCCTGATCGCGGCCTGGCCCACGGACGATCCGGGCCTGGGCCGGCCCGAACGGCGCGAACTGCAGCAGTTGCTGCTCGCCCGTGGCTACCAGATCGGCGAGGCCGACGGCATGGTCGGCAGCGCCACCCGCCGCGCCATCCAGGTCGAGCAGACCCGCCTGGGCCTGCAACCGGCCGACGGCCGCCCCGGCCAACGCATCCTCACCGCGCTGCGCGCCGCCCCGCCAGTTACCGGCGCCGCCGCCATGCGCGCCACCGCGTTCAAGCTGCCGGCCGCATACCCGGCCTTCGCCCAATCCCCCAGCGTCCACAAGGCATCCCCCATGTCCGACACCACCGGCCTGACCACAGGCGATTTCCACGGGTTTCCGTCGCTGCTGATCGACACCCCGTTCTCCACCGCCGCCATCAGCCTGTTCGGCGGTCAATTGCTCTCGTTCGTGCCCAAGGGCGGACAGGACGTGATGTGGCTCTCGCCCAGTGCCAAGCAGCCGCCTACCCCGATCCGCGGCGGCGCGCCGGTGTGCTGGCCGTATTTCGGCCGCCAGGACCAGACCGGCGACGTCCCCGCCCACGGCTTCGTGCGCACGGTGGCCTGGCAACTCACCGAAAGCCGCCGTGAAGACGACGGCACCGTGGTGCTCACGCTCACCCCGCCGCGTTTCGACGACCTGGCGCTGCGCCTGCGCATGACCCTGCGCATCGGCCGCACGCTGGAGCAACGCCTGATCACCGAAAACACCAGCGCCGCCCCGGTGCGTTTCACCCAGGCGCTGCACAACTATTTCCGGGTCGGCGACGCGCTCAAGGTCAGCGTGCAGGGCCTGGACGGCCTGGACTATCTCGATAAGTACGAGAACTACGCCACCGCCCACCGCCAGCAAGGCGCCTGGAGCCTGCGCGACCCACGCGACCCCGGCCGCAGCGACCGCATCTACACCAATGCAGGCGGCCGCTACACGCTCACCGACCCGGTGCTCGGCCGCCGCATCGTCATCGCTACCGAAGGCAGCCGCTCGCTGGTGGCCTGGAACCCGGGCCAAGAGGCCGGCAAGCAGATGGCCGACGTGGGCGAGGGCTGGCGCGACTACGTCTGCCTGGAAGCGGCCAATGCCGGCCCGGACGTGATCGAACTCGCTCCCGGCGCCAGCCACACCCTGACCCAGACCATCAGCGTCGAGTAAGCGCAACAATCGCCTCCCGATCGGGCAAAGCCCACGCTGTTTTCAGAATACGAAAGCAGCAGCAACGACTCGCTTCTTCCACCGGGACATTGCCCTGCTCTATGGGGGAGAAGGTGCCCGAAGGGGCGGATGAGGGTACGAACGAAGCCTAGCGCAGTTGGAACGACACGAATGCTTCGCCGTACCCTCACCGCGGGTCTTGCACAGGACGTACAGGCTTTCCCTTCTCCCATCGGGAGAAGGGGCCCGCAGGGCGGATGAGGGTACGCGCGAAGCCTGGTGGAGGCCGAGCGCACATGTCGCTTCGCCCCGTACCCTCACCCCAACCCCTCTCCCGCAGGAGAGGGGCTTTCAGTAGAGGGGGACCTTGGGCGCATCAGACGACAGCCCACCCCAACCCCACCATTCAATCCACCGCTACACTCGCCGCTTCGCCCAACTGCGCCGCGCGATGTCCCTCTCTCCCGATTCCGCTCCCGTCCCCGGGCGCCGCCGCGCCGCGCTGATCTTCATCTTCATCACCGTCCTGATCGACGTGCTGTCCTTCGGGGTGATCATTCCGGTACTTCCGGATCTGGTGCGCCGCTTCACCGGCGGCAACTACGTGGTGGCCGCCGGCTGGATCGGCTGGTTCGGTTTCCTGTTCGCTGCCATCCAGTTCGTCTGCTCGCCGTTGCAGGGCGCGCTCTCCGATCGGTTCGGTCGCCGCCCGGTGATCTTGCTCTCGTGCCTGGGCCTGGGCCTGGACTTCATCCTGATGGCCATTGCCCACAGCCTGCCGATGCTGCTGCTGGCGCGGGTCATCTCCGGCGTGTGCTCGGCCAGCTTCTCCACCGCCAATGCCTACATCGCCGATGTCACCCCACCGGACAAACGCGCCGGCGCATTCGGCATGCTCGGTGCCGCCTTCGGCATCGGCTTTGTCGCCGGCCCGTTGATCGGCGGTTGGCTGGGCAGCATCGGGTTGCGCTGGCCGTTCTGGTTTGCTGCCGGGCTGGCCCTGTTGAACGTGCTGTATGGCTGGTTCGTGCTGCCCGAATCGCTGCCCGCCGAACGTCGTACCGCGCGGCTGGACTGGTCGCACGCCAATCCGCTGGGCGCGCTCAAACTGCTGCGCCGCTACCCGCAGGTGTTCGGCCTGGCGTCGGTGGTGTTCCTGGCCAACTTGGCGCACTACGTCTATCCCAGCATTTTCGTGCTGTTCGCCGGCTACCAATACCATTGGGGCCCGCGCGAAGTGAGCTGGGTGCTGGCTGGGGTCGGTGTCTGCAGCATCATCGTCAATGCGTTGCTGGTCGGCCGCCTGGTGCGCCGGCTCGGCGAACGCCGCGCGTTGCTGCTGGGGCTGGGCTGCGGGGTGATCGGCTTCATCATCTATGGGCTGGCCGACAGCGGCACTGCCTTCCTGATCGGTGTACCCATCAGTGCGTTGTGGGCCATCGCCGCACCGTCCGCGCAGGCCCTGATCACCCGTGAGGTCGGCGCCGACGCGCAAGGTCGCGTGCAGGGCGCGCTCACCGGCCTGGTCAGCCTGGCCGGTATCGCCGGTCCATTGTTGTTCGCCAATGTCTTCGCCTGGTTCATCGGCAGCGGTGCACCGCTGCATCTGCCGGGCGCGCCATGGTTGCTGGCCGCTGTGCTGCTGGCCGCAGGCTGGGGCATGGCCTGGAAACGGGCTGCGCGCGGCGCCGGCACCAGCCCCGCGGCGCAGCCGTGAAGCCAACCTATTCAGCTTGCGCTCGCGTCTGCTTTTTCTGATTTGCGCAGGCACTGCTAGGCTGGTGTCCTTCGTGCCGCGGCACCGCTTTGAGCTCCTATGGTTTCCGACGTCCTGGCAGTTCCGCCATCGGCTGCGCTCGCACTGCGCCACGCCACCCAGGATGCCCATCGCCTGGTCGAAGCAGTGCCGCTGATGCAGGCGTTAGCGCAGGGGCGGGTCGATTCGGCCGCCTATGTGCAGATCCTGCGCCGCCACCATGCCTTGCTGAGCGGCTTAGAAGCGCAACTCGGCAACTGGCTGGCCACCCTGGTCGGCAACGGCTGGCATTACCGCCGTCGGGTGCCGGCACTGCGCGATGACCTGCGCGCGCTCGGCCAGCAACCGGATCTGCCGGCCGCACTGCCCGCCACTGCCGACGATGCCGCGCGCTGGGGCATGTTGTACGTCATCGAAGGCTCGCAGCTCGGTGGACGGGTGATCGCACGCAGCGTGCGCAAGCAGCAGCCCGCGCTGGCCGGCGCCCTGCGCTATTTCGAGATGGCCGACGACGACCCGGCCGGCTGGCGCCGCTTCCAGGCAGCGCTGGACCGACGCCTGGCCACCCCATCCGCACGCGACGCCGCCATCGACGGCGCGCAGGCCATGTTCGCCCACTTCCATACCTGCCTCGCAGCGGAGCCACAGCCGTGAATCAGCCCACCGAACCTCTGGATATGGATGTCTGCGCGCGGGAACCGATCCATATTCCCGGCCTGATCCAGCCTTACGGCGTGTTGCTGGTGATCGAACCGGCCGATGGCCGCATCGTGCAGGCCAGCAGCACCGCCGCCGATCTGCTCGGCGTGCCGATGGATGCCCTGCTGGGCATGCCGTACACCCAGGTGCTGGAACTGCCCGATGCGCAGCCATTCGCAGTAGACGATCAACCGCAGCACCTGCTGCACGCCGATGTGCGCTTCCCGCAGCGCAGCGCGCCGACCGATCATCCCTGGGTGGCCGCCTGGCATCTGTATCCGGAGCAATGGCTGATTGAAATCGAGCCGCGCGACGCGCGCCTGATGGATGTCACCCTGCGCGAAGCGCTGCCGCTGTTGCGCAGCATCGAGCGCGATGCCGGCATCGACGAAGCGGCGGTGCGCGCGGCCAAGGGCCTGCGCAGCATGATCGGCTTCGACCGGGTGATGGTCTATCGCTTCGACGAAGAGTGGAATGGCGACGTCATCGCCGAAGCGCGCCAGCCCGAACTGGAAGCCTATCTGGGCCTGCATTACCCGGCCAGCGACATCCCGGCGCAGGCACGCGCGCTGTACCTGCGCAACCGCGTGCGCCAGATCGCCGATGTGCGGTACCAGCCGTCGCCGATCCAGCCCACCTTGCATCCGCGCCTGGGCACCCCGGTGGATCTGAGCGATGTCAGCCTGCGCAGCGTCTCGCCGGTGCACTTGGAATACCTGGCCAACATGGGCGTCAGCGCCACCCTGGTGTCCTCGATCGTGGTCAACGATGCGCTCTGGGGGCTGATTTCCTGTCACCACTACAGCCCGCACTTCACCAGCCATGCCATGCGCGATGCCACCGATGCGGTGACCCGCGCGCTGGCCGGGCGCATCGGCGCGCTACAGGCGGTGGGGCGGGCGCGGCTGGAGTCGGTGCTGCTCACCATCCGCGAAAAGCTGATCACCGACTTCAACGACGCCGAGCACCTGACCGTGGACATGCTCGCCGACATGGCCCCGGACCTGATGGACGTGGTCGACGCCGATGGCGTGGCCATCTTCCACGGCAACGAAATCAGCCGTCATGGCAGCGTGCCGGATGCAGAGGCGTTGCGCCGCATCCGCGACCACATCGAATCCGAGCATCACGACGCCCTGCGCGAGGATGCGGTCGGTGCCCTGCATGTGGACGCCATCGGCGAGGTGTTCCCTGAGCTGGCCGACCTCGCTCCGCTGGCCGCCGGCTTCATCTTCGTGCCGCTGATGCCGCAATCGCGTAGCGCCCTGCTGTGGACGCGCCGCGAGCAGGTGCAGCAGGTCAAATGGGCCGGCAACCCGCAGCTGGCCAAGCTGCAGGACATCCCCAACTCGCGGCTGTCGCCACGCAAGAGTTTCGATCTGTGGCAGCAGACCGTACGCGGCCGCGCACGGCGCTGGTCGCCGCTGCATCTGGAGTCGGCGCGCAGCCTGCGCGTGCTGATCGAACTGATGGAACGCAAGCGCTTCCAGCAGGATTTCACCCTGCTCGAAGCCTCGCTGTCGCGGCTGCGCGACGGGGTGGCCATCATCGAACGTGGCGCCAACGCCGCTGCGCACCGGCTGATGTTCGTCAACCCGGCGTTCGCCGAACTCAGTCAGACCGAAGTGGCCGAGTTGATCGGTTGCGACATCCTCGCTTTGCTGGCCGACGATGCCGCACGTGGCAAGGTCGAACTGTTCGAAGAGGCGCTACGCCTGGGTCGCGCCGCCTATGTCACCTTGCCGCTGCGCACCCGCGATGGTGCACCGGTGTATCGCCAGTTCCATCTCGAACCCTTGCCCAGCCCCAGCGGCGTCACTGCGCACTGGCTGCTGCAGTTGCGCGACCCGGAGTAAGAGCGCTGCGATCACCGGCAGGCGGCCAGCGCATGCGTCTGCCGCACTTGGTGCTCCATCAGCGGGCACGCACGCTAAGGCGCTGGCTTCGTCCGCAATGCCAGCAATGTGATCGTTCCGGCCACCAGGCCCCAGAACGCCGCGCCGATCCCGACCAGCGTCAGCCCGGAGGCGGTGACCAGAAAGGTGATCAACGCCGCTTCGCGTTCGCTGTCCTCGCGCAATGCCGCCGCCAGGCTATTGCCGATGGTGCCTAGCAGCGCGATCCCGGCAATGGCCATCACCAGTTCACGCGGGAAGGCCGCAAACACCGCTGCCACGGTCGCACCGAACAACCCGACCAGCAGGTAGAACACGCCGGCGCTGACCGCAGCGGTGTAGCGCCGCGCTGGATCCTCATGCGCTTCGCGACCCATGCAGATCGCCGCCGTAATCGCCGCCAGATTCAATGCAAAGCCACCGAACGGGGCCAGCACCGCATTGACCGCACCGATCCAGCCGACCGTCGGTGAGATCGGCACCGCATAGCCGGACGCCCGGATCACTGCCACGCCCGGCACGTTCTGCGAGGCCATGGTCACCACGAACAACGGAATCGCCAGGCCGAACAGCGCCGCCCACGATAGCGACGGCACTACCAGCACCGGGTGGGCCAGTTGCAACTGCACCGCCTCCAACCGCAGCAGCCCGCCGCTGGCAGCGATCGCAATACCCACCAACAAGGTCGCAATTACCGCATAGCGCGCGAACCAGCGCCGCCCGCCCAGGTAGGTCGCCAACATCGCCAGCGCCAGCAACAGCCGGCTCTGCATCGCCACAAAGATGTCCAGGCCGAAGCGCAACAACACGCCGGCCAGCATCCCGGAGGCAAGCGAGACCGGAATACGCCGGATCGCGCGTTCGAACAATCCCGAAAACCCGGCCACCATCCCCAACACCGCGGCCACCACAAATGCACCGACCGCTTCGCCTAACGGCACTCCGGCTGCACTGCCGATCAGCATCGCCGCGCCCGGCGTGGACCAGGCCGTGACCACCGGCACGCGGTAGCGCAGCGACAAGCCGATACACGTCACGCCCATGCCAATGCCCAGTGCCCACATCCACGATGCAATTTGGGCCTGGTCGGCGCCCAGATGGCGCGCGGCCTCAAATACGATCACCGCAGAGCTGGCGAACCCCACCAGCACGGTGACAAACCCGGCGGCAATCGCGGGCAGGGATAGATCGCGAAGCAGATTGCGGGAAGCGGGCATGAGGGCGCTCTCTGTCTGGTACATGCATTTTCATCGAGCCAACCCGCGATCGATACCGCACCGTTACGCCTCCGGGTGTCGATCAATGAGCCTGCAGCCTGCATGCGTGCGGGACGTGGTGAGAGTGCGCAATCGCGTGCCGTATCCGGGTGGATACAGGTCGATGTCATGCCAGTGTCAAAAAGTGCTTGCACTTCTGCGTGGTCTCGATAAACTGCGCGGCCTCGCTCAGGACAGCGGCGCTTCTCGAAGCATCGCAACAACGAACGAGGCGAATCGGAAACATCACAAGGTGTTGACGAAACGAAAAAGCCGGCTATGATGGGCGGCTCGCTACACGGAAAAGACGCTACGGCGGATTGAGGTGCAGCGGCGGCAACTTCCTCTTCACGAGGGGTTGACGAGGATGAAAAGCCTGCTAATATGGCCGGCTCGCTTCGCAGAAAACCTTCGGGTTCAAACGAAGCAGCGTCAACCGCCTCCAAATGAGGTGTTGACGGCAAGAAAAAGTCCGCTATAATGGGCGGCTCGCTTCGACGGAAACGGCGAAGCTGACGGGAACGGCGCTGAGGCCACTTCCCCATGTTCTTTGACAGTGTGCGCAGGTAATTTGTGCGGACGCCTGCAGGAAGGATGATTGTCCATCTTGCAGACGTTTAATCAAGCAACATATTAATTGCTTTGCAAGCGATAAGTTGCCAGTGGTTGGACTTCTGCAGCTAAAGTATTTGCCTTCGGGCATGTAATTTTAAGTGAAGAGTTTGATCCTGGCTCAGAGTGAACGCTGGCGGCAGGCCTAACACATGCAAGTCGAACGGCAGCACAGTAAGAGCTTGCTCTTATGGGTGGCGAGTGGCGGACGGGTGAGGAATACATCGGAATCTACTCTTTCGTGGGGGATAACGTAGGGAAACTTACGCTAATACCGCATACGACCTACGGGTGAAAGCGGAGGACCTTCGGGCTTCGCGCGGTTGAATGAGCCGATGTCGGATTAGCTAGTTGGCGGGGTAAAGGCCCACCAAGGCGACGATCCGTAGCTGGTCTGAGAGGATGATCAGCCACACTGGAACTGAGACACGGTCCAGACTCCTACGGGAGGCAGCAGTGGGGAATATTGGACAATGGGCGCAAGCCTGATCCAGCCATGCCGCGTGGGTGAAGAAGGCCTTCGGGTTGTAAAGCCCTTTTGTTGGGAAAGAAAAGCAGTCGGTTAATACCCGATTGTTCTGACGGTACCCAAAGAATAAGCACCGGCTAACTTCGTGCCAGCAGCCGCGGTAATACGAAGGGTGCAAGCGTTACTCGGAATTACTGGGCGTAAAGCGTGCGTAGGTGGTGGTTTAAGTCTGTTGTGAAAGCCCTGGGCTCAACCTGGGAATTGCAGTGGATACTGGATCACTAGAGTGTGGTAGAGGGTAGCGGAATTCCCGGTGTAGCAGTGAAATGCGTAGAGATCGGGAGGAACATCCGTGGCGAAGGCGGCTACCTGGACCAACACTGACACTGAGGCACGAAAGCGTGGGGAGCAAACAGGATTAGATACCCTGGTAGTCCACGCCCTAAACGATGCGAACTGGATGTTGGGTGCAATTTGGCACGCAGTATCGAAGCTAACGCGTTAAGTTCGCCGCCTGGGGAGTACGGTCGCAAGACTGAAACTCAAAGGAATTGACGGGGGCCCGCACAAGCGGTGGAGTATGTGGTTTAATTCGATGCAACGCGAAGAACCTTACCTGGTCTTGACATCCACGGAACTTTCCAGAGATGGATTGGTGCCTTCGGGAACCGTGAGACAGGTGCTGCATGGCTGTCGTCAGCTCGTGTCGTGAGATGTTGGGTTAAGTCCCGCAACGAGCGCAACCCTTGTCCTTAGTTGCCAGCACGTAATGGTGGGAACTCTAAGGAGACCGCCGGTGACAAACCGGAGGAAGGTGGGGATGACGTCAAGTCATCATGGCCCTTACGACCAGGGCTACACACGTACTACAATGGTAGGGACAGAGGGCTGCAAACCCGCGAGGGCAAGCCAATCCCAGAAACCCTATCTCAGTCCGGATTGGAGTCTGCAACTCGACTCCATGAAGTCGGAATCGCTAGTAATCGCAGATCAGCATTGCTGCGGTGAATACGTTCCCGGGCCTTGTACACACCGCCCGTCACACCATGGGAGTTTGTTGCACCAGAAGCAGGTAGCTTAACCTTCGGGAGGGCGCTTGCCACGGTGTGGCCGATGACTGGGGTGAAGTCGTAACAAGGTAGCCGTATCGGAAGGTGCGGCTGGATCACCTCCTTTTGAGCATGACGTCATCGTCCTGTCGGGCGTCCTCACAAATTACCTGCATTCAGAGATGCGTATCGGCACAGGCCGATATGCGAAAGTCCCATCATGGGGCCTTAGCTCAGCTGGGAGAGCACCTGCTTTGCAAGCAGGGGGTCGTCGGTTCGATCCCGACAGGCTCCACCATTTGAGTGAAACGACTTTGGGTCTGTAGCTCAGGTGGTTAGAGCGCACCCCTGATAAGGGTGAGGTCGGTGGTTCGAGTCCTCCCAGACCCACCACTCTGAATGTAGTGCACACTTAAGAATTTATATGGCTCAGCGTTGAGGCTGAGACATGTTCTTTTATAACTTGTGACGTAGCGAGCGTTTGAGATATCTATCTAAACGTGTCGTTGAGGCTAAGGCGGGGACTTCGAGTCCCTAAATAATTGAGTCGTATGTTCGCGTTGGTGGCTTTGTACCCCACACAACACGGCATGTGACCCTGAGGCAACTTGGGGTTATATGGTCAAGCGAATAAGCGCACACGGTGGATGCCTAGGCGGTCAGAGGCGATGAAGGACGTGGTAGCCTGCGAAAAGTGTCGGGGAGCTGGCAACAAGCTTTGATCCGGCAATATCCGAATGGGGAAACCCACTGCTTCGGCAGTATCCTGCAGTGAATTCATAGCTGCTGGAAGCGAACCCGGTGAACTGAAATATCTAAGTAACCGGAGGAAAAGAAATCAACCGAGATTCCCTAAGTAGTGACGAGCGAACGGGGAGCAGCCCTTAAGCTGGAATGGCTTTAGAAAAACAATCTGGAAAGATTGGCCATAGAAGGTGATAGCCCTGTATTTAAAAGGGCCACTCCAGTGAAGACGAGTAGGGCGGGGCACGTGAAACCCTGTCTGAATATGGGGGGACCATCCTCCAAGGCTAAATACTCCTGACCGACCGATAGTGAACCAGTACCGTGAGGGAAAGGCGAAAAGAACCCCGGAGAGGGGAGTGAAATAGATCCTGAAACCGTGTGCGTACAAGCAGTAGGAGCTCGCAAGAGTGACTGCGTACCTTTTGTATAATGGGTCAGCGACTTACTGTTCGTGGCAAGCTTAACCGTATAGGGGAGGCGAAGGGAAACCGAGTCTGATAAGGGCGCATAGTCGCGGGCAGTAGACCCGAAACCGGGTGATCTAGTCATGGCCAGGGTGAAGGTGCCGTAACAGGTACTGGAGGCCCGAACCCACGTCTGTTGCAAAAGACGGGGATGAGCTGTGATTAGGAGTGAAAAGCTAATCGAACCCGGAGATAGCTGGTTCTCCTCGAAAGCTATTTAGGTAGCGCCTCATATGTATCCTCTCGGGGGTAGAGCACTGTTATGGCTAGGGGGTCATCGCGACTTACCAAACCATTGCAAACTCCGAATACCGAGACGGACTGTATGGGAGACACACGGCGGGTGCTAACGTCCGTCGTGAAAAGGGAAACAACCCAGACCCACAGCTAAGGTCCCAAATTCACTGCTAAGTGGAAAACGATGTGGAAAGGCATAGACAGCCAGGAGGTTGGCTTAGAAGCAGCCACCCTTTAAAGAAAGCGTAATAGCTCACTGGTCGAGTCGGTCTGCGCGGAAGATTTAACGGGGCTAAGCAGTGAACCGAAGCTTGGGGTGCATAAAACTTGTTTTATGCGCGGTAGAGGAGCGTTCCGTAAGCCTGCGAAGGTGGATTGAGAAGTCTGCTGGAGGTATCGGAAGTGCGAATGCTGACATGAGTAACGATAATGCGGGTGAAAAGCCCGCACGCCGAAAGCCCAAGGTTTCCTTGCGCAACGTTAATCGACGCAGGGTTAGTCGGTCCCTAAGGCGAGGGCGAAAGCCGTAGTCGATGGGAAGCAGGTTAATATTCCTGCACCTCGCGTGAGTGCGATGGAGGGACGGAGAAGGTTAGGTGTACCGGGCGTTGGTTGTCCCGGGGAAAGGCGGTAGGTTTGGATCTTTGGCAAATCCGGGATCCTTTAAGACCGAGCACCGAGACGAGCCTTTATGGCGAAGTCACTGATACCACGCTTCCAGGAAAAGCTCCTAAGCTTCAGCTCACGAAGACCGTACCGTAAACCGACACAGGTGGGTAGGATGAGAATTCTCAGGCGCTTGAGAGAACTCGGGTGAAGGAACTAGGCAACATGGCACCGTAACTTCGGGAGAAGGTGCACCCTTTTTGGTGGCTCGTGCGAGCTATAGCTGAAGAGGGTCGCAGAAACCAGGCCGCTGCGACTGTTTATCAAAAACACAGCACTCTGCAAACACGAAAGTGGACGTATAGGGTGTGACGCCTGCCCGGTGCTGGAAGGTTAATTGATGGGGTCAGCCGCAAGGCGAAGCTCTTGATCGAAGCCCCAGTAAACGGCGGCCGTAACTATAACGGTCCTAAGGTAGCGAAATTCCTTGTCGGGTAAGTTCCGACCTGCACGAATGGCGTAACGACAGCGGCGCTGTCTCCACCCGAGACTCAGTGAAATTGAAATCGCTGTGAAGATGCAGCGTTCCCGTGGCAAGACGGAAAGACCCCGTGAACCTTTACTATAGCTTTACACTGAACGTTGAGTTCGTCTGTGTAGGATAGGTGGGAGGCTATGAAACTGTGGCGCTAGCTGCAGTGGAGCCATCCTTGAAATACCACCCTGTCGTGCTTGACGTTCTAACCTAGGTCCGTTATCCGGATCAGGGACCGTGTATGGTGGGTAGTTTGACTGGGGCGGTCTCCTCCTAAAGAGTAACGGAGGAGCACGAAGGTACGCTCAGCGCGGTCGGACATCGCGCACTGTGTGCAAAGGCATAAGCGTGCTTGACTGCAAGATCGACGGATCAAGCAGGTACGAAAGTAGGTCTTAGTGATCCGGTGGTTCTGTATGGAAGGGCCATCGCTCAACGGATAAAAGGTACTCCGGGGATAACAGGCTGATACCGCCCAAGAGTTCATATCGACGGCGGTGTTTGGCACCTCGATGTCGGCTCATCACATCCTGGGGCTGTAGTCGGTCCCAAGGGTATGGCTGTTCGCCATTTAAAGTGGTACGCGAGCTGGGTTCAGAACGTCGTGAGACAGTTCGGTCCCTATCTGCCATGGGCGTTGGAAGTTTGAGAGGGGCTGCTCCTAGTACGAGAGGACCGGAGTGGACGAACCTCTGGTGTTCCGGTTGTCACGCCAGTGGCATTGCCGGGTAGCTATGTTCGGAAGCGATAACCGCTGAAAGCATCTAAGCGGGAAGCGCGCCTCAAGATGAGACTTCCCGGGGCACAAGCCCCCTAAAGGAACCATGTAGACTACGTGGTTGATAGGTCAGGTGTGTAAGTACAGCAATGTATTGAGCTAACTGATACTAATGATCCGTGCGGCTTGACCATATAACCTCAAGTTGCCTTGGTCCCAACGAACGTTGGTAGATCATCAAATGCAAGCTACGTCACAAGTTAACTCTGCGAGACTGGGCGCCTTAATCCGTTTCTTGGATGGCGACGCTCCAACCGTCTCCCTGGTGAAATTAGCGCTGTGGAACCACCCGATCCCATCCCGAACTCGGAAGTGAAACGCAGCTGCGCCGATGGTAGTGTGGCTCAAGCCATGCGAGAGTAGGTCATCGCCAGGGGCTTTACCCCGAAACCCTCAGTCCAAACGGACTGAGGGTTTCTTTTTTGCGCAAGCGCTGCATAGCGCCGCGCGCAAACGCGCCTTGCATCCGCCCCGCGTTACCACGCAAGGCGCTGGCGCATCTGCGCCGCTTGCCGACCGGTACCGATGTCGTGCTGTGCGTGCAGTACCGCCGGAGCCGGTAGCCCGTCAGGACGCTGGCACCAAGCCTCGCCACACACGCCACGCGCCCATCTCTTGGAGAAAAGGGCGCGATCCATCTGTTGGCCAAAAACCTGCCTGGCCAATGCCAGATGCACGGGTGCGGTAGTGGCTGAAGCCGATAACAGACATCGCCCATGACAGCCTCGCTCGGCCGACGTCCTAGTGCGCATATCCTCGATACAAAGAACGGCCTGGAGCGGTCGATCACGGCATCAGTGATGGGTCCCACATCCTTGGTGAGACAAGATGCGAGGCAGATGTTTCACATATCCAGTCCCAGAAACTGGATCGCCAACGCAGGGCTCAGCATTACATCGCTGCGCCATTGATCGGCTCCACGCGGTGCAGTCGAAGGACGCGTAGATGCGAGCCAGAAACGCAAGGGCCGCCGCTGCGAAAGATCAGCAGGTCACGTCGAAACGAATCGTGATCCGATATCTTCAGTTCACGGTATGACGTGGAAGTAGCGCTTCTATCAGGCGCGACGTCCCCCCGCTCTGAGTAGCGGCCGGGTTTAGAGTCCGGGGTTGATGATATCGGTGTTGGCCAGCTGTTGGGCATACGCAGATGGCGTCATGCCGCCAATGGCCTTCTTGGGTCGCTCCTCGTTGTATTCGCGTCGCCAGCGTTCGATCTCGGTACGCGCATGCAGCAGGGTTGGGAACCAGTGCTCGTTGAGGCATTCGTCGCGCAGCCGGCCATTGAACGATTCGACGTAGGCGTTCTGGTTTGGCTTGCCAGGCTGGATCAGCCGTAACTGCACGCCACGCGCATGTGCCCAGGCCACCATCGCTTTGCCGCAAAACTCCTTGCCGTTATCTGTGCGGATCACCTGTGGCAAGCCGCGACTGTGCGCCAGCCGATCCAGCACGCGTGTCACGCCATGGCCCGAGATTGCGCGCTCCACCTCGATGGCGATCGCTTCGTGGGTTGCATCGTCCACGATCACCAGACACTTGATCACTCGGCCTTCGGCGCTGCGGTCGAACACGAAATCCATCGACCACACCTGATTGGCCTGCGATGGCCGCAGCAGCGGCTGACGCTCTCCTATCAGCACCTTTTTGCGCTTGCGGCGCCGGACCTGCAGCTGCTGCTCGCGGTACAACCGCTCCACACGCTTGTAGTTCACGATGCGTCCTTCCTGTCGTAATTTGAGATAGATCATCCCCACACCATAACGGCGATGGCGATGCGCCAACGCACAGATGCGTTCGCGCAGTTCGACGTTGCGATCTTCGCGCGGGCAATATCGCAGCGCACTGGCGCTCATGCCGATCACTGCCAACGCACGACGCTCGCTGGCACCACGCCCGATCCACTCGCGCACCAGCATGCGACGCGCCGGTGCGCTCACCACTTTTTTCGCAGTGCATCCTTGATCAGGTCGTTCTCGAACAGCTGCTCGGCCAGCAACTTCTTCAGCCGCGCGTTCTCGGACTCAAGGTCCTTGAGCCGCTTGGCATCGGGCACGCTCATCCCGCCGAACTTGCTGCGCCACAGATAATAGGAAGCCTCGCTGAAGCCATGCCGCCGGCACAGGTCCTTGATCGCCACACCGGCATCAGCTTCGCGCAGGAAGCCGATGATCTGTTCTTCAGAAAAACGCTTCTTCACGTCCAATCTCCTCGAGTTAGGGAATTGGACTCCAAACTGAGGTGCTACTCAAAATCGGGGGGGCGTCGGGCGGGCAAGGCAGGGATAGACCAGCGATGGCACGCCGGCAGCGTCGCATTGATTGCATTTGAGTGTTTCGACCCCATTAGCTGCCTTGCCGGTATGTGACCGGCGCTTGTTGGATGCGCTGATGCCCGAGTTGCCCGAGGTCGAAACGACGTTGCGTGGCCTGTCGCCGCATCTGGTTGGGCAGCGGATCCATGGCGTGATCCTGCGTCGGCCCGATTTGCGCTGGCCGATTCCCGAGCAGATCGAGCGCTTGCTCCCCGGCGCTACCATTACCAACGTGCGCCGACGCGCGAAATATCTGTTGATCGATACAGATGCGGGCGGCAGCGCGCTGTTGCATCTGGGGATGTCCGGAAGTCTGCGGGTGCTGCCAGGCGACACCCTGCCGCGGGCGCATGACCATGTGGATATCAGTCTGCAGAACGGGCGCGTGCTGCGCTTCAACGATCCGCGTCGCTTTGGCTGCCTGCTGTGGCAATCCGGCACACAAACCCATGAGTTGCTCGCTGCGCTTGGTCCAGAACCATTATCGGACGCATTTACTGGCGATTATCTCCACGCACTGGCACAAGGGCGGCGTGCCGCCGTCAAAACCTTTTTGATGGATCAGGCCGTGGTTGTCGGGGTTGGAAATATCTACGCTGCCGAAAGCCTGCATCGGGCGGGAATCAGTCCGCTGCGCGAGGCGGGAAAAGTGTCGCTGGCGCGGTATCGGCGTCTGGCTGACGCAGTGAAAGACATCCTGGCGTATGCCATTCAACGCGGCGGGACTACCTTGCGCGACTTCATCAGCCCGGATGGTGCGCCTGGCTATTTCGAGCAGGAACTCTCTGTGTACGGGCGCGAAGGCGAGGCCTGCAAGCAGTGCGGGCGGGTGCTGAAGCACGCGACGATTGGTCAACGCGCCACGGTGTGGTGCGGGAGCTGTCAGCGATAAGCGCGATATCGCGCCGACGCGGTGTTTGAGCACTGGCACTCGCGCGATCGTGTCACCATCGTTGCCGCGCAAGTCACAACAAAGCGACTCCGATCAACTCTCCATATGGCTCGACTGCGGGCGTGCTACACGCGTCTGCTCTGCGCAATGCTGTGACGGTCGACGCGGCTCTCTTGGGCACCGTAGTTTTCGGCATGCACTGGCTGGTTGCGGCGCATGCGGTCGGGGGGCCCGAGACTACTGAATCGATCGCTGTACCGCACCCGTAAAGCGGCCAGCTAGCTGCAAGAATCCTCGCGATCGTTACGCTCGCCCTGGATACCGGCATCGGGCGTGCGCTCCAACCTGCATGCATGTCCGGGCGCAGGTGCCGACCGCACGGAAACCCTCTTCTGCTCGAGTCCGTCGAGAGTGCTCAGCGCCCAACGTGGCCAGTTCTCCAGGCAAGCATAGTGCGATGTCGCACCTTAGCTGCAGCGGAGGTACAGCAAGCAGCCGCGAGCAGCGGTGTCCTGGTGTCCAGGTAGGCGGCGGGCCACAATCGTGAAGTCCTCATGTGGAAGCGCTGTATGTCCAGCTCGCGACAGCTTGTCATTCCTCTGATCCTTATCGGTGCATGTGCGCTGGTAGCCATGCCGTCGACCGGCGCGATGACGCCCTCTTCGAGCGCGGCAGCTGCCGTAGAGCGTCTCCAGTTGAAGACCAACGCGATAGAGCTGAGCGTCACGCCGGCATTTGGCGGGCGCGTGCTGTCGTTCCATCTGCGCGGCCAGCCCAACGTGTTGAAGGTCGGTGCGGCAGTGGAGCAACAGCCTGCGCCCGAGGTGTCGGCCACTGCGGGGGATATTCCCTATTTCGGCCATGATGTGTGGGTCGGGCCGCAGAGTCAGTGGTGGTTGCACCAGCAGCTCAACCACGAGCGTCAGGCGGCGGCCGCGGTGTGGCCGCCGGATCCGTATCTGTCCCTGGCGCAGACGCGCGTCAGCATGCGTCGTCATGACGTGGTGGAATTTGAAGGGGTGCCCAGCCCGCTGACCGGGGTGCAATTGCGCAAGCAGATCAAACGTTCTGCAGCGCGTGCGGATACCGTCGACATCCAGGCCAGCGCACGTAATATCCGCGCGCAGCCAATTGCCTGGGATCTTTGGTTCAATACGCGGGTTGCGGCAACGACGCGGGTGTTTGTGCCCGTTGCCGCTGCTGCGGATATCCGGCTGCAGCCGCCGCGCGAGCCCGGCACGATTGCGCCGCGCTATCAGCATGAGCGCGGCCTGCTCGCGCTGCGCGCCGATACGCGTCCAGACCAATTGATCCAGCGCGGCAAGCTATTGCTGCAGCCGTCGGCAGGATGGATGGCCGGGTTCGCAGGCGGGCAGGTCTTGGTGATTCGCTTCGCGCATCAACCGCTGTCGGCGATCCATCCCGAGCAAGGCCAGGTGGAGTTGTATCTGGATGCGCCACCCCGGCATCCGGAACAGGGATTGCTGGAAATGGAGGTGCACGCGCCGTATCGGCAGCTTGCGCCAGGTGCGCAAATGCAGGCACAGGAGCAGTGGACGCTGCTGCGCTATACCGGGCCGGATGAGGAACAGGCGCAGCGGCGGTTCCTTTGCAGCCACGCCAACGCGCTGGCGCTGGCCAATGCGTGCGATGCGTCGCCTGCGCCTCGCTGAGATGCGCATTCACGTCGATGCCGGGCTGTGGCTATGATGTCGCCCATTCCCTGACCAGATCGATGCGCATGCAACGACGCCACTTCCTGAAGAATGCTGCTGCCGCATTGGCCGCGCTCGGTTTGCCGACGTTGCCGCAGTGGGCGCTGGCGGCCAAGGCCGTTGGCCTGCGTCGACTCGGGCAACCGCAACCCTTCGACTACGCCTGGTTGAAAGGGCAGGCGCGCGCGCTGGCGAAGGCGCCTTACAAAAGTCACAAGCAGGTATTGCCGGGGCCGCTTGAGGCGCTGAACTGGGATCAGTATCAGTCCATCCGCTACCGCCAGGACCACGCGTTGTGGGCTGATGGCAACGGCAAATTCCAGGCCAAGTTCTTCCACCTGGGACTGTATTTCCATACCCCGGTGCACATTTACGACATCGTCGATGGCAAGGCACAGCAACTGGCCTACGACCCGGCGGCATTCGATTACGGCCGCAGCGGGCTGGGCGGCAAGCAATTGCCAAAGGATCTGGGCTTTGCCGGTTTCCGGCTCAACACACGCAAGGACACCGAACGCGATTTCTCGGCATTCCTGGGTGCAAGCTATTTCCGTGCGGTCGGCAAGGAAGGCCAGTATGGGCAGTCGGCACGCGGGCTGGCCATCGATACCGGTACCGGCGGGCCGGAGGAGTTTCCGGACTTCATCGCCTATTACCTGGAGCAGCCGGCCGACGATTCGGACACGGTGGTGGTGTACGGCTTGCTGGATTCGCCCAGCGTTGCCGGCGCGTACCGCTTCGCCATCACCAATGGCGATGTGCTGCTGATGGATATCGACAGCGCGCTGTACCCACGCAAGGCGATCGAGCGGCTGGGTATCGGCCCGTGCACCAGCATGTACCAGGTCGGCGAAAACGATAACCGGATGGACTGGGATTGGCGTCCGGAAATTCACGACACCGATGGCCTGGCGATGTGGACCGGCGGCGGCGAATGGATCTGGCGCCCGTTATGCAACCCGCCGCATCTGCGTTTCAACATGTTCGTCGACGAGAACCCGCGTGGGTTCGGGCTGCTGCAGCGCGACCGCAACTTCGACCATTACCAGGACGATGGCGTGTTTTACGAAAAGCGCCCGTGCCTGTGGGTGGAACCCAAGAGTGGTTGGGGCAAGGGCTCGGTGCAGCTGGTCGAGATTCCGACCGTGGACGAGACCTTCGACAACATCGTGGCGTTCTGGAACCCGCAAGCCAAGCCGCAGCCGGGGCAGGAACTGCTGATGGGCTACCGGCTGTACTGGGGCGCGCAGCCGCCGGCCAGCTCGCCGTTGGCGCATTGCGTGGCGACCCGAACCGGCCTCGGCGGCATCGTCGGGCAAAAACGCAGCCATTTCTCCTGGCGCTTTGCGGTGGATTTTGCCGGCGGCGAACTGGCCGCGCTGGCGAAGGACGCAAAGGCCAAGGTGGAGGCGGTGTTGCAGGTGTCGCGCGGCACTACTGAAATCGTGTCGGCGCGCCCGCTGCACGAGCTCAAGGGCTATCGGGCGATGTTCGACCTGGTGCCGCCGGACGAGGGCACCCAGCAGATCGATATCCGCCTGTATCTGCGCGCCAATGGCAAGCCGCTCACCGAAACCTGGCTGTACCAGTGGACGCCGCCGCCGCCGAGCGAGCGCAAGATTTACTGAGAAGCGCCGGGCGGGGCGGCCGGCGACGCTTGTTGCGGGCATCGCGGGGCCAGCGCGGTCGCATGCGGCAATGCGGCGCCAGGGGACGCGTGGCCAGCTGCGGCATGCAGCATGCGGTTGGAGCGCCATCTGTTGTCGGACGTGTTTGCGGGACGATCGTCGCTGCGTAAAGCACTCAGGCCGGCGCCGAGGTGCCGACCAGGTGAAGTCGTCCGCGCGGACGTGTGCAGGCCAGCTCCACGCGGAAGCAGGTGCCGTCCTTGCCGCTGATGATGCGTAATTCGCCTTGATGGGCCTTTGCGATCTGCGCTGCCATATGCAGGCCCAGATCGACATCCGGTAGCGCACGTCCGCCGGTATGCACATGGGTGGAAGCGTGCAGCACATCCAGCCGCCGTGGATCGATCCCATCCAGATTGCAGACTTCGATGCGTAGCCGGCCATGTTCGGTGACCGCGACCGCCTTGATCAGCGAACTTTGCGGCCCTTGCACGACCGCGTTGATCATCAGGCTGCCGAACATCTGCGCCAGCCGAATCGCATCGCCGTGCACCGGCTCGTCGATGGCCACATGCGTGGACAGCACCTGGTTGGGGTAGGCGGCGCGGGTTTCGTCCACGACCTGGGAGAGTGCATCGACCAAGTCGCTCCCGTCGCCATAGTCCAGCTGCAACCAATCGAGTTCGATGCCGCGAGCGAAATCGCAGGCGAAATCGATCAGTTCTTCCATGCGCCGCAGGCTACGCTGCAGCGAGCGGATGGAGCTGCCGTAGCGATGGTCGAGTTGGTCGATGGACAGCATATCCACCACCGCATGCATGGACTGCAATGGGTTGCGCAGGTCGTGCCCGAGAATGCCGATGAATTCTTCGCGCAAGCGCGCCGAGGCGCCAACACGGCCCAGTTCGCTGCGGGCGCGTCGCGATTCCAGCGCGCTTTCTTCGGCGCGTTGCTCGGCCTGGATCTGTGCGGCCAGCAACTGTGCGAGCAGTTCGACCTTTTCCACCAGCGGTGCGTCCATGACGCGCGGCTGCGGATCCAGCGCGCACAAGGTGCCGAACACGCTGCCATCGTCGAACCTGATCGGCACCGAGACGTAGCTTTCGAAGCCGTAGAGCCGCGGCGAGGGATGATCGCGGTAGACCGGGTCATCCGATGCGTGCCCGAACCACACCGCATTGCCTTTCACCCGTACGCTGTCGCAAAACGTGGTGGCCAGCGGAAGTTCGTCGCCCGGACGCAGGCCAAAGGACAGTGCATCGTGCACCTGGCAGGTGATCCAGCGCGCGTCGGTGACGCGGGCGACGGCGGCAAATCCCATCCCGGTCAGGCGGGTGAGCACGCTCAACACGTCGGCGACCGAGGAGAGCCGGCCGACACGCGCGATATCGGCGCGCAATGCGGGAGGCAGTGGATCCATGAGTGCCTCCAAAGAGTGGACGCTTGCCAGTTTACAGGACCGCGGTTGCGCCCGGTTGTGTGGTGCGCCGCTGTCTCACAGCCGCCACGATACGCCTGTCTGATGGCGCCCGCGACGCCGGCGTGACCGCATGCCCGCACGGGTTTAGCAGCGCATGCAAAGCGTATAGAGCGTGGCCGGCGGTCGCGGCTGGCTGTCGACGAACGCGGTGCCGCACCGTGTGCTGACGTGTGGATGTAGCGGCTGGCGCCAGTGCGGCGGTGAGCGTTTGTGCTGGCGAACGGCCAACGGCGATGTGCAAGCCCCTGCTTCCAGCGCGATACCGCAGCGCAAACGAGGATGCGCGCGAACCCTGCTCCGGGGCAGTGCTGTCCTGGATGCACCACGGCAGCGCGGATGGCCGCGGGTGCGTTACCAGGCCCCGGCGCTAGGCGACGGGCAGCGGCAAGGCGATCTGGAGCGGATCGATGCGGCCTTCGCCACGCATGATCTTCTTGAACTCGGCCCGGCTGACCGACACATAGCGCTCGTTGCCGCCGATTTCCACCTGCGGGCCGTCCTGCACCGCGTGCCCGTGTGCATCCACGCGGACGGTCATGGTGGCCTTGCTGCCGCTGTGGCAGATGGTCTTGATTTCTTCCAGCTCGTCGGCCCAGGCCAGCAGGAACTGGCTGCCCTCGAACAACTCGCCACGAAAATCGGTACGCAAGCCGTAACACAGCACCGGAATCCGCAGCCGGTCGACCACCTCGCTCAACTGCCAGACCTGCGCGCGGCTGAGGAATTGCGCTTCGTCCACCAGCACGCAATGCAACGCGCCGTCGTTGTGGATGTCGCGTTCGACCAGCTGCTGCAACTCGGTGTCGCGCTCGAAGATACGCCCGTCCGCGCGCAAGCCGATCCGCGAGGCGACCACGCCGCTGCCGGCGCGGTGGTCGAGCTTGGGCGTGAGGATCAGCGTGCGCATGCCGCGCTCGCGGTAGTTGTGCGCCGATTGCAGCAAGGTGGTGGTCTTGCCGGCATTCATCGCCGAATAGTAGAAATAGAGCTTGGCCATCGGGCGATTTTACCGGGCCAGGCAGCAGGATGCGGCGCCTGTGTGTGCTGCGCTGGCGCGGTCGGGCGGGGTCGACGCCTGCCGTCGAGCGTGTGGGAGCAGCCTCCGGTTGTGGGCAGGGCTAGCCGCACTGGAGACATGAATCCATCGCGTCGGCCAGCCGTAGGCAGCCCCGGTACAATGGCGCGCTCTGTCGGAAGCCTCTATGTACGGTCTCAATCCCCCGCAAAGCGCCGCCGTGCTGCACTGCGAAGGTCCCCTGTTGGTGCTGGCCGGCGCCGGCAGCGGCAAGACGCGCGTGATCGTGGAAAAGATCGCGCATCTGATCGCCATCGGCCGCTATCCGGCCAAGCGGATCGCCGCGATCACCTTCACCAACAAATCCGCCAAGGAAATGCGCGAGCGTGTGGCCAAGCGCATTCGCGGCGACGGTGCCGACGGCCTGACGATCTGCACCTTCCACGCACTGGGCCTGAAGTTCCTGCAGATCGAGCACGCCGCCGCCGGTTTGAAGCGCGGCTTTTCGATCTTCGATTCGGACGATGCCGCCGCGCAGATCAAGGACCTGATGCATGGCGCCAAGCCCGATGCGATCGAAGATGCCAAGAACCTGATCTCGCGCGCCAAGAATGCCGGCCTGTCGCCGGAGCAGGCGATGGCGGCCGCACGCAGCACCCGCGAAAAGGAAGCGGCCAGCTTGTACGAGCGCTACCAGGCGCGGCTGACCACCTTCAACGCAGTGGACTTCGACGACCTGATCCGTCTGCCGGTGCAGATCCTGGAAGCCAACGAAGACATCGTGATGGGCTGGCGCGAGCGCATCGGCTACCTGCTGGTGGACGAGTGCCAGGACACCAACGATGCGCAGTACCGGCTGCTGAAGATGCTGGCCGGCCCGCGCGGCAACTTCACCTGCGTGGGCGACGACGACCAGAGCATCTATGCCTGGCGCGGTGCCAATCCGGAAAACCTGCAGCAGATGGCGCGCGATTATCCGGCGCTGGAAATCATCAAGCTGGAACAGAACTACCGCTGCTCCAATCGTGTGCTGCGTGCGGCCAACGCGTTGATCGCGCACAACCCGCATGAGCATTTGAAGACCTTGTGGAGCGACCAGGCCGACGGCGAGCGCATCCGCGTGTGGGAATGCCGCGACAGCGAGCACGAAGCCGAAAAGGTCGCCGCGGAGATCTCGTTCCTGGGTACCGCCAAGCAGGTGCCGTGGAGCGACTTCTGCATTCTGTTCCGTGGCAATTTTCAATCGCGGCCGCTGGAAAAAGCGCTGCAGCTATTGCGCGTGCCGTATCACCTCACCGGTGGTACCGCGTTTCTGGAGCGGCAGGAGGTCAAGGACTTGCTGTCGTGGTTGCGGTTGATCGTCAACCCGGATGACGACGCGGCGTTCTTGCGTGCCGTGCAGTCGCCCAAGCGCGAAGTCGGTGCGACCTCGCTGGCGCGTCTTGCCGAACTTGCCAGCGCCAAGTCGGTACCGATGTCGCGCGCAGCCGAGTCGATGGGCGCCTTGCAGCATTTACCGCCGCGCGCAGCCAACGGTTTGAGTGCGTTTACCGACATCCTGCGCGACATGCGCGAGCACTCGTCCAGCATGCCGGCCGGCGAGCTGGTGCGCCTGCTGGCCGACAAGTCCGGTTTGCTCAACGACCTGCGCAATCAGTCGAAAGACGAGACCGGCTTCCAGCGGCGCAAGCGCAATCTGGACGAGCTGGCCGAGTGGTTCGAGGGTGGTCCGCGCGGTGCAAGCGCCAGCGATCTGGCTGCGCAGTTGGCGTTGCTGTCGCGCAACGACAAGGACGATGGCGGCAACCAGGTGCGCATGATGACCATGCATGCGTCCAAGGGACTGGAATTCCGCTATGTCTTCATCGTCGGCTGCGAGGACGGCGTGCTGCCGCACGAAGTGAGCCTGGAAGAAGGCAATCTGCAGGAAGAGCGCCGCCTGCTGTACGTGGGCATCACCCGCGCCAAGGAGCAGTTGTGGATGAGCCACAGCAAGCTGACGCGCAAGTTCGGCGAGCATGTGCGACTGAAGCCGAGCCGGTTTTTCGATGAGATTCCGGCCGAAGAACTGCAGCGCGATGGTGCCGACCCGGTGGCCGACGCCGAGCGCAAGAAGGAACGCGCCAGTGCGGGATTGGCTGCGATCCAGGCATTGTTCGACTGAGTTCTCCTGAGCCGCGCGGGCAGCTGCGCCACGTGCATCAACAGGTGAGCCTGGCAGGCAAGACGGCGCTGGGCGCCTGCCGGAGGCACTGCGGGTGAGTGCGTGGCACACATCGGTTGCCAGGCGTGCCTGACGCTGAGCCTCCCGGGCCGGCTGCCCTGCGCGGCACGCGTGCGCAAGGATGGAGCGCATCGTGAACGTCTCGGCCGTGATGCGCTGGCGGTCAGGCGTGCATCGATGCCCAGTCTTGCCGCTCGACGTGCGTACTACGCGCTGCAGCACGCGACCTGCAACAGACGTGGAACAGCCTGACATGCAGGCCCGGCATGATCGCCCGCGCCGTCGCTGGCACGGCCCAAGGCTGGAACGTTGCTGGCCAGACAGGCGAGCCGGCAACGCGCCGGTGGTGCACGCCAGTTGCACCAGCCCAACGGAGTGATATCGCCAACCGTGCGGGTACTGCAGCGTGGCCATGCGTGCGGTCGTCAGTCTTGTCAGTGCCACTGCCGCACGGCAGTCTGAGGTTCCCGCCAACAGAGTGCGCCGTGACCGTCATCCTCGAAACCGCACGCGTGCGCTTGCGTCTGCTCGATCCCGAGCGCGATGCCGAGGCAATGCTGGCGCTGGTCAACGATCCTGCGTTCATCGCCGGCATCAACGACCGCGGTATCCGCACCCGCGAGCAGGCGCGCGAGCATGTGCGCGAATGGGCGCAGGCGCATCAGCAACGACACGGCTTCGCGCACTGGGCGCTGGAAACGCGCGAGGCAGGCACCTTCATGGGCACCTTGGGCCTGCTGTGCCGCGAGACCTTGCCGGTGCCGCATATCGGTTTTGCGCTGTTGCCCGCGTATCGCGGCAAGGGCTATGTGACCGAAGCCGGGCGCGCGGTGCTGGAGCATGCACGCCAGGTACTGGGATTGACGCAGGTGTGCGCGATCGTCTCGCCAGGCAATGCGGAGTCGATCCGCGCGCTGGAAGCACTGGGGCTGCGCTATGAGAGCCTGCGGGTGCTGAGTCCCGGCACCGAGGCCGTGGCGTACTACACGATCGACCTCGGCCCTGGTGGCGTGGACAGCTGAGCAGCGCTGCGTCACCCTGCCGGCTGTTTTCCACCGCACAGGGAGGCCTGCATGGCACTGTTGGTCAACGCCTATTCCACGCTGCGCACGCCCCTGTGGCCGGACTTCCTGCCGCAGGCTGCCGTGCAGCGTCGCGACCACGCCGACCCGGAACTGGCCGCGCATCTGCACGGCTTTGTCGGCTATGTGAATCAGGCCGGCGATGGGCAGATGACCCAGGCGCGCTATCACCTGATGCGGCATGTGCAGCGGGTGCGGCAGCACTTCAGCTTCGAGGTGGACGATGCGGACCTCGGCGCGCTGGCGCAGTGGGCCGAGCACGCCAATGCGGTGTGTTTCCTGGCCGACGGTAGCGTGCGCGACCCGCAGGGGCGGGTGCTGATCAGCCAGGGCGAGCCGGCCATCGACGACGATGCGCAGGTACCGTATCCGCCCGATGCGTTGCAGCGGCGCGCGCAACAACTTTCCGTGCTGGCCGCGCAAGGCATCCGCGTACCGCCCAGCCTGCCGCCGGTGCCCGGCGAGGCCGAAGCGCGCGTGCGCGATGCGGCAGTCGTCAGTCGACGCATGCTGGCGTTGTTTGCGGTGGCGCTGCGTGCAGAGATCCTGGCCGCTGGCGATACGCCGCCGTCGCTGGACGAGGTGGAGACGCGTCTTCCCGGCGTGGCAGATGCGCTGTCGCCGCAGGAGCGCGCCTTCTTCGCCCAGCCAGCGCCGGATGCGCAGGCGCTGGCCAACTTCGGCTGGCGTTACGAAAGCCTGGCCGTGCTGCAATGGGCCTTGGGGCTGGCCGACACGCTGCCGGAACCCAACGCGCTGTGCGATGTACCCCTGATTGCACAGCGCGCGCTGGACAACGCACAAGCCGCCGAGCGCCCGACGCCGGCGCGACGCCCGCTCGCCGAGCTGCTGGACACGCTGGACCGCCACCTGCGCCTGCACTGGGCGGTCCGCCAGGCCGGCCAATCCGGTCAGCCGGTCCCCGCCGGCATCGTGCCGGGCGTGGTGTATGAGCGGCATTACGCGCTCAATTGGCTACTGCACTTTGAAGATGCCGAGTGGGACGAGGTGGACACGCCGACCTGACGCTGGCGTGCCCCGACCCCGACGTTCGTGCGCGGGCAGCGCTTGCACCGACGCGGCAGGACTGGCCGGTGCATCCATCCAACACGCGCACACACTGACATCGTGCGGCCGGGCGACAAGACCGTGCGGGTCTTGCAGGCGATGCCGCATGCCTCTGCGTGCCGTGGTGCGTATCGGGCGATCCGGCAACTGCCGGGTCACCCAAGGCAGCTGACGTCGATGCTGCCGCACACCTGCCGCGCTGCCGCTACGGCCGTCGGTGGGTGCCGCGCACAGATCAGGCGCCAGCTGCCTCCAGCCGCGCCTGTACCGCGGCAAGCGCCTCCTGCAGTTCGGCGACCGTTGCTTCCAGCGCCTGCATCCGCGCGTCCAGGTCGCTGCTGTCGCTGCCACTGCGCGCGCTCGGTGCCGCACGCGTGGCAGCGGCCTGCAGCGCCTCCACATCCAGCTCGCCGCTGAGCAGATGCATGTAACGGTCTTCGCGCTGACCGCTGGCGCGCGGCAGTTGTGCGGCCAGGCCGCGCTGGATCAGCCGCTCCAGGTGATGGCGCACGTCGTCGGCATCGTTGAAGCGCGCCAGGCGCTCGCTACGTGCGTACAGCTCGCCCAGCGTCTGCGGGCCGCGCAACAGCAGCAGGCCGATCAGTGCGACTTGCTGGCGGGTCAGATCCAGCACGCTGCCCAGGCGGTGCTCGTAACGCTCGGCACGCGAAGAAAACTGCTGGCGCACCAGGCCCAGGGTTTCCAGCTGGCGCAGCGCGTGGTGCACCACGCCAGTCTGCAGATTCAGCACCGGCTCGCGCGCGGTTTTCTGGTTGGCGGCCACCTGCGCAGCGTTGACGGTGAGCGGGTACGCGTCCGGCGTGGTGGCCTCCTTTTCGATCAGGCATCCCAGCACGCGGGCCTGGGCGGTATCGAGGACGGGCGGGGGCGAGGTCTCTGTCATGGATGACTCCGGGAGGCGATCAGCGCACAAGGATATGCCGATCCGCTGCCGGCGTTCTTCCGCTGCGACGCGATGCAAGGTGGCCGACGCCATCGACGGTGTCGCGCATGTCAGCGTCGTGCGCCGGCAACGGGCGTGGGCATCCAGGAACGGGCACGGCACATATTCGCCATCGTGTGGAAGACCGATGCAGCCACGCGGTTGGACGACCGGTATTGCGGCGACCGTCATCCGTGCGCCCCTGTCATTTCGATGGCGGCGCCATCGGCCAGCGCGAGCGGTACGGCGCGAACCGGCTAAAATCGCACGCTTTATTGTCGACCCTGTCCCGGTGGATGCCATGCGCCCCTCGCTTTACGCTCCGTTGTCCTTCATCGCCTGCACCGCGCTGGCCCTGGGCGCCTGCAAGCCCGCCGACACGCAGCCAGCCCCGCACGCGCAGGAAGCCACCGCAACTGCCAATGCCGACGCCAGCGCTGCGGCCAGCAAGGCCGCAACGTCGTCCACCACTGCACCGGCCGGCGACGACAACCTCAATGCGGTGCTGTGGATGCAGCGCTCGGAGGAATACCGTGCCGTGGCCGAGCAGACCTATCGCGCTGCGGCCGACAAACTGGACGCGGCACTCAAGCAACCCAACTGGGACGCGCTGGTGCCGGAGGAACGCGGCAATGCCGCCACCGGCCTGAAGCCGGCGGTGGTGCTGGATGTGGACGAGACCGTGCTGGACAATTCGCCCTACCAGGCGCGGCTGCTGCGCGATGGCAAGGAATACGACGAGCTGAGCTGGGACCAGTGGGTGGCCGAGAAGAAGGCCACTGCCATTCCCGGCGTGGTGGATTTCGCCAAGGCCGCCAATGCCCGCGGCATCACCCTGATCTACATTTCCAACCGCGCGGTGCACCTGAAGGACGCCACCTTGGCCAATCTGCGCAGCGTGGGCCTGCCGGTGGCCGATGACAGCGTATTTCTCGGCCTGGGCACGGTGGTGCCCGGCTGCGAGCAGAACGGCAGCGAAAAGAACTGCCGCCGCCAGCTGGCCGGACAGAAGTACCGCGTGCTGATGCAGTTCGGCGACCAGCTGGGCGACTTCGTGCAGGTCACCGCCAATACCGGCCAGGCGCGTGGCGCCTTGCTGCAGCAGTACCACGACTGGTTCGGCGAACGCTGGTGGATGCTGCCCAACCCCAGCTACGGCGGCTGGGAGCCGGCGCAGTTCAACAACGACTACGCGCAACCCTGGCAAAAGCGCCACGACGCCAAGCGCGCTGCGCTGGAGGTGGCCCGATGAGCCGCGCGCCCTTGCCGCTGGCCGCGCATGAGCGGCTGATCTTCGCGCTGGATGTGCCCGGCCACGATGAAGCGATCGCCTGGGTGGACCGGCTCGGCGATTCGGTATCGTTCTACAAGATCGGCATGGAGCTGCTGGCATCGGGCGAGTACTTCCGCGTGCTCGATGCGCTGGCCAAGCGCGACAAGCGCGTGTTCGTGGACCTCAAGTTCTTCGACATTCCCGCCACCGTGGCCGGCACGATTCGCCGCCTGGCGCAGTGGCCGGTGAGTTATTGCACGGTGCACGGCTGGCACGCCGGCATGCTGCAGGCCGCCGCCGAGGCCAATCACGGTGACATGCGCCTGCTGGCGGTCACGGTACTGACGTCGATGGGCCGCCCGGACCTGGCGGCAATGGGCATCGACCGTGAACCGGTGGACGTGGTGGTGGAACGCGCGCTGGCTGCGCAGGCCGCCGGGATCGATGGCGTGATCGCTTCGGGGCAGGAAGCCGGCCCGATCCGCCGCGCCACTGGCCCGGACTTTTCGATCGTCTGCCCCGGCATCCGCCCCGGCGGCCCGGTCGGCGACGACCAGCAACGCACGGTCGGCGTGGCGCAGGTATTTACCGACGGCGCCGACGCGATCGTCGTTGGCCGCCCGATCCGCCTGGCGAGCGACCCTGCAGCGGCGGCTGACGCCATCCAGGCGGAGATCCGCGCGGCACTGCCGCAGAACGGAAACTGATCGGGCCGAAACAGCGGCCAGCTTCCAAATAAATCAATAGTTTAGGCGCCAACAATTAAAGCATTGCTTTAATGTGAAAGTCTCGTTAACATGCCGGCGTCCGATGTCAGTCGGAAGCTGTGCCACTCATTGTCCACCGGGCTTGTCCCGGTTTTCGAAGGGATCGGGCCTTGTGTCCGATCCTTTTTTTTGCCGTCACGTTCGCGTGTCGTGGCGACCGACATCAGTGGCTGGCTGCGTGGTGGCATAGATCGCGCGTTACCCGCTGCACTAGGCGAGCATGCATCGCCTGGACGCACGTGCGAAGCGCGCCGTTGGCGCACGCTTGGATCCCTGCGTTCGTTATCGGTCATGCGCAACTGCCACCACCTTCAGCATCAGTTCCAGCCGCAGTGCAAACCAAGGCACTTACGGTAACGCAGCCGCCTTGCAATAGCGGTCGATGAATTGCTGGTGGCTTGGCATCACGTCCACGCAGTGGCTGATGGTCTGCGCCACGCTGGCCAGGAAGCCCTCGGCGTCGGTATCCGGCACCTGGTCCACCAGCGGGTGATATCCCTGCGGCAGGATGCCCTGGCCCACCAGTACCTGGACCCAGCTGATCTCGGCGAACATTTCTTCGGCATTGCGATAGAAGCGCCCGCTGTCGCGGAACAGGTCCAGCGTGGTCTGCAGCTCCGGGGTGATCGGCATGTGGCGGCAATGCCGCCAGAACGCGCTGTCGTCGCGCTCGGTGGCGTGGTAGTGCAGCAGCAGAAAGTCGCGGATGCGGTCGAACTCGAATGCAAGCCGGTCGTTGTAGCGCTGCACCAGCACCGGGCTGATGCCCTCGCGCGGAAACAGCTCCAGCAACTTGGAAATGCCGGACTGGATCAGATGGATGCTGGTCGATTCCAGTGGCTCCAGAAATCCGCTGGCCAGGCCCAGTGCGACGACATTGCGGTTCCAGCACTGCTTGCGCCGCCCGGTGGTGAAGCGCAGCGGGCGCGGGTCGGCCAGCGGCTTGCCGTCCAGATTGGCCAGCAACGTGGCGGCCGCTTCGTCGTCGCTGATGTGCGCGCTGCAGTACACATAGCCGTTGCCGGTGCGGTGCTGCAGCGGAATGCGCCATTGCCAGCCGGCTGCGCGCGCAGTGGAGCGTGTGTATGGCGTGGGCGGGCCCACCTTTTCGCAGGGCACTGCCAGCGCGCGATCGCAGGGCAGCCAGTGGGTGAAGTCGTGATAGCCGGTGTGCAACGCCTCTTCGATCAAAAGCCCACGGAAGCCGGAGCAATCGATGAACAAGTCGCCGTGCACCGTCTGTCCGGATGCCAGCTGCAGCGATTGCACATGGCCGCTTTCCGGATGCAGCTGCACCTGCTCGACCAACCCTTCGATGCGGGTCACGCCGCGCTGCTGCGAATACCGGCGCAGAAAGTGCGCGTATTGCGTGGCGTCGAAGTGGTACGCGTAGGCGATGTTGGCCAGCGGCGAGTTGGCCGGTACATCGCCGGCGGAGGTCATGAACTTGCCGCGCGCAGCCGCCACGGTATTGAGCGTGTACGCCCCCAACGGCTGTGCTCTGCCGCGTGCGTGTTGCTTGATCCAGTATTGGTGAAACGGCAATAGCCCCAGCGGGTGCCCGATCTGGGTGCCGAAGCCATGCATGTACGCGGTTCCCGGGCGTTGCCAGTCGACGAACTCGATACCGAGTTTGAAGCTGCCCTGGGTCTGGCGCACGAACTCGGCCTCATCGATGCCGAGCAGGTTGTTGAAGGCCTTGATGTGCGGCACGGTGGCTTCGCCCACCCCGACGGTGCCCAGCTGGTCGGACTCGATCAGCTGCACCTTGAAAGTGGGCCCGAGCACGCGCGCAAACGCGGCGGCCGCCATCCAGCCGGCGGTGCCGCCGCCGACAATGACGATGTTGCGAAGTGGAGCGGGAATCATGTCGATGCATTCCTGAGCAAGACAGCGGACGGACACACGAACGGGGCCAGCTGGCCCCGTTCGAAATACCACATGCCCGTGTCGGCGCATGTGGCAATGCGCGCATCAGAACTTGGCGCCGATCTCCAGCACGACGCTGCGCGGCACGTAGTTGATCTCGCCACTGGTGTTGATGGCGATGTCCGGAGCGAACTGACCATTGCTGCCGAAGCCGTTGTAGGCGTAAGCGCTGTAGTTCTTGAAGTTGAACGCGTTGAGCAGGTTCACACGTGCGTTGAGCTTGAAGTCGCCGGCCACGGTGAACTCCTTGGTGGCCTGGAAGTCCACCGTGCGGTAGCCCCAGATATCGCCGCCGACCAGGAACTTACCGCTACCCGGCGGGGTGACGCCGACCTGCTGGCAGGTGGCGCCATCGGGATCGGTGAAGCCGAAGCAGGCGATGGTGTTGATCGGCTCGGGCGTGGCCAACACCAGCTTGGCACCGAAGGTCACGCCCCACGGACCATCGATCGAACCTGAAGCGACAAAGCGATGTGCGGCCACGGCATCGGACTTCACGAACGGATAGCCGCGGATAGTGGCCTTATCGAAGCCGTAAGGCTCGTCGATGTTGCGGTTCTGGCGCGCGCTGGTGTGGGTGTAGGACAAGGTCAGGCCCCAACCGGATTCCTTGGTGTACGGCTTGTCGGCCGACAACAGCACCTGGCTGTTGCGTTGTTCCAGGCCGTTGCTGCCCAGGATGGTGTTCTGGTAGCCCGGCACCGGCTCGCCCCACGGCACGTTGCCGTTCTGGAAGTAGGAGCCATCCGGATAGCGGTTGATCAAGCCCATCGCGAAACCGTCGTAGCTCAGGATGCGCTGGAAGGTCACATCGGTCAGCCAGTCGCCCACCTGGTTGGTGATGCCGATGCTGTACTGGTCGCTGTACGGCGTCTTGAGCTTGTTGTTGAACATGAAGAGCTCGGCGCTGCCGGCGACACCGGGAATGGTGTTGAGCTGATCGATGCCGTTGAGATAGCGCGGGTCGAACGCCACGCAGGTGCGGTCGGCGCGATAGCACGTGCCAGTGGCCGGGTTTTCGAAATACACCGCCACCGGCGACAGCGCCGCCTTGCTGGTTTCCAGCGCCAACTGTTCGAACAGGTTGCGGTCGTACGAGCGCGCGGCACCGCCATGCACGATGGCGGCTTCGTCGCCGAAGATGTCATACGAAAAACCGAAGCGCGGCGCCCAGGCATCCTTGAAGTTCTTGCGGTTGTTGCCGGTGCTGATGTAGTCGGCCACGTTGATGCCGCTGGGCAGCAGACGGTTTGCCCACGGCTGGCCGGGATTTTCTGCGTCGTTGGCATACAGCGCATCGACGAACGCCTGCGAGGTGACGAAGTTGGTGTAGGCCGGGGTGTCTTCGTAATCCCAGCGCACCCCGATGTTGATCATCAACTTGTCGGTGGCGGCCCAGTCGTCCTGCAGATAGATACCGTACTGCTTGGACGGCGAGACCACCGTGGCGCGCTGGCCTGGCGTGGTGTAGGGCGCAATGAAGTCCACGCGGTACGGCGTTGAGTCAATGCTGCCATTGCTGACGCGATAGCTGAACTGCGGATTCAACGCCGCCGCATCCTGCGAGGTGAGCTCGATGTCCTTGTAGTTCACACCCATCTTGATGGTGTGTTCGCCATGCCACTGGAAGCTGGTGAAGGTCAGATCGTTCTGGATGAACCAGCCTTTCTGGCTCTTGCGCTGCGCGTTCTTGCCGCCAGCCGAACCGGTGGTAAGGAACGTGCGCTCATCGATATCGGTGGAGCCGGCACGTGGCTGGAAATAGGTGTAGACGATGCCATTGCCCAGGGTGCGCGGGGTCGGGTTGTTCTCCGAATTTTCGGTGCCGACGATGACCTCGTTGAACCAGTTGTCGGCACTGTGCTGCCAACGCAGGTTGGTGCGCTTGTCCTTGTTGATCTTGTCAGTGGCCTGCGCGAGCGTGTTGGTACCGCCGACGTTGGCAGTCTGCGTCTCGTCGCGGTAGATCGTGCTCAATTCGATGCGATCGCGATCGGTGGGCTCGAAGTCGATCTTGCCGAACAACAGGTCTTCTTCGAACGGCATGTTGGCCGGGCCATATTGGCTGGCCAGGTTGGCCGGCAACTGGCTGACGAAGGCCGCCGCCTCCGAGCTCGGCTGCACGCTCTTGGGCGCCACGTTTTCCTTGCCTTCGTAGGCAACGAAGAAATGCATGCGGTCCTGGATGATCGGCCCGCCAAGTGCGAAGCCGTATTCCTTGGTCTGCGAGTCGATCTTGCCATTGGCTTCTTCGTCGGGCCGCTTGTCGCGCAGGTCCTGATCGGTATAGCGATAGAACGCTTCGCCGTGGAATTCGTTGGTGCCGGACTTGGTGGCCGCGGTAATCGCCGCGCCACTGATCTGGCCGTACTCGGCCTTGTAGTTGGAGGTAATGACCTTGTATTCGCCGATCGCCAGCTGCGGGAATGGATTGCCCTGCGTATCGCTTTGACCGGCGACGCCGCCGCTACGCACGTAGCTCTTCTGGCCTACGCCGTCGATATACAGATTGCCGGCGCTGGCATTGGATGCACCGCCGCGCAGCTTGGTGTTGCCGTTGCCATCGACCTGAAACACCATGCCCGGCACGGTATCGGCAAACTCCAGGAAGTTACGCGTGGCCTGCGGCAACTGCTGGATCTGGCGCGCGCTGATGGTGTTGCCCACTTCCGAGGTCTTGACGTCGCGAATCATCGGCGCGCTGACCGTCACCGTATCCAGCGTGGTCGCATCACCGGCAGGCGCCGCGGCCGTCTCGGTGCCCAGATCGACAGTGGCGCTGGAGGCCACCGACAGGGTCACCGTGCGGCTGATGCCGTTGGATTCGACCTTGTAGGTGCCCGGCTGCAGCCCGACGATGGTGTAGTTGCCGTTCGCATTGACCGGCGCGCGTCGCACCGAGCCGGTGGCGATGTTGGTGACGACGACTTCGCTGCCGCTCTGCGCGGAAGCGACCTGGCCGCGCAAGGTGGCGTTGCTGGACTGGGCCATGGCCGGAGTGGTGGCGAACAACGAGGCGGCCAGGGCGCAGCACAACAGGCTGCGCGCCGGCAGGGTGGAGACGGTGCGGTGATTCTTCATGACTTTCCCCCTCCCAGGGGTAAAGCGCGACGCAGTGCAGTGACTGGCGCGTTGGGTTGGTGCTTTGGTGTGGAACACAGGGACAACAGGCAACAGCAGCCGCAAGGGCTGCAAGAACGACAAGGGTCTGCGGTGACGGGTGCTTGCTCCTTCAGGCACGGGTCGAGACGGGTGAGGCAATGGCGACGCGTGGACAATGCAGTGCCGTGGCAATCACCGGGCAATGCAAGACCAACGATGCACCAGGGTGCGTGCCGTGCACGATGGCCAGCACAGGCGGCACCCTGTGCTGGGCGACTGCGGCGATGCTAGAGACTTACCAGATGATGCGTGCGCTCAGGAACAGCGTCCGCGGCGAGGTGGACAGCGCCCCGTACTGGTTGATGCTGGCACGCGGGTTGTAGACGCCGTCCTGGCCCCAGTCGATGGCGTACTGATCGTAGTTGCGGAAGTTGAGCGCATTGATCAGATCCCCGCGCACCTGCACGGTCAACGCCTCGGTGACATGCATGTCCTTGGACAGCGACAGATCCAGCTGGCGCGTGCCGAAGATGTCGCCGCCGGCGATGAACTTGCCGCCCGGTGCATCCACCGAGACGATGCGGATGTTCTCCGACGGCTGGCCGCCGTACTGGTCGTAGGACACCGCCTCATTGCGCGGCGGCACCGTGGCCAGGGTCAGCTTGGCCGAGGCGCTGATGCCCCAGAACAAATCGTAGATGCCGGTCAGCACCAGGCGGTGGCGCGGCACTGCGTTCAGATCCAGGAACGGGTAGTCGGCGATGGTGGCCGCATCGAACCCGTAGCGCTCGTCGTTGCCGCGGTTGCCGCGTGCGCGCGAGAACGTGTAGGCCGCCGTCAGCCCCCAGCCGCTTTCCTGGGTATAGGGCTTGTCGGCCGACAGCAGCAGCTGTCCGGTCTTGGTTTCCACGCCGTTATTGCCGATCAGCAGCGAACCGAAGCCCGGCGGATTCTCGTTCCACGGCTGGCCGCCATTCTGGAAGAAATCGCCATTGGGATAGCGGTTGCCCAAGGTCAGGATCAGACCGTCCTTGCTGTGAATGTAGGACACCGTGGCCGAGGTGTTCCACTCGCCCAGCCGCGTGCGCAGGCCCAGCGAATACTGGTCGGAATAAGGCGTCTTCAGATCGTTGTTGAGCAGGTCGATCTCACCGTTGCGCACACCCGAATTGACCAGACCGCCGAGGCTTGCCGGGTCGCTGAGGTAGGCCGGGTTCCAGTTGACGCAGGTACCCGGCGCCGGCGTGCAGCCGGGCGCGGCCTCGGCGAAGCGGAGCGTGTACTGCGCCAGCGCCGACTTGACCTGCTCCAGCCCCAGGATGTCGAACAGGTTGCGGTCGTAGCTGCGTCCGGCACCGCCGAACAACACCAGCGATTCGTCGCCACGGAAATCGTAGGAAAAGCCCAGGCGCGGCGCGAAGTTGTTGTTGTCCTGCTTGCGGTTATTGCCGGTGCTGATGTAGTCGTTGATGTTGACGCCGCCCTTGGCCAGTTGCTCGGCGTAGGTGGCGCTCACCGTCGGGTCGGTGCCGGGGCCGTTCAAGGCCGCCACCACTTCCGGCGGGGTCACGTTGTCCAGGTAGGATGGAATCTTCTCGCCATCCCAGCGCACGCCCAGGTTCAATTGCAGCTTGTCGTTGACGTCCCAATCGTCCTGGATGTACAGGCCCAGCTGCTTGCTCTTGGTCGTCACCGAGGGCGCCGCACCGGCAAACGGCAGGTTGAACTTCACCTGGTACGGAATTGCCGAGGTTCCCAGGCCATCGGCCACCGCGTAATAGAACGAAGGATTGACCGTCGAGTTTTCGCTCTGGGTCAGCTCCACCTCCTTGTACTTCACGCCCATCTTGATGACGTGGCTGCCGTGCCAGTCGATGCTGTTGAAGGTCAGGTCGTTCTGGAAGCTCGGGCCTTTCTGTCCCTTGCGCTGGATCGCCAGGCCGCTGGTGGCGTTGTCGCGGATCAGCACATCGTCTTCGGCAACGCCGCGGGTATAGATGTTCTGGTTGCCCAGGGTGAAGGCATTGGGGTTGAACAGCACGTCCTCGTAGGAGACACGCGCCTCGTTGACGTAACGTTCGCCGAAATGCTGCCAGCGCAGGTCATAGCGCTCTTCGGTGTTGAGGTTGTTCTTGCCGGCGATGGCGGTGTTGCGGTCGCCCACGTCGTCGCGGCTCTTTTCGTCGCGGTACTTGGCGGTCAACTCCAGGCGATCGTTCTCGCCCACGTCCCAGTCGATCTTGCCGAAGTACAGATCTTCCTTGAACGGACGGGTGACCGAACCCAGGCGGCTCTGCACGCCGGCCGGCAGGTCGTCGCTCAGGGCGCTGAAGCTGTCCGGCACCGAGACCGGGTTGGCCGACACCTCGAAGCCCTTGCCTTCGTAGCTGACGAAGAAATGCGCCTTGTCCTTGACGATCGGCCCGCTGAAGGCCATGCCGTATTCGTCCTGGTGGGTCTGGCGCTTGCTGCCGTCGGCATTGGGCGCACCGGCGCGCTCGTCGGCCTGACGCGCGCGGAAGTCGGTATTGGTGGTGCGCCCGAAGATCTCGCCGTGGAACTCGTTGCCGCCAGACTTGGTGGAGGCAACGATCGCCGCCGACCCCACCTGGTCGAACTCGGCCTTGTAGTTGGAGGTGATGACCTTGTATTCGCCGATCGCCAGCTGCGGGAACGGGTTGCCCGCGCTCTGCTCCTGGCCGGAGACGCCGCCGAACAGATAGCTCTTCTGGCCCACGCCGTCGATGTAGACGTTGACCGCCGAGCTGGCCTGCGCGCCACCGCGGATGCGGCTGTTGCCGTTGGGGTCGGTCTCGAACTGCATGCCGGGCACGGTGTCGGCGAACTCCAGGAAGTTGCGCGTCAGCTGCGGCACCGTGTTGATCTGCTTGAGCGACACATTGGTGCCCACTTCGGAGGTCTTGACCTCCTGCAGCGAGGTGGCGGTGACCTTGACCGTGTCCAGGGTAGTGGCGGTGCCATCGGCGGGCGTCGTCGCCTCGCCGCCACTGCCCAGATTCAGGCTCACCGACGAGGCCACCGACAAGGTCACCGTCTTCTCGGTACCCGGGCCGGCATCCACCTTGTAGGTGCCCGGCGGCAGGCCAACCAGGGCATAGCTGCCGTCCGGCCCGGTCGCCACGCGTCGCGTGGTGCCCGTGGCGACATTGGTGGCGGTCACCGTGGTGCCTGCCTGGGACGCGGCGACTTGCCCGCGCAGGGTGGCATTACTGGACTGGGCCATGGCCGGGCTGGCGGCCAGCAACGAAGCGGCAAGGGCGCAGCACAGCAGGCTGCGCGCCGGCAGGGTGGAGACGGTACGGTAGGTCTTCATGACTTCCCCCTCCCAGGGGTCAGGCGCGTACCGGCAGCGTGGTCGGCGTGGCGCAGGGTGACGCGTTGTTTCAAGGACGAACGAGCAGCGGTAGCGGCAACGATAGAGTTATAAAAAACATAAGAAACCGTAAAGAATTCGTGAAGATGCGACAGGGTGCATAGACGTCAATGGCCCGATGTGCTGCGGGCGGCGCTGGACGCACGCACGATCAGTTCCGGAACCATCTGCGAAAACGCCGGCGGCGCAGCGTCGGCAGGCGGTGCAGGCGCATCGACCAACTGCTGGCCCAGCAACAACTGCAACGCGCGCGCGCCCAGGCCGGCGATATCCACCCGCATCGTGGTCAGCGCAGGCAGCACGTAGCGCGCCATCGGCACATCGTCGAATCCGGCCAGCGCAATGTCCTGCGGCACCTTCAGCCCGGCGTGGCCGAGCGCGAACAGGCAGCCCAAGGCCATCATGTCGTTGGCGGCGAACACGGCGTCGGGCCGCGTGTCCCGGGCCAGCGCCTGGCCGGCGCGATAACCGGATTCTTCGTCGAAATTGCCGGGCAAGATCCAGGGCTGCGCGGCCGGGTCCAGCGCCAGTTCGTCGCGATACCCGCGCAGGCGCTCATGCGCATCGAAGTTGTCGTCCGGCCCGGCGATGAAGGCGATGCGGCGGTGGCCACTGTCGCGCAGATGCCGGGTCATGACCCGCGCGCCGCCGTAGTTGTCCACATTGAGCACCGGGCGCTGGCTGGCGCTGCCGGCGCAGTTGAGCAGCACCGCCGGCAGGCCACCGGGCAGCGCGTCTTCATGCACGCCCGAATCGCCCAGCGACGGCGACATCACCACCACGCCGTCCACGCGCCCGGGCAGGCGCTCCAGTGCACGGCGCTGCGCCTGCGGGTCGCCGTGCGAACTGGACACCAGCAGGTGATAGCCCTGCTCGCGCGCCACCTGGTCGATGCCGCGGATCAATTCGGAAAAGAATTCGCCATGCAGGTCCGGCAGCACCACCCCGATGGTGTGGGTGCGCCGGCTGCTCAGGCTGCGCGCGGCGTGGTGCGGGATGTAATTGAGCGCACGCGCCACCTGCAAGACCCGCTCGCGTACCGACTCGGCCACGTGCTGATGCCCGTTCATGGTGCGCGAGACCGTCGCCACCGACACCTGCGCTTCGCGCGCGACGTCCTTGATGGTGACGCTGCCGCCTTCGGACCGTGGCCGACTCATGCTGTGGCGTTCTCCAGGTCAACGCGCGTGGCACCGCGCGCCAGGGGGAGGCGCACGGCCTGCTGGCACCGAGCGCCCGTGTCACACAGGCACATGAATGACATCAGCCCCATCTGATGGAGACCCCCCAAGCGAGATGCAGCGCACGCTAGCAGGAACTGCAAGCGCTTACATGATGCGCCGCAGCATTGGGCTAAACGCAAGTGGCGCAAGGGCTGAAGCCCGATCGCTGGACAAGTTTGTCCGAATAAGACATCAGCAGCCAATGTCGGACACTGGTCGACAACGTGCCAGGAACTACGAAAACGTAACATCTACCTACCATACCGTGGCGCACGGTTTGCGCCCGCCTTGCCGCCAATGCCTCCAGACAGCAAGATGCGCCGATCGATCAGGGGGAACATCGTGCGCATGTCGCTACCTACCGTCCGTGCAGGGCGGTTCCACTTCGCCGCGTGGCTGCTGCTGGCCGCGCTGTGCGTGAGCGGCTGCCAGCGCAACCAGACCGCGCCCGCACTGCCCGGCGCCAAGGCCGAGCCGGCCGCGGCGATGCAGGCGATGACCCTGCCGCTGCGGCGCAATGATCTGGTGGCGTATGCGCGTATCCGGGTGACGCCTGCGCAATACACCCAGCTGGAGGCGGCGTGGCGCAGCGGTGCCAGCCGTTGGCCGCTGACCGAACTGCCGCTGCCCAATGAAGTCGGCGCGCTGCTCGGGTCGTTGTCGGCGCCCGATGCCGAACGCCGCCTGCAGCAGGCCTTCGATGCGCAGCTGGCCGGCCAGGCCCAGGGCATCGCGCAGGCGGCGCAATCGCTGGGCCAGTTCGGCGTGCAATACCTGCGTAGCCGCAACGACTACCAGCCCGAGCAGCGCGCCCATTACGTGCAGTTGGTCGACGCCTTGAGCGCGTGGGCCGCCACTGCGCCGCTGGCCGATCGCCCCCGCGCCAAGGCCAGCATCGCCGACCTGGTGACCGCCGCCCGTGCCACCGGCATCACCTCCGATGCCGACCTGCAGCGGCTGGGCATGGAAGAAAGCCTGCGCCGGCTCGGGCCGTTCTGGGAAACCTGCAAGAAGGTGCTGGAGCGCTACGACCTGTCGATCGACGGCAGCCTGGACGCGCTGCGGACCGGCTTGATCAAGCAGGATGCCGACACCGCCCAGGTACGGCTGCGCTATCCGCTGGCCGCCCACGATATCGATCTGAACGTCGCGCTGATCAAGCGCGAGGGCCACTGGTACCAGCTGCAGACCCAGAACGAAGTGCAGGCGCTGCTCGATGCCCAGGCCGCGCCCTTACCCAGCGCCACTGCAGTGCCCGACACCGCAGCGGTCGCGCCGGCGAAGGCTGCCGACACCGGGCAACGCCCGGCTGGGCGATAATGACCGTGATGCCAGAACAGAATCCCCTGCCGTTCCCGGACGGCCAGCCCAGCCCGCCCAGCACTGCCGCAGCCGACACCGGCGCCACGACGGCGGCCTTGCCGCTCGCCGAGCCGGTGCCGCCGGCGGTTGCGCCATCGATCGCCCCCGGCGTTGCCGCTGCGCGCAGCGCCAAGCGCCCGTGGTGGGCGCGCCTGCTCGGCCGCCTGGCCGACCCCTGGCTGAGCCTGACCATCGAGCCGGACCAACCCGGTCGCTACGACGACGGCCGCCCGGTGGTGTACGTGCTGGAAGACTACGGCATGTCCAATGCGCTGATTTTGGACAAGGCCTGTCGCGAAGTCGGCCTGCCGTCGCCGCTGGTGCCGTTGCCGGGCGACCCGCTGGAGCGCAAGCGGGCCTACCTGGCGCTCTCACGGCGCAGCAGCAGCAATTCGCTGATTCCCGAGCAGCGCGGCGGCAAGACCCACTCCGATTCGCTGGCCAAGTTGCTGCAGGCGCACCGCGTGCGCGCCGACCTGGACGTGCATCTGGTGCCGGTATCGATCTTCGTCGGCCGCGCGCCGGACAAGCAGAGCGGCTGGTTTGCGGTGCTGTTCTCGGAAAACTGGGCGCTGGTCGGCCGCTTCCGCCGCCTGCTGTCGGTCTTGCTCAACGGCCGCACCACCATCGTGCGTTTCGCCCCGCCGATTTCGTTGCGCCAGACCATGGCCGAGGGGCTGCCGCCCGAGCGCACCTTGCGCAAGTTGCAGCGCGTGTTGCGCACGCACTTCCGGCGCATCCGCGAAGCGGTGATCGGCCCGGACTTGTCTACCCGCCGTTTGCTGGTGGACCAGGTGCTGGCCGCCGAGTCGGTACGCGAAGCCATCGCCATCCAGGCCAAGCGCGACAATTCCAAGCCGGTCGATGCCTGGCGCAAGGCGCATGCCTATGCGTGGGAAATCGCCGCCGACTATTCCAGCCCGGTGGTCCGCTCGGCCAGCTTCCTGCTGACCCACGTGTGGAACCGCATTTACGCCGGCGTGCTGGTGCATCACCTGGATAAGCTCAAGCAGGCCGCGCCCGGGCATGAAGTGGTGTACGTACCCAGCCACCGCAGCCACATGGACTACCTGTTGCTGAGCTACCTGCTGTACGAACGCGGCATCGTGCCGCCGCACATCGTGGCCGGCATCAACCTCAACCTGCCGGTGGTCGGCACGTTGCTGCGCAAGGGCGGCGCGTTCTTCATCCGCCGCTCGATCAAGGGCAATGCGCTGTATTCGGCCGTGCTCAGCGAATACGTCGCCCAACTGGTGGCCGGCGGCTATTCCATCGAATATTTCGTCGAAGGCGGGCGTTCGCGCACCGGGCGTCTGCTGCAGCCCAAGGGCGGCATGATCGCGATGACGCTGCGCGCGTATCTGCGCCAGCCGCGCAAGCCGGTGCTGTTCCAGCCGGTATACATCGGCTACGAAAAGTTGATGGAAGGCAACAGCTACCTGGACGAGCTCACCGGCCGGCCGAAGGAAAAGGAATCCATCTGGGGCCTGCTGTGGTCCATCCCCAAGGTGCTCAAGCAGAACTACGGCCAGGTGGTGGTGAACTTCGGCGAGCCGATCGCGCTCAACGACGTGCTGGCCAAGCACGCGCCCGATTGGGACGGCCAGCCGCTGCCGGAAGACGAAAAACCCACCTGGCTGGCGCCCGCGGTGGACATGCTGTCTACGCAGATCCAGACCCGCATCAACTGCGCCGCCGACGTCAATCCGATCAACCTGTTGGCGCTGGCCCTGCTGTCCACGCCCAAGCACGCGATGGGCGAGGCCGACCTGATCGCGCAGATCGAGTTGTGCAAGAAGCTGCTGGCCGAGATGCCGTACTCGGACCGCGTCACCGTCACCCCGCATACGCCGGCGCGCATCATCACCCACGCCGAAGAGATCAACGTGCTCACGCGCGTGTCGCACCCGCTGGGCGATGTGCTCAGCGTCAGCGGCGATACCGCGGTGCTGCTGAGCTACTTCCGCAACAACGTGCTGCACCTGTTCACCGCTTCTTCGTGGGTGGCGTGCTGCTTCCAGAACAACCGCCGCATGAGCCGCGCCGGTCTGTTGCGCCTGGGCCGCACGGTGTATCCGTTCCTGCAGGCCGAGTTGTTCCTGCCGTGGAGCGAAGACCGCTTTGCCGAACGCATCGAACAGACCATCGACATGTTCGTGCGCGAAGGCCTGCTGCTCAACGTCACCGACGACGACGGCGGCATCCTGACCCGCAACACCGGGCAGACCGACGAAGTGTTCCGCCTGCGCGCGATCGGCCATTCGCTGCAACAAGCGTTCGAGCGCTATTACATCGCCATTTCGGTGCTGGTGAAGAACGGCCCGGGCGTGCTCGGTGCCGGCGAACTGGAAAGCCTGTGCCAGCAGGCCGCGCAGCGTCTGAGCCTGCTGTATGCACCGGCCGCGCCGGAGTTCTTCGACAAGACCCTGTTCCGCGGCTTCATCCAGAAATTGCGCGAGTTGCGCCTGGTGTGGCCGGACGACAACAGCAAGCTGATGTTCGACGAGCGCCTGGATGCCTGGGCCAAGGACGCCAAGTTCATTCTCGGCCGCGAACTGCGCCATACCATCGAACGCGTCAGCCCGGCAGCGGCCAAGCCGGACGTGGCTGTGCCGCCGCAGTAAAAGCGACTGACAAGACGTGGCGAGCAGTCGTCAGGTGGGTGTGGACGGCGGGCAGGAACCGGAGCGTACGCGTGGTACATGCCGATACCGGGCACCGGCCGCGCCCGCCTGGCGGCTGCACAGTCGTTTTGTTGGATGCTCTAGGCCGTTGGCGAATGCCTTCACGTCTTGCAGGGCGCGTCGGGCGCGTGGCGAGGTGGCGGTAGGCGAGCGCCGGCGGCTTTCACACAGCGGTTCCGTTCGCTTCATCGGGCGCTTGCAGCGTTCCCGTTAGCATCGCAGCATCTTTCACTGTGATCGGCTGCGTTGCACCACGGGCGCCGCCGACAGGAGACTTGCATGCGCGCAGCCATCCACACCCAGTTCGGCGACCCGGCCAAGGTGCTCGAACTCGGCGAACGGCCCACACCGCAACCCGGCAAGGGCCAGGTCCGCATCGCGATGCGGCGTTCGCCCATCCACAACCATGACCTGTGGACGGTGCGCGGCAACTACGGCTACAAGCCCACGCTGCCGGCGATCGGCGGCAGCGAAGGGTCTGGCGTGATCGATGCGCTGGGCGAGGGCGTCCAGGGCCTGCAGGTCGGCCAGCGTGTCGTCGCCGCCGGCGTGCACGAGAGCTGGGCCGACTACTTTCTGGCCGACGCAACCGGCGTGGTCCCGCTGCCCGACGCACTGGATGACGACCGCGGCTGCCAGCTCATCGCCATGCCGCTGAGCGCGTTGATGCTGATCGAGTTCCTGAATGTCGACAAAGGCGACTGGATTGTGCAGAACACCGCCAACGGCGCGGTCGGCAAGACCGTCGCCATGCTGGCTGCGGCACGCGGCATCAACGTGATCAATCTGGTGCGTCGCGATGCCGGCGTGGACGAACTCAAGGCACTGGGGATCGGGAATGCGGTGTCGACCGCGCAGGACGGTTGGCAAGACCGCGTGCGCGCGTTGGCCGGCGATGCACCGATCGTGCGCGCGATCGACTCGGTGGCCGGTAAGGCGGCAGGCGAGTTGATGGGGCTGCTTGCCGAGGGCGGCGAGTTGATCTCGTTCGGCTCGATGACCGGCGAACCGCTGGAGATTGCCAGCGGCGATGTGATCTTCAAGCAGGCCACCGTGCGCGGCTTTTGGGGCAGCAAGGTCATGGCCGCCACCAAGTCCGAGGACAAGCGCCGCATGATCGGCGAGCTGTTGAAGGCCGCGCTCGACGGCAGCCTGGCGCTGCCGGTGGAAGCGGTGTTCGATCTGGAAGACGCGGCCAAGGCGGCAGCGGCCAGTGCCGAACCGGGACGAGGTGGCAAGATCCTGCTGCGCGCCGGTTGAGCGGGCGCGCGCCAATCGAAACAGCGCCAGTGCGGGGACGGAGTGGCAGGTCGCCCGCGCTGGCTGGATGGCAGTGTCGCTTGCGCGGCTGGAACTCTCAGAGCGGCTCCTAGCGAGCACTGATCTTACGTGCGCCGCGCGGTCGTATGTGTCGTGTGGCCGATGTGTGTGTTGATCCGTTGCAGCCAGCGGTCGTTCGCAGTTAGCGCTGCGCAATCAGAGTAGAGCGACTTGGCCGTTGAAAACGTTCAGCACTCGTACCCTCATCCGCCCCGTCGGGGCACCTTCTCCCGGTGGGAGAAGGGAGCTTATCGGCGCGATGCGTTTAGCCGGTTCGATGCAGGAGACGTGCAGTTCCGGCTGCGACGCAGTGAGCTTCTCCAGGTACGAGAAGGAATGTCTCGACGCGAAGCGCTAGAGCCTGCTTCGGCGAAATAAGGAAGCCGCGAACCAGCGCTTTACAGAGCGTCATCCCACCAGCACAGATCAAAGCCTTTCCTCACGTCGGGGCGAGAACGCATGGCTGGTGCGCCCCTGGCGCTCGTGCCTTCGGGTGCCCGCGTCGCAAGCACGAGCTCTGGTTGAGGGACCGTTTCTGCAGCTGACGCAAGCTACCGCCAACCAGCCATCACGCCGGCTCGTCGGGCACCAACTCCATCTCCAGCCGCGTGATGCAGTCCTTGATGTGCAGCTTGCGCTTCTTCAAGCGCTTCATCTGCAGCTCGTCGTCCAGGTTCGCGGGCACGCGCTGAATCTCCTCGTCCAACGCGCGGTGGGCGCGTCGCAACTCGGCGATCTGCTCGACGATCTCGGCGGTTGACAGGGTGTCCACCCCCCGAGCATACACAACCCCGGGCTGCACGCGTCAGCCGCGCTTGCCAAGCGGCCCGGGGCTGCGACAATGCCCGCGCGCCGCGGGGAAACGGCGGCGCGCCCCGTCCATCATTGCCGCGCGGCTACGGCCGTCGAGAAAGGAGTCTTTCGATGCGTCTGCATCCTTCCCTGCTGGCCCTGGGCCTGTTCGCCGCCGCCAACCTGGCCAGCGCCGCCGATGTCGCCAAGTACGACGGCTTTCTGTGCTGCAACCTGCGCACCGACGGCAGCTGGATCAGCGACAGCAACTACGCCGAAGACGGCAAGCGCATGCTCCCGGTCGGCACCCCGGTCAGCGTCACCGGCTTCGGCCGCAACCGCGTCAACCTCAAGATCGCCGGCGAAAAGCAGTCCATCGGCAACGATTACAGCCGCGACCTGGACAACACCGCCTTTGCCGCCCGGTATGTCGTCACCACCGACCCCAAGCTCAAGCTCGCTACCTTCCCGCCCAAGATTCGCCAGGCGATCAACGATGGCAAGCTCACCGGCGGCATGACCCGCGAACAGGTGCTGATGGCGGTCGGCTACCCGATCAGCAGCGAAAACCCCAACCTGGACGCCTCGCTGTGGCGCTACTGGCGCGACAGCTTCTCCGAGTACCAGGTGCAGTTCGGCCCCAGCGGCAAGCTGGTCAAGGTGACCGCCGATCCGCAGGTGATGAATTTGATCTGGGTGCCTTGAGTATTAGTTGCAAATAAGGTCCGTACGAAAGGCAACTTCGATCTAGGGTGAGATAGATGGCGACTAACGCGGGAGAGAACGCAAATCGCGACGAGGTAGATCCTGAATACAGGCAGTGGCTTGTCGTCGCCGAGCAAAAAGCTCAAGAAGACTACGATAAGACTGTGCTTACTTTATCTGGCGGCGCGTTAGGAATTTCCTTCGCATTTGTCAAAGACATTGTCGGCCAAAATCCGATTCAGAACTCCTCTTGGCTTGTTGCAGCGTGGATATTATGGGCGCTAAGCACGTCGGCAATGCTTGGTTCTTTTTTTGTCAGTCGGCTTGCATTACGTAGAGCAATATTGCAGTGCGACGATGGAACCATCTTTTGCAAACCTCCAGGAGGGTTTTACACTCAGCTTACCCGCTGGCTCAACGGGAGTGGAGCTGTTCTGTTTTTATTTGGAATATGCTTTATGGCGGCATTTGTTAAAACGAACCTCACAAAACGAGAGAACCCAAATGACAGACAAAAAATCACCCAGCCGACCACCAAGCAATCCACAACCCCAGCGCCCTCCAGCCCGCAAAGATGAGGGCTACGCAAACGACAACAGGACTACTCGAGGCTATGAGCCGCCGCCGCCAAAGCGTAAGTAGGAACAGACTCTTGCTGCGCTGGTGACTCGGGCCAAGCTCCATGCATGGCAGATTAAGGGGGCTGGATTTGCTTTAGTACCTGTTCGATTTGTTCTGCTAATAACTCAAAGCAAAATTCCAAGGCGTCCGGTGTCACCGTCACTTTGTGAGGGTTAGACGCGTCTGCAGAGTACTTAGCGCACACCAGTGCCGCTAAAAAGCGCAAATGATCACGCGTCTGCAGCAATCGAAGCTGCGCATCTTCCGGCAGCAGGTAATACCCGAACAGAGACTGCTCCATGCTCAACTCTCCGGACAGGCTCCCGCCGCACGGTGCGGCGGGATGCCGGGAGGTTAGCAACCGCAGACAGACGGCGGGCTTATTTCCCTTGCGGGTGTTGTATTCGCCGCCCTCCCGACGTGGAGACGCCGAGCATGTACCCGAACATCAGGCACAAAAAACCACCGCTTGACGGGGGTGGCACCGCTGTCTATGGAGTTGCTACGCTCCGTGAAGGAGTGTGCTACTGATGCATGGGGGGAGTCAAGATGCAGGCTTAGAGTCCTTGCGCTTTTTTCGGTTATCACTACTGTGTCGCTAGATAAGTAAGTACTAGTATGCAATGGAAATTTAAGCTCAGCTGCGTACTGAAACTGAATGAGGTGAGCTTCAAAACAGGAGATCTGTTGTTGAGCCAGCGCTCCGTGCGAGCGTAGCTAATAAACTAAAAATCAGGAGGTGTGTGTGGCATCACCGGCAACCGTGACGATCAGTGATGGGCTGATAATTCTTGCGACGCTACTTGGGCCAATTGTTGCTGTGCGAGTGCAAAAATGGATTGAGCTTTTGCGCGAAACACGACAGAGAAAGTTGTGGGTCTTTCACACCTTAATGGCAACACGTGCATCACGGTTGAGTTCAGATAATGTCCAAGCACTGAACATGATTGATCTTGCTTTTTACGGTGATCGTATTTTTGGGTTTCGCAAACGAACCAAGAAAGAGTAGTGTGTCTTAGACGCGTGGCGAGAGTATCTTGATCATTTAAATACACTTATCGACAATGAGCCCGCCCAACAATGGGTTAGTCGTGGGCATGAGCTATTTGTAAATGTTTTATATGCGATTGCAGTGGAAGTGGGTTTAGTATTTGATCGAGTTCAACTTAAAAAAGGTGTTTACTCGCCATCAGCGCATGGGCGCGTCGAAGACGAGCAAGAACGTGTTCGTCAGTTGGCGATCTCTGTCCTATCCGGCGAACAGCCTTTAACTATGAAAATAGAAAGTATGCCATCAGATAAGGATGGCCCGTGAGGGTTTCCTTAAAATCCAGCCGACAATTTCGACTGCGCTAGATGGTGGTGCGGTAAATTTTATGTTCGTCCAAAAAATATAATGAGCACGATAAGTCTTCTGATCTCATCTGCTTTCAGGAAAAAAGTTAATGCCAGACCGCACACAAGCCAGGCGCTAATATTCCTCCACGGCCAATTGGTCGCAAAAAATTGAAGCCACCATGCAACGAAATCCGGTTCTGTATCCTAAAGACGATAACGGCGACACGCTCTGGCATATCGCACAGCAAGGTGTCGACCTTTCAAAGCCGCGGGAAATCGCTTTTTCAGTCGTCTTCCCCAGCAAGGAATCGGCGCTTGAGTTCTCGGTGAAGATGCTTCGCTTCGAGCAGAAAGTTCGCTGCTGTCATTACCCGGAAAATACGGCGTTTCCCATGGATGTGACGGTCTATCCGACCATGGCGCCGTCGTACAAGGCGATTTCGGCATTCGAGGACGACTTGGCAACCGAGGCCAAGCCCTTGGGCGGCTTGAACGATGGATGGGAACTTTCTGTGGACGCGAACGACGCCTGAGGCGCTCGGCCGGCTCGAGGACTGCACGGCGTGCAGATTCCCCATGGGCGCTTTTGCATCAGCGCGCCGACTGCGGCACACGTCGTAGCTGTGAGACGTCGTAGCCCATTGCGGCAATGCGTTGAACGGCCTGCTGATAGTCGGCATCGGAGACCTGTGGGGTACGCGCCATGTACCAGACGTAATCGCGCTTGCTGCGCGCCACGATGGTCTGCGCATACTCCGCATCCCGCCAGGCGATCACGTACTCGGCCTTGAACGGCCAGAAGAACTGCATGCGCCAGAGCGCGCCATTGCCCTGCTTCGCCACCTGGCCGATCGGATGCATCGACTTGAGCGGCGCCTGGAAGCTGCCCTTGCGATACGTGAAGGTGGTCTGGATGCGACCATCCGGTCGCAGCGCGTAGCTCTCCACCGCGTCGTAGGCGTTGCGTTCCGGGCGGGTCGGAATATGCGCGATGACGTACCAGTCGCCCATGAAGCGCGGTACATCGACGCTATCTGCACGGGGCAGGGCGGCACGCGACTCGCTCCCACTCGCACTCCCATAGACCGCTAAGGTCAGCAACAACAGCATCGAACCACCTCGCATGGCAACCTCCACCTGAAGAATCCGTAGACAGGCCTACGGCATTGCAGTGCGTCCGGATGCGACCCCATGCGATGCAGTTCCGGACTGGGCGCACGCTGGCCCTCTCGCCAGTGGGACGACGATAACGCTCGGTACGTCATGGCGGCGTTCAAGAGCCGCGCCGACGCCTTGCGCATGCCAGCAAACGCGCGCTCACCGCGCGGTGAGCGCCGGGTCGACGATCAGCCGCAACGAGGCTCACGACGCGCCCTGGAAGCGCAGCGGTGACGGGACGTGTCGTTCAGCCACGGCGGTCGAGTCATGACGGGTTGGTTGGAATCGCGGCAGCCGGTTACCCAACAGCACTCACCAAGGCGATACCGCATCCTCCCCATACGGGTAAATCGTCGCGATCGTTCCATCTGCAGCATGTTCCAGCGGTGCCATCTTGATGCTGCGCAGATGCGTCTGGCCGCCCGAAAGCACGCTGTCGTGATAGAACAGATACCACTGCTCCTGGAACAAGCAGATGGAGTGATGCGTGGTCCAGCCGACCACCGGTGCGAGCAGCACGCCCTGGTAGTTGAACGGGCCGTAGGGTGAGTCGCTGGTGGCGTAGCAAATCTGGTGGGTGTCGCCGGTGGAATACGACAGGTAGTACCGACCTGCATGTTGGTGGACCCAGGGACCTTCGAAGAAGCGGCGGGCGTGGTCGTCTGCGCGCAGCGGGGCGCCGTGTTCGTCGAGGATGACGACTTCGCGGCTGGGTTCGGCCAGTTCGGTCATGTGCGCGTGCAGGCGCGCCACGCGCGGGCCAAGTGCGGGTGCCTCGCCCACCGGTTCCTGATGCGTCTGCGCGTAGACATTATCGCGGTAGTGCTGCAGCTGGCCGCCCCAGATGCCGCCGAAGTACAGGTAATGCGCGCCGTCGTCGGCGGCGAGTACGGCCGGGTCAATCGAGTAGGTTCCGGCGATGGGCTGCGGCTCGGCGACGAACGGGCCTTCGGGGCGATCGCCCACCGCCACGCCGATCTGGAACATGCCGTCGGCGCGTTTTGCGGGGAAGTACAGATAGGTCTTGCCGTTGCGTTGCGCCGCATCCGGTGCCCACATCTGCCGCTGCGCCCAGGGCACATCGCGCACATGCAGCACTTGCCCGAGGTCTTCCACCGCCGCACCCGGATGCGCCATGCGCAACACGTGGTAGTCGGCCATGTCGAAATGCGAGCCGTCGTCGCTGAAGGCCACGCCGGCATCGAGGTCGTGCGAGGGATAGATATACAGCGCACCGTCGAATACATGTGCGGACGGGTCGGCGGTGTAGAGGTGGGTGACCAGCGGTGCGGAAATGGCGGTGCGCGCCAGCGCCTGCAGATTAGCGGCTTGCAGTTCATCGGACATGCGCGTACCTGTGCATGAAGTGGGAGGGGAGGTCAGACAGTGGCGAGCGGTGCGGCCTGGCGGCGCATGCCCAGTTCGTGCTCGATGCGGGTTTCCAGCGCCTTGTCGATTTCGTACAGCGCCAGCAATGCAGTGCCGAGCAGGAACGGAAGCGAGGCGTACACGCTGATGGCCAGGCGGATGCCGTTGGTGACGGCCGCGCCTTGCTGCGGCAGTGCTGCGTCATAGCCATAAAACGCCAGGATGCCGGCGACCAGTGCGCCGCCTACGCTCAGTCCGATCTTCAAGCCGCACAACATCGCCGAGAAGATGATGGCGGTGGCGCGGCGGTGGTTCTTCCACTCCGAGTAATCGGCCACATCGGCGATCATGGCCCACAGCAACGGGATGGTGATGCCGTAGAAATACCCGTGCAGGACGTAGGAAGCGAACACCCAGCCGATCGCATTCGGTGGATACAGATAGAACGCCAGCAGGAACAGCGTGGAGATCAGCAGCGCGCCGCCGAAGACATTGCGCTTGCCAAAGCGGTCGGCCAGGCGTTTGGAAAAACCGATGCCCACGATCATCGCCAGGATGCCGCCGGCGCTGAACACGCTAAATGCGGAAGTCGGCGCGTCCTGTGGCCACTGCAACGCGCTCATGCCGGCGCCAGTCAGGACGCTGTTAATGCCGGCGATGAAGCGGTTGAACCCGGCGTGGTCGAGAAACTGCGTCAACGCATTCGCGTCGAGGTAGTACTTGAAGTAGTAGATGTACATCCCGCCCTTCATCGCCAGATTGATGAAGACCAGGATGGTGAGCGCCAGCATCACCAGCCAGGGCTTGTTGCGGACCAGATCGGTCAGGTCCTGGCGCACGCTGTTGCGTTGTTCGCTGATCGGCAGCACCCGCTCGCGCGTGGTGAAGAAGGTGATCAAAAAGCACAGCGTGCCGATCGCCGCGAACAGCGCCATGGTGTTGCGAAAGCCCTGCGCCTTGTCGCCATTGCCCAGAATCAAGACCAACGGCAGCAACAGCACCTGGATGATGAACTGCGCAAAGGTCACCGCCAGAAAGCGATACGCCGACAAGCTGTTGCGCTGCTCCATGCTGCCAGTGAGCACGCCGCTCAAGGCCGAGTACGGCAGGTTGTTGGCGACGTACACCAGCATCAGCAAGGTGTAGGTGGCAAAGGCGTAGGCGATCTTGCCCTGCTCGCCGAGCGTGGGCGTATTGAAGGCGGCCAGCGACAACGCCCCGAAAGGCAGTGCGGTCCACAGGATCCACGGGCGGAACTTGCCCCAGCGGGTGCGCGTGCGATCGGCCAAGATACCGATGACCGGCGTAAACACGAACGCGCCCAGCATGCCGACCACAAAGATCAGCGTCGCTGCCACGCTGGCAGGTATGCGGAACACATCGGTGTAGAAGAACGCCAGGAAAGTGACCAGCGTCTGGAAGATCAGATTGGCAGCCAGGTCGCCCAGGCTGTAGCCGATCTTTTCGCGCAAGGAGAGCTGCTGTGACCGATCGTTCATGAGATGGGACGGACTCGAAGAATGCTGCGGAAAACGCCGCGGCGCGCATTGCGCCATCTGTCGCCGCTGGGAGGAACGGCGACCGATGACGACAACACTCAAAAGGTACCGCGGATGCCGAGCATGACGGTGCGCCCGGGCTCATACAGGTCGTAGGTGGCGTTGGGCCAGGCGAAGGTCGTGCGCAACGGTTCGTTGGTGATATTGGTGACGTTGAGCGTGATCTGCGGCTTGGACGGCAGCCAATCCAGTGCGTAGCTCGCCGACATATCGAGCTGGCCGCGCGCATCGGCGTTGAGGCGCGCATACGGAATGCCGTTCTGGTTTGCGCCGGAGATCACCATGTCGTCGTTCCAGGTGTAGGACAGGCGGATCGAGGCTGCGTCCTTTTCCCAGTAGACGGTGCCGTTCCAGAGGTTGGGTGCGACACCGACGGCCACCGCCGGCACGCCTTCGCCTTCGGACTGCTGGTTGACGTGGGTGTAGTTGAGGCTGAAGCCCAGGCCGTCGAACAGCTTGTCCAGCGGCTGCACCCAGATGGCCTCGGTGCCGCGGATATTGAGCACACCATCGGCATTGACCTGCGTCTGCACATCCACGGTGGCCGCATTGGGGCCGCCGCGCTGGGCCAGGCCGGCCTGCTGGATCGGCAGCAGCGTGTCGTAGTTCACGCCCAGGTCGTTGAACGGAATGCGGCGGATGCCGTTGACGGTGAAGCCGGTGATGCGCTTGTTGAACAGGGTCAGGCCCACATAGCCTTCGCCGCCGGTGTACCACTCGCCGCCGAAATCCACATTGGTCGACAGATACGGCTTGAGGTTCGGATTGCCCTGCGTAGCGGTCTGCGCGGAAGGGTCGCTGAAGTTGGTGTTGGGCAGCATCGCGCTGGGATCGGGGCGGGTCAGCGTGCGCGAGCTGGACAGGCGCATGACCACCTTGTCGGCCACGTCCCATGCCACGTTGAACGAGGGCAGGGTTTCCTTGTAATCCGAATCCAGCACCTGCACGCTGCGCACGCCATTGATGGTGACCGGGCCGGTAATGGTCTGGTCGGTGGTCACATAGCGCACGCCGGCGTTGAAGCGCATGGTGCGGTTCCAGACATCGGCTTCCGCATTGGTCTCGATGTAGAAGCCCAGATTTTTTTCGCGGATGCCGCCGGTCGAAGCGCCGGTGTTGGCCGAGTTGCTCTCCGGTGCGGCATCGCGCAGCGCGTAGTAGTTGGTGTCGGCCAGGAAGCGGGAGAAGTCGGCCGTGATGAAACCGCCTGGGCCGGGTTTCAGATAGCTGGCCAGGGCCGCGTTCGGGATTGCCGAGCCGGCGCCGCCGTTGCACACGTTGCCGCCATTGCCGCGGCACACCACCTGTTCCCAGGCGGTGCTGTTGTCGAAGCCACGGATGGTGCGCTCGGCCATGTCGTAGGACGCGCCGATCTTGACGTTGCGCTTGTCCTCGCCGAACTGCAGGTCGGCGCGCGCGCCGCGCGTTTCGGTCTGGCGCTTTTCGTTCTGGATATTGACCCGGCCACCCGTCCAGCCCCAGCCCAGGTTGGGGTCGTTGAGATCGAGCGGGCTGGTGATGCTGGGGCGGTCGCCGCCTTCGTTGCGGTAGTCCACGGTGGTGAACGGCGAGGTGACCAGGATGCTGGGCGATTCGCGCGCGAGCCAGCTACGGGTGGCATTGGCCTGCACATTGAGCTTGATGTCCTGCTCGGCGCCAAACAGCAGTTCCGCACCGGGATTGACGCTCCAGAACTTGACGTTTTCGTGGTACGGGCGCGCTTCCAAAAAGTACTGCGCGTTGGCGAAGGTGGCGCTGGTCACCACGTTGTTCTGATCCAGCTGCATGCCGAGCGGAATCATGTTGCCGTTGCGGCCGATCAGATTCATGCTGATCCGCTCGGTGGTGCGCTCGGCTTCGGAGTACAGCGTGTCCAGGTAAAAATGCATGCTGTCGGAAGGGCGCCATTCCAGCGACATCACCGACGCATCGCGGTCGCGATCGCCACTCATGTAGACGCTGCGGCCCAGACGCGGGATCAGCGCGTCGCTGATCTGGTCGATGCTCAGGCCCGGGTTGCGCGCCAGCAGCCAGGCGGCGTCGATGGTCTCGCCGGTGGTGAGGCCGCTGCCGGCAGTGGCGGGCACAGTGTCTGGAATGCGCCAGTTGCCGCCGCCATTGACGTTGCAAGCCGCCGGTTGGTTGGTGGCTGGCGTTCCTGCCGGCGGCGCGAGACCGCACTGGGTGTAGGTGAGGCCGGGGTTGGTCCAGCCCACGCTCTCGAAACCGCGCACGCCGAGTTTGCTGCGGACCGACGCCACACCGAACAGTGCGCCGAAGGTGCCTGCTTCATTGGTCCAGCTGCCCATGAAAGCGCCGCGTGGGGTGGTTTTTTCGCTGGTGCTGTTCCAGTCGGCCTGCGCCTGATAGGTGAAGTGCACGCCGGGGCGGTCGAACGGGCGCGCGCTGCGCATGTCCACCACACCGGAAACGCCGCCTTCGAGCATGCTCGCGGTGGGTGTCTTGCTCACCGTGAGCTGGGTGAAGAATTCGGTGGGGAACAGATTCAGATCGACTTCGCGGTTCTGGTTCTGCGCATTCAGACCGATCGAAGCAGTGGCGATGCTGGCGCCGTTGAGCGTGGTCTTGGTGAAGCTGGTGCCCAGGCCGCGGATGGCGATATTGAGACCTTCGCCATTGACGTCGCGCGCCAGCTGCACGCCGGGAATGCGGTTGAGCGACTCGGCGATATTCATGTCCGGAAACTTGCCGATGTCTTCGGCAAACACCGTGTCGGCAAAGCCGACCGAATCGCGCTTGGCGTCGGTGGAGAACTGGATGCTGCGTCGGTAGCCGGACACGGTGACGGTATCCAGCTGGGTCACCGCATCGTTATTGCCGGCAGTGGTTGGCGGGGTTTGCGCCGTGCTCTGGGCATCGGCGGACTGTGCCCAGGCGGCGGTGCTGGACATGCCCAGCAGGATGGATCCCAACGCGCAGGATAACGCGGTTCGTGCGTAGCTGTTCTTCACCGTAATCCCTTCCCTAACAGGTAGCAGATGTCCCACGCATCGCCCCTGCGCAGGGAGTGCCGCTGCCGTTGCGCGGCGCGACGATGGTGCGATGGGGGAGACGGACGATCAGTGCATTTGATGTTAGCGCTAACAAATTCGGAACATCACGCTGCAGGGCAGCATAGATGCGTGCACGCGCCGGCAGGTCGCCGGCCAACCCACGCCGTCGCGCCGGACGCGCTTGCGTACGGAGGCGCAGTGCTGCACTGCGCGATGGATTTATCGCGATGCCGTGGTAATGGTAGCGCTATCATCCGTGGCGCAAGGCCACCTTCGTGCAGGTGCAGTGGTCGATGAATCGAACCGAAGAACACGGCTGCGACGGTCCCGGCCGGTACCTGATGGGTGCACGCTTGCACCACATCGGGCAATCCGCGCAGGAAGCTGGCGCGCTGGCGCGCCCGCATAGGCCACGCGCATGAGCGAGGTGCCCGCCGCGGCCCCGGGGGCCGCAACGGCAAGGCTCGGCCGGGTGCGCTGGCGGGTCTGCGCCCTGCTGCTCGCGGCCACCACCATCAACTATGTGGACCGCCAGGTACTGGGCGTGCTGGCGCCGTTTCTGCAGACGCAGATCGGTTGGAACGAAATCCAGTACGGCTATATCGTCACCGCATTCCAGGCGGCGTATGCGCTGGGCTTGCTGTGCAGCGGTGCGGTAATCGACCGCTTCGGCACTCGGCTCGGCTATGCGCTGGCGATCGGCCTGTGGAGCCTGGCGGCGATGGGGCATGCCTTGGCCACCAGCGTGGTGGGGTTTGCGATTGCGCGGTTTTTCCTGGGCCTTGGCGAATCGGGCAATTTTCCTGCAGCGCTCAAGACGGTGGCCGAATGGTTCCCGCGCCGTGAGCGCGCGCTGGCCACCGGCATCTTCAATTCCGGCTCCAATATCGGGGCCATTGTTGCCCCATTGTTGGTGCCGTTGATTGCCACCGCCTGGGGCTGGCAGGCGGCATTCCTGTTCACCGGCGTGCTCAGTGCAACCTGGTTGGCGGTGTGGTGGTTCAGCTATCACCCGCCCGAGCAGCAACCCCGGTTGTCTGCTGCAGAACTGGCGCACATCCGCAGCGATGCGCATGAGCCGGTGCAGCGCCGCCTGTCGTGGTTACAGGTGCTGCAGCATCGGCAAGCCTGGGCGTTTGTGCTGGGCAAGTTCATCACCGACCCGATCTGGTGGTTCTTCCTGTTCTGGCTGCCGAAGTTCCTGCACGCCGAATATGGCCTGAGCCTGCTGCAATTGGGCGTGCCCTTGATCGTGATCTTCGTGCTGGCCGACATCGGCAGCATTGCCGGTGGTTGGGTGGCCGGGCGTTTCATCGCACGTGGCTGGAGCGTCAATCGCGCACGCAAGACCGCGATGCTGATCTGCGCGATTTCCGTCGTGCCCATCGTCTTTGCCGCACGCGCCGACAACCTGTGGCTGGCGGTCGCGCTGATCGGGCTGGCCACCGCCGCCCATCAGGGCTGGTCGGCGAATCTGTTTACGCTGCCTTCGGACATGTTTCCGCGCCACGCGGTTGCCACGGTGGTGGGCATCGGCGGTTTTGCCGGTGCGGTGGGCGGCATGCTGATCGCCACCTTCATCGGCTTTCTGTTGCAAGCCACCGGCAGCTATGTGCCGGTGTTTCTGATGGCAGGCTCTGCCTACCTGCTGGCCTTGGCCGTCGTGCACACGCTGGTGCCGCAGCTGGAGCCGGCGCAGTTGCCTGTCGATCCAGCGCCGACATCGTCCTGAGGTGAGCCTATGCACATGCGCGCAGTAACACTGGGGTTATTGATGGCGGCGGGCATGGCCGCGCCAACCCACGCGGCACCGCTGGCAGCGGCGGCGTCCAAGTTCCTCGGAAGTGCGTACGGCGCGCAGCAGGCGCCGGGGTTTGCGCAGTACTGGAACAAGCTCACCCCGGAAAACGGCGGCAAATGGGGCAGTGTGGAGGCGGTGCGCGACCAGATGGACTGGAGCACGCTGGATGCGGCATGCCGGTTTGCCCAGGCCAATCAGATGCCATTCCAGATGCATGTCATGGTGTGGGGCAACCAGCAGCCGGAATGGATCAAGACCTTGCGGCCGGCCGAGCAGCGCCGCGAGATCGAGCAATGGTTTGCCGCCGTCGCGCAGCGCTACCCGGAGATCGCGCTGCTGGAGGTGGTGAACGAGCCACTCAACGACCCGCCCAGCAAGGCCGATACCGGCGGCGGCAATTATCTGCAGGCGCTGGGGGGTAACGGCGACAGCGGCTGGGAATGGGTACTGCAATCGTTTCGGCTTGCGCGCCAGCATTTTCCCAACACCAAGTTGATGATCAACGACTACAGCATCACCAATAGCGCGCAGGCCACACAGAAGTATTTGCAGATCGTGCGGCTGCTGCAGCGTGAGAACCTGGTCGATGCGATCGGGGTGCAGGAGCATGCCTTCGAGACCACGCCGGAGGTGGCGATGTCGGTGCATCGCGACAATCTGGATGCGTTGGCCGCCACAGGCCTGCCGATCTACATCACCGAGTTCGATCTGGACGGGCCGACCGATGCGCAGCAGCTGGCCGACTATAAGCGTGTGTTTCCGGTGTTCTGGGACCACCCGGCAGTGCATGGCATCACCCTGTGGGGCTTTCGGCCCGGCTTGTGGCGCGACAAGGAAGCTGCCTACCTGATCCGCGCCGACCGCACCGAACGTCCGGCGCTCGCGTGGCTGCGCGACTACGTTGCAGCCCATCCCGGTGCACCTGCGCCATGACAATTATTGATGCGCGCCGCGCTCACAGACCTTTGTCTGGTGTCCTGACCTTATGCCGATGCGCGCACGTCATCGTGTTGGCTGCATGCGCCGTGTGGCAAATAGCCTCGCTGACCGCGCTGACCACTGCCGCACACCAAGGCGGGTCGGCATGTCCTTTTACGCTGCTTGCTGACCTGCTTGCTGACCTGCTTGCTGACCTGCTTGCTTGTCCTGCAGTCGCAAGAATGGACAGCCTCGGCGCCATCCTGATCACACCGTTCATTGGTTTCGTTTTGCAGGCCATCGGCGGCTACATTTCGAAATTTTTTTACGGTGGGTGCGGCCTACATTCTGGCGCTGGCGGTGGTGCACCGCCTGGTGTCACGACGCAGCCGGCGCGAGTGGAGCAACCGGCCTAGACGCGGTTCCAGGTGTCTGCGCACTTGGCGTCGATCCGACGCACGTCAGCGCACCTGCTCCTTTCCGTAGCTGCCTTGCTCACTTATCGAGGATGCCAACATGTTGAAACTCCGTTATCCGCTCACGCTTGTGCTGTTGCTGGGCGCGTATGCGTCCGCTGTTGCCGGGCCCATCGCTGCCGGCAAGCAGCGCGTCCTGGGCAGCGCCTACAGCCCACAGCAAGCGCAGGGCTTCACCAACTACTGGAACGCCGACGTGCCCGAAAATGCGGGCAAATGGGGCAGCGTCGAGCCCGTGCGCGGCCAGATGAACTGGGGCCCGCTCGACGAGGCTTACCAGTTGGCCAAGCGCAACCACATGCAATTCCAGTTCCATGTCGGGCTCTGGGGTGCCCAGCAGCCGACGTGGGTGCGCAACCTGCCGCCAAACGAGCAGCTTGCGGCGATCGAGCACTGGTTTGCCGCGATTGCGCAGCGCTACCCCGACATCGACTTGATGCAGGTGGCCAACGAGACGCTGCCGGGTCACAACCAGCCGGACAATCGCCGCAGCGATACGGGCAACTATCTGCGGGCACTGGGCGGCACCGGGGCGACCGGCGTGGACTGGGTGCTTGAGGCATTCCGCCTGGCACGCAAGTATTTCCCCCATACCAAGTTGATGATCAACGACTACAACGTCACCGAGTACAACGACCAAGCCAGGCAGTATCTGCACACCATCCAGCTGCTGCAGCAAGAACACCTGATCGATGCGATCGGCATCCAGGGGCACCTGTCGAGCAACGGCCCCTCAGTTTCGGTGCAGCGCGCCAACCTCGACCTGTTGGCGTCCACCGGACTGCCGATCTACATCACCGAGTTCGACCTGGATGGGCGTACCGACGCTCAGCAGTTGGCAGCCTGGCAGCGTTTCTTCCCGATGTTCTGGGAGCATCCGGCCGTGCGTGGCGTGAACGTGTGGGGTTTCCGTCACGGTCTATGGCGTGAAAATGAAGGTGCGTATCTGATCAATTACGACGGCAGCGAACGCCCGGCCTTGACCTGGCTACGCAGCTACGTTGCCAGCAGGCCCTGACCGGGCTTCCTTCTCATTGTCCATAGGGCTGATATCGATCATGCGTTCTTCCGTGTTGTCCTTGCATCCCGATCGTTTGCTGCCGGCCGATCCCGGCACGCGCGCGATCGCCCGCCGCCTGTACGCACAGGTTGCAACGCTGCCGATCATCAGCCCGCATGGCCACACCGACCCGGCCTGGTTCGCCACCAATGCACCGTTTGCCAACGCCACCGAACTGTTGTTGGTGCCGGACCATTATGTATTCCGCATGTTGTACAGCCAGGGCATCGACCTCGATGCCCTGGGCATCCCGCGCGCAGATGGAACCCGCGCAGCAGTCGACCCGCGTGCGGCATGGCGCGTGTTTGCCGAGCACTACACGTTGTTGCGCGGCACGCCGTCGGCGCTATGGCTCAATCATGTGTTCCATGATGTCTTCGATTTGCGTATCCGTCTCGATGCCGGCACCGCCGATCACTATTACGACCACATCACCGCCGCGCTGCGAACGCCGGCATTCCTGCCGCGTGCGCTGTTCGAGCGCTTCAATATCGAGGTGATCGCCACCACCGAATCGCCGCTGGATCGGCTGCAGCACCATGCGGCCATTGCCGCCAGCGGTTGGCAGGGACGGGTGGTGACGGCGTATCGCCCTGACCCGGTCGTGGACCCGGAGCACGAGCAGTTTGCCGGCGCGCTGCAGCAGTTCGGCGCGCTCACCGGTGAGGACGTGCTCAGCTGGGATGGCTACCTGCGTGCGCATCGGCAACGGCGTGCGTTCTTTGCCGCGCATGGCGCCACCTCGACCGATCACGGGCACCCCAGCGCCGCGACCGCCGATCTGTCACCAGCCGAAGCGCAGCGCCTGTTCGATACGGTGGTGCGCGGTGAGGCCACGCCGGAGCAGGCCGAACTGTTTCGTGCGCAGGTGCTGACCGAAATGGCGGCGATGAGCCTTGACGACGGCCTGGTGATGCAGCTGCATCCGGGCTGCTTCCGCAATCACAATCGGCAGCTGTTCGAGCAGTACGGACGCGACAAGGGCGCCGACATTCCGATGCGCACCGACTACGTGCATGCGTTGAAGCCCTTGCTGGATCGGCATGGCAACGACCCGCGCCTGCGCCTGATCGTGTTCACCCTGGACGAAACCAGCTACAGCCGCGAGCTGGCGCCATTGGCCGGGCATTACCCCTCCCTGCTGCTCGGCCCGGCGTGGTGGTTCCATGATGCGCCGGAGGGCATGTGGCGCTTTCGCGAGCAGACCCTGGCCAGCGCCGGCTTCTACAACACCGTGGGCTTCAACGACGATACCCGCGCATTCCTGTCCATTCCCGCGCGGCACGATGTGGCGCGGCGCGTGGACAGCGCCTTCCTGGCCAAACTCGTTGCCGAGCACCGGCTGGAAGAGGACGAGGCAACCGAGGTGGCAATCGACCTGGCCTACCGCCTACCCAAGCAAGCGTACAACTTGTGAGGTGGCGTAAACGGAGGGCGGCAGTGCCGAGGCGTGCGCACGCGGCGCCACTGCATCCTTCGCAGCGGCAGGATCGGTGAACTGATGCGTGCACACGCCAAGCACAACGTCACACGAGCGCTGCGCGCAGGTTATGCAGTACGTGCCTGCACGGGGCTTTTCTGGCTCTGCAGTGCATGGCCCATCATCGCAGCACCGCACGCTGCCAGCGACGCCTCGCGCGAACGTATTTCGCTGGATGCGCAGTGGCGCTTTCATCGTGGCGACCCGCCCGCAAACCAGGAAATCCTGGACTACGATGTGCGCCCGCAGGTGGTGCGCAGCAGCGATGGCAGGGTGGCCGATGCGCAGCCGGAACAAGCGCAGCTCATCGATGCGCCCGCCGTGCGCGTGCTCAAGCCGTGGATCCTGCCCACCGCCAACGGTTTGATCGCAGACCCGGCCCAACGGCACATACGCCCTCCAGGCAATCCGGGCAGCACGGTGGCGTATGTGCAGCCGCACTTCGACGACAGCGCATGGGAAACCGTGGACCTGCCGCATGACTGGGCCATTGCCGGGCCGTTCCTGGCAGATGGGCCTTACGGTGGCATGGGTCGGTTGCCGAGCTGGGGCATCGGCTGGTATCGCAAGCGCCTGGACATCCCGGCCAGCGATCGCGGCCGCGCGATGTTTCTGGATCTCGATGGTGCGATGTCTTACGCCACGGTCTGGCTCAACGGCAAACTTGTCGGCGGCTGGCCGTACGGTTACAGCTCCTGGCGCGTGGATCTGACGCCGTATGTGATCGCAGGCAAGCGCAATCAGCTGGTCATTCGCCTGGATAACCCGCCCGAGTCGGCGCGTTGGTATCCGGGCGGCGGGCTGTATCGCAACGTGTGGCTGACCAAAGCGGCGCCGTTGCATATCGCGCACTGGGGCACGCAGCTGACCACGCCGTACGTCTCGGCCGATGCGGCGCAGGTGCAGCTGACCGTCACCTTGGACAACGCCGCCCGCGGCGCAACCCAGGCGCAGGTGCGCACAGCGATTTATCTGCTCGACGATGCAAGCGACCGGCCCAGTGGCGAAGCGGTCGCGCGCATTCCCGCGCAGCCCATCAGCGTCCCTGCCGGCGGCACGGCGCAGGTGCAAGGCAGCACCCGGATCGATGCCCCGCGCCTGTGGGGGCCTCCACCCACGCAGCACCCGCATCGCTATGTGGCCGTCACCGAGGTCGACCAACAGGGACGCGTGGTGGACCGCTACGAAACCCGCTTCGGCATTCGCAGCATCGTGTTCGACGCCGACAAGGGCCTACTGGTCAACGGCGAGCACGTGCCGATCCGCGGGGTGAACAATCATCACGACCTGGGCGCGCTCGGTGCAGCGTTCAACAGGCGCGCCGCCGAGCGACAGTTGCAATTGCTGCAGCAGATGGGCGCCAACGCCATCCGCATGAGCCATAACCCGCCTGCGCCCGAATTGCTCGATCTGACCGACCGCATGGGTCTGCTGGTGGTGGATGAGGTGTTCGACAGTTGGGAGATGAAGAAGACCCCGCTGGACTTTCATCTGGTGTTTCCGCAGTGGCATGCCGCCGATCTGCGCGCGATGCTGCGCCGCGACCGCAACCACCCCTCGGTGATGCTGTGGAGCGTGGGCAACGAGGTTGGCGAGCAATACACCGGCCAACAGGGCGCGGCGATTGCGCGCACGCTGCGCGCCATCGTGCATGCAGAAGACCCGACGCGCCCGGCCACGGTGGCGATGAACTACGCCTCGCCCGAGATGCCGCTGCCCGCTGCGCTGGATGTCGTCAGCCTCAATTACCAGGGCGAAGGCATCCGCGATGCAGCCGAGTTCGAGGGTACCGAGCGCATCCGTAAACCGCCGCAATACCCCGCGTTCCATGCACGGTTTCCACACAAGGCCATTGTCAGCAGCGAGACTGCCTCGGCACTGAGCAGTCGTGGCGTGTACCTGTTTCCGGTCACTGCGGACAACAGCGCACCGGTACGCGATGGCCGTGGCGGCGATTCGGTGGCGCATCAGGTCAGCGCGTACGAACTGCATGCGGTGGACTTTGGCTCCAGCGCGGACAAGGTGTTCGCTGCGTTGGATCAACACCCTTACGTGGCCGGTGAGTTCGTCTGGACCGGGTTCGATTACCTGGGCGAGCCCACCCCGTATTACAGCTCGCGCAGTTCCTACTCGGGCATCTTCGATCTGGCCGGCTTCCCGAAGGACCGTTACTGGCTCTATCAGTCGCGCTGGCGTCCGGAACTGCCGGTGGCGCATCTGCTGCCGCATTGGAGCTGGCCAGGGCGCGAAGGACAGGTCACGCCCGTGCATGTGTTCACCTCCGGCGACGAGGCCGAACTCTTCGTCAACGGCGTTTCGCAGGGGCGCAAGCGCAAGGCGCCACGGCAGTACCGGCTACGCTGGGACGCGGTGGTGTACCAGCCGGGCGAATTGCGGGTGCAGGCGTACAAGGACGGCAAGCCGTGGGCCAGCGAGCGCGTGCAGACGGCAGGCCGCGCCGCGCGCATGCAGCTGACGCCGGATCGGGGCAGTATCCGCGGCGACGGACAAGACCTGAGCTTCATCACCGTGCGCCTGCTCGATCGCGACGGACGTCCCGCACCGACCGCGGGCGACCGCCTGCGCTTCCGCATCGAAGGCCCTGGCGAGTTGGTGGCCACCGACAACGGCGACCCCACCAATCTGGAAACGTTCGCTGCGTCGCAACGTCATGCCTTCAATGGGCTGTGCCTGGCGATCGTGCGTGCCAAGGCCGGGGCGCGTGGCACGATCACCGTGCATGTGGAATCGGACACGTTGCAAGCCGCACAGACCCAGGTGGCGGTGCAGTGATGCGATCCAGTGCAATCGAAACCTGTGACCTCTCAACGGACCTGCTCATGCACATCAACCGCGCCAACCTCACCAAACGCCTGGGATTGCTGATCGCCGGCCTCAGTGCAGTGTGCACGCTGCAGGCCCTGGCCGCGTGCGGGACGCCCGGCACCTCGCTCAAGCAGGCGTATGCGCAAGGGTTTCTGCTGGGGACTGCCGTCAATGCCGATATCGTCTCCGGCAAGGACGCAGCCTCCGCTGCGTTGGCGGCCTGTCACTTCAATGCGGTGACCGCGGAAAACGTGATGAAGGCCGAAGTGGTGGCGCCGCGTCGTGGGGTGCAGGATTTCAGTGCAGCCGATGCATTCGTGGCCTACGCACAGCGCAATCGGCAGTTCGTGGTCGGTCACACCCTGGTCTGGCACAACCAGACACCGGAGTGGTTCTTCACTACCGCCGATGGTCGGCCCAATACGCCGGCACAGCAGCTGGAACGCATGCGTGCGCATATCGCGGCGGTGGCCGGGCGTTACACGGGCAAGGTGCAAGCCTGGGATGTGGTCAACGAAATCATCGACGAAGACGGCAGTTACCGTTCGACCAACTGGGTACAGCGCGTGGGCGACGGCGACACGGTGGTCCGCAATGCCTTCACCTTCGCACAGCGCTATGCACCGGATGCGCAGCTCTACTACAACGATTTCAATGCATGGCGGCCGGCCAAGCGTGATGGCATCGTGCGCATGGTCAAGATGCTGCAGCAGGCTGGTGTCCGTATCGATGGCGTGGGCATGCAAGGCCATTGGGGGCTGAACTACCCCAGCTTGCGCGACATCGAGGACGCGATCGATGCGTACGCTGCGCTTGGCGTCAAGGTCATGATCACCGAGCTGGACATCGATGTGTTGCCGCTCACCAAGGAAGGCCAGATCATCGGCACCGGCATGGCGCACAAGCAGTTTCAGCTGCCGGAATTCAAGCGCTTTCTCGACCCCTATCGCGATGGTTTGCCTGCCGACGTGCAGGCGCAATTGCGCGACCGGTATGCCGAGCTGTTCGCGCTGTTCTGGCGCAAGCGCGACAAGATTGCGCGCGTCAGCGTGTGGGGCGTCAGCGATGACATGTCGTGGAAAAACGATTACCCGGTACCTGGGCGCACCAACTATCCGCTGCTGTTCGATCGCAATCATCAACCCAAGCCGGCGTTGGATGCGGTGTTGGCCGTGCCCACCGCAACCGCTGCACGCTAGCGGCTGCCGGCCCAAGAGCTGCTGACCACCACGCCCGGGCACAGGCGAGCACGGCCGATGTTCGGTGCGGCATGGATGGCTCGAAACACCGCATTCCTGCGTGCCGTGCACCTCATAGATGCATGCGCGCGATGCATTGGTGGCCGCTATGCGCAGTCGCCTGCACACGCATGATGGCATCATGCCCCCAACCATGAGACAGGACTGACCGATGCGCTTGCCGTCTTATCTGCTGTTGGCCGTGCCGTTGCTGGCGGTGCTTGCTGCCTGCACCAAGCAGACTCCACCGACGCCGCGTTTTGAGGCCATCGGCCAGCTGCAGACATTCGACCGCCGCTTCGGTGATGTGGTGGCAAGCGATGCGCGCATCGAGAAGCTCACCGAAGGCTTCACCTGGTCCGAAGGCCCGGCATGGGTACGCAAGGGAGGCTATCTGTTGTTTACGGATGTGCCGGAAAACAAGCTGTATCGCTGGTCCGAACAGGCCGGCCTGTCGGTCCTGCTGTCGCCCTCCGGCTACACCGGCCCGGAACTGCCCACGCTGCGCGAAGCCGGCGCCAATGGTCTGTACGCCGAGCCCGACGGCACGGTGCTGCTGGCCGATTCCGGCACGCGCATCCTGGCCAGGCTTGATCCGGTCACGCGCAGGAAGACACCGCTTGCCACCGCCTTCGAGGGCCACCGCTTCAACAGCCCCAACGATGTCGTGCGGCGCAGCGATGGCGTGGTGTTCTTCACCGACCCGCCGTACGGGTTGAAGGACCTGGATAAATCGCCGGTCAAGGAGCTGCGCTTCAATGGCGTCTATCGCCTGGACACCGATGGCAGCGTGCATCTGCTGGACGATGGCCTGAGCTTTCCCAACGGCATTGCCCTGTCGCCGGATGCGCGCACCTTGTACGTCTCCAACTCCGATCCGCAACGGCCGATCTGGATGGCGTATGCACTGGATGCACAGGGCGCCGTCACCGGCAAGCGCGTGTTTGCCGATGCGTCCGACCTGATCGCCAAGGATGTTCCCGGCCTGCCCGACGGCATGGCGGTTGCCGCCGACGGCACGCTGTTTGCCACCGGCCCCGGCGGGGTGATCGTTTTCGATCCCGCCGGCCAACGCCTGGGTCGCATCGCCACCGGCGAGGCCGTCTCCAACTGCGCCTTCGGCAACGATGGCCACACGCCGTACATGACCTCGCACGCGATGCTGGCGCGCGTGCGCGTGAAGTCGCTGGGCCTGCAGTTCGTGCGCTAGACGATCGCGGCGATGCTGCTGCATCGCCTCGCGATGGACACGCACGTCTGGCCGCATGCGTGTCTGACCGCAGCGCCAATCGCCTGGTACTGCCGCTGTATCGGCTGCCTTGTGTACTGCCTCGGTCAATCGTCCAGCCGCCACAGGCCGCTTGCTTGCAGACAAGGCCAGCGGCCATGACGCGCGCCCGCACGACGCGTCCTCGCCCGTAGCGCCACCGCTGCCGGTCTTACCGAGCAGCGTGGTGCCCGCACCTCCGACCGCCGGCCGCAGCGCCTGCGAGCCAGGCCTTTTACCTGGCTCGCCGCACCAACGTTGGCGACCGCAACCGTGGTGCGGCGCGTCAAAACAGGCGTGCACCGAATCGCTCTTGCACCGCGCAACGCCTGCTGCGCCAAGGCGTGCAGCTGTCCAGGCAATCGCCACGCTTGAGCCTGTTGCAAAAAGGTAATCATCACTATACGGTAGTTTTCACTACTGTCATGAGCGGGTTGCCCGCGGGGTTGCGGCAATGAACGAAGCTTGCGTTTCCCGGTTGCTGCGCACCCTGGCGTGCGTTGTCGTAGCGGCGCTGCCGCTGATGCCTGCGCTGGCGGCAGCGTCCTCGCCGGTGCAGGGCCTGTGGCTGACTGCGGCCAAGGACGCCGTCATCGCATTTGCGCCGTGTACCGATGCCGCCAGCGCGATGTGCGGAAAGGTGGTGTGGGACAAGGACGCCGGCACGCCGAAGGACACCTGCGGTGTGCAGATCGCGCGCCTGGAGCGCGACGACAACGGCACCTGGCGCGACGGTTGGGCATTCGATCCGCGCAGCGGCAAGCGCTACAAGGCCACGCTGCGTAGCAAGGGCGACAGCCTGACCCTGCGCGCGTTCATCGGCGCCGAAGTGCTCGGCGAAAACATGCTGTTTACCCGCGTGCAGGCCCTGCCATCCACGCCGGTGTGCGCCAGCCACTAGCTGCGGCCAGCGCCACATGCGCGCGCAGCACCGGCCGCCGCGATCGCGGCGGTTCTCACTCACATCCACCGGGGGAATCCAGATGGCGAAGATCCATGTCGGCGCGGTTGTCGCGTGTGCGTTGCTGCAAGGTGCGGCTTGCCTGCCGGCGCAGGCCCAGCAAGCCGACCCGGCCAGCGAAGGCAGCGTGGCGACCTATCAGTTCGACAACCAGGTCAAGCTGATGAGCGAACAGCGCACGCGCGGCATCTCCGATTCGTTGATGCGGCCCTCGGCCAAGTGGAGCACCCAGTTCGTGCATGCCAGCGGGCTGGTCGCCTTGCTGGAAGTGGCCGGGGTCAGCAAGAAGCAGTTCGTCAATGGCGACGGCCTGGGCGTCACCCTGGCGGGCGGTTATCGCTTCGGCAATCCGGACCGCTGGCACGCTGGCGTGGGCTTGGCCACCGAGCGATTCCCGGGCGCACGCTTCATGGCGCCGCACAGCATCGACCTGGAAACCGGCACCCCGACCGACGTGCGCACGACCAACTACAACAGCGACTTCGCCGTGATGGAGCTGGGCTACGGCATCGTCGAAGGGCGCGTGTTGTATGTAGTGTCCAAGACCTACCGCGGTGCCGATACCGGCGGCGTGTGCGGGCAGATCCTGCGCTTCTCGATCGATCCGACCGCCGCATTGCAGTGCTACGCGCGCGGCGAACAGGATTCGCGTGGCACCGTGTTGGCCGACCTCAATACCCAGGTGCCGTTGCTGCCCTCGCTGCTGCCGTCCACGACGCTGCGCCTGCATGCCGGCTACCAGAAACTGGCCAACTTTCGCGAAGGCAACTTCGCCGATTACCAGATCGGCATCACCCATCGGCGTTGGGGCCTGGACTGGAACCTGGACTGGCTGACCACCAACACCAACGCGCACCAGTTGTACTGGGTGCAGGACGGCGAGCGTATCCGTAAGACCGACGGCGATGCGCTGGTGTTCTCGATCGGCTACACGTTCTGATGCGCACCCAAACGCTCGCAGACGACACCGGCGGCAATGCGCCGCTGGTGCTGGCGGTGGACCTGGGAACCTCAGGCTGCAAATGCGCGTTGGTGACGCTGGACGGCAAGGTGCTCGCCTGGGCGTTCGAACCGGTGCAACTGCACGTGCAGGGCGTCGCTGCCGAACAAGACCCGCACGCGTGGTGGGACGCGTTCAGCGCCACCGCCGCTGCCGTGGTGCAGGGCGATGCGGCGCTGCGCCGACGCGTGGTGGCCGTGTGTTGCTCGACCCAGGGCGAAGGCACCGTCTGCGTGGACCATAACGGCCAGGCGCTCGGGCGCGCCATGCTGTGGCTGGACATGCGCGGCCAGGCGGCCATCGCCCGGCGTCTGCAGGGGCGTTGGCTCAATGTGCGCGGCTACGATCCCCTGCGCCTGTGGCGATGGTTGCGCCTGAGCGGTGGCGCGCCTGCGCGCAGCGGCAAGGATTGCGCCGGCCACATCGCCTATCTGCGCGATCACCAGCCCGTGCGTTACCAGCGCACGCACAAGTTTCTCAACGTGCTCGATTACATGAACCTGCGCCTGACCGGCCGGTTCTGTGCCACTCCCGATTCGATGCTGACCACCTGGGTCACCGACAATCGCGACCCGCACCATATTCGCTACGACGCGGGCCTGCTGGACATGGTCGGCGTGGAGCGCGACAAGTTGCCGGACCTGGTGCCGTCCACTGCGGTGCTGGGGCCGCTGCTGCCGCAGGTGGCCCAGGCGCTGGGCCTGTCGCCGCAGACCGTGGTGGTGGCCGGCGCGATCGACACCTCGGCAGTGGCGGTGGCCGCGGCGGTGGAGGATCACGCCGCGCATCTGTACCTGGGGACCTCGTCATGGCTCGGCGCGCATGTGCCGCGCATGAAAACCGATGTGCGCAGTACGATCGCCGCGGTGCCGTGCGCAGTGGAAGGGCGCTATCTGGCGATCGCCCTGCAGACCACCGCCGGTGCCAACCTGTCCTTCCTGCGCGACCGCATCCTGTTCCATGCCGACGAACTGCTCAGCGACGAGCAGCGCCCGGACGTCTATGAAGTGCTCAATCGCATCGCCGCGCGCGTGCCCGCAGGATCCAACGGGTTGATCTACATGCCCTGGCTGTTCGGCGAACGCACGCCGGTGGAAGACCCGAGCCTGCGTGCCGGCCTGATCAATCTCTCGCTGATGCATAGCCGCGAGGACATGATCCGCGCGGTGATGGAAGGGGTGGCGTTCAACACGCGCTGGATGATGGAGCCGTTCGCGCGCCTGCTTGGCTGCGACCCAGGCACGATTGCCGCGGTCGGTGGCGGCGCGCAGTCGGATCTGTGGTGCCAGATCATCGCCGATGTCAGCGGCCGGCCGATCCGGCAATTGCACAATCCGATCCAGGCCAACGCAGTGGGCGCGGCCTTCATCGCCGGGGTCGGCCTGGGCCGGCTCGGCTTCGGCGACCTGGCGGCATTGCAGCGCCCCCGGCGGGTCTACGAGCCGGATGCGGGCACGCGTGCGCTGTACGACGACCGCTACGCGGTGTTCAAGGACCTGCAGCGCACCTTGGCGCCGATCTACCGACGGCTCAATCCCTCCACGCCTGCGCCCGCCCCGGAGGTCGCCGCGCATGTTTGCCCTTGAACAACGCCAGCGCGTGGTGGCGCTGTGCATCGAACTGTCGCGCCGCGGCTATCTGGCCGGCACCGGCGGCAATGTCGCCTTGCGTATCGATGCCGAGTGTTTCGCGGTCACTCCCTCGGCGATCGACTACCTGAGCATGCAGGCCGAGGATATCTGCATCGTCCGCACCAAGGACCTGCACCAGCTCGACGGCACGCGCACGCCGTCGGTCGAAACCGGCCTGCATGCGCAGGTGATGCGGCGGCGCCCGGACGTGGGTTGCAGCATCCACACCCACCAGCCGGTCGCCAGCGCCTGCACCCTGCTGGGCGCGCCGTTGGAGGTGACGCAACCGGCGTTGCGCCGGCTGCTTGGTGCACGGATTCCGATCGCCGGCTACATGCCGTCGGGCACCGGCCTGCTGGCCCGCCTGCTGGCCCGGCAGCTGCAGCCCACCGTCAACGCCTATCTGCTGCGCAATCACGGCGTGGTCTGCTGCGGCACCAACCTGGAGGCGGCCGTCACCGTGGTCGAAGCGTTGGAGCTGGTCGCGCGCAGCCACCTGCAGACGCAGATCCAGGCGCGTGCGGCGCGCGAGCCCGACCTCGCGGCCGGCCTGCAGCGGGTGCTGACGGCGCTGGATTCCAGCCGGCACACGTCCGGCGCGTCCTCCCTTTCCCAGACATGATGGCACCGACAATGAGCGTGACTTCCGCGATTTCGCAATGGCCCGATGTGGACCAGCTGTATCGCCGCTTCGATGCGTTGGTCAAACAGCCGATGCGGCCGGTCCGGCGCGAAGGCATGGACAAGGTGATGCGCTACTTCGAGCAGCGCTGCCAAGGCTCCAAGCAGTTGGGCGACGCCGCGCAGCGGGTGATTCCCGGCGGCGTGCAGCACAACCTGGCCTTCAATTACCCGTTCTCGCTGGCGATGCGCAGCGCCGAGGGCGCCTACCTGACCGACGTCGACGACAACCGCTACATCGATTTCCTGCAGGCTGGCGGACCGACCTTGCTCGGCTCCAACCCGCCGGCGTTGCGCGCACGCGTCAACGAGGTGCTGGACCAGTGCGGACCGGTGACCGGACTGCTGCACGAATACGAGGTCAAACTGGCCGAGCTGGTCTGCGCCAGCATGCCGGCGGTGGAGATGGTGCGCCTGCTCGGTTCGGGAACCGAGGCGGTGATGGGCGCGGTGCGCCTGGCGCGCGCGTATACCCGCAAGCGCTGGATCATCAAGATCGGCGGTGCGTATCACGGCTGGAGCGACCAGTTGGTGTACGGCCTGCGCCTGCCCGGCACCGGCCGCATGGAAGCGATCGGCATTCCGCGTGGGGCGACCGCGCATACCCAGGAATGCCTGCCCAACGATCTGGACGCGTTGCGCCGCAAGCTGCAATTCAATCGCCTGCGTGGCGGCACCGCGGCGGTGCTGCTGGAACCGCTGGGGCCGGAGAGCGGAACCCGCCCGGTGCATGCGGACTACAACCGCCAGGTGCGCGCGCTGTGCGACGAGTTCGGGGCGCTGCTGATCTTCGATGAAGTGGTCACCGGTTTCCGGTTGGGCCCCGGCGGTGCGCAAGGCTACTTCGGCGTTGCGCCGGACATCACCGTGCTGGGCAAGTGCCTGGCCGGCGGCTATCCGATGGCCGGGGCGATCGGTGGCCGCCGTGAGGTCATGATGAGCCTGGTGGGCGGCATTGGCACGACCGCGCGGCGCGCCTTTGTCGGCGGCACGCTCTCGGCCAACCCGCTGTCCTGCGTGGCCGGCTATTACGCGTTGCTGGACGCGCAGCAGAACGATGCCGCCGGCCGCGCCGGCCGCGCCGGCGATCGCCTGCGTGCGGGTCTGGAGGCGATCATCCAGCGCCGCGGATTGCCGTACGTGGTCTACAACATGGGCTCGATCGTGCACCTGCAGACCTCCGGCGTGCTGCTGCTGGACACCGGCAACCTCTACAAACTCTGGCGCGTGCGCAACGAAGCCAAGGCGCGCAAGCACATGATGGAAGAGATGGGCGCGGCGTATTCGGCGCACGGCCTGATCACCCTGGCCGGTAGCCGCATCTACACCAGCATGGCCGACACCGATGCGGTGATCGACGAGGCCCTGAACCGTTTCGACGATGTCTTCGCACTGGTCTGAGCCGATGAACGCCACCGATGCCCTGCGCGACACCTGGCTGCAGACCCGCGAACGGCTGCAGGCCTCCCACTTGCTCGGCGACGATGACGCGGCCTTGTCGGTGCGTTGCCCGGGCGCCACGCAGATGTGGATCGGCAGCGCCACCGCGTCAACGCCGCTGCTGCTGGACTGGCGCGAGGATGCCGCGCTGGATGCGGCGCAGCGCCTGCATGCGCAGGTCTATGCGCAGCGTGGCGATGTGGGGGCGGTGGCGTGGTCGGCCGGTGCGTTCGGCCACTGCCTGGCCGACTGCGGCGGCGCGTTGCCGCAGGTGTTCGACGAACAGGCGCGGCATCTGGGGCCGATGCCGCCGCCGGTGCGCGCGGCCGACGCGGCGGCCACGCTGGCCGGGGCGATCGGCAATGCCGTGCTGGTGGCACGGCGGCCGCTGTGCCTGGGCACCAGTGCGCGTCGCCTGGCGCTGAACATCGCGTTGTTCGAAAAGTGCGCCAAGGCGTATGTGCTGGCGGCGGCCACCGGAGGACCCACCCGGCAGCTGCCGTGGTGGGTGCGTCGCATCGCCAACGGGCGCCTGCGCAAGGACCAGGTACGTGCGAGCGCCGCATTCGCCAATGGCGCCCTGCCCGCCGAAAGCACGGCCTACTGAGGGCATCTCATGCGCAGCAGTCATCCATCCGCGTTGTCGGCCGTGGCCGTTTCCGCCTCGCAGGGGTTGCCGTCCGGTTTGTTGATCGGTTCGATCGCCCTGCTCATCCTGGGCGTGCAGCCGATCCTGCTGGGAACATTGGTCGAGCAGAAGCTGATCACGCTCTCCGGCGTGGGCATCGTGGCAATGGGGGAGATCGTCGCGCTCGGCCTGGGCGTGGCGCTGGGCGATGCGCTGTTGCCGCACCGCTGGCAGCGCCAGGTCGCCGTGCTGGCGGCGCTGCTGGCGGCACTGCTGGACCTGGCCACCACCCAGGCGGTCGGCGACACCGCATTCGTGCTGGTACGCGCAGCTGCCGGCCTGGCGGAGGGGCTGCTGCTGTGGGTGGCGACCCTGACCATCGTGCGTGCGGCCAAGCCGGATCGGGTCACCGCGGTGTTCATGCTGACCCAGGCGGTGGCGCAGATCGCACTGGCGAACCTGCTGGCATTGTGGGTGCTGCCGTCCGCCGGCTGGAAAGGCGGCTTCGTGGCGCTGGGCGCGGTGACGCTGTGCGCGGCCCTGCTGACACCGTTGCTGCCGACGACCCTGTCTGCGGTGAGCGCAACCGCGCCGGTCAGCCGCGTGCGCTGGTCGCCGACAACCCTGTTGCCCTTGCTGATTGCCTTCGTGCAGATGGCCGCGACCGGCGCGCTGTGGGCGTACCTGGAACCGTTGGGGTTGCGCGCGGGCCTGGATGCCGGGGCGGTGCAGGCGCACACCTCGCTGGTGCTGGCGATGCAGATCGTCGGCGCGCTGGCGGCGATCTGGTGGGTGCGCCGGCTCGGTCACGCGCGCACCCTGTTGGTCGGCAGCCTGCTGCTGGCAGCGGTGGCGGCCGTCATGGCGCGTGCGGCGCCGGCCGGCACTGCCGCGTTCACGGTTGCCTGCGTGGGCTTCGGCCTGGTCTGGATGTTCCTGATGCCCTTCCACGTGGGCCTGGCGTTCGGTGCCGACGCGCATGGCCGGGTGGCGGTGCTGGTGCCGGCGGTGCAGTTGCTGGGATCGGCCGCCGGCCCCTTGCTCGCTTCGCTGCTGCTGCAGCACGATGATCCGGCTCCGGTACCGGCGTTCAGTCTGGCCGCCGCACTGCTGGCGGCGGTCCTGGCGGCGGCAGCCGGCCGCGACCAGCGCCGCCGGGCGCCGGCCGGAGCGCAGCCGAACAGGGGGGATCGATGAGCGACAGCGTGTGCGGAATGGGCCGCAGCGTGCCGGCGCGTCCGGCGCGCCGGTCGCGGATGCGGTTGCAGTGTGTGCGCTTGCAGCAGGGGCGTGCGCGTCATGCACGCTGACCTGGACGTCTGCGCCGAGGACATCGCGGCAGTGTTCGCCGCCCAGCAGCCGGTGGCCGCGGCCTGGCGCAGTTCCACCGCCGCGCAGCGGCGCGAGCGCCTGCGCGCGTTGCGCAGCGCGCTGCTGGCGCGGCGGCAGGCCCTGTATGCCGCCTTTGCCGGCGACTTCGGCAAGCCGGCACTGGAAGTGGAGCTGAGCGAGCTGTTGCCGGTGGTCGACGAAATCGCCGCCGCCATCGCCGGGCTGCCGCGCTGGATGCGCCCGCGCAAGGTGTCGCCCACCTTGCTGACGCTGGGCACGCACGCGCAGATCGGCTATCAGCCTAAGGGCCGCTGCCTGATCATCGGCCCATGGAATTATCCGGTTGCCACCGTGCTGGGGCCGCTGGTCTCGGCGCTGGCGGCAGGCAACACCGCCATCCTCAAGCCGTCCGAATTCACCCCGCAGGTCAACACGGTGCTGCGCGAGCTGCTGGCCGAGGCGTTCGACCCTTCCGAAGTGGCAATGGTGCAGGGTGGCGTGGTCACTGCGCAGCGCTTGCTGGCCTGCCCGTTCGACCATGTGTTCTTCACCGGCTCGCCGGCAGTGGGGCGGCAGGTCATGGCCGCCGCTGCCGCCCAGCTGGCCTCGGTGACGCTGGAGCTGGGCGGCAAATCGCCGGCCATCGTCGACCGCAGCGCCAACCTGGAACGCGCCGCGCAGGTGCTGGTGTGGGGCAAGCTGGTCAATGCCGGGCAGACCTGCATCGCGCCCGATACGCTGTTCGTGCATCGCGAGGTCCGCACGGCACTGCTGCAGCGGTGCCGCGAACTGCTGGCGCAGCGCTACGGCAGCAGCGCGGCGGCGGTGGCTGCCAGCCCCGACCTGGCGCGCATGATCCATGTCGGCCATGCGGCGCGCCTGGCGGCCCTGATCGATGAAGCGCGCGCTGCCGGTGCCGAGCTGGTGGCCGGCGGTGAGCATGACGTGGCGCAGCGTTTCATCGCCCCGACGGTATTGGCCGATGTTCCGGAACACGCGCGCATCGCGCAGGAAGAAATCTTCGGCCCGGTGCTGCCGGTGGTGACCTTCGACCATCTCGACACCGTGCTCGCCGGACTCGACGCCGCCGCCAAGCCGTTGGCACTGTATCTGTGGAGCAACGATGCCGCACAGGTCGCCCGCGTGCTGGCGCGCAGCAGCTCCGGCAGCGTGGTGGTCAATCACTGCCTGCAGCAATTCATGCACACCGGCTTGCCGTTCGGCGGCATTGGCCAGTCGGGGATCGGCAGCGCGCATGGCATGCATGGATTCAAGGCGTTTTCGCACGAACGTGCGGTATTGCGCGGCGGCCGCCTGCTGACCGCGCGGGCCTTTTTTCCGCCGTATCGGGGCTGGCAGCGCCGCGTGGCCACCGCATTGACCGCCTGGCTGGCCCGCCGATGACGCGCGCGGCACAGATCGCCTGCGACGCAGCGCGTATGATGTGGCTCTGGCAAACACCGGCCGTGCAGGCGCATGGCTTGGCGGTGGCATGGCGCTACTGCAGACGATGGACGCCGCCTGGCCGGCGCGATGCAGCAGCGACGCAACGGCGCAGGTGCAGTCGCGGTGGTCTGGCCGACGCATCACTCCGTGTTCGAGGAATCCCCCGCCCATGTCCACGACCAAGTCCCGTCCGCGCGCGCCGCTCAAGGCGCCCGCGCCCAGGCTGACCGGCAACAAGCTCCCGGCCCAGCATCGCGCGACCGAGACCTACGAACATATCCTGGCGGTGACCGCGCAATTGCTCGGCGATGTCGGCGTGGAACGGCTGTCCACCAATCTGGTCTGTGCGCATGCCGGACTGACGCCACCGGCGCTGTACCGCTATTTTCCCAACAAATATGCCTTGTTGTCCGAGCTCGGCACGCGCCTGATGCAGCGGCAGAACGCGCTGGTGCCCAAGTGGATCACGCCGCAGGCGATGTCCGGTTCGCGCGAACAGGTGCAGCAGGCGCTGACCGGCCTGGTGCTGGAGACCTACCGGGTGACCAAGGCCACCGAGGGCGGTGTCTGGATCCTGCGCGCGCTGCGTGCGGTGCCGGCCTTGCAGCAGGTGCGCCTGGACTCGCACGCGCAGGTCACCAAGGCGCAGGTGCGCATGCTCGCCGAATTCTTTCCCGATGCAGACCCGCGCCAACTGCGTCTGGTCAGCCGCATCGTGGTGGACCTGATCTATGCGACCGTGGAGCTGCTGTTCGATGTGCGATTGAGCAGCCGTGCGGTGGCCGAGACAGTCGGCACGATGATCGCCGGCCACGTCGAGCAGTTGCGCGATGCAACGGCCGATGTGCCGAAAGCCAGCGCTGTGCAGCGCCGGCGAGGTTCGCCACCGGCACGGCGTTCAAACCGCGCTGGGTGATGGGCCGGCAGCGGGCGCGGTCGTCAGAGCCTGCGCGAAGGACGCGCCTTCCCTGCACCGAGGCATCTGCCAGGTGCAATGCGGCTGCTCGCAGGCGCTGAATGCCGCAAGCACACCCGCGCCGCATGCAACGCTCAGGGCACTGAGGGCAGCACGAGCAGATCCTGCAGTTCCGGTCCGCCGCCGCGGTTGCCGCTGCCTGCGGCGATGTACAGATCCTCGCCCACCTGTGCCGCCTGCGTGCCGTGCCTGCCGCGCGGCAAGGCCGGACCGGTCTCCCACCGCGCGGTGGCCGGGTCGTAGGACTCCACCTCGGCGTGGCCGGCGACCTGGGCCGTGCTTTCGCCGCCCAACAGCATGACCCGGCCGTGATGCGCGACGGTTGCCGCGCCCGCGCGCGGGGTGGGCAGCGTGGCATCGGCCACCGACCAGGTGGCCTGCCGCAGATCGTAGATATCCAGCTGCGGGATCGTTTGCGACAGCGTGTCGCCGGTGTCGTGCGAAGACCGGCGCCCGCCGCCCGCGTAGAGCTTGCCGTCGAGCACCACGGCCTGGAAGTGATCGCGCGCATGCGGCGCATCGGGCAGGCGCGTCCAGCGCTGGGTCCGCGTGTCGAAGGCGTCCAGCCAGGGCACATAGCCGCTGTTGTGGCCACGCGTATTGCCACCCACCAGATACAGCACTCCGTCGTGCGCGACGGTACCGGCCGAACCGCGGCGGCGATCGGCAGGAATCTCCGCGCCCGTCTGCCAGCGGTCGGTGGCCGGGTCGTAGATCAGCAGATGCGTCAACGCCACTTCGTTGGGATAGTCGCCGGTAAACCCGCCCACCAGATAGAGCTTGCCTGCCCAGACCGCCGCCTGGGCGTGGTTGACGGCCAATGGCGGTGCGCTGCCGCGCGACCAGCGCCGGGTGCGGGTATCGAAGATATCCAGCGGGCGTTCGCCGCGACCGCCGAGCAAATACAGGCGCTCGCCAATGGCGGCCATGCTGTTTTCGTGGCGTGCGTGCGGCTCGCCCTGCGCCTGCACCGCGCGCCATTGCCGCTTGCTGGTCGATCCGGCTGGTTCGAGGTCATTGGCCTGCCCGCTGACAGGCATGCTTGCGGCCACCACGAACAGGACCACCGCGCAGAAAGACGTTGCCAAGCGATGCATCGGTGTTCCTTGGTTGCAAAGAGCGGCCAGTCTACTTACCTGTCGACGCACCGCCATAGCAGAAAGCGGACAGAGCCGCGACGCGCGTAGCGACCGCGACAGTGCAGCGCTGTCACCACGCTGACGATGGCAGTGGTCGATCATCTGCATTGCGGTGTTGCAGCCGGATACGCAGTGCACTTCATCAAGCCCAGTGCCTTTGCTGCTTGCAAGTGCCAGGGGAGACGCCGGCTCTTCACGTCCGACAGCACCGCGTATGCAAACACTACCGCGACCGCAATGACAGGAGACCTGCGTGACGCGTTCCCCGACAACTTCCCGTTCGGCGACAACGCCGCCCAAGAGCGTCGCCGCTGCGGCGGCGCGTGGACTGCGCCTGCGCGAGCAGCACGGCCGTGGCGGTACCGCCGTTGGTGTGGCGCGTGCGCGCGATCTCTCCGCACAAACGTCGCTGTCTGCACAGACCATTGGACGCATGCATGCGTACTTCGCGCGACACAGCGTGGACAAGAGCGGCAAGGGTTGGGCGGATGCCAAGGCGCCATCGGCCGGCTACATCGCCTGGCTGCTCTGGGGCGGCGATGCAGGCCAGCGCTGGGCAGCGCGTGTGTACGCGCGCCTGCACCAGGCAAGCGCGACCAAGGGCGCCAGCAGCGGAAATGGCTCGAAAAAGACTGGTGTAAAGAAGGTTAAAGCAAAGAAGAGTGCAACCAGGCAAGCCGCAGCCAAAAAAACGGCGACCAAGAAGTCAGCAAAAAAGACAGTCGCAAAAAAGACCGCACCGAATAAGCGCACCACGAAAAAAACGGCGGCCGCAAGCGCCTCTGCCAGAAAGACTGCATCGTCCAAGGTCGCAAGCAAGGCAAGCAAGGCAAGCAAGAAAGCTGCAGCAAGGAGCAGCGCGGCTGAGAAGAAAGGCGCGACCAAGAAAGCGCCATCAAGGCGCACTGCGGCCAAGAAGAAGAGCACCTCCACAGCTGCGAAACAGCGTGCAGGCAAGACGTCCGCGCCCTGGAGCACGTCCAGCCCAAAGAGCGCTTCGCGCTCCAAGCCACTGTCTGCATCGCAGAAGGCCCAGGCCCGCAAGCGCGCAAAAGCCGCAGGCCGCCCATATCCGGATCTGGTGGACAACATGGCCGTCGCCAGCAAGCGCAGCACGAGCAAGCGTGCGGCCAAGTCCGGCGGCACGAAACAGCGTGCAGGGAAGAAATAGCGGTATCGTTAACGCGCGTTTGTGCGTGCTGCGCTCGGAGGTGCAGCGGCACAGGCCCGTCTCTTGTCGGCATGCCCCCGGTCCGAGGCAGTGCCGACTAAGCCGTGGAGCGGTGGCGCTTGCTGTCGCCCCGGCATCGGTCCGAGCAGTACTTCACCTGGTCCCACACACGCTCCCACTTCTTGCGCCAACGAAACGGCCGCCCGCATTGCACGCAGACCTTCTCCGGTAGATCCTGTTTTTTGCGTGTTGCCATAGGCTGGAAGGACTGGGACACGTGTCGGTGCAGGGGGGTGCAAAGCATGTCATAGCGAGGTCCACTGCAAAACGCCGTCTCGGACTTCATGCAGGCAGCTGCCCAGAACACAGCAATACGTGGCGATGGGAGGCAAGCGCACATGCTTTGTTATAGTTCGCAGCAGGCGGTTTGGCGGCACGTCTCGGGCATCGCAAGGCGCCACGCTCACACTCTCAAACAAGGACGTGCGTGAAAACATTGTTGCTGGTCGCGTCGGCGCTTTTGTACGTTGCCGCACTCTGCCTTCCTGCACTGCATGGTGGTGCCGAGCACGTGAGCGGCGTTGTCCTGCTCCTGTTCGGCTGGATCCAGGTGCTCGACGGCCAATGCGTCGCCTGGTTAGGCAACCTGCTGTTCTTCAGTGCGTGGCTCTGTTACCTCTTCAAATCTGATAGGACGGCATTGGGCCTGCTGCTGTCGGCATGCCTGATCGGCATGGATACCTTTCGTGCCACCCGCTATCTGAAAAACGAAGCCGGACACGAAGTGATGATCGACCGGGTAGGCGCAGCCTTCTACGTATGGGAGCTGAGCTTTCTGGTCCTGGTGATCGTGGTGCTGATGCGTCTGTCGGAGACGCGTGGCGTCACGCGACCGAATACGGTTTGATACCGTAACCGCCGCCAGGACTTTTGAGGCGCGTGGGGAGCGAGCCTGTCACTTCCATCGAGCTGCTCACATAAGCGCTTCTGAAGCTTGGACACACGGAGGTTGGTCATGGACACCGGCATCAATGTAGAAACGCAAACCATCCCGACCCTGCCGAGCCGTTCGATTCCGCAGACGGTGGCGTTCTATCGGCAGCTGGGCTTTGTCGGCGATGCGCATCCGCATGATGCAGGTTACGCAATCCTGCGACGTGGCGATGTGGAGCTGCACTTCTTCGCGCATCCGGACCTGGATCCGGCCGGCTGTTATGCGGGCTGTTACATCAGGGTAGGCGATGTGGATGCCGTCCACGCAGCGATGAAGCTTGCCGCCTTGCCCGAGCAAGGCATTCCACGGCTCGACCCGGTTGGCGACAAGCCCTGGGGCATGCGTGAGTTCGCCATCGTCGATGAGAGCGGCAATCTGCTGCGGATCGGGCAGGTGATCGCGTCCGGGTGATGCATTGCGTGGGCGAGGCGACCGCACTGCTCGCCCGCCTGATTCCACCGCTCGCCAATGAGATGGTGCTGTGCACCGTCTTATACGTCACCCATCGACCCAAGGGCGTGCGTCACTTCAGTCGGGGTGGCCATGCCGAGCGCTGCATAGGCCGCCTGCAAGGACGCAGGAAAACGCGCGTCTGCGGACAACGATCCGAACACCGCCTCCAATGTCAGAAAGTCGGCGACATCATGACCTGCATCGCCAGTCGCGTTGCGGCCAAGCGCGCTGAGGACATCGTTCAACGGGTCGGTCAGCGGAACGCCGTTGTGCGCCTGCCTGCGGACAAAATGCAGCCACGCCGCAACGGCCAGGCATAGGCGCTGAATCGGTCGGCCGGTAGCGAGTGCGTCGCCGATCGTGCCGAGCAGGCGCACCGGGAGTTTCTGCGAGCCGTCCCAGGCGATCTGGGCGAGCAGGTGACCAATGGCGGGATTGCGAAAACGGGCAAGGATGGCGTCGCTGTAGCGTTGCGCATCAAAGCCCTGCATGGCCTGCAGGGTGGGGGCGATCTCCGCGCGCATCAACGTTTCCAGGTACGCGGCAAGTTCGCGGTGACGCATGGCGTCGGCCACGGTTTCCAGGTTCATCAGGCTGCCGAGATACGCCAGCGCCGAGTGCGGCGCGTTGAGCAGGCGCAGCTTGGCGCGCGCGTAGCCGGCGATGTCTTCGCTCAGGGTGACGCCCACGCGCTCGAATGCGGGGCGACCATTGCAGAAGCGGTCTTCGATTACCCACTGGCTGTAGCGCTCGCGCTGGATCGGCCAGGCATCGTGCACGCCAAGCTGATCGTGTACGCGCGTGCGCAGCGCGTCATCGGTGGCGGGCGTGATGCTGTCGACCATCGAGCGCGGGAACGCTGCGTGCTGCGTGATCCATTGCGCAAGCGCGGGGTCGGTCTGTTCTGCAAGCCGCACGACCGCGCGCTGCAGCAGCGTGCCGTTGTCGGTGAGGTTGTCGCAGCTCAACGCAGTGAACGGCGCGGTGCCGTTGTGCCTGCGCTGCTGCAGGCCGGCGACGAGGTAGCCGATGGCACTGCGTGGACTCGCGGGATGGGCGATGTCGTGGGCGATGTCCGGATGCGAGAGGTCGAGCGTGTCGCCGGCCAGGCAGTAGCCTTTCTCGGTGATGGTCAGCGTGACCAGGCGCACTGCCGGGTCGGCCAGGCGCGCGAGCACGGCGGCGTGTTCGTCTGCGGCGCACAGTACTTCGCGGATGGCACCGATGACGCGCAGCTGCGGGTGTTCGTCGAGCAGGGCGAGGGTGTACAGACCATGCTGTGGGCGCAAGGCATCGCGCACGTGCGGGCGATGCAGCGAGACGGCGCTGATGGCCCAGCTGGGGTCTTCGGCAAGCAGGTCGTCGATATAGACGGCCTGATGAGCACGGTGGAAGGCGCCTGCGCCGAGATGCACGATGCCGATGGTGGTTCTTGCCAGGTCATAGCTGGGCCTTGAAACCACCGGCGGCAATGTGGCCAGGGTGTCGCGCGAAAGACGTGGTGCTTGCATCGTGTCGCCTGTGAGGTAGGAGTGTTTGGAGGAAGGGCTGCGCCGAACCCTCACCCCAACCCCTTTCCCGCAAGGAAAGGGGATTTGCAGCAATCGTGGCCGAAGAAGTTGTCGATCCACGGCCGCATGGCCAGAGTGTGGGCGGCTGTTACTTGTCGGTCACGGTAAAGCGCTGCCTGGCGCGGATATCTGCACTGGAGGCGCCGATCTGCACTTCATAGGCGCCTGGGTCCACCGCATACGCCTTGCGCTGCGCGTCGTAGATGCGCAGCGCGTTCTTTGCGTCGAGGGTGAAATGCAACGCGCGCTGCTCGCCCGGCTGCAGGGCGATACGTTGAAATCCGTGCAATTCCTTGCCGGCACGTTCGCGTTGCGGGGTGAGCGGATGCAGATACAGCTGAACCACCTCATCGCCTGCGCGTTGGCCGGTGTTCTTGACCGTGACGGTGGCAGTGAGCGAGCCATCGGCTGCGATGGTGGTGCGGTCCAGGCGCAGGCCGGAATAGGCGAACTGCGTGTACGACAGGCCGTGGCCGAACGGATACAACGGCGTGCCGCCGAAGTAGCGGTAGGTGCGGCCGCGCATGGCGTAGTCGTCGAACGCCGGCAGGGTTTCGCTTTCCTTGTAGAACGTCACCGGCAAGCGGCCGCCCGGGTTGGCATCGCCGAACAGCGTGTCGGCCACCGCGGTGCCGCCGCGCTGGCCGGGATACCAGGCCAGCAGGATCGCCGGCAGGTGCTGCTGCGCCCAATCGATGGCCAGCGCCGAGCCGGTGGTCAGCACCGCCACCACCGGCTTGCCGGTGGCCTGCAAGGCTTCGAGCAGGTCGCGCTGCGGCTTGGGCAGGCGCAGGTCGGTGCGGTCGCCGCCGGCAAATCCGGGGTAGTTCACCTTCATCTCTTCGCCTTCGACATCGCCGGTCAGGCCGCCGACGAAGACCACCACATCGGCGCTGCGCGCCACGTCCAGCGCCTCCTGCAAGGGCGGCTTGGCCCCGGGTTGGCGCCAGGCCAGGCGCACGCCGGCATCGCGCTCGCCTTCGAAGTATTCCAGCCGCACCTGGTAGGCACGGCCGGCCTGCAGCTGCACGTCGACGCCATCGGCGTGCAGGCGGTCGCTGGTGCTCCAACGGTCGATCACCGGCTTGCCGTCCAGGTACAGGCGCACGCCGTCGTCGGCGGCCGCTTCCAGGTGGTAGGTGCCGGTAGTCGGCGGGACCAGCTGGCCGCTCCAGCGGATGCTGAAGTTGTCCGCCGGCACCGCCTCGCTCGGGCCAGCCTCGCCACGCGCCAGCAGATTGTCGGTCGGCGAGCCGCGGTCCCATTTGAAGCCGATTTGCGCATCCACGCGCACCAGGGCCGGCGTGCCGGACAAATCGCGGTTGCGAAAATACTCGCCCCGCAAACCGCGTTCGGGCGAGTTGGCCGACGGCCGCAGGTATTGCGGTTCGATCAGCGGCGTGGCGGCGGGGTCGTCGCGCCCCTCGACCAAGTCGGCGCCGCGCGCGTACAGCACCTGGGCATTCGGGGCCGCGGCGCGGATACCTTGCAGCACGGTGACCGGCGCGGCCGGCGTGCCGTAGTAGTTGCCGAGCAGTGCCATGGTGTCATCGGCGGTGGGGCCGATCACCGCGATGCGCTTGAGCTTGGCCCGCGACAACGGCAACAGGCCATCGTTCTTCAGCAGCACCAGCGATTCGCGCGCGGTGCGCCGCGCCAGCGCATCGTGCGCCGGCGACTGGTTGACCGAGGCGGGAATCGTCGACCACGGCAACTGCCCGGGCGGATCGAACATGCCCAGGCGCATGCGCGCGGTCATCAAGGTCGTCAACGCGGTGTCGATCTGCGCCTCGTCGATCAGGCCCTGGCGGACCGCCGCCGGCAGGGTGGAATACTCCTCCCCGCATTCCAGTTCGGTGCCATGCTTGACCGCCAGCGCGGCGGCTTGTTCGCGGGTGGCGACGATCTTGTGGTGCTTCCAGATATCCACGATTGCCCAGCAATCGGACACCACGTAGCCCTTGAAGCCCCATTGCTGGCGCAGCACATCCTGCAGCAGGAACTTGCTGGCACTGGCCGACTCGCCGTACACGCGGTTGTAGGCACCCATCACCGCATCCACCTTGCCGTCCTTGACCAGTGCCTCGAACGCCGGCAGGTAGGTCTCGTACAGGTCGCGCTGGGAGGGGCGCGCATCGAAGTGGTGACGATCGGCTTCCGGGCCGCTGTGCACGGCGAAATGCTTGGCGGTGGCGTCAAGCTTGCGGTACGGCTCACCTTGCGCGTTCTTCGGTGCGTCGGCGCCTTCGCCCTGCAGGCCCTGCACGAAGGTCACGCCCATGCGCGCGGTGAGGAAGGGATCTTCGCCGTAAGTTTCCTGGCCGCGGCCCCAGCGTGGATCGCGGAAGATATTGATGTTCGGCGACCAGAAGGTCAGCCCCTGATAGCGCGCGTGCTGGTTCTGGCGCAGGAACTGATGATGCTTGGCACGCGCCTCGTCGCTGATGGCGGTGGCGACCTCGTGCATCAGCGGCAGGTCGAAGGTGGCGGCCATGCCGATCGCCTGCGGGAACACCGTCGCCCCGCCGGCGCGCGCCACGCCATGCAGGGCCTCGTTCCACCAATCGTAGGCCGGCACCCCCAGGCGCGGAATCGCCGGCGCAGCGTTCTGCATCTGCGCGGCCTTTTCTTCCAGCGTCATGCGCGACACCAGATCGGCCGCGCGTTGTTCGAAACTGCGTTGGGTATCCAGATACGGCGGCGGCGCGGCATGGGCAGCGCCTGCGGTACATGCCAGTGCGAGCAGGACACCCTGCGCGAGCGAACGAAACGGGGCGGGCGGATGCGAAGGCATGGTCAGTCCTGTGAAGGGCGGTCGGGGTGCGATTGGGCGAATGGCCCGATCACGCTGCCGACGAAGCCGCCGGCCTTTTCGGTGCTGAGAAAGCTGGCGTCGTCGTTGCGGCGTAGCCATTGCCAGCCGCGGCCATCGGCATCGAAGGCGAAGCTGTACGCACCGCCATCGCCGCTGATCTGCAGCCGCAGCTGTGCAGTGGCCGGGATGCGGGTCTGCGCCAGCGTGGTGGTGGCCGCGCCCTCGCGCTTGTCCAGAAACACCTGGACGGCATCGCCATCGCGACGGGCGCCGAGTGCATACCACGCGGTCGAATTCTGAAATGCGGCCAAGCCTGCACTGATGCCCGCCTGGATCGGCACCTCCAGTGCGGTGCTGGCGGTGAAACGCAGATGTTGCTGGCGGCGTGCGAGAAACGCGGGCGTGCCGGTACCGTCCAGCCCCTGGCTGCTGGCATGCAGCGTCAACCAGCCTGCCCGCGTGCGCAGGTCGGCCACGTCGTGCTTTGGCACGCGCACGGTCAGCCATTCGCGTTGCAGCGTGGCCTGATCGAAATCGTCGTGCCAGACGAAGTTGCCTGACAATGGTGCCTGCGTGGCACCTGCCTTCATGCCTGCGGGCGCCTTGGCGATGTAAGGAATCGGCTGTCCCGCCGGCAGGATCGAGGGCCAGCCATCGCGCCACTGCACCGGCAGCAAAAACGTTTCGCGCCCGGTGTTGTAGTGATCGCCGCGATACGGACGGCTGGCGAGAAACACCGCCCACCACTGCCCATCGGGTGTGTCGACCAGGTCCACATGACCGGCGTTGCTGACCGGATGCGCGCGCCCGGCCGGCAGATCGCGTTGGGTCAGGATGGGGTTGTTCGGTGCCGGTGCATACGGCCCCCACACGTTGCGGCTGCGCAACACCACCTGCGAATGCTGCGGCCCGGTGCCGCCCTCCGCACACGAGAGGTAGTACCACCCGTCGCGTTGATACAGGTGCGGGCCTTCGATCCAGATCGGCTTGCTGGCCAGGTCCACGCCGCCATTGAGCAGCACCTTGCGCGGGCCGACAGGCGCATTCTTCGCGATATCGAAGCGCTGCATCCAGATCGCGCGATGCCCGTCGTACAACGGCGTGCCTTCCGGCGGGCCGTTGTTGAGCAAGTACGCGCTGCCATCGGTATCGAAGAACAGGGACGGGTCGATGCCGTCGATGCTGGGCAGCCACGTCAATGCCGACCATGGGCCCGCCGCATTGCTGGCACTGGCGATGAAATTGCCACCGCTGTCGACCGAGGTGCCCACCACGTAAAAACGCCCGTCGTGATGGCGGATGCTGGCGGCATACATGCCGCGCGACATGCGCAGCCCGTCGTAGTCGAGCTGCTCGCGGCGTTCGACCACGTTGCCGATCTGGGTCCAATGCACAAGATCGGTGCTCTCCAGCACCGGGATCGCCGGAAAGTACGTAAACGTCGAATTGACCAGGTAATAGCGCTCTCCCACACGCGTGATGCTGGGGTCCGGGTAGAAACCGGCCAGCACCGGATTGCGGTAGTGCCCGGCCGGCAGCGGCGTGGCGAACACCGCATCGTCGCCGCGGTATTCGAACCAGTCGAACGCAACATCGGCAGAGGCCTGCGCCTGCGTGTTCGCAGGCACCGCCAAGGCCATCAGCAGGGCCACACACGTGGCAGAAAACGCGCGCATCACCAATCCCACATCGCGCCGTCTTCCAGTCGCGCGATCGGCAGCTGCTTGGGCACGTATGGATACTTCGCTGCAAGCGCTTCGTCGATGTCCACGCCATGGCCCGGGGTTTCGCCGCAGTGCAGGCGGCCATCGCGGAATTGGTAGTCGTGCGGGAACACCGCATTGGCCTCGTCGGAATGGAACATGTATTCCTGGATGCCGAAGTTGGGCACCCAGGTGTCGAAGTGCAGGGCCGCGCCCATGCACACCGGCGAAAGGTCGGTGGCGCCGTGGAAGCCGGTGCGCACCTGATGCAGCGCGGCGAAATCGGCCAGCCGGCGCACATGGGTGATGCCGCCAGCGTGGACGATCGTGGTGCGGATGTAGTCGATCAGCTGCTGCTCGATCAGGTGCTTGCAGTCCCAGATCGAGTTGAATACCTCACCCACTGCCAGCGGCGTCACGGTGTGCTGGCGAATGATCTCGAACGCACGCTGGTTTTCCGCCGGGGTGGCATCTTCCAGCCAGAACAGCCGGTACGGCTCCAGGTCGCGGCCCAGCCGCGCCGCTTCGATCGGGGTGAGCCGGTGGTGCGCGTCATGCAGCAGTTCGATCTCGTCGCCATGGTCTGCGCGCAGTTGCTCGAACAGGCGCGGCACCACGCCGAGGTAGCGCGGCGTGGACCATACGGTTTCGGTCGGCAGTTCGCTTTCGGCCGGTTCGTACGGCTTGCCGCCGACTGAAATGCCGTAGGTCTTCTTGATGCCGGGCACGCCGCACTGTGCGCGAATCGCGATAAAGCCCATGTCGCGGAAACGGCCCACTTCGTCGCTGGTTTCGGCGATATCGCGCCCGTTGGCATGCCCGTACACCAGCGCACCTTCGCGCGAGCGCCCGCCAAGCAGCTGATACAGCGGCATGCCGGCCATCTTGCCCAGGATGTCCCACAACGCCACATCCACTGCGGCAATCGCGCTCATCGTCACCGGTCCGCGCCGCCAGTACGCGCCGCGGTAGAAGAACTGCCAGATGTCTTCGATGCGCCCGGCATCGCGACCAATCAGGTTCGGCACCAGGTGTTCCTGCAGATACGCGGCCACCGCCAGTTCGCGCCCGTTGAGCGTGGCATCGCCCACGCCGGTGATGCCCGAACGCGTGCGGATCTTCAAGGTGACGAAATTGCGCCCCGGGCAGGTGACGATGACGCGCGCCTCGACGATCTCGCGGTCGCGGGCAGAGCCTTGCAGCGGTGCAGGGGAGTCGGAAGTCTGTGACATCGTGATCTCGCTCAGGGGGAAGAGGTGGCAGTGATGGGAAGTTCGAACGGGCCGGCCGGCAGGCCGCTGCGGTCGTACAAGGTGCACACCGGGCTGTCGGCCCAGCAGTAGCGCACGCGCGTTGCGGTCATGCCGGACGGAATGCGCACGCTGACATCGTGGCCCTGCAGCGTGGCGCTGGCATAGCGGCAAGTGCCGGACGCCTCGCCGCACAGCTCGAAGCCGATCGGTGCGTCGTTGCCATAGCTCAGCAAGGTGGTGTCCACGTCATCGAAGCGGATGCGCACGCTGTCGCGCTCGCGCTGCACGCTGCGCGGCACCGGGCCGGACGGCGCAATCGCCTCGCCATACACCACATGCCGCGCCGCGCGCGCCAGGCGCCGGCCCAGCTCCTGCTTGTTGGCCGGATGGATGTCGTAGCGGTCGCCGATATCGATCGCCACCGCCAATCCTGCGTGCGCGTCGCTGGCCACAAAGCGTCGCTGCGCCTCGCGCAATTGCGCCCAGCCGCTGTCGGTCGGCTGGGTAGGCGGTGCGCCGTAATTGGCCAACTGCACCACCAGCAACGGCAGGCCTGCACCGAAGCGCTGCCGCCAGTCGCGCTGCCAGGCAGTGAGCAAGGCCGGATAACGCGCTGCATCGCCGGTATTGGATTCGCCCTGGTACCACAGCACGCCGCGCAGGCCCAGGTGTTCCAGCGGCGCGATCATGCCGTTGTACAAGGTGGTCAGCCCGGCGGCCGACGACCACGGTGCGCGCGGTGGCGTGCCCACTGCCTGCGGCACGATGCGGTATTGCCAGGGCGCGTCCAGCGCCACGGTGCTGCCATCGGCAAATTGCAGTGCGCGCGATGGCGCGTCGCCCAGCAGCCCGCCGCGGCGATAGGTATTGAGCACATTGAGCACGATGCTGTTGCGCCCGGCATGCAGCAGTCCGCGCGGTAGCGCATAGCGACGTGGTTGATCGGCGCCATAGCTGCTGCCCACGCCGCGTCCGTTGACCCAGGTCTGGTCCAGTTCGTCCACCGGCCCGAGTCGCAACGTGGCGTCCTGTGCGGCCTGTGCCGGGGTCAGCTCGACGCTGGTGCGGTACCAGACCATGCCGTTGAAGCCGACCAGTTGCGGCACGCCCCAGTCGTCCCATGCGCCCAAGGCCGGCGGCGCATCCTGCCAATGGCCGGGCGCATCCGGCTGCCACGGTTCGCCTTCGCCATGGGCACGCCACCAGCGTTCCCACAGCGCGGCCCACCGCGGTGCGGCCGCCACCGGGTCGGTTGCATAGCGCGCTAGCACATCCAGCGCCGGACCATCGTCGCCGGCCGCACGCAGGGCCTTGTCGCCGATCCAGGCCTGCAGTTGCGACCCGCCCCATGACGCATTGATCAACCCCATCGGCACGTCGACGTTCTTCTGCAACTCGCGTGCGAAGTAGTAACAGGCAGCCGAAAAGTCCTTCACCGTCTCCGGTGTGGTGCGCTGCCAGGTTGCAGCGCCGCCGAAACCGCGTTGCGGTGTCGGGCTGGATTGCGCGGGCACCTTGAACATGCGGATGCTGGGGTGGTCGGCATCAGCAATCTCGCTGCGCGAATCCAGCGTGCGATGCACCTGCAGTTCCATGTTCGATTGCCCCGAACACAGCCAGACATCGCCGATTAGCACGTCATCGATCTGCTGCATCGCACCGTTGGCAGTGCTGGCCTTCAGGCTGTACGGCCCGCCGGCGGCGTGCGCGGGCAAGCGCGCCTCCCAGTGACCTTGCCGGTCTGCGCGCGTCTGCACCTGCGCACTGTCCAGTTGCACGGTCACACGCGTGCCCGGCGCCGTATCGCCCCACAGGCGGATCGGCGCATCGCGTTGCAGCACCGCATGGTCCTGAAACACCGGATGCAGCAGCGGCCCATCCGCGGCGCGCGCAAGTTGCGGCAACAGCAACGCCGACAGCGTGCCGATCAATATCTTTACGCGACATGCGCTCACTTCGGATTCCCCGGTGCATACGGAAATGTCAGTGCCTGGTAATACGCCAGCGGGTGCGCCGGCGGGCTGACGCCTGCAGGCAGCGGGCGCCCGGACACGCTCTGGAAATAGGCGATGCTGGCATCGCGCCACCACTGCGCCTCACCTTGCTGGATCGCCAGAAAATCGGCGACCTGCTGGTAGCGCTGTGCATCGATCTTGCCGGCCAGATGCTGCCAGGTCGTGCGCATCGCAGCGACCTCGGCCACGCCATGGTCGTAACGTCGCACCAGTTCGTCCCACAGCGGTCTGCCGGAGGCCATGCGGTGATCCCACGGCACATGATGGAACCACAGCAGCAACGGCTCGGGCACGCGCCGCACATCGCCGAACTCGCGCGCCACCGGCGGCGCATATTGCGCAACGGCATTGCTGCCGCTGGCGCTGCGGTCGAAGCCGATCCCGTTGCGGTCGGCGCGGTGGTAATACACCGGATCCCAGTCCGGACGTTCGCTGCCGGCATCCCACGGCGCCGGGCCGTAATGGTGGCCGCGCCCCATCAGGTGATGCAGGCCGAGCGGAGTCATGTAGTCCACCACTGCCTCGCGCGAACGCAGCATCATGCCGACCACCGGCTCGACCACCGCCGGATCGTTGGAAAAGGTCATGCGCGTCCATTCCTGCGCAATGGCCTGCGGCGACAGCTGCGGGTCCCACGCCAGCCGCCCGTACGCGTACCAGTTGGCCTGATCGAAGATCGAGCCGCTCCAGTTGCGATCGGCGCCGATATTGGCCACGCCGGCGATCCCGGTCAGCCGTGTGCGTTTGCTCTCGGCGAACAAGCTGCCATCCACTGTCTTTGCAACGGTCGAGCCCTTGCCGCGCGCATAGGTGTCGGCTTGCAAGGTCTCGGAAAACAGCGGGCCCAGATAGGCCAGATGGGTGGAAAAGCCCAGATATTCCTTGGTGATCTGAAACTCCGGCATCAATGGCGTCTTGCCCATCGCACCGAACAATGGGTGAAACGGCTCGCGTGGCTGGAAGTCGATGGCCCCGTTTTTCACCTGCACGATCACGTTGTCGGCAAACGCGCCATCCAGCGGCACGAACTCGCTGTAGGCCTGCTTGGCGCGGTCGTCCGGCTGCTCATGCGAATAGACGAAGGCGCGCCACATCACCACCCCGCCGTGCGGCGCCAAGGCATCGGCGAGCAGGTTCGCGCCATCGGCGTGGCTGCGTCCATAGTCCTGCGGGCCGGGCTGGCCTTCGGAGTTGGCCTTGACCAGGAACCCGCCGAAATCCGGAATGCGCGCATAGATGGCGTCGGCGGTATCGCGCCACCAGCGCCGTACCTGCGGGTCCAGCGGGTCGGCGGTTTTCAGGCCACCGATTTCGATCGGTGCACTGAAACGCGCGCTGAGGAACACACGAATCCCGTACGGACGAAACACCTTCGCCAGGGCGGCCGCCTTGTCGAGGTATTGCGGCGTCAGGCTCCAGGCTTTGGCGTTGACGTTGTTGAGCACGGTTCCATTGATGCCCAGCGACGCATTGGCACGTGCGTAGTCGGTGTAACGCGGATCCAGATAGCCAGGCAGCGTCTGCCAGTTCCACAGCGACGCACCGGCATAGCCACGTTCCACCAGACCATCGAGATTGTCCCAATGATTGAGCATGCGCAGCTGCAAGCGTGGCGACGCGCGCACATCCAGCGCTGCGAGCGATTGCCCGGTCTGCAGCAGGCGCAACAGGTGGAAGGTGCCGTATAGCACCCCGAGATCGCTGCCGCCGACAATGGCGGTGATGCGATGCCCATGTACCTCGGCGCTCCGAATCAGATAGCCGTCGCGGCCCAACTGGCCTGTATCGAGCTTCAGGGCGGCAATCTGTGGCGCGCTGGCGGCGCCCAGGACGATGGCGCCATCTTGCGTTACCGCGTCCACGCGCGGCGGTGTGCGTCCCAATAATCCCTGCAGGCCGCGCGCCAGTTCATCGCGTGCTGCATGCAGGGTGGGCGAATCGCCAACGACGACCAATTGACTGGCACTGTCACGCAATTGCGCGGCATTGGCCAGCGGTTGGTAGCGCAACCATAGATCGTAGCCATCCTCCGCATGCGCGTTGGCGCCGATCAACAGGCCACTGCATAACAGCGCCGCCCACATCACTGCCTGCAGCGTAAATGCGCCGACACCCGTGTCGTGCCGCTGCATTGCAGACCGGCTCATGCGGCATGCTCGAGCGTCACCGGCGCATGCAGGCGCATATCGCCGCTCTGCCTGCTTCCCGGTACCATGGCTCGCATCGTCATACCTGCACCCGGCGTCCGCGTTACCGCAGCAGCGCCCGTGCATCCCGCAGCTTTCGCACGCATTTGAAGAGGCCACGCTTGGAGAAGGTCAGGAAATCGGTCCGCCGCACCAGCCGCGCGACCACCATCGACGAGGTGGCAGCGCTGGCAAAGGTCTCGCCGATGACGGTCTCGCGCGTGGTCAACAACACCGGCAGCGTGCGCGATGCCACCCGCGAACGGGTCATGCGCGCGGTCGACAAGCTGGGCTACACGCCCAATCTTGCCGCCAGCGCACTGGCGGCCGCGCAGAGCACGCGGATTGCGTTGATCTACAGCGATCCCAGCGGTGCCTACCTGCGCGAGTTGCTGCTGGGCGTGCTGCGGGTGGCATCGCGTACGTCGATTCAGCTGGTGATCGACTGCTGGGACGACCTGGACGCCGATGCCGAACGCAAGGCCGCGCGCAAGCTCGCCAAAGGCGTTGCCGGTGTGATCCTGCCGCCGCCCTTGTGCGAATCCAGGGCCGCAGTGCTGGAATTGGTGCGCGCCAAGGTGCCGGTAGTGGCGATCGCCTCCAACCATTTCAGCCCGGATGTGGCGTGTGTGCGCATCGACGAATTCGCTGCTGCCAAAGAGATCACCGAGCACCTGATCGCACAGGGGCATACGCGCATCGGCTACATCGCCGGGCATCCGAACCTGTCGGCCAGCACGCGGCGCTTCGAAGGCTTTCAGGCGGCGCTGGCCGACGCCGGTCTGCGCCTGGATCGGCACCTGGTGCAGCCGGGCGATTACACCTACAAATCCGGCCTGGTCGCCGCGGAAAAACTGCTGGCGCGCAAACGCCGTCCCAGCGCCATCTTCGCCAGCAACGACGACATGGCCGCCGCGGCAATCTCGGTCGCGCACCGGCGTGGGCTGGATGTGCCGCGCGATCTGTCGGTGGTCGGGTTCGACGACACCTCTGCCGCCACTGCGGTGTGGCCCGAAATCACCACCGTGCAGCAGCCCATCGCCGCCATGGCCGATGCCGCGCTGGACATCTTGCTGAAGACGATTCGTGCCAAGGAGCGTACGGCAAGGATGGTCGATCATGTGGTCGCGCACCTGCTGGTCAAGCGGGATTCGGTGGCCGCACCGACAGCGGACGATGCGGCCGAGTCAACGTAGCGATCAGACCCCTGCATGCCGCAAGCCGGATGTGGTCGCCTCGCAGGCTTGCATGCAACACACCAGCATTGCCGGTGTGCGCTCACGTTTCTGGTGACCGCGCATCACATTGGCAGCCATTGCTGGCCGCCGCAGTGATAGCTGGCCCACCGTCGCAATGCAGACGGTCATTGCACGCGCCAGGTGAGGCGAAGCGCGTGCAGTGGCAATGCTCAACGCGTCAGATACTGATTGATCAGGTTTTCATACGCTTCCTGGCGGCCGCTGAGCTGCTGGGGCGCATTGCCGGCTGCATGCTTGGCCAGATCGGCCAGCGTGGTCTTGCCTGCGGCAAAGTCCGCGCCGGCGCCGCTGTCGAAGCTGGCGTAACGCTCGGCGCGCCACTGTTCCAGCGGCGAGGCGGTCAGCAGCGCGTTTGCCACTTCCAGCCCGCGTGCGAACGCGTCCATGCCGCCGATATGGGCCAGGAACAGGTCCTGCGGGTCGGACGATTCGCGACGCACCTTGGCATCGAAGTTCAGGCCGCCCGGTGCCAGACCACCCTGCCGCAGTACCACCAGCATCGCGCCGACGGTGTCGTACAGATCGGTCGGGAACTGGTCGGTGTCCCAGCCGTTCTGCGGGTTGCCGCGGTTGGCATCGATGCTGCCGAGCAGGCCGGCATCGGATGCCACCTGCAGGTCATGCTCGAAGCTATGGCCCGACAGCGTGGCGTGGTTGGCCTCGATGTTGAGCTTGAAGTCTTTGTCCAGGCCATGCTGGCGCAGGAAGCCGATCACCGTGGCGCTATCGAAATCGTACTGGTGCTTCATCGGCTCCATGGGCTTGGGCTCGATCAGGAAATTGCCCTTGAAGCCAATCGCGCGGCCGTAGTCGCGCGCCAGGGTGAGGAAGCGCGCCATGTTGTCCTGCTCGCGCTTCATCTGCGTGTTGTGCAGGCAGCCATAGCCTTCGCGGCCGCCCCAGAACACGTAGTTTTCGCCGCCCAATTCAACGGTCGCATCGATCGCGGCCTTGACCTGCACCGCCGCACGCGCCACGACATTGAAGTCCGGGTTGGTCGATGCGCCATTCATGTAGCGCGGATGCGAGAACAGGTTGGCCGTGCCCCACAACAGCTTGATGCCGGTGTCGGCCTGGCGCTGCTTGGCGATGCCCACCATGTGCTTGAGGTTGCGCTCGTACTCGCCGATGTCGTCGGCATCCGGTGCCAGGTCGATGTCGTGGAAGCAGTAGTACGGCACGCCGAGCTTGGTGAAGAACTCGAACGCCGCATCGGCCTTGGCCTCGGCACGGTTCAACGCGGTAGTGCCCGCATCCCACGGATACGCCCGCGTGCCCGGGCCGAACGGATCGGCGCCATTGCCGCAGAAGCTGTGCCAGTAGGCCACGGCAAAGCGCAGATGCTCGGCCATGGTCTTGTCGCCGATGGTTTTGTTGGCGTCGTAGACCTTGAACGCGAGCGGGTTGTCCGAATCGCGGCCTTCGAAGCCGATCTTGCCGATGCCGGGGAAATATTCTTTCGCGCCGATGTACACGGTGTTGCTCATGGGGTGAACTCCTGCAGCAGGGGAGGGAAGAGAGGGAAAGCGTTACACCGGGACATCGGCATCAGCGCACAGGCCATGGCCACGTACGCGTTGCGCAGCGCACATGGCACCGGCAAGCGATGCGTCCGCGCGACTGCCATCGGCATCCAGCCAAAAAATGTTAGCGCTACCACAACTGCGACTGAAAAAAGCCGCGCGTTGTAGCGAAGCTGAAGATGCCATGCCGGTCCCGGGTCAAGCGACCTGCCGACTGTACCGAGCCTGCCGCAGAAAGGCTTGCTGCGCTGCGAGATACGAGCTGTGCTGTGGCATCGCACCAGGCAACGCGGGTCAATGGAGGCGGCCCGCAAGTAACAACGCGCGCAGCTACCGTGCGCATTGCACGCTGACGACTGCATGCATCTGCGGACAAAAACCTGGGCTGCCGGCACGTGGTTACCTGGCAACGGCCGCAGGACACCATGTGCGGGCAACAGGTCTGCATCGACCGGCGCCGCTGCCGCGTCAACGTCCAATGCGTCACAAGGGCTGCGTGTCGGCGTGCCACCCCCGCGCGCAGCCAACCCCGTCGCCTGCCAGCCCCCGGCAGCTACAATGGCCGGCTTATGACCGCTGTCCTGCCGCTGCCGCAACCCCTGGCCGACCCCGCACCGCGCGACCCGCGCCAGCGGTTGCAGCGCGAACAGCTGCGCCTGGGCAAACGCCTGCAGCGCCAGGTCGGCCAGGCGATTGCCGATTTCGGCATGATCGCACCCGGCGACAAGGTCATGGTCTGTCTGTCCGGCGGCAAGGACAGCTACACCTTGTTGGACATGCTGCTGCAGTTGCAGCGCAAGGCGCCGGTGCCGTTCAGCCTGGTGGCGGTCAACCTGGACCAGAAACAGCCCGACTTTCCCGCCCATGTGCTGCCGGCCTACCTGCGCGGGCTGGGGGTGCCGTTCGATATCGTCGAGCAGGACACCTATTCGGTGGTCAGCCGGGTGATTCCGGCCGGCAAGACGATGTGTTCGCTGTGCTCGCGGCTGCGGCGCGGCGCGCTGTATGCCTACGCGCAGACGCATGGCGTGACCAAGATCGCGCTCGGCCATCACTGCGACGACATCGTGGCCACCTTCTTCATGAACCTGTTTCACCACGCGCGGCTGGCGGCGATGGCGCCCAAGCTACGCAGCGACGACGGCGCGCATGTGGTGATCCGCCCGCTGGCCTATGTGCGCGAAGCCGACATCGCGGCGTACGCGCAGGCGCGGCAGTTCCCGATCATTCCGTGCAACCTGTGCGGCAGCCAGGAAAACCTGCAGCGCCAGCAGGTCGGCAAGCTGTTGCAGCAATGGGACCGCGAGTTCCCAGGCCGCGTGGAACAGATCGCCCGCGCCTTGGGCGATGTTCGCCCCGAGCAATTGGCCGATCGCACGTTGTTCGATTTCCTGGCGCTGGGCCGCAGCGGCGATGCGCCGAGCGATGTTGATCCCGATCCCAGCGCGTGGCTGTCCGCCAGCCACGCCACCCACGACAGCGACTGACGCCGCCGCTCCGGCTGCCGGCAGTCTTCCACCCTCCACGTTTTTCTTCATTCGGTCCAACGCATGTTCTTTCGCAACCTCACCCTGTTCCGCTTTCCCACCACCCTGGATTTCTCCGAGATCGACACCTTGCTGCCGCCGGTGCAGCTCAAGCCGGTCGGCCCGCTGGAAATGAGCTCGCGCGGTTTCATTTCCCCGTTCGGCCGCGACGAGCAGGAAGTGCTCTCGCACCGTCTGGAAGATTTTCTGTGGCTCACCGTCGGTGGCGAGGACAAGATCCTGCCCGGCGCGGTGGTCAACGACCTGCTCGAGCGCAAGGTGGCCGAGATCGAGGAAAAGGAAGGCCGCCGCCCCGGTGGCAAGGCACGCAAGCGCCTCAAGGACGATTTGATCCATGAGTTGCTGCCGCGCGCCTTCGTCAAGAGCTCGCGCACCGACGCCATCCTGGACCTGCAGCACGGCTACATCGCGGTCAACAGCTCCAGCCGCAAGAGCGGCGAGAACGTGATGAGCGAGATCCGTGGCGCGCTCGGCAGCTTCCCGGCGCTGCCGCTCAATGCCGAAGTGGCCCCGCGCGCCATCCTCACCGGCTGGATCGCCGGCGAACCCTTGCCCGAAGGCCTCAGCCTGGGCGAAGAGTGCGAGATGAAGGACCCCATCGAAGGCGGCGCGGTGGTCAAGTGCCAGCACCAGGAACTGCGCGGCGACGAGATCGACAAACACCTGGAAGCCGGCAAGCAGGTCACCAAGCTGGCGCTGGTGCTGGACGACAATCTGTCGTTCGTGCTCGGCGACGATCTGGTGATCCGCAAGCTCAAGTTCCTCGACGGCGCCCTGGATCAGCTCGAACACAGCGAAGACGATGGCGCACGTGCCGAACTCGACGCACGCTTTGCGTTGATGAGCGCGGAAATCCGCCGGCTGTTCCTGTTGCTAGAAACCGCGTTGAAGTTGAGCAAGGCCGAGTAACCGGAACGTCGCACGGTGGCGGTGGCGGTGTCGAGGCGCGATGCGTGGCGTGAATCAAACGCTTTCGGTGCGTCGAGGGCGCGGTGCCCTCGCCACACGCGGGACACGCCGTGAATCCATCCGTGGAAGCTCGGCGGCGGCATCCATGTCGCCAACTGTCCCGCAGGCCTTGAGAACACCGCACCAAAGCGTTCTTCCGCTGCTCTCGTGAAGGACATACGTGCGATGTGTCCTGCGCGGTGGCGGACAAGGGCCCGGCAGCAACGTCGCAGATCAGCTGCCCACCACTGATCCATCGGTTGGCCAATCGCTTCCAGGGACGACACCGATCACGGTCTGGCAGTTACCGAGTGCGGCAATCGATGCTTCTCACCGCCTGACACATCGCGGCGGTATCCTGTGCGCATGTTCAAGCCCGTCCGCCGCCTGATTGTTCCGCCCTCGCAGGTTGTCGAACGCGACTGCGTGCACGTGCAGCTGGACGGCCGCGACATCGCGGTGCTGCGCGTGCGCGACCCGCGTGCGCGACGCATCAAACTCAGCGTCGACGAGCGCGGCGCACGGCTGACCTTGCCGCTGCGCGCAAGCCTGATGTCCGGCGAACGGTTTCTGCATGCGCATCTGGACTGGCTGACCACGCAGCTGTCGCGGTATCAGCAGGTCGATGCGTTTCCTGCGCTTGAGCGTGGCGTGCCCGGGCAACTGCCGTTGCGCGGTGCGTTGCTGCCGTTGAGCTGGCACGAAGGGCGCTATGCACGCATCGATATCACCGACGACGGGGCGCAGTTCCATGTGCCCATCCGCCTGGGCGATGCCGGCCTGCGCCGCACCTTGAAGGAATTCTACGAAGCGCAGGCACGCGCCGACGTCGGCCGCTGGTTGCCGGGTTATCTGCCCGGCCTGCCGCGCGCACCGGCACGGCTGCGGCTGAAGGTGATGTCCTCGCAGTGGGGCTCGCTCGCACCGGATGGCTCGATGGCGTTGGACCTGGCGCTGGTGCTGGGTCGCCCTTCCGCGTTCGAATACGTGCTGGTGCACGAGCTCTGCCACCTGGTGCAGGCCAACCACTCGCCTGCGTTCTGGGCCGAAGTGGAGCAACGTTTTCCCACTTGGCGCGAGGAACGCAGTTACTTCCACGAACACGGCCGCCAGCTCAAGGCGCAACTGCGCCGGTTGCTGCACGTGCAGTGACGCAGGCGTAGCGCGCGGCTGCGATGATGTGCCTTTCGCGACAGTGGTGCAGCTACGGGTGCGGCAACAGCAACAGCAACAGCAACAGCAACAGGCGATCGGTGCGGCCGGCACCGGCGAGTGGTCAACGCTGCAGCGAAGACGCCGCTAGCGCCACGCGTAGGAGGCAGCTCGGGCAAGTTGCCGGCAGGCCAGCGGCGACAGCCAGGCAAAGCGTTTTGACACGGCGTGTTCTGCAGCCGCAGCGCCTGCGTCCAGGGTGCGCGCCGACATCCAGTGGTCGGCGTGACACGCCGCTGCCCATGCCTGCTCCGACAGGACGCGATCGCCCGCATCCAGGTGGGCAGCGGCGCGCACCGCCTGGATGAAGGTCCACGGCGCATGCCACCGATCGAAGGATTCAAGTGCGCCCACGACACGGGCGGCATCTGCCACGTTCACCTGCGCGATTGGCATCTGCGTATCACGCGTGACGCAAACCATCCAAGAAGCCGTTGATCACCGCCGCGACTGCTTCCGGCGCTTCCATATGCACGTGGTGCGTGCCGGGCAGCAGCTGCAGGCGTGCGTCGCGCATCATCGCCACGCGGTGGTCGCGCAATGCTTCCGGGAAATACGCCTGTGCGGGCGTGGCGAAGATCGCCTGGGCGGGGCAGGCGATGGAGGCCAGCAGCACGTCGATCTGCGCTTCGGTCATGCGGATGGCGGTGGGCAGGGTCAGGCGCGGATCGCTGCACCAGCTGTAGCCACCTTCCACCACGCGTACGCCGCGTTCGACCAGCAGCCGTGCAGCCGGTTCGGTGAGTTGGTTGGCCATCATGCGCGCGCGTACCGGCATTTCCATCGACGGAAACACCCGCAGCGGCCGCTCTGCCAGCGTGCGTGCCGACGCAACGGCATCGCGCAGGCGTGTGGCAGTGCTTTCCACGGGCTCGGCCAGGGCGCCCAGCGCCTCGATGGCGATCAAGGCCTCCACGCGCTCGGGCGCAGCGGCGGCCAGCAGGCTGGCAATGCCGCCGCCCATCGAGTGGCCGAGCACGGTGAAGCGCCCCCAGCCCAGAGCATCGGCGACCTGCAACAACATGGCGATCGCGCTGCTGAGCGTGTATTCGGCGCCTACCGGCAGCCAAGCGCTGTGGCCATGGCCGGGCAGATCCAGCAGCACCAGATCCAAGTCCCGCGCGTGCAGATGCGCACTCAGCGGCACGAAGCTGGCCGCGTTGTCCAGCCAGCCATGCAAGGCCAGCACCCGGCGCGGGCCACGATCTTGGTTGCGCAATCCGGTGACCCGGCCGACGGCCAGGTCGCACGCAAACGGCTCCAACTTCACGCGCGGCGCGCCACGGCGGCCAGCGCGTGCGCATGCGCATCGCTGGCGTTGAGGCAGGGGATGTAGCTGAGCGTGGCACCACGCTCGGCCAGCGTTTCGGCAAAACCCAGCGCCACTTCTTCCAGCGTTTCCAGGCAATCGGTGGCAAAGCCCGGGCAGACCAGGTCGAAGCTGCGCACGCCGCCTTCGGCCAACGCCCACAGCGTGGGTTCGGCGTACGGCTGCAGCCAGCGTTCGGCGCCGAAGCGCGACTGGTAGCCCATCTGCCACTCGTCCTCGCCCAGCCCCAGCGCTGCCACAATGGCCTGCGCGCTGCGTTCGCACTGCTGCGGATACGGGTCGCCGGCATTGGCCACGCGCTGCGGCAGGCCGTGGAAGGAAAACATCAATTTTTCGCTGCGCCCATGCACCTGCCAGTGCGCGCGAATCGACTCGGCGATCGCGGCCACCCAGCCGGCGTCCTCGCAGTAGTCCGGGATCACCTCCACCGCGATCTCCGGCGCGCTGGTGCGCCATGCCTCCACCACATCCTGGATCGAGGCGGTGGTGGTGGTGGAATACTGCGGATACAGCGGCAGCACCACGATGCGCCTGATGCCGCGTGCGCGCAGCCCGTCCAGCGTCTTGCGCAAGGCCGGCTCGCCGTAGCGCATGGCCCATTCCACATGCCAGTCGGGCATGACCGCTTGCAGGCCGTCGGCCAGGCGGCGCGTGTAGACCGCCAGCGGCGAGCCCTCCGGCAACCACACCTTGGCGTATTTTTCGGCCGATTTCGGCCCGCGGATCGGCAGGATCACCCCGTACAGCAGCGGCTTCCAGAACAGTGGCGGAATCGCGACCACGCGGCGGTCGCTGAGGAACTCGGCCAAATAGCGGCGCACGGCCGGGGCGGTCGGCGATTCGGGAGTGCCCAGGTTGACGACCAGCAGGGCGGTATCGGGTGTCGTGTTCATGCGCACCATTCTGGCAGAGCCGGGCACCGCTGCCGACAGCAGCGCAACGATCGCTGCGATCGGCCGTCTCTTCCACGCCGGTTGCGCTCACCACCGATTCATTGCGCCGGCACTAACGTCGCGGCATTGCTATCTTTGACGGATTCTTCCTTGGAGCTTGTCATGCCTCGTTTGTCGCGCCTGGCCCTGTTGTTGTCGCTGACGTTGGTCGCCGGCCATGCCGTCGCCGGCCCGGAAGAAGACCAGCGCGCACGAAATGCGGTGCGGGTGCTCACCGAGATCATGAAGATCCCCGAGCAGGCCATTCCGGACAAACTGCTCGACGAGGCGCGCGCCATCGTGGTCATTCCCGACACGCTCAAGGCCGGTCTGGTGATCGGCGGCCGCCGCGGCCACGGCCTGATGTCGATGAAGAATCCCGACGGCAGCTGGTCGCAACCGGTGTTCGTCAAGCTCACCGGCGGCAGCATCGGCTTCCAGGCCGGCGTGCAGTCCTCCGACGTGGTGCTGGTGTTCCGCAACGACCGCAGCCTGGACAACATCGTCAACGGCAAGTTCACCCTTGGCGCCGACGCCGGCGTGGCCGCAGGTCCGGTCGGGCGCAACGCCGCCGCGGCGACCGACGGCCAGCTCAAGGCCGAAATCTGGTCGTGGTCGCGTGCCCGCGGCCTGTTCGCCGGCGTGGCGCTGGACGGTGCGGTGCTGCAGATCGACGATGCCGCCGACCTCAATGCCTACGGCAGCGGCGCGACTCCGCGCATGATTTTCGAAGGCCGCACCAACGAACGCCCATCCACCGATGTGATCGCTTTCCGCGACCGGCTGGAAGAGGCGACCTACACCGCGCGCGCCAATCGCAGCACCGATGCTGCCGCCGATGGCGCGCCGCCGGCACCGCGTCCGCAGACCCCGCCGCCGGTGCAGGCACAGCAACCGGCCAATGTGCCGCCGCCGGGCAGCGAAGCCAGTACCGTGCCGATGCAGCCCAGCACCACGCCGCCCGCCCAGCAGGGTTTTCAGCCGGTATCGGAGGGCGAAATCCGCACCGAATCACTGGACGGCAACCGCTAACGCACTGTCATCCCCCTGCGCGGTGCGCTGGGGTATCCTGCGCGTTCCATCTTTCAAGCAAGCGAGCAGATCATGGGCGGTTTCAGCATTTGGCACTGGCTGATCGTGCTGGTGATCGTGTTGCTGGTGTTCGGTACCAAGCGGCTCACCAGCGGTGCCAAGGATCTCGGCAGCGCGGTCAAGGAATTCAAGAAAGGCATGCACGACGACGACAAGCCGGCCGGCAAGCTCGGCGACGACTCCCGCACTGCCGAGCAGGCGCGTGAGGCGCAGGCCGAACGCGACCGCGACGCGCGCTGATCCGGAGCGGCGTCGGTGTTTGACATAGGTGTTGGCGAACTGACGCTCATCGCGGTCGTCGCCCTGGTGGTGCTCGGCCCCGAGCGTTTGCCCAAGGCGGCCCGATTTGCCGGATTGTGGGTGCGCCGCGCCCGAATGCAGTGGGATTCTGTCAAGCAGGAACTCGAACGCGAACTCGAGGCCGAAGAGCTCAAGCGCAGCCTGCAGGACGTGCAGGCCTCGCTGCGCGAGGCCGAAGACCAGCTGCGCAACACGCAGCAGCAGGTCGAGCAGGGCGCCCGCACGCTGCATGACGACGTCAGTCGCGATATCGACATCCGCGCCAGCGCCACGCCGGTGGCAACGCCGCTGGAACTGGCCCATGCGGATTTGTCTGCCAGCCCCGATGTGGATGCAACAGCCGGCGTAACCGATGCGGCTGGAGCTGCACATACCGCGCCGGTGATTGCGCAGGCTCAACCCATTGCGCCAGCGCCGCATCAAACCCTGGTTCCGGCTCCGCACGACACGATAGTGCCCGCGCCGCATGCCGCGCATCTTGCCAGCACGCCCGAGCCGGTCGCCGTTGCGCCAGTCGATGCGGGCACACCGGCCGCGTGGACGCCGGGCGCGCCAGCCAAACTCCAGGAGAAACAGCCGTGAGCCTGTTCGACGACGCACAGGCCGAAAGCAGTCTGATCGAGCATCTGGTCGAATTACGCGCCCGCCTGGTCCGCGCGCTGATCGGTCTGGGCGTGGTGTTGCTGGCGCTGCTGCCGTTTTCGCGGGCGATCTATTCGTGGCTGGCCGCACCGCTGATCTCGCAACTGCCGCTGGGGCAGACGATGATCGCGATGAATCCGGCCGGCGCGTTCTTCGCCCCGCTCAAGCTGACCTTCTTCGTGGCGGTGTTCTTCAGCGTGCCGTGGCTGCTGTATCAGGCCTGGGCGTTCGTGGCGCCGGGGTTGTACCAGCGCGAAAAGAAGCTGGCATTTCCGCTGCTGGCGTCGGCGGTGGCGCTGTTCTATATCGGCTGCGCGTTCGCCTATTTCCTGGTGTTGCCGGCGGTGTTCCACTTCCTGACCACGTTCAAGCCAGACGTGATCGCCATTACCCCGGATGCCAATTCGTACCTGGATTTCGTGCTGGCCATTTTCTTCGCCTTCGGCGCGAGTTTCGAACTGCCGGTGGCCTTGGTGATCCTGGTGCTGCTGGGCTGGGTCAGCCCCAAGCAGCTCAGCGAAGGCCGCGGCTACGCCATCGTGGGCATCTTCATCCTGGCCGCCGTGCTCACCCCGCCAGACGTCGTATCGCAGCTGATGCTGGCCATCCCGATGTGCCTGCTCTACGAGCTGGGCATCATGGCCTCGCGTGCGGTAGCGCCGAAGAACGCTTAGTGCCGTCGCTGCACCCAAGCGCGCCGCCATGCAGGTGCGCGGTGCGGTCGTCTTCGGGCACATGCGTCGCTGCGCGGCATCGCCCCGGACGCCATGGTCCACGTTAGGAGCGCGCCCGGGCGCGACGAAGCCTATGTCGAGAAGCCCCGGTCGCGCCCATGTGCGCTCCTACGGCTAAGCGAATTCAAGCAACAAATACATCCGGTCGCGATGGCGGGGCTGGTTGGGCGGCGGCGCCGGCGTGGGTGAACATCTGCTTCCACGCGGCGTAGACCGAACCGGCGAACACCGGCATCAGCACCGCCATCAACAGCAGTTGGGCCAGCCACATCGCCACGGTCTGGCCGGCAATCAGGCCGACGATCAGCGCCACGATCATGACCGCGAAATAGATCGCGAAAATGGCGATGAAGGCCAGGACGAAGAACACCAGCATCGCCGGCAGGTTGTGCAGGCTGGCGCGCAGGCTCGCGCGCAGCGCGTGGCCGCCGGTGCTGCGGTCGAACATGACCTGCGGCGGCATCACGAACAGCGCCAGCGTCATCGCCGCGAAGGTGGCGATGGTCAGCAGCAGCCACAGCAGGATGCGCCCGGCCGGCAGGCTGGCGGCTAGCTGCTCGATCTGCACCGGGTCCGGCTGCGCGCCGGACTGGCTGATTTGGTTGATCTTCACCATTACCTCGGAGAGCTGCTGCAGCCCGCTGGCGCCGATCATCGCCAGCAGCAGCACGCCCAGCAGCAGGCCGGCGATCAGCTGCGGCAGCAGCGACACCAGCAGGTGCGGCGCGCGGCCGTCCTGCAGGCCATGCAGCAGATGCGACGGTTTGGCGATGCGGCCTTCGTCCACTTCGCGGATGGCCCACAGCAGGCCGCCCATGAACAACGGGCCGGCCAGCACCAGCAGGAACTGCAGAGCCGGGCCCAACAGCGGCACCAGGACCGACAGCGATACCACCAGCGAGGCGGCCACGCTCCAGATCACCCCCATCGAGCCAAGCGCCAGCGGCGCCCGCTTCAACAGCGAGAAACCGGTCAACAGCCACTCTGCGCCGGCAGATGCCGGCACCTTACGAATTTCGCTCATTCCCATTCCGGATCGATACGCGCGCCGGACCATCCGGCGTCACGCGATTATCGCTGCTTTTACGTGTGCGCGGCGGGACGAGCGCTCACGGTTTGCAACCGGCGTGCGTGATGCACGAAGCGGCGCAACAGCTTGCGGGCGATGGGGGCGGCGGTGACCTCGCGGGCGACCGTGCGGGCGCAACGTCCGTGGCGGGCAATGCAGTCGGCACGCGCCTGCACATAGCCGCGCATGTGGTGGGTGGCGAATTCGGGGTGGAACTGGACGCCCCAGGTGGCCCGGCCCCAGCGGAAGGCATGGCAGCGGTCCTGCCGGGAGTGCGCCAGCACGATGGCGCCGTCCGGGGCACGCACGACCGTCTGCAGATGGGTGGCATGGGCCGGGAACTGCGGCGGAAGCCCTGCGAATAAAGGATCCTGCTCGGCCGGCGGGTGCAGCTCCAGCGCGATGGTGCCGGATTCGCGCCCGGCCGGGTTGTAGTCGACCTCGCCGCCCAGCGCGTGCGCCAGCAACTGGTGCCCGTAGCAGATGCCCAGTAGCGGCATGCCCTGATGGGCGGCATGGCGCAGCCATTCGGCACTGCGTTCGCTCCAGTCGGCGCGGTCGGTCACGAAGGCGGCCGAACCGCTGACGATGATGCCGGCAAAGTCGGCCGGGTCGAGCAGCGCGTCCCCATTGGCAACGTCGATGGCCACCGTTTCCTGCTCGGCCAGCCCGGCCGCCACGCGGATCCAGTGCGGAAAACGGCCGTATCGCTTCATCTCCGGCACGGGCTGCCCGGTTTCGATGATCAGGAACGGCAAAACGGACATGCGCAAAGATCCGGACACAACAGATGCCCCCGATTGTAGGCGGCAGCGACGCGTTTTTTTCAAGCGGCACTCCAAGACGCGCGCTGCGGGTCATTGCCGAATGACATGTCCTGATTCCCTCGCGGCGGGATGCCGATGATGGTAGCGGTGGTCGCCGACGGGTGCATGTCCTGGATATCGGCAGACAAGCGCACGGCTGGAATGACAGTGCCTCTGCGCCGTCGCCGTGGTCAGGTCGACGCAAGGTTCGGCGGGATTGGTGTGGAAAAACATCGGATCGTGCATAACCTTCAGAACACTGCGCTTGACGCCAGCGGAGCACGTCGCCGTGCCGGCGTGCTGCATCCCACGCGTTCGATCCATGCAATGTAGTAGGGCCATTGGCCCAACGCGCAGCGGGCGTCGCACACGTCGTCGGCGCTTCGTATTGAAGAAGTCGCTCGCGGGCAGATTGACTAAATTTCCGGGCATGAAAACCCATGCCACCAATCCAACTGCGTTCCGCACAAACTCGCCCTACGCTCATGCCGAAAAGTCCGGGCTAACGGAGGATCAGTCAGCAGCCAGCAGCAGCGGCGCGCATCAACCGCTTGGACGGCCGCCTAGAAAACGGCAGAGGATGGAGTCGGATGACCCAGGGGCCTCGACGCGCGACAGGCGGCCCTTTACGACAAGCGCCGTAAAAAAAGAGGAAATCGATGCCAGCGAAGTCGCATGGGACAGGCGCGTTCGGCCGTGGCAGCCGGCTGTCGTCAAAATCGAGCGCATCAAAACCGAGCGGTATCCGGACAGGGTGACCGCTGACGTCGGCGCGTCGTCAGCGCATTATCGGCCACAACGATCGTCGCAGCATGGTGTGGAGGCAAAAGCATCTCTTCGACCGCGCGAACAACCCTCCGAATGGTCCGCCAGAAAGCGACCGCGTGAAGAGCAGGCGCCATCTCGGCAGTCAAAGCGGCCATTCCATGGCATGGGGCTGACGACCGAGGACCTGCGTAGGGCCGAACATCAGCTGGACTGGGCGGCAAAAAAACGGCTACATGCGCAGCGACAGCAACAGCAGCGACAGTTGAGCGAGCCCCACGGAATCGCTCGCAACCACAATGCGGGCCTGTGCGTGTCGATGGCATATGACAACGAGCTGGCGCATCGCATGCGTGGCGGGATGGCGCTGCCCTTCCTGGAAGAGAGTGTCAACGCGCAAGTCAACGCGCAGCGGCTGGACAAATATCTTCAGCTGGTTGCCAATGCACGGCGCGCCAGGGCAGGCGTGACGCCCCACGATCTGGATCGTTGCACCGAGCTCGCGGCGCAATACCTGTTTGGGACCGGATGGTTCGAAGGCGCATCGCTGGCGCAGCTGGCGCATGTGGGCAATAAGCTGAGCAAGCACACGAACCAGCCCGCATGCATGGAGGCAATCGCGTGGATCGCCGGGCAGCTCGATCAGGCCGATGATCTCGTGGGGCTGGGGGCCTACCCGTCAGTTCTGCTTCTGAATGCCTTCTCGAAGAATCTCGACAGCGGCCGGTGTGAACGCGCGGTGGCGCGTCTGGCACGTCATCTGCGGCGTGACGACCACGCACGACAGGGGCTGAGTGCGCAGAACATCAGCCTGGCACTCAATGCCTTCAGCAAGTGGTCCGATAACCCGGACTGCCAGGCGACGGCGCACCGGTTTGCCGCGCTTGTCGCCAGCGACAAGCGCCTGCGTTGCGCCATGGATGCCCAGAGCGTGGCGACCGCGCTCAACGGCCTGTGCAAATGGCCCGACACGCCGGACTGCGAGAATGCCGTCAGCGCGCTCGCCGAGCGGTTGGCCGACGAGTCCAGATTGCGCAAGGAACTGAAACCGCAAGAACTGGGAAACGCGCTCAACGCCCTGAGCAAATGGGCCGACACCCCGGTCTGTGCAGCTGCCGCCAGTGCGCTGGCCGAACGGTTGGTGGACGATCCCGGCTTGCGCAAGGCCCTGGACCCGATCAACGTGAGTCAGGCGCTCAACGCGCTGAGCAAATGGGCCGATATACCGGTGTGTGCGGCCGCCGCCATCGCACTGGCCGAGCGGTTGGCCGACGACCCCAAGCTATGCCGGGCCCTGAATGCGCGAGGCCTGTCCAATGCGCTCAACGCCCTGAGTAAATGGCCCGACAGCCAGGTCTGTGCGGCTGCCGTCAGTGCGCTGGCCGAGCGGGTCGCCGACGACCCCGAGCTGCGCAAGAACCTGGACCCGCAGGGCGTGTCCAACGTGCTCAACGCGCTGAGCAAATGGCCCGACACCCCGGTCTGTGCCGCCGCCGCCAGTGCGCTGGCCGAACGCGTGGTCGACGATCTCCAATTGCGCGATGGTCTGGACCCGCAAGGTGTGGCCAACGCGCTCAACGCGCTGGGCAAATGGCCGGATATACCGAGCTGTGCGCAGGCCGCCAGCGCGCTGGCCGGGCGGCTGGCCCACGATCCCGAGCTGTGCAAGGCCCTGGACCCGATCAACGTGACCCAAGCGCTGGACGCGCTGAGCAAATGGCCCGATACACCGATCTGCGGGCAGGCCGCCAGTGCGCTGGCCGCGCGGCTGGCCCACGAGAGGAGGTTGCGCAAGGCCCTCAAGCCGCAGGAAGTGGTCATCGCGCTCCATGCGCTGAGCAAATGGCCCGACACGCCGATCTGCGGAGAGGCCGCCAGCGCGCTCGCCGAGCGGGTGGTCGACGAGCCCCAGTTGCGCAAGGTGCTCGACGCACACCAGGTTGTCACCACGCTCAAGGCCTTGAGCAAATGGCCTGACAAGCAGGTCTGTGCGGTTGCCGCCAGCGCGCTGGCCGGGCGGCTGGCCGACGAGCCCCAGTTGCCCAAGGACCTGGACCGGCAAGGTGTGGTCATCGCGCTCAACGCGTTGAGCAAATGGCCGGACACGGCGGTTTGTGCTGAGGCCGTCAACGCGCTGGCCGAGCGGCTGGTCGACGAGCCCGACCTGCGCAAGGAACTTGGCCCGGTCGACGTGACCAACGTCTTGAACGCCTTGAGTAAATGGCCGGGCACCGCGGTCTGCGCGGAAGCTGCCCGCATGTTGGCAGGGCGCCTGGTCGGCGATCGCCAGTTACGCAAGGCCTTCAATGCACTGGACGTGGCCAACGCGTTGAATGCCTTGAGCAAATGGCCTGACACCCCGGTCTGTGCCGCCGCCGCCGGTGCGCTGGCCGAGCGGCTGGCCGCCGATCCCGGGTTACGCAAGGATCTCAATCCATTGGACGTGGCCAATGCGCTCAATGCCCTGAGCAAATGGCCCGGCACGCCGGTCTGTGCGGCCGCTGCCAGCGCACTGGCCGCACGGGTGGCCGCCGATCCCAGGTTGCGCAAGGCCTTCGACGCGCAGCAAGTGTCCACCGCGCTCAACGCCCTGTGCAAATGGCCCGACAACCAGGCCTGTGCGGCCGCCGCCAACGCGCTGGCCGAACGGCTGATACGCGAGCCCGCTTTGCGCGACGTGCTCAAGTCGCGAGAAATGACCAACGCGCTTAACGCCCTGAGCAAATGGCCCGACGCGCCGGCCTGTGCGGCCGCCGCCAGCGCGCTGGCCGCACGGGTGGCCGACGATCCCAGGTTGCGCGCGGCCTTCGACGTGCAGCAGGTGGCCACCGTGCTCAACGCCCTGAGCAAATGGCCCGACAACGCGGCCTGTGCGGCCGCCGCCGGCGCGCTGGCTGAGCGCTTGGCCGACGAACCCGAGCTACGCCACGCCCTGACCGCGCATGGCGTGGCCACCGTGCTCAACGCCCTGAGCAAGTGGCCCACCGTGCCGGTCTGTGCGGCCGCCGCCGGTGCGCTGGCCGAGCGGCTGGCCGATGAACCCGAGTTACGCAATGCCCTGAGCGCGCATGGCGTGGCCACTAAGCTCAACGCGCTGAGCAAATGGCCCAACACGCCGGTCTGTGCGGCCGCTGCCAGCGCGCTGGCCGAGCAGCTGAGCGACGATCCCGGCCTGCGCAAGGCGCTGGACGCTTCCAACCTGCCCCAAGTGCTCAACGCCCTGAGCAAATGGCCGGACGCGCCGGTCTGTGGCGAGGTGGTCAACGGGCTGGCCGAGCGATTGGTCGACGACCCCGAGTTGCGCAATGCCCTCGACGCGCTAGGCGTGGCCAATGCGCTCAACGCCATGAGCAAATGGCCCGAGATGTCGGTCTGTGCGGTTGCCGTCGACGCGCTGGCCGCACGGCTGGCCAACGAGCCCGGGTTGCGCAAGGATCTGTGCCCGCAAGGCGTTGGCAACGCACTCAACGCCCTGAGCAAATGGCCCGACGCGCCGGTCTGCGCTGCCGCCGCTAGCGCACTGGCCGAGGGGCTGACCAACGATGCCGGCTTGCGTCGCGCCTTCGACCCTATCAACGTGAGCCAAGCGCTCAATGCCCTGAGCAAATGGCCCGGCACGCCCGCCTGCGAGACCGCCATCGACGTCCTGGCGGCGACGCTGGCCGACGATCCCGATTTGCGCAAGGCCCTGGACCCGCAAGGCGTGGCCGTCGCGCTCAACGCACTGAGCAAATGTCTCGCCAGGCCGGTGTGCCGGTCGGCATTCGTGCTGGTCGCCGAGCGTGCAGGCTCGGCCGAGCTGCCCTGGCGGCAGTTCCAGATGCGGGGGATCGCGGTGTTGGCCAACGCGATGTCCCGCCTGCTGCACCTGGACGATGAGGACGATGAGCAGGTCCGGACCCTGGGTGTCGCCAAGCTGCAGGCGATGGCCGGGCACCTGGATGTGCATCGCGAGCGGTTTGCGTCCGCGTCGGCCGCCGACATCGGTGTGCTCTTCAAGGCCCTTGCATCGGCGCGGCTGCAGCGCCAGATGCGTCCGCTGGGACAGCCAGCGCTGGAGCGGGTGTCGATCCTGATCGGGGACGACGGATTACGCCAGACCAGCCTTGAGGGGATCGGCAGCCTCTGCATGGGACTGTTGCCGCTGATCCGCAGTCCGGAGTTGGCCCCCCGCCATCGGGGCCAGGCATTGCCCGTGTTCGATACGTTGCAGCCCATCGTCGCGCGCAAGATCGACCTGTACCTGGGCGGCGACGGCGCGCGCGCGTCGGCCGACATCGAACAGCATGCCACGCGCTGCCCGGCGCTGACCTTCTACCAGGTGCTCAAGGCCTACGCGGTGGTGAGCCGGCAGTGGAAAGCGCGCCATCTGGACGGCCCGCGCAAGCAACTGCGCCAGCGCCGCGATGAACTGTCGAAGTGGGTGGACCTGACGCTGGCGCGCACGCGCGAGGCGATCGAGGCGGACCTGGGCGAGATGAGCTGGAACCTGATCGCGCAGATCGAGGCCGGCGACCGGATGTTCGACGCCCTGGACCTGCGCATGGCCAAGGACGCGCCGGCCATTACCCAGGCCCATCCACCCACCCGCTTCGACCTGGACAGTGGGCGCCTGAGCATGTCCACGGTTCCCGGCCGGCCGGTGGCGCCGGCGCCCGGCCGCGGCAGCACGACCCATGTGGTGGTCGATCTGGTGGGCAAGGAGCTGTCGACCAACCGTGCCGAATCGGACAAGCCGTATTCGCTGTTTGCACGCCTGACCGGGCTGCCGCTGGTGGAAGTGCAACTGCCTGGCGAGCTATCGACCTTCATGCTGGCGCGGACGTTCAACTACAACGGCGAGCCCTGGCGCTTCGACCTGTTCGGCGGTAGCCGCGCGGCGCGCGGCAAATCCGGCAGCCACAGCCTGGTGCTGTCCCAACGCAAGGAGTCGGCGTCTCTGTTGCCGGCGTTCCGCTATGCCGACACCGCCCCGGGCAGCAGCCTGATGCATCTGGCGGCCAAGCTCGCTCCGCAACGCGAGGACTGGTCGCGCATGCAGCGCTCGCTGCTGGAGATGGTGCCCAGTGACCATGTCGTGGAAGGCACGCTGCGCCTGGGCGTATTCGATGACGTCGAGGGCCCTGCGCATCCGTTCAAGCCGTTGGCCGTGGATGGCACTGCCCTGGCGTTGTGCCCCAACGATGGCTGCGGCTTCCTGAAGCTGGAGGTGGCCTTGGCCATTCCGGCCTTCCGCAAGCATTACGAGGCCTGGCACGCGGTGCAGGCAAACCAGGCCACCGATGAGCAGCGCGAGCTGGTGGCCAAGGACAAGGGGCCTTCGATGATGCCGGCGCAGGCGCTGCAGCATTACCCGCGCGATGCCGAGGCGCTGGAAGAGGCGCACGCGGCGATGCAGGACCGGCTGCGGACACTGGAGCCGACAGGCGATGATCCGCTGTGGGTGTACAGGCCGCTCATCGGCGGTGGCTACCAGGGCCAGCGCGTGCGGGCGGTGCCGTCGGCCGACGACAGGGTGCATCTGCCGCAGCAGCGCAGCCAGGCCTTCGACGTCGCGGGCGGCCCGTTGCTGCTCGGCAAGCCGCCCTACGACAAAGAGAATCTGCTGCCGGTGCCGGAACAGCGCATCGCCACCGTGGCCCAGGGCGACGCCACCGCCGCGTTCCTCTCCCAGTGCTTCGGCATCCAGTACAGCTACACCGGTTTCGATGATCGCTCCGGCGTCGATCCGCAGATGCTGCACAGCAAGGGCATGCTGGTGGTGGTGCCCGATCAGCAGTGGCCGGCTGAGTTCAGCGACACCGACCTGGCCTGCTCCAAGGAAGATCTGAAGACGCTTTCGTGCTGGACAAACGGCCGTGACCGCGGTGCCTTGCCGCGCGACATCCTCAGCACCGGCAGCCTGCGGCTCAAGGACATCGTGGAGCCTGGGCGCCTGGGCGCATTGCCGATCGAGGAGTTGCGCAAACGCGACATGGACACCGACGGCGACGACGCCTTCATCTACGCAGGCTATCCCAAGCTGGCTGCGCTGATTTCGCGGGTGATGGATCGCAAGGCCAGGCTCGGTCGGCAAAAGTCCTTCAAGCCGCCGAAGACGGCCACGCCGGCCATCGACCCGGTCAGCGGCCACTACCAGCCAGGGCGGCTGTCGGAAATCATGGCCCTCAAGCGCGGTCAGCGCATCACCTCGGCGGCCGCCACGCTGGCGGCGCGCTTCATGGGGCAGCCGAACGAACTGCGCGAAGCGATGGCGCGCGACATGATGTTCGGCACCTACGATGGCATCGAGCGCGGCTTGCGCAACGGTTTGCGCGAGCTGCTCGAAGAGCCGGTCCGCGATCCGGTGGTGTTGGCCACGCTGCGCGTGCAGGCGCGCGAGGCGATCGAACGCGCCCACCTGCCCGAGGCGCGTGAAGCTGCCGCGTTGCTGCACGCGCAGCTGCTTGCGCTTGAGACGGACCCGGCCGCCGACAGCGCCGCGCCGGCGTTGCCCGAGGCCCTGGCTGAGGCGTTTCCCGGTTTGGCCAAGGCCTACGAGTCCGCCGCTGGCGTGGAGGCGCGCATCCACGCCATCCTGGACAACTACCCGGTGTGCCGGCTGTCGCATGCGCAGTTCCCGGACGGGCAACCCGGGCTCGTCCCCGGCGAGCCGGAACTGACCATGCGCAACCTGTTCACCATCGCGATCAAGGTCGGCACCGATGCGCTGAAGTCCGACACCGGCACGGCACTGTTCGCCAAGATCGTGGAGGCCTGCGAACGGTCCGAGCGGAACTTCGCCGAACGGGTCCGCAACGTGCCCTACAGCAGGGCAACCGCCCGGGCCATGCAGGACGGGCGCTTCGATCCCGAACAGACCAAGCTGCTGCTGCAGCGCATGCCGTCGATGGCCGCCGGCGTCATGGAAGACGCGCTCGAGGCGCTGCAGCAGGCCGGCTGGATCGCCCGGTCGCAGCCGCCGGCCGAGCGTCTGCGCGACGTGCAGCCGCAGGACATCGCGCTCAAGGCACAGGCCTTGCTCAGGCGCGCTCGCCAGATGGAGCCGCAGGTCACCGACATGCTGCAGAACATCGCCGCGCGCCATGGTGGGCAACTGGCCGGCACGCAGCATCAACTGAAGTCCTACGGCTCGTTGCAGGAAAAGCTCAAGCAGCGGGTGGCACTGAAAAAGCAGACGCTGGAAGAAGCGGCGGCGGGCGTCAACGATGCGCTGCGCTACAGCGTGGTGCTGGAACCGCAGGACTTCACCGCCGGTCTGCGCGCCACGCTGGCTGCACTGGACGACCAGGGCCATGCACGGGTCAAGCTGACCAATCAATTCACCGATTACCCGCCAGTCTTCAAGGCCATCAATGTCACGCTTCGCAGCCCTGAGGGCGCGCTGTGGGAGATCCAGTTCCACACGCCGGAGACCTTCGCGCTCAAGGAGCGCTTCCACGACCTGTACAAGCGCGCCCATGCCCTGGCGGTTGGCGGTGCGTCGCGGGCCGAGCAGCGCACCCTGCAGGCGCCTGCACTGGAGGCCTTCAAGCGCGTGGCCTCGCCGCCAGGATGCGAGGAGATCGACAACTGGCAGGAAGAGACCATGCCGGCGTTGCCAAGCGCCACGCCCACGCCCGGCGCCGAGCAGACTGCCGGCACTGCAGACCCATCGTCGGCATCCGGTGTGTTCGACACCGCCGCAAGCAAGCAGGCGGCGCTGACCCCGGTGCTCGGCACGCTGGCCGAAGGCTTGGGCGCGCGGCTCTGGGGCAACGTGCGCTACGACGCCAGGCAGGGTCGGATCGAGCAGGTGCAACAGGCCCCGTTCCAGAAATCGGTCGCCTCGATCAAGGACAAGATCCGGCGCCATCTACGCGCCGGCATGACTGCCGAACAGGCCGCGCTGAGCGTGGGCGATGCGCTGCGCTATGCGCTTGAGCTGCCGTCCGAGGGTTTCGTGATCAAGGTGCTGGCGGCACAGGACGCACTGCGTCGGCAAGGAATCACGTGCGTGAAGCTGAAAAATTACTTCACCTCGGGAGACGGCACCTACCGGGGCATCAATGCCAGCTTCACCGATGCCGAGGGCTACACGTTCGAAGTGCAGTTCCACACGGCCGAGAGCTTCAACGCCAAGGCGCAAACGCACCTGCCGTACAAGCGCATGCAGTTGGCGCAGACACGCCTCGACAGGGAGCTGCAAAAACCTCAGCCCGATCCGGTCAGGCAGGCAAGACTGACGCAGGAGATCGCAGGGCACCAAAAGGCCATGCACGAGATGACCGCCAAGGTGCGCAAACCCGCCGGGGTCGAGCGTCTGGGAGCGCGCGCATGAGGGCCAATCCATCTTCCGGAACGTGGACAAGTGCGACAGTTGGAAAGTTCGAGCTGCGGGCCAGATGGCGTCTCCACCATGACGGCACGAGCGCCGAGTTGCGCTGGTGCGGCAACATCGAGCGCGTGGCGTACGCAAACGGCGTGGAAACCGGGCGTGTTTCTGCGTGCGTGCCCACCGACAACGTGCCTGAGCGAAAACGAGCGATCGGCAGGGATCGGTCCCACTGTGTGCAAAAAATTTTCTACTCAATCCCCCGACCCTCGATGCCTTGCGGCCTCGAGAATCCCCCCGATCATGCACGCGCGTGCCGGCCGCCAACCACGCCAAAGCGGCGTGCTCACCAGGACGGAGGATCCGCTCACTCCCGCGGCGGCAACACCGACAGCACTTCTTCGATGGTGGTCAGCCCGGCGGCGACCTTCTCCAGGCCGGTACGGCGCAGCGTGCGCAGGCCTTCGCCGCGGGCAGCCTGGCTGAAGCTGGCAAGTTCCGTGTCGGGGCGGATCAGGGTACGCAGGCGCGGGCTGACCGGCAGCAGTTCGTACAGGCCTACCCGGCCCAGGTAACCGGTGCGGCGGCATTCCAGGCAACCGACCGGTGCGTGCACGTTGAGCGGTTCCGGCAGCGCTTCGCCGGGCTCGCGGATGGCCGCCCAGTCGGCGTCGCTGAGCGTATGCGGGCGCTTGCAGTGCACGCATAACGTGCGCACCAGTCGCTGCGCCAGCACGCCGTTGAGGGTGGAGGCCACCAGGTAATGCGGCACGCCCAGGTCGAGCAGACGGGTGATGGCCGAAGCGGCATCGTTGGTGTGCAGCGTGGACAGCACCAGATGCCCGGTGAGCGAGGCCTGCACCGCCATCTGCGCGGTTTCCAGGTCGCGGATTTCGCCGATCATGATGATGTCCGGGTCCTGGCGCAGCAGCGTGCGCACGCCGCTGGCGAAATCCAGGTCGATGTTCTGCTGCACCTGCATCTGGTTGAATTCCGGCGCGATCATCTCGATCGGGTCTTCCACGCTGCACACGTTCACATCCGGCGTGGCCAGGCGCTTGAGCGTGGAATACAGCGTGGTGGTCTTGCCCGAGCCGGTGGGGCCGGTGACCAGCACGATGCCGTGCGGGCGCTCGACCAGCGCGCTCCAGCCGGCGGCCTCTTCCGGACTGAAGCCGAGCTGCTCGATGCTCTTGAACGCCGAATCCGGGTCGAAGATGCGCATCACGCATTTCTCGCCGAACGCGGTGGGCATGGTGGACAGGCGCATTTCCACCTCGCGCCCGCCCGGCGAGCGGGTCTTGATGCGGCCATCCTGCGGGCGACGGCGTTCGGCCAGATCAATGCGCCCGAGCACCTTGATGCGGCTGACCACGGCGGTCATCACCGACGGCGGCACTTCCAGCACCTTGTGCAGCACGCCATCGATGCGGAAACGCATGCGCCCGGCCTCACGCCGCGGTTCCAGATGGATGTCGCTGGCGCGCTGCTCGTAGGCGTACTGCAGCAGCCAGTCGACAATGTGCACGATGTGGTGGTCGTCGGCATTGACGTCGCCGGCGCGGCCCAGTTCCACCAGTTGCTCGAAGCTGGGCAGGCCGGCGTTGGGTTCGGTGCTGCGCGCATCGCTGCGCGCGCCGCGTACCGACTGGGTGACACCGAAGAACTCCATCGTGTAGCGATGCAGATCCAGCGGGTTGATCAGCGCCAGCTCGATGCGGCGCCGGCTCAGGTGTTGCACGTCGGCCAGCCACTCCAGCGCCAGCGGCTCGCTGGTGGCGATCAGCACGCGCTCGGCATCCAGCGCCAGCGGCAGGATGCGGTGCCTGCGCGCATACGCATGCGAGACCACGCCGGTGACCGCGGCCACATCGATACGGGTGGGGTCGATGCGCAGATAGCGCAGGCCGGTGCGGGTGGCCAGCCATTCGGTGAGCCGTTCCAGGCCCAGCTCGCCGGCCGGCGGCTGCGCGGCGTGCAATTTCAGATTGGCCAGCAGCACCAGCGGATGCACATCGCTGGCGGTGCGCGCGCCGCTGGCGGAGAACTGCACGCGCTCGTGTTCGTGCGGTACCACCATGCCGTCGGCCAGCAGGGCCGCGGCCACCGGGTCGAACATCAGCCGGCCGCGCGGCAGCAGTGCCACGGCGTGATCCGGATCGGCGGTGCGCCGCTGTTCCATGCGTGTTTTCCCCAGCAGCGGTGCTGCGCGGCAAAGCGCCGCGGGTCGGCCGGTATACTAGCGCACCCCTTCCGCACGGCCTTTGCTGCATGTCCGATTCCCGGCGCGTTCCAATCACTTTCCAGGGCCTGATCCAGACCCTCAACCAGTACTGGGCCGAGCAAGGCTGCGTGCTGATCCAGCCGCTGGACCTGGAAGTGGGCGCGGGCACGTTCCATCCGGCCACGTTCCTGCGCGCGCTGGGGCCCGAGCCGTGGAATGCGGCGTACGTGCAGCCTTCGCGCCGTCCCACCGATGGCCGCTATGGCGAAAATCCCAATCGCCTGCAGCGTTATTACCAGTACCAGGTGGCGATGAAGCCCAACCCGGACAACATCCAGGACCTGTACCTGGGCTCGTTGCAGGCGCTGGGCATCGACCCGATGGTGCACGACCTGCGCTTTGTCGAAGACAACTGGGAATCGCCCACGCTCGGCGCCTGGGGCCTGGGCTGGGAAGTCTGGCTCAACGGCATGGAAGTGACCCAATTCACCTACTTCCAGCAGGCCGGCGGGCTCGAATGCAAGCCGGTGCTGGGCGAGATCACCTACGGCCTGGAACGGCTGTGCATGTATCTGCAGAGCTGCGACAACGTCTACGAGCTGGTGTGGACCTACGGCCCGGACGGCGCCGCGGTGACGTACGGCGATGTGTACCACCAGAACGAGGTGGAGCAGAGCACCTACAACTTCGAGCACGCCAATGTGGCCGAGCTGTTCCATCGCTTCGACGCCTGCGAAGCCGAAGCCAGGCATCTGGTCGAGGTCGGCCTGCCGCTGCCGGCGTACGAGCAGGTCACCAAGGCCAGCCACGCCTTCAACCTGCTGGATGCACGCCGCGCGATCAGCGTGACCGAACGCCAGCGCTACATCCTGCGCGTGCGCGCGCTGGCCCAGGGCGTGGCGCAGGCGTACTACGCCCAACGCGAGAAGCTGGGATTTCCTGGTGTGAAGAAATAACCGAGAGCCCCTCTCCCACCGGGAGAGGGGGTGGGGTGAGGGTCGGGGCGTAGCCCTCATGCACCCAACCTCCACAGGGCTTCGCCCGTCCCCTCATCCGCCTCTGCGGGGCACCTTCTCCCCCATGAAGGGGGACAATGTCCCGCAGGGAGAAGGGACTAGCGAGCCCCTCTCCCCTCGGGAGAGGGGTTGGGGTGAGGGGACGAGGCGCAGCCCTCATGCACCCAACCTTCCACAGAGCTTCGCCCGTCCCCTCATCCGCCCCTTCGGGGCACCTTCTCCCGCAGGGAGAAGGGACTACGCAAAGGTCCATGTCATATGAGCGAACAACTTCCCCTGCTGATCGAACTGGGCACCGAAGAGCTGCCGGTCAAGGCGCTGCCGGGTCTGGCGCAGGCCTTTTTCGATGGCGTGCTGAGCGGCCTGGAAAAGCGCGGCGTTGCCGTCACCCGCGGCGATGCCAAGCCGCTGTCCACCCCGCGCCGTCTGGCGGTGCTGCTGCCGGGCGTGGCCACCGAGCAGCCGGAGCAGCGCTCGGAAGTGCTGGGGCCGTATCTCAACATCGCCCTCGACGCCGAAGGCCAACCGACCAAGGCATTGGCCGGTTTCGCCGCCAAGGCCGGTATCGACTGGACCGCGCTGGAACGCACCAGCGACGCCAAGGGCGAGCGTTTCGTGCATCGCGCAGTGACGCCGGGCGCGCGCACGGCCGACTTGTTGCCGGAGATCCTGCGCGAGGCCATCGCCGCGATGCCCATCCCCAAGCCGATGCGCTGGGGCGCGCACGAATACGCCTTCGCACGGCCGGTGCAATGGTTGGTGCTGTTGTTCGGCAGCGAGGTGATTCCGGCCGAGTTGCTGGGCGTACGCGGCGACCGCATCACGCGCGGGCACCGCTTCATGCATGGGGGCGCAGTGTCGCTGGCGGCACCCGGCGACTACGTCGATGCGCTGCGTGCGGCGCACGTGCTGGTGGATCCGGACGCGCGCCGTGCCCGCATCGTCGACGAAGTGCAGGCGGCCGCCAGGCAGGCCGGCGGCAGCGCACGCATCAGCGACGACAACCTGGAGCAGGTGGTCAACCTGGTCGAATGGCCGGCGGCGGTGCTGTGCAGTTTCGAACGCGATTTCCTGGCGGTGCCGCAGGAAGCGCTGATCGAAACCATGGAGATCAACCAGAAATTCTTCCCGGTGCTGGACGACGGCGGCACCTTGACCGAGCAGTTCATCGGCATCGCCAACATCCACTCCAAGGACGTGGCCGAAGTGGCCAAGGGCTACGAACGCGTGATCCGTCCGCGCTTTGCCGACGCCAAGTTCTTCTTCGACGAAGATCTCAAGCAGGGCCTGCAGGCGATGGGCGAAGGCCTGTCCAGCGTCACGTATCAGGCCAAGCTGGGCAGCGTGGCCGACAAGGTCGCGCGCGTGGCGGCGCTGGCCGAGGCGATTGCACCGCAGGTCGGTGCCGACCCGGTGCAGGCACGGCGTGCTGCGGAATTGGCCAAGAACGATCTGCAATCGCGCATGGTCAACGAATTCCCGGAATTGCAGGGCATTGCCGGCCGCCATTACGCCAAGGCCGCCGGCGAGCCGAGCGAGATTTCGCTGGCCATCGACGAGGCCTACCAACCGCGTTTTGCCGGCGACGACATCGCGCTGTCGCCGCTGGGCAAGGTGCTGGCGATTGCAGAACGGCTGGATACCTTGGCCGGTGGCTTTGCGGCCGGGTTGAAGCCGACCGGCAACAAGGACCCGTTCGCGCTGCGGCGCAATGCGTTGGGGTTGGCGCGGACGGTGATTGAGAGTGGGTTTGATCTGGATTTGAAGAAGCTGCTTGTTGAGGCAAGAAATCAGATCAATGTTCAGGCCAGTGCCAGGCAAACACTCAAGACAGAAGCTGCGCTAAGTAAAGCCAAGGACGCAGGAGCTGCTTTGCCGAAATCTGTCGAGAAGGAAGCACACACGGCGCTGGCACAGTCTGGCCAAGATGCCGAAATCTTCGACTTCATCCTCGACCGCCTACGCGGCTATTACGCCGACAAGGGCGTACCTGCAACGCATTTCAACGCGGTCGCCGCATTGTTCTCCGTCACGTCCGAAGCCGTGCCGACACCGACCAGCGTAGGAGCGCACCCGGGCGCGACCCACGGATCGCTCTACGACTTCGACCGCCGCATCGATGCCATCGGCATCTTCGCCACGTTGCCCGAAGCCGACGCGTTGGCCGCGGCGAACAAGCGCATCCGCAATATCCTGCGCAAGGTCGAGGGCGAGATCCCCGGCGACATCGACACCAGCCTGCTGCGCGAACCGGCCGAACAAGCGCTCGCCGAAGCGGTGGAAGCGGCCATCGGCGACACCGGCGATGCCTTGCATCGTCACGACTATGTCGCCGTGCTCGCACGCCTGGCGCGCCTGCGCCCGCAGGTGGATGCGTTCTTCGACGGCGTGATGGTCAATGCCGACGACCCGCAGCTGCGCGCCAACCGGCTCGCACTGCTGAAGAAGCTCGGCGACCGCCTCGGCAGCGTCGCCGCCATCGAGCATCTGTCCAGCTGATGTCCAGGTCGGCGGGCGCGCTGCACTGGCAGGCCGCCCAGGCCGCGTTGGCGCGGCGCGACCTGGGCGTGGCAGCGTCTGCATTGCAGGCGCTGCTGGGGGTGGAACCGACGCATGTGGCTGCACGCGTGCTGCTGGCCGGCACCGTGTTGGCCAACGGCCGCATGCGCGAGGCCGTGACGCAACTCCAGCTGGCCGCTCGCGATGTGGGCGACGATGTGGCGATGCGTTGCCGTGTGGCGCAGGCCCTGTTGCGCGTGGGCGAGCATCACACGCTGCATGCGCTGCTGCGGCATCCCTCGGTGATGCAGTGCCGCGACGGCGCGACCTTGGCTTTGCTTGCACACGTGCACCAGTCCTTGGGCGAACACGTCGAGGCACTGGCGATGATGCAGCGCGCACAGGCGTGCGGATTCGATGGTCCGGACTTCCGTTTTTTTCTTGCGGTGCAACTGCAGTTCAATGGGCGCCTGGATGAGGCGGCGCAGGCCTTGGAGCAGACCCTGGCGCTGTCGCCCGGCTACGGCCGTGCAGCGCTCGCGCGTGCGCGGCTGCGCCGTCAGACCACCGGCAGCAACCATGTCGCGCAATTACGTCAGCAATTGCAGCTCGCCAAACCCGACAGTGAAGATCGTGCCGGGCTGGCCTTCGCGTTGTACAAGGAGCTGGAGGACCTGGGCGACACCGCTGCCGCCTGGGACGCGCTGCAGCACGGCAATGCAGTGATGCATGCACGTCTGCGCCACGATGCCGATGCCGAGGCAGCGCTGTACGCGCAACTGGGTGACCTGGCTGCGCGGGGCGTGTTCGCAGCGCAAGGCACCGGTGCCTTACAAGGTCCGCAGCCGATCTTCGTGCTCGGCCTGCCGCGCTCGGGCACCACGGTGCTGGAGCGCATGCTGGGCAATCATTCGCAGGTCGTTTCGGCCGGCGAATTGAACGACTTCGGTCATCAGTTGCGTTGGGGCGCCGATCAGGCCGGGCGCAGTCTGCTGGACGCGCCGCTGTTGCAGGCGCTGCCCACGCTGGATTATGCGCAGATTGGCGCGCGGTATCTGCAACAAACGCAGTGGCGTGCCGGATCGGCGCGCTGGTATATCGATAAATTGCCGGCCAATGCGGTGGCGATCGGCGCGATTGCGCGCGCACTGCCGGGTGCACTGATCGTGCACCTGGTGCGCGAGCCGATGGCGGTATGTTTTTCCAATTACCGCGCGCTGTTCGGCGATTCGTATGCCTACAGTTACGACCTGCACACACTGGCGCGTCACTATCGGGCGCATCACGGCTTGATGGCGCAATGGCGCGCTGCCTTGCCGGGTCGGGTGATCGATGTGGACTACGCGCAGATGGTGCGCGATCCATCCACGGTGCTGCAGCAGTTGATGGCATATTGCGGGCTGGACATCGAGCCGGGGCAGATCGACATCACGCGCAATGCCGCAGCGTCGGCCACGCTGAGCAGCGTGCAGGTGCGCGAGGGCGTGCACAGCCGCAACGTGGAGGAATGGCGCCGCTATGCAGTCCAGCTGGAGCCTTTGCGGCAGGCGTTGTCGCAGGCGGGTCTGATCGATGCTGGCGTGCATTGACAGCAGCCATTAGGTCTTGGGCGGCGCACCAGACGCGCTGCGAGCACGTTTCATCGGCCTCCAGTTCGATGCGCGCCGAAGCAGTCGCCCCGATGGACAGCGGTTGCGCCAGCCGGGTCTGCTTGCGCAACGTCATCACCGCATGCGCTGGCATGCAGGCGAGCAACAGTGCCGCAGCTGCGTCACAAGCCCAAAAACGCCGGCGGCAGCCGTATTGGCTGCCGCCGGCGGTGCGCATGCACAGTGCAGTGAATCAGTGCGCGCCGAAGCGCCAGTTCAATTCCAGCATGTAGGAACGGCCGTAGCCGGTGTAGTTGAAGATGTTGTAGTACGGGTAGCTGGTATAGGTGCGGTCACGCGGCGGGCGGGTATTGGCGAGATTGTTGACCGTTGCCGTCAGCGAGATATCGTCGCTGATCGCGTAGTCCAGCGTTGCATTGAACGTGGTCCACGCGCCGACCTTGCGTGCTCCTTCCACTGCGTAGCCGTCGGTACTCTGCTGCGACAGAAGGTTCGGGGTGCGGCCGTAACGCTGGCCGAACAAGGTGGTCGTCCACGCATCCTTCTGCCAGGTGACCGAGGCATTGGTGATGCTGTGGAACTCGGTTGAGAAGAAGGGCTCATTGAGCAGGTCGCGTACCGGGTCCTGCGGGAACTGCTGGCTTTCGTGTTTGAGGGTCAGGTTGTACTGCGCGTCGAACACGAACAGGCCCCAGGATTCGGTCGCCAGGTTGTACGTCGCCTTGCTGAGCACACCGGAGATTTCCTCGTTGGAAATATTCACCGGATTGATGCGGATGCTGCTCAGGCGATTGGGCACCGGTGCATCGGGCCCGGTGCGATCGATCCGCGAAAGCGCATCCACGCAGGTAGGCGAATTGATGTCCAGGCTGCCCAGGCGGCACGCCGATTCGGTCTGCAGCAGATTGTCGGTGCTTAGATCGCTGACCTTCTGGTCGATCTTGATGTTGTAGTAGTCGGCATTGACGCTGAAGCGTGCGCTTGGCGACCACACCACGCCGGCGCCCCAGGACTTGGCCGTGATCGACTTCAGGTCGCGATTGCCGGCCCGGCGTCCTGAAATCGTGGTGCCAGCGTAGGTGCAATCGGCGATCGGCACGCCCGGTTCTTCCACCGCGCAACGGTAGTAATCGTTGACGCCCTGGAAGAAGCCGCTGTCGCCGGCAAAGCTGAAGGCCATGTCCGGCGCCTTGAAGGCGGTGGCGTAGTTGCCGCGGAACAACAGCGAGTCGATCGGGCGGAATTCCAGTGCCGCCTTGTAGGTGAATTTGGAATCCCCACCGCCCCCCTGGTTCTTGTAGTCGTCGTAGCGACCAGACAGGTTGGCGGTCAACGTGCTCAGGATCGGGATCCGCGTTTCGAAGGCGGCCGCCCAGTTGTCGCGCTTGCCGCTGCCTTGGGTGCCGGTCAGCTGATAGAAGTCGCCGGCGATGACACGCGGGTCGGTCGGGTTGGTCCAGTACTGATTGCCTGCCTGCAACACGCCGGCGATGCCAACAGCGCCGGCCGGCAGGTTGAACAGCTCGGTGTTGGTCAGCTGCAGGTTGACGTTCTGGGTCCAGGTTCTGGACTTGGTACGGATTTCGTCGTTGAAGCTGCGGTACTGCGCCGGCGTCAACGCGCGATAGAAGTTGGCATCGTTGGGCGAGTAGATCGGGTAGCCGTAGTACTCGCCTTGCGGTGCACCGAGGAATTGTTCGCGGAAGAAGTCTTCGATGCGATCGGCCAGCGGCCATTGCTGGCGGCTGTCGATGCGGTATTCCGAACGGGCGTAATAGGCATCGTAGGTCCAGTTGCTGGCGCCCAGGCCGCCCTTCAGGCCAATTGCGATGTTGTAGGAATCGGCGGTCTGGCGCTGATTGTTGAAATTCAGATTGCCGGTTTCTTCCGGCGCAAAGATGCGCTGATAGCTTTCCAGCTGCTGGCTGTCCTGGTTGTAGAACAGACCGCCGGTGTCAGAAGAGGCCTGCCAGAACTGCGAACCACTGTTGACTTCGACCTTGGTGCGGTTGAGCAGCAGGGTCGAATACAGCTCGGCGTTGTCGTTGAATGCATAGCTCAGGTTGGCATAGCCGCTGGCGCTGCGCTCCTTGTTGAGGATGCTGGCATAGCCAGGCTCGGCGCGGCTGCTGCAGAAATTGCCACGGTTGGCACGATTGTCGTATTGCACCGAACCGTTGAACAGCGCGCCCAGCGCGGCGCAGTTGTCGGCACCGGGGTCGATGTAGGTGCGCGGTGTGTTGTGCAGCGCGATGCGCGAGCCGTAGCGCAGGGTCGGGTCCGGGTTGTCGTTGGTGGAATCGAAATCGCGCCGCTGAAAACCGTAGATCGGGTCCTGATTATTGAGCTGCAGCCCCCACACGATATTGGCGCCGCCGATCTCGTTGCCGCCGGTGAGCTGAAAGCGCTGGTTGTTGCCGCCGCCACCATCGTAGGTGCCCATGCGGTAGTTCATCTGCACGCCGTCCATGCGCTTTTTCAGGATGATGTTGACCACCCCGGCGATGGCGCTGGAACCGTAGATCGAGGACTGGTTGCCGGGCGCAACGTCGATACGCTCGACCATGCCGACCGGCACGCTGGCCAGATCGACGAAGTTGCTTTGGCCGTTATAGAGCAGCGGGTAGTCGGCCATGGGCCGGCCATCGATGAGCACCAGGGTGAAGCCCGGGTCCAGTCCGAGCAGGCTCAACGACTTGGCGCCCGGAGTAAAGCCGCCGCTGAACTGACCGTCCTGCACGGAGCCAGTGGCCATCGGCTGCGAGCGCAGCACGTCGTAGACGTCCTTGAAGCCGCGGCGCTGGATGTCCTGGGCAGTGATCGAAAACACCGGGGTCGCGGTTTCGATCTGGGAGCGGGGGATCAACGAACCTGTCACGGTGACCTTGTCCAACTGGGTCACGTCACCTTGCTCCTGTGCCATCGCAAGCGATGGCATCGTCAGGGCGGTGCATACGGCGGTAACCAGCAAACGACGCTTCATGAAACGGACCTCTCTCTCAAGGTGTAAACGGGCGAGCAGCAATTGGGGGGCCGCTCGCAATCGATGCCAACGAAACGTTAACAACACGCCGACTGTAACCACTTCACTCGGCCCCCGTATAGTCGCGCTTGCCTAGATTTTTTGTCCCTTCACGCCGAGGCTGGGTATCCTTTGACGATGCTTAAAGTCGCGTTTGCTCTTTCCTTGCTGTGCACCCTGTTCGTTCCGCTGCAAGCGGTTGCTCGGGCAACCATCGACAAGATCGAAATCAAGGGGTTGGACGGCGGCGACGACGCCGAGATGATCGAGAACATCCAGGTCTCCCTGTCTCTGTATGAGGCCGTGGGCAAGGAGCAGGGCGAATCGCGTCTGGAATATCTGTTGGCACAGGCCGAGCGGCAGACGCGTGAGGCGCTGGAGCCGTTTGGCTATTACTCGCCGACCATTACGCTGGCCGCACCGCGCGCCGGCGACAGGGTGACCGTGGTGATCACGGTGGACCGTGGCGAGCCGGTGCGGGTGCGTACCTCGCATATCTCGATCACCGGCTGGGCCGAGCAGGACCGCTACCTGGGCCAGGACCTCAAGCAGTTCGAGCCGCGCGAGGGCCAGGTCTTCAGCCATCCGCAATACGAAGCCAGCAAGGTGCGCATCACCCGGCGCCTGGCCGAGCGTGGCTACTTCGATGCCGACTTCACCCAGCGCCGCGTTGCGATCACGCGTGCCGAGCATGCGGCCGACATCGATCTGAACTGGGACAGCGGCCGCCGCTACGACATGGGCAAGGTGCGCTTCGACTACGACTACTTCCGCGACGGCCTGTTCGACCCGCTGGTGTACTGGGAGGAGGGCAGCTACTACCACGAAGGCAAGCTGGATCGGCTACGCGAGTCGCTGACCAAGCTGGATTACTTCAGCACCATCGATATCCAGCCCAAGCCCGAAGAAGCCGACGACCAGGGCCGCGTGCCGGTGGACGTCAAACTTACCCGCGCCAAGCGCACGGTCTACACCGCCGGCTTGAGCTACGGCAGCGAAAGCGGTGCCGGTGTGCGCGGTGGCGTGGAGCGGCGTTACGTGAACTCGCGCGGCCACAAGATGGACACGCAGCTGGATTACGCGCAGAACCGCAAGAGCCTGACGACAAGTTATCGCGTGCCGGCGTTCCGTTGGCTGGATGGCTGGTACACCGCCTCGGCGCGGCTGTACGACGAGCAGACCGATTACATCGACCTGCGCAACGTCAAACTCACCGGCAGCCGCAGCGGCCAGATCAACGAGCGTTGGAGCGCGATCGCCTCGATCAACGCCTTGCGCGAGCGGTGGCGTTTCAGCAGCGGCGACGATTTCGAAGGCGCAGTGTACGAGACCTCCACCCTGATCTATCCGCAGTTGCAGGCCAACTACGTCAATGTCGACGACCGGCTGTTTCCGCGCAGCGGCGTGTCGGCGCAGATGTTCATCCGCGGCGGCGCCGAAGGTGCCGGCTCCGATACCAACTTCGGCCAGCTGTATGGCCAGCTGCGCTGGTTTCTGGGCGCCGGCGACAACAGCCGGTTGATCCTGCGCGGCGAAGGTGGCACCACCTGGACCAGCGACCTGGTGGCGATGCCACCGAGCCTGCGCTTTTTCGCCGGTGGCGCGAACAGCATCCGCGGTTATGCGTTTCGCGAAGTCGGCCCGCGTACGCCCAAGCCCGACGAATTCGCGCTGGGTGCCAAGAACGTGGTCACCGCCAGTGCCGAGTACGAGCATTACCTCAAGGGCGGCCCCTGGGGCGGGGCAGTGTTCGTCGATGGCGGCAGCGCCTTCGATGACCGGCCCGACTGGCATACCGGCGTCGGCTTCGGCCTGCGCTGGCGCTCGCCGGTGGGCCCGGTGCGGGTGGATATCGCACATGGCTTGAACGATCCCGACTCGCAGTTTCAGCTCTACATCGATATCGGGGCCAACCTGTGAGCGCACCTTCCCCTACGCCGCCGGCACCGCGTCCGCGCTTCTATCGCCGGCGCCGGTTCTGGGTGGGCTCGGGCCTGACCGTGCTCGGGCTGGTGTTGCTGGCCTTGATCGCGGTCTATTGGCTGCTGCAGACCGTGGCCGGGCGCGACGTGTTGCTGGCGCAGGTCGTGGCGCGCCTGCCGGTGGGCGCCACGTTTACCTACGGCAAGGTCGAAGGCCCGGTGGCCGGCCCGCTGACCTTGCGCGATGTGGATTTCCATTATCAGGACATCCACTTCACTGCAGAACGCGTGTATCTGGAACCGGACCTGCGCCCGCTGCTGGGGCGCAAGCTGCAGCTGGACGCGGTGCAGGTCAGCAATGCCACGTTGAACCTGGGCAAGAGCGAGGAACCGTTCACCCTGCCCAGCTGGCCCGAATCGCTGCCGCAGATCAACGTACCGCTGGCGATCCAGGCCGACAGGATCGATGTGCAGAACCTGCGCATCACCCAGCTGCAGCAGCCGATGATCGTGCTGCACAAGGTGCAGGGCGGGCTCGAGGTCGCCACCGGCGAGCTGCGCACGCGCGATCTGGTGATCGACACCGACATGGGCGACTTCCACCTGCACGGCGATTACCTGCCCAACGACGACTACCGTGCCGATCTGACTGCCACTGCCGTGCTGCCGGCCGCACGCGGGCGCACCCCGGCCAGCCTGGGGCTGGTGGCACGCGGGGATCTGGACAAGATGGAAGTGGCCATTGCCGGCCGGGCGCCGGCGCCGCTGCAGGCCAGCCTGGTGTTCACCGGCCGCGATGACCCGACCTGGGCATTCAAGGCCGTGACCCAGGCGCTGGATACCTCGCTGTTGATTCCGGCCGCGGAGGGGCAAGCCAACCCGCCGGCCACGCCGATCGCGCTGAACCTGCAGGCGTCCGGCAAGGGCGGCAACGCCGATCTGCACGGCAGCCTCAAGCAAGGAGAGCTGAGCGCCACGCTGCAACCCTCGCATGTCCGCCTGGCCGAGCAGGTCCTCACTGTCGAACCGTTGGTGATCGACACCTTCGAAGGCCGCACGCAACTGCGTGGCACCGCCGATTTCCGCGACACCCAGAATCCGAGTTTCCGGTTTGCGGTCAACGCCAACGGCCTGCGCTTCACCCCGGCCGCGGATCCGGCCACGCCGGACGCGCCGCTGGTGCCGGTGGAGTTGCAAGACGCACGCCTGGGCGTGGCCGGCACCTTGAAGGCCTGGGCCGCGATCGGCCGCGCCTCCCTGGAGCGCGATGGTCAGCAGGCCGAGCTGGTCTTCGACAGCCGCGGCAATGACCAACGTGCACAGCTCAAGCAGGTGCAGGCAAAAACGCCGGGCGGCGCGCTGGATCTCACCGGTGAAGTGGCCTGGGCGCCGGAGCTGCAATGGGATGTCAGCGCGCAACTGGCCAAGTTCGACCCGGGCTATTTCGCGCCGGGTTGGAACGGCAACCTGTCCGGCAAGATCGCGTCCAAGGGTCGCCAATTGCCGGCACCTGCCGGCGGTGTCTCGCCGGGGTTCGAGGCTACTGCAGAGATACCCAGCCTGACCGGGCAGCTGCGTCAACGCGCGCTGTCGGGCAACGGCAAGTTCGCGTTGCGCGGCGAACAGGGCGAAGGCGAATTGCAACTGGCGCTGGGCAATAGCCGCATCAACGCCAAGGGCAAGGTGGGCGACCAGCTCGATATCGCCGCGCAGCTGCAGCCGTTGCAGCTGGACGACGTGCTGCCTGGCGCCACCGGCATCGTGCGCGGGCAACTGCAGGTCAGCGGCAAGCGCGACGCACCCGACATCACCGCCGACATTGCCGGCAACGGCCTGCGTTGGGACACCTATAGCGCGCAGAGCATCAGCCTGCGTGGCCGGCTGCCGTGGCGTGGCAGCGATGGGCAACTGGCCTTGCAAGGCACCGCCATCGAAGCCGGTGTGGTGCTGGATAGCGTGCGCGTGCAGGCGCGCGGCGCGGTGGAGGCCTTGCGACTGGATGCGGACATCGCCAACAGCATGGCCAGCGTCGCCCTGCAGGGCGATGTGCGGCGCAACGGCGAGCGCTGGCAGGGGCAGGTCGCCACGCTGCGCATCGCACCGGCCAAGGGCGACGCCTGGGCGCTGCGCAAACCGGCGCAGTTCAGCACCGATGGCGCCGCGTTTACCTTGTCCGACACCTGCCTGGGCACGGCCACCGGCGGCGCGCTGTGCGCCAGCGCCAACTGGCCGCGCGAGGGCATGGTGGTGCACGGCGACGCATTGCCGCTGTCGCTGGTGCAGCCGTGGCTGCCCAAGCAGGAAGGTCGGCAGATCTATCTGCGCGGCGAACTGTCGCTGGACGGCAGCTTCAAGCCGCGCGGCAACGCCTGGGAAGGCAGCCTGCGCATCGCCTCGCCCGAAGGCGGCATTCGCTTGGGCGAAACCCGCTACGCGGCAGTGGCCGGCAATCCCAATCGCGGCGAGTTGCTGCGCTACGACCAATTCAGCGTGCAGGCCGATTTCACCCAGCAACAGATCCAGGGCAAGCTCGGTATCGGTTTCCAGGGCGCCGGCTTTGTCGATGCCAAGTTCAATACCGGCTGGGATGCGTACGCGCCGCTCAACGGCGAGCTGTATCTGAACATGTCGCGGCTGTACTGGCTGGAGCTGGTGATTGCCGACGTGGTGCGGCCGAAGGGGCTGGTCGAGGGCCACGTGAGCCTGCGCGGCACCCGCGACAAACCGCTGCTCGGCGGCGATGCCACCTTGAGCGATTTCACTGCCGAATACCCGTCGATGGGTTTGACGCTGAGCGAGGGCAAGGGCCGCTTCGATGCGCTGCCGGACGGCTCGGCCAAGATCACCGCCTCGGCCAAGTCCGGCCCCGGCACGCTCACCGTCGATGGTGGGTTGTCGTGGTTCGGAACCAGCACCCCGTTGCTGCTCAATATCCGCGGCGACAACGTGCTGGCCTACAACACCAGCGAGTTGCGCATCATCGCCAACCCGGACATGCAGTTCGGCATTACCGACAACACCATGCAGTTGCGCGGCAAGGTCACCGTGCCCGAAGCGGACATCGACCTGGAACGCCTGGACCGTGGCACCTCGGTGTCCGAAGACGTGGTGGTGCTGGACCCGGTGGACCCGGAACAAACGCCCGCATCGCCATTGGACATGGACCTGGCCATCGTGCTCGGCGACAAGGTCAACATGAGCGGCTTCGGCCTCAAGGGTGGACTGAGCGGGCAGATGCAGATCCGCGCGCGCCCTGGCCGCGAAATGACCGCCAATGGCGGGCTGGATGTGCGTGGGCGCTACAAGGCCTATGGCCAGGATCTCACCATCACCCGTGGCCAGCTGACCTGGAACAACAACATCGTTTCCGACCCGCGCGTGAGCCTGCGCGCCGAACGCAAGATCGGCGATGTCACCGCCGGCATCGACGTCAGCGGCCGCGCCGAATCGCCGCGTGCCGATGTGTGGTCCGAGCCGGCGATGTCGCAATCGGAGGCGCTTTCGTACCTGGTCCTCGGCCGCGGGCTGTCCACTGCCAGCAGCGACGAAACTCAGCAGGTCAGCGCCGCCTCGGCCGCGCTATCGGCCGGCAGCAGCCTGATCGCCTCGCAGATCGGCGCCAAGCTCGGCCTGGACGAAGCCGGCGTCAGTCAATCCAGCACGCTGGGCTCGGTGGTGGGTTTCGGCAAATATCTCTCGCCCAAACTCTACGTCGGCTACGGCGTGTCGATGGTCGGCGGCGGCTCGGTACTGACGCTCAAGTACCTGCTCAGCCGCGGCTTCGATATCGAAGCCGAATCCAGCACCATCGAGACCAAGGGGTCGGTGAACTGGCGGCGGGAGAAGTAGGCGACGGTGAGCCGGCAGAAACTGCTGGCGACCGATGATGTCTGCCGCCGTTCGCGTGCAGCGCTCGTTGCATGGGTAGAGGATTACATCGGTTGCATCTGCTTTACCTGCGCTGCGCATCGGCATCGATGGCGCGTTGGACTGTGTCTACTGATGGAAAACACGCCGTTACGCACTCTTTATGCTCGCGCCCCGGCGCGCGAATAGCTCCTTTATGCCCGCCGGGCCTACCTTGGCACTCCCGCACTGTGGTGCGTTGAGCCGAACACGATGTGTATCCTGATTTTGCGCGGTCCTCAGGCCGATCCGGCACCGTCGGTGACGATGCAGTTGCCTGCGTGTGCCGGGCGTGCGTTGCGCACGTTGGCGTGTGCCGATGTGGATCGCTTGATTGCCGAGCTGCATGCGGCCGGTGGCGATGCCGAGGTGGAGCTGGTGTTGCTGGATTCGGGCGATCTGCCCTTGTCCGAGCGCAGTTGTGCGCGAGCCTTGCGTGCTGCCGTGGACGCGTTGCCTACGCCGTATATCGAGCTGCATACCGATGCCGATCAGGAACTGGAGCCGTGGCTGCATGCGCAGCATGCGCCATTGGCAGTGGTGATCACGCCGCACGATGCGCCGCGTGCATATGCGATGTCGCTCGGCATTGCCGCGCGGTGTCTGCCGCCGATACACGCGCCACTGCGCGTTGCTGCCTGAGGAGGTCGCCATGTCGATCATGATCATGCGTGGGCCGGAGGCGGCCATGCCGCAGGTGCGTGGGCCGCAGCCGTTGCCGCGCGCCGTCATTCGCCAATTGGTGGCGTGTGCCGGGGACGCGGGCAAGACGGTGGCCTTGCGTGCCTGTGGCTCGGAACAGGAACTGCTGGATGCGCTGCGTGTGGCCGGCCAGGCGCGGATGGAGATTGCGCTGATCGATCCGGGCAGCTGCGTGGACAGTACGCGGTTGCATCGCGTGTTGAGCCAATTGCCTTACCCCTATGTCGAAACGCACGACGACAGCGTGGACCGTCCGGAACGCTGCCTGCCGCACGGTTTGGGGCAGTGCATCGCCACGGTGCGTGGCTACTGCGCGCAGAGCTATCTGTTGGGGCTGGAGATCGCGCTGGAACATCTGGGCTGCACGGAGATTCAAGGCGATGTCCACGTCGGGACCTGAGCGGCGCCAGCTGCATTACTTCGCCGATTACGAGGGCTACTGCGATGGTCGGCCGGTGCTATGGGGGCAACTGGCGCATAGCGTGGACGTGCCGGCCGATGGCGAACTGGACGCAGCCGCACTGGTGCGCGCGCTGCGCCGCCGTGCGGCCGAGGCGCACGGCCTGGAAGCAGGGCAGATTCGCCTATGCCAGGTCACGCGGTTGTAGCTGGGAGCTTGGAGCAGCCACCACCGCGTGTGCGCAGCCACCAGCAGCCACTCGGCGGGTGCGGCCTCTGCTCGTCCGGCATGGCCTGTGGACGCTGCGGTTGCTGCACGCCGTCCGTACCCGCCTGGCAACCACTGGCGACGTTTAGTTTGCCGCGCTGCGTTTGGCGCGTGGAGCGGCGTCATCGCTGCAGACGATCCCGCACCGCATTGCGGCTCACGCCGTGCAGCGCTTGCAGCCATACCAGCCCAACAACAATCACTGAAAGACACTGCCGCCCGAAGGCGGCAGTGTCGTGTTGCAGACAGGACGCGCCACTGCCGTCCTGCAGACTCCGCTTACTTGGCTGCTGCGTTGTCCGGCACGAACTTGGTCAGCTGGTTGCCGGTGGCCGCCGTGCCGAAGTTGAAGCGGCCGTAGCCGGCGCCCCAATACAGCGCGCCGTTTGCGATGGCCGGCGAACTGATCACCGAGCCGCTGGCGTTGTAGTTCCACACGGTGGCGCCGGTGTCGGCGTCCAGTGCCACCATATTGCCGGCCATCGAGCCCGCATACAGCAGGTTCGGCGACACCGTCAGCGAGCCCTGGCCGCCCGCCGGCACGGTCGGATTCACCGGGTTGATGCCGGGCACCTTGACCTGCCATTTGATCTTGCCGGTTGCCGCGTCCAGCGCGGCCCATGAACCGCCATTATGGGTCTGCACGTTCGCCGGCCCCAACGTATAGGTCGCGTTGGAGTTGTTGTTGATGGCCACGTAGATCTGCGACTTGTACGGGTCGAACGCGGTACCCCATTCCACGCCACCGGTGGTGCCGCCGGGGCCGACCTGGGTCGACCAGACCTTGGCGCCGGTCTTGGCGTCGAAGGCCCAGTAGATGCCGCTCTTCTGACCAGCGCCGACCAACTGCTGCAACCTGCCGTTGCGCGGCACGGCAAACAGTTGCACGCCGGCACCGCCAAAGTCGTAATCCGGGCCGGTCAGGTTGGTTGCCTGCGTGTTGGGGCACAGACCGTTGGTTGGCGCCACGATGCAGGACAGGTTCCACGCATCGTATCCCTGTGCACGGTTGGCCCAGATCAATTTGCCGGTATCCAGATTCAATGAAATCACCGAATCGACGTAGTTGTCCGGCGCCATGCAGTTGAGCTCATCCTGCACGGTGAGTTCGCTGCCGCGATAAGAGCGCGCGTTTGAAATGCAGTTACCCACGCCCTGCGGAATGTTGTAGTTGTTGCCGGTGCCGAAATACAGGCGACGGTTGATCGGATCGATGGCCACCTGGCCCCACACCGATGCGCCGGTGTAACCCTCGGGCACGTTGTAAAACTGCCATACCTTCTTACCGGTGTTCAGATCCACCGCCACCACGCTGCCGCGGAAGCTGAAGGTGTGGTTGGCCGCCAGGTTGCCCCAGTCGCCGGAGGAGACGCCGACGTAGATGCGGTTGCCGTAGATGACCGGCGAGGAGGTGATGCGCGCCTGCGGGTTGGCTTCCACCGTGGTCTTCCACAGCAGCTTGCCGGTCTTCTTGTCTAGCGCCAGCAAGGTGCCGGCGACCTGGTCGCCAACGATGATGCTCTTGGCGCTGATGGCCGGCGTATTGCGCGTCACCGAGTTGGCGTTGCCGGTGTAATCGGACAGTTTAGCTTGCCAGTTCGGCTTGCCGGTTTGCGTGTCCACGCTATACAGCGTGCCACCCCAGTCGGGCACATACAGGGTGCCGCCTTCGACGCTGGGCGTGGCCGAGATGTCGCCGGTGGTGGTCAGCGTCCACGCCGGCTTGAGCGTCTTGGCGGTGGTGCGATTGATCTTCCACTCGCCCGGTGCGAAACGCGAGTTCAAGTAGCCGCCACCGGCGGTGGTCCAGTTGGTGGGGCTGGCGAAGGGAAGGTCTTGACCGAAGCTGCGCCAGACCTGGCCGGAGCGTGCGAATGCCTCGGTATCCAGGGACGATACCGGCTGTTGCGCGGTGGTGGCGCCAGACTGCGCGAAAGCCACGGCACTGACGAGCAGGCAAGGAACGAGCGTCAAACTGCAAAATCGCAAACGGCGTTTGGGATTGGTCATCACGGCATGTCCTAGATGGAAGGAAGCGCTGGATCCCCCCGGATCTGCTGACCGAACGATGGACGATTGACGTGACTGCGCAACACCTGCGCGGCCCTGCATTCAGACAGCGGTCGGGTCCGTTTGCATCTGGTGCGACCAGCTTGAAAAATTTACGTTCAATCGGTTCGTTATTCGCACCAATCGTGATGATTCATCACTATTTCCTGGGTTGCGATAGAAAAAATGATTGATGCGGGCTTGGCCCAGGATGCGCCGATGACGGCGGTTTGCAAGAAGTAACCAGGAAATGTTGCGCAACCTTGTGTGGTGGGCCTTTGCAGCGGTTGGCCGCGACGGGGAAGGGCGCGAGGAGAACCCGGTGCGCAGCGTCTCCGGTCGATGGCAGCGTCCTGCGGTATGTACCGAATGGGGCGTTTGGGATCGGCGCTGTGGCCGATTGCATTGCGCGTTGCTTGTCGTGCGGCGGTGGCGGGATGCGCGATGCGGGTGGCCGTACCCTCATCCGTCGCTTCGGGACACCTTCTCCGGCGGGAGAAGGGCATGGCGCGTTGCAGATGCGCGCACTTCGCAGCGGCGTGCGGCCGTGCGGCTGCGCGCTGGATACGCAAGCCAGCGCGACAGCAGATGTTTCGCGCGCTACGCCGTGATGGGTACCACCGATCTGCACTTCGGTAACGCTGCGCGCCGCGCATCGCTGCAGGTATCCATCTCGACACGGAAGCGGCAGCCTCGCGACGCACAACGCACAACGCACAACGCACAACGCACAACGCACAACGCACAACGCCTAGACGGCACCCACTGCACGCATCACGCAAATGGTCTGCGTCCGCTTACACCCGCTCCGACGCGCGCGAAGCGTGTTGCACTGCAGCGGGATCGATCGCGGCTAGCTGTGCGATCGCATCCTGCACAACCGCTGGCACGCTGGCGTCCACGTCCACCGACACCACGTCCGCTTCGTCCAACGGCAGCTCCAATGTCTGCAGCTGGCTGTCGAGCAATGTGGGTGGCATGAAGTGGCCGGCGCGGTTGCTCAGGCGGGCGGCGATCACGTGCGGGGCCGCATGCAGGAACACAAAGCGCATCGGCACGCCGCTGTTGCGCAGCAGTTGGCGATGCGCGCTGCGCAAACCGGAGAAGGCCAGCACCACCGATTCGCCTGCCTGTACGCAATCGCGCAGCGTGGCCGATAGCAGTTCGACCCACGGCAGGCGCATCGCGTCGGTGAGCGGTTGGCCGGCCGCCATCTGCGCGCGTGCTGCCACGCTGTGGTAGTCGTCGGCATCCAGAAAACGGAAGCGGTAATGCGCTGCCAGCGCGTGTGCAATGGTGGTCTTGCCGCTGCCCGACACGCCCATCACCACGATGGCAAGCGGCGAAGCGGACGCGGGCGTGGCATGTGTGGCGGTGTCCATCACGTCAGGTTATATCTCTGGATCGATTCGGCATTCGAATGGATTTCACGTTGGCGGCAGCCGATGCGTGGTGTAGCGTCGGCGCTCCTCGCCAGGTGCGCGGGCACCCAGCGTAACGGCGTGCTCGGCCGGGTACAACGCATTTGAAGGTGTGTCGATGACGTCATCGCCCGCAACGTCTCCTGCATCGGCGCGCCTGCGCTGGCGCGAAAAGCTGGGCTATGGTGCCGGCGATCTGGGTCTGAATCTGTACTGGGCCAACATCTCGGCGTTCTTGCTGATCTTCTACACCGACACCATGCACCTGCCGGCGGCTGCAGTCGGCACCATGATCCTGTTGACCAAGATCGCCGATGCGATCGCCGACCCGGCGATGGGCGCATTGGCCGACCGTACGCGCAGCCGGCTGGGCAAGTTCCGCCCGTACCTGTTGTGGGGTGCGTTGCCGATGGCTGCTGCCGGCGTGCTTGCCTACACCACGCCGGATCTGGACCAGCATGGGCGTATGTGGTGGGCCACGATCACCTTCCTGGTGATGATGCTGGCCTACACGGTGGTGAGCATTCCGTACTCGGCACTATCCGGCGTGATCACCGCCGACAGCCAGCAGCGTACCGGTCTGATCAGCCTGCGTTTCATCGGTGCATTTGCAGGGACCACGTTGGTCAATTACTTCACGATGGACCTGGTGCGCTGGTTCGGCGCAGGCAACGATGCGCTAGGATGGCAACGCACGATGCTGCTGTATGGCGCAGTGGCGCTGGCGTTGTTCGTCACCGTGGCGCTGACCACGCGCGAACGCGTGCAGCCGCCGCCGCAACAACGCACGCCGATTCGTCGTGACATCGCCGACCTGCTGCAGAACAAACCGTGGTGCGTACTGTTCGTGCTGTCGTTGATCATCATGATCACGATCACCATGCGCGGCGGTGCGGGCGTGTACTACCTCAAGTACTACGTACAACGTCCGGATCTGGTCGGCCTGTTTCTGGGCAGCTACTCGGTGGCCCTGGGCGTGGGTGCGGCCATCACGCCGCTGCTGACGCGGCGCTGGGACAAGCGCCAGCTGATGTTCTGGCTGATGGTGCTTGTTGGCCTGCTGAGTTGTGCGATGTTTTTCGTGCCGGCCGATGCGGTGTGGGCGGTGTTTGTCTTGAACATGCTGATCGGCCTGGCGCTGGGGCCGAAATCGCCGTTGGCGTTTTCGATGTATGCCGATAGCGCCGACTACACCGAATGGCGCACCGGCCGCCGTGCCACGGCGATGACGTTCGCCGCGGCGACGTTTTCGCAAAAGCTCGGCGGGGCGTTGGCCTCGGCCGGCATTGCCTGGGTGCTGGCTGCAATGGGCTATGTCGCCAATACCGCGCAGTCCACCGGGTCGTTGACCGGCATCGTGCTGTTGCTGACAGTGATTCCGGGCGCGGTTGCGCTGCTGGCGGCCTGGACCATGCGCTTTTATCCGCTGGACGACGGGCTGTTGAACCGCATCCAGCTCGAACTGGCCGCGCGCAAGCGCGACGAACCGGAGCACCCCTGACCGTGTCTGCAACGCCCCCCGCCACGTCCGATGCGCTGTCCAGCCTGATGGCGCCCAGCGCCGATGGTGCGCGCTATGCGCTCTATAGCCCTACTGCAATGCCCAATGCCGGCGGCTTCCTGTGGAACCGCCGCATGATGGTGCAGCTGACCTGCCGCGGTTATGCCACCGGCCAGTTCATGCAGCCGGAGCCATCGAAATACGCGCATGCGCCGATGCTGGAAGCGCGCAATTTCATGATGCCCGAGCAGCCGTACTACGCGCATCATCCCGGTCGTTTTTTCTATCTCAAGGACGAAGACACCGGCGCGTTGTACTCGGTGCCGCACGAGCCGGTGCGCGCGCAGCCGCAGGCGTTTGAATTCTCTGCAGGCAAGCACGATGTGCGCTGGCGGGTGCGCCACGACGACATCGTGGTGGAGTTGTGCGTGTCTCTACCCACCGACGATGCGGTGGAGCTGTGGGAATGTCGTGTGCACAACCTGTCCGGACGCGCACGCAGGCTGAGCCTGTATGTCTATTTCCCGGTCGGCTACATGTCGTGGATGCATCAGTCCGGCGGTTACGAGCCGGCCTTGGGCGCAATCGTCTGCCGTAGCGTGGCGCCGTATCAAAAGGTGGACGATTACTTCCGCCAGCGCGATTTCAAGGACTGCACCTTCCTGCTGCACGAGCAGACGCCGGTGGCCTGGGACACGCAGCAGATGGCATTCGAAGGCGAGGGCGGGTTGCACGCGCCTTCGGCCGTGCAGGCCGAGCAGCTGGGCAACCACGATGCGCACTACGAAACGCCGGCCGCCGCGTTGCAATACCGGCTGACACTGGACGCCGATGCGGCCAGCGTGTATCGCTTCGCATTCGGGCCGGCCAAGGATGATGCCGAAATCGCTGCGCTGCGTGCGCGCTATCTCTCCGAAGCCGGTTTCGCCCAGGCGGCGCGTGAATATGCGGAGTATCTGCAGGCCGGTCGTGGCTGCGTGCAGATCGCAACACCCGATGCGGCGCTGGACAATCTGGTCAACCATTGGTTGCCGCGCCAGGTGTTCTATCACGGCGACGTCAATCGCCTGACCACCGATCCGCAGACGCGCAATTATCTGCAGGACCATATGGGCATGGCCTACCTGCAGCCTGCCACCGCACGCGCGGCGCTGTTGCACGCCCTGTCGCAGCAGGAGCCCAGCGGCGCAATGCCGGACGGCATCTTGTTGGTGGAAGGCGCCGAGCTCAAATACATCAACCAGGTGCCGCATACCGATCATTGCGTGTGGTTGCCGATCTTTTTGAGCGCCTATCTGGCCGAAACCGGCGATACCAGCATCCTGGACGCGCTCGTGGAAACCCATGACGGGCAGCGCCTGAGCGTGGCCGAGCGCCTGGATGCGGCCATGCAGTGGCTACTGGATGCGCGCGATGCACGTGGGTTGAGCTTCATCGCGCAGGGCGACTGGTGCGACCCGATGAACATGGTCGGCTGGCGCGGCAAGGGCGTGTCCGGCTGGCTCACCGTGGCCACCGCGTATGCAGTGCGCCTGTGGTCGGAGATCTGCACCGCGCAAGGGCGCAGCGCGCAGGCGCAGGCATTCGGCGAGGCGGTTGCCGTCATCAACGCCGACGCCAACCGTGAGCTGTGGGACGGCAACTGGTACGCGCGCGGCATCACCGACGACGGGGTGCGCTTCGGCATCGCCGACGATGTGGAGGGGCGCATCTATCTCAATCCGCAGAGTTTCGCGCTGCTGGCCGGCACTGCCGATGCACAGCAACGTGCGGCGCTGCTGGAGGCGGTGCGCGAGCAGCTGCACACACCGTATGGCCCGGTGATGCTGGCGCCGGCGTACACGCACATGCGCGATGACGTAGGACGGCTGACCCAGAAGTGGCCGGGCGCGGCGGAAAACGGCGCGGTGTACAACCACGCAGCGGCATTCTATTTGTACAGCCTGTACCAGATTGGCGAGGCCGACCGCGCCTGGGAAATCCTGCGCGCATTGCTGCCGGGGCCGACCCGCGAGGATGTGCTGCAACGCGGCCACCTGCCGGTGTCGCTGCCCAACTACTACCGTGGCGCGTGGCATCAATACCCGCGCACGGCCGGGCGTTCGAGCCAGCTGTTCAACACCGGCACGGTGGCATGGGTGTATCGCTGCGTGCTGGAGGGCTTGTTCGGACTGGTCGGGCAGGGCGATACGCTGGCGATCCGTCCGCAGCTGCCGTCGCATTGGCCGCACGCGCGTGCGAGGCGCCAGTTCCGTGGTGCGGACTTCGACGTCACGCTGACGCGCGAGCCGGGTCGCACCGCGATGGAGGTACTGGTCGATGGCGCGCTCTGTCCGGAGCAGCGCATCGGCAACATCGCGCGCGGGCAGGTGTATCGGGTCGAGGTCCGGTTGCCCGGATGAGTCCGCGGGCCGGTCGCCGCCTCGGCGTTGGCGGCGGCAATGGACGGCTGAAGCGGCTGGAGCGCGCTTGCGACGCCCTCCAGCTGGCTTGCGTTAGCGTGTCGGCGCTGGCCCCAGATAGGAGGCAGGCACCGGCACGGTGCTCAGCACGAGCTTCTCCAGGACGATGTTGTCGTCGATCCTGAAGACCTTGATCGTGTGCCGACCCTTCGCCAACGCGCCCATCTGCGCCGAGACGAACACCGCATTGTCCCGTACCGCGGTTGCCCAGGCTTTTTCGGCGGGCGTGTTCTGTGCCCCCCCGGTCGGGTGCAGCTCCCAATTGACGGTGGTCACCGGACCGTCGTCGATGGAGACGCCGAGGCGGAGCGGCCCGCGGTTGGACGTATCCAGTGTGGGCGCAAGATACAGGCCGAGCGTCGCAGGGCCCGGCGTGGTGACCACCACGTCGTACTCCACTGCGACACGGTCTTCGGCCGTGGTGGCAGGCTGTCCCTGCGGCAGCGCGACCAGGGCGCCTTGCGTTCGTCCCAGCGCGGGGATCGCCGTCCATTGCAGCCCCTTGTTGGCGATGACCCGCGAGAACATGGGCGCTTCGAGCGCAAGCACCCCTGGCGTTTGCGGGGCAGGCGGGGCGAATGCGATCGAGCGCGCGATCCGGTCGGGCGGCGTATCGCCGCCAACGCGGCTGATCGAGGGCATGGACTGTTGGGTCGGGTCGTTCCAGATCACATAGCTCATGTGGACCTGATTCATCATGCCGTCCCATTTGCCGCCGTTGATCGCGTGGTAGCGCTGTGTCAGGGCCTTGTCGCGCTCGAAGGTGGTTTCGACCATGTCGGCGAAGTAATTGGCACGTGCATCGTTGCGAGCGGCCAGGCGCTTGTTCCATGCGGCCGCGTAATAGAGCTGGTAGAGATTGGAAACCGCCGCGATCGGGTATTCGATCAACTGGTAATAGGCATCTTGCTGGTCGGCAGGCAGGCTCGCCTTGACGCCGAGCATGCGCTGCTCGAGCGCCTGCCACTGCGCCGCGATTGCGCCGAACTCACCGCCATCCAGCTTGGCCGGCGCACCTTCGCCCAGGGCGAAGCTGTCCTGATCGACCAATTCCGGCTTTCTCCGCGCAACCAGCATGCTGTAGCGGGTGATCAGCTCTCCGATGCGCGCGGCATGCGCCGCGTCGAACGATTCCTGTGCCCATTGCTGCGGATACGCCGCAAGTGCGCCGGGCGTCATCGCCTCCGGATTCCAGGCCATCTTCAGGAAAAAGCTCAGTGGATATTCCATCGGCTTGATATCGCCGACGTTGACCACCCACAGTTGCCGTGCGCCGCGCCGATAGGCCAGATCCATCTGCTGCCAGATCTTTTCGACCTGATTGGTATTGATCCATTTGTAGTTGCGCGGCACTCCCACATAATCGAAGTGGTAGTACACGCCATACCCACCGGCGCGCTGCAGGTCGGTCACCGGAAGGCGGCGGATCTGGCCCCAGTTGTCGTCGGAAAACAGCAGCGTGACATCGTCGGGCACCTGCATTCCGTGGTCGTAGTAGTCCTGCACTTCCTTGTAGAGCGCCCACACCTGCGGCGTTTGCGCGGCCGGCGCCTTCGTCACATCGGCAATGATGGCGCGCTGGTCAGCCACAACCTGTTCCAGCAAATGGCTGGCCGTGCTCTCGGCCATCGGTTCGTCGCCATCGCCGCGCATGCCGACGGTCACCAGGCTGTCGTAGCGTTGGCCGCCGCCCTTGGACATCATTCGCGCAATGCCGCCCTTCCAGAAGGCGCGCAGGTTGGCGGCATTGCGGGTGTAGTCCCAGGCGCCGCCGCTGTTGGGGATGCTCTTGAGGTGCCACTCCTTCTGCGCGCGCATCATCGGCTCATGATGGGAGGTGCCCATGACGATGCCCATCTGATCGGCCAGCACCATGTTGTTGGGATCATCGACATTGAATGCCTTGCCCCACATCGCCGGCCACAGATAGTTGGCCTTCATGCGCAGGCCCAGCTCGAAGACATGCGCGTACATCTTCGCATTGACGCCACCGAATTTCTTCGTCGCCCAGCCCTTCAAGGCAGGGTCTTCGTCGTTGATGAAGAATCCGCGGTAGCGCACCTTCGGCGCATCGGACACGCTGCCGCGGGTGATGAACAGGCTGGATCGATGCGCCGTTGCGACGTCGGCAAACCAGTACCACGGCGACACGCCAATCTTCTCGGAGACATCGTAGGTACCGAAGACCGCGCCACGGCGATCGGCGCCGACGATGACGAGCGCCCGATCGATCTGCGGCGTGGGGCGATCGACGACAATCTGCGTATACGCCTCCCAGCGTTGCAGCAAGGCGCGCCTGTCGATTTTCCCGGCGGCGATCAGCGCATCGATGATCGGGCTCTGGCCGAGCGTGCCCACGATCACGGCCGTTCCGCGGACGCCTGCCAGATCGGTGCTCACGCCACTGGTGCGGCCGGCAACCCGTTGCAGGTCGGCTGCGAAATTGTCGGCCACCGATCGCACGGCGGAATCGGCCGAGGCATCGACCACGACCGTGGCGGGTACGTCCGAGCGGATCAGCGCAAACGCACCGGCGCTGTCGCGTTCGCACACCGACACCGGCGTGCGACAGGCCCAGACACCGTCGGCGGCGAAAAGGCCGGCCACGATGAGCAGCAGGGATCGCACGCCCGACGGCGCACTAGACGAGATCTGGCTTTTTGCTTGAACGGACATGGGCTCTCCACACATGCGGTGCTGATTTCTGGATGGGTGCGACACACGGATCGACGGCACTGCCAAGCGGCGGGCGCGGCCGATGCACCGCACCGGTCTGCGCCACGCCTGCACGAGGGGTCGCGTTCCATCGCGTGGTGATGAACGCGCAACTGGGTGCGTTGACTGCCGTCGTTGCACTGCAACAGTCGATCGCACTGGCGCAGTGACGCAAGCGATGACCTTGTGCCTGGCATTGCTGTCATGCAAGACGCCATCGAGCAACGAAATGCTTTGGGTACATCGTCCGATTCAAGGTGGACAGACAGTATGTTGTGTTAGCGCTAACATCAAGCCCGCCGGCAAGCCCGGCTGCTCGGTAGACGCTCCGCAGCCCTGCGCAGGTCACGTCTTGCGCGGCGATGGTTTCGCCGAGCGCGGCGATGGTCGCGGTGTGGCTCAACCGTGCCGGCATGTGTGAATGGGCCACGGGCGCCGTGCCGGTGGCCGCACATCAACCGCAGATATGCCCCCAGTCCGCGCGGGCATGTTTGCGCAATCTGCGATGCCAATGCCCGGCAAGGCGGGGGTAGTGCAGGCCACCAAGGCCTTGCGCAGCCCGGCAGGACGCAACGCGCATGCCGATGCACCCACACCGCAGAGCCGCCCGGCCCGGATGCGGCGCCTGCAACGCCGATGTGCGCGACTGCGTAAACTCCACCGCTGGCGCTGCGCCACGTCGGAGGACATGTTGGTCTCGAGCTGGATCCTGCTGCTGGTCTCCCTTGGTTACGCAGCCCTGCTGTTCGGGGTGGCGTGGTGGGGCGACCGCCGCCCGCTGTATCCGGAGCGGCCGTGGCTGCGGCCGGCGGTCTACAGCCTGGCGCTGGCGGTGTATTGCTCGTCGTGGACCTTTTACGGCGCGGTCGGCTCGGCGGTGCGCAATGGCATCGGCTACCTGCCGATCTATCTGGGCCCGCTGCTGTTGCTGCTGTTCGGCTGGCGCATCATCGAGCGCCTTGCGCTGATCGCGCGCGCCGAAAATACCGTGTCCATCGCCGATTTCATCTCCTCGCGCTACGGCCGTTCGCGCCGGCTGGCCGCGCTGGTGGCGGTGATTGCACTGATCGGCATCGTTCCGTACCTGGCGCTGCAATACAAAGCGGTGGCGATGAGCCTGGAAGTGCTGACCGGGCATAGCAGCGCCGGGCGCGGCATCTTCGCCGACCCGGCGTTGTATGTGGCATTGCTGATGGCCTTGTTCGCCACCTTGTTCGGCACCCGCCAGGTCGACGCCACCGAACACCACCGCGGCATGATGCTGGCGATCGCACTGGAGTCGGTGATCAAGCTGGTCGCCATCGTGGCGGTGGGGCTGTTCGCGTGGCTATGGTTGAGCGAGCACCAACTGCATATCGCCGATTCGGCGCGCACGCTGTTCGAGCACACGCCGTCGGTGGGCTTCATTTCGCAGACGCTGCTGAGTTTTCTGGCCGTGATCTGCCTGCCGCGCCAGTTCCATGTGGCGGTGGTCGAATGCAGCGACGTTGGCGATATCCGCCGTGCGCGTTGGTTCTTCGGCGCCTATCTGGTGATCATCTCGGCGATGGTGGTGCCGATCGCTTCGGCAGGCATCGCATTGTTCGGCAAGGGCAGTGCGGTGGTCGACGATGCGGTGGTGCTGGCCCTGCCACTGAGCCAGGGCAACACGGTGCTGGCGCTGGTGGCGTATGTGGGCGGTTTCTCGGCGGCCACCGGCATGGTGATCGTGGCCAGCATCGCGCTGGCCACCATGGTCAGCAACGACCTGGTGATGCCGGTGCTGCTGCGTCGCCGCGGCAGCGCCGATGCGCGCGCGGCGGTGGCCTCGCGCGTGTTGTGGATCCGACGTGTTGCCATCTTGCTGCTGGCGCTCATTGCCTACGGGTATCACCGCAGCGTGGCCAACGACACCACGCTGGCTGCGTACGGGCTGATGGCATTTGCCGCGGTGGCGCAGTTTGCGCCCGGTGTGATCGGCGGGCTGTATTGGCGCGGTGCCAGCCGCAAGGGCGTGGAGACCGGCATGGCGCTCGGCTTCATGACCTGGATCTACACGCTGCTGCTGCCGGCGGCCACGCGCGCCGGCTGGCTGCAGACCGACTGGCTGGTGGACGGGCCCTTCGGTATCGCCTGGCTGCAGCCGCAGCAGCTGTTCGGCATGCGCGGCTGGGACCCGTTGGCGCATGGCACGTTCTGGTCGCTGCTGATCAACGTGGGCGCGATGATGCTGGTCTCTGCGCGCTGGCGTCCCGGCGTGGACGAACGGCTGCGTGCAGCGCCGTTCCTGGATCCGTACGCGCAGCGCCCGGCGGTGGCCGGCGACTGGCCGGGACATGTGCGCGTGGCCGATCTGCAGGCGCTGGCCGAGCGTGTGGTGGGCGAGCGGCACGCGCATCGCGCTTTCGTCGACCAGGCGGTGCTGCTGGAACGCGAGCTGCAGCCCACCGTGGTGGCCGACCGCGCCTGGGTACAGTTCACCGAACGCCTGCTCGCGGCCTCCATCGGCGCCGCCTCCGCGCGCCTGGTGCTGACCAGCCTGTTGCGCGGTTCGGGCATGGAACTGGGCGAAGTGGTGGCAGTGCTGGACGAAGCCGGCCAGGAGCTGCGCTTCAATCGCGAGATCTTGTCCACCACGCTGGAAAACATCAGCGCCGCGGTCAGCGTGGTCGACCCGGACATGCGCCTGACCGCCTGGAACCGGCGTTATCAGCAGTTGTTCGGCTATCCCGATGGCATGTTGTATGTGGGCCGGCCGGTGGCCGATCTGATCCGCTACAACGCCGAGCGCGGCGAACTGGGCGAGGGCGATATCGAAGACCAGATCGATCGGCGTATCCGGCATATGCGCGCCGGCTCGCCGCATGTGTTCGAACGCACCCGCAGCGACGGCAAGGTGATCGAGATGCGTGGCCAGGCGCTGCCGGGCGGTGGCTACGTCACCAGCTACAACGACATCACCGACTACAAGCGCGCCGAACGCGCGTTGCTGGACGCCAACGAAAACCTGGAACAACGCGTGGCCGATCGTTCGCGCGAAGCCGAGCTGGCGCAACAATCCAAGACCCGCTTTCTGGCGGCCATCAGCCATGACGTGTTGCAGCCGCTCAACGCCGCACGCCTGTTCGCCTCGGCCTTGCGCGAGAGCCTTCAGCACAACGAAGAGCAGCGGCATCTGGCCGAACGCGTGGATGCCTCGCTGCGTGCGGCCGAAGAATTGCTCGACGGCTTGCTCGACGTCTCGCGCCTGGATGCCGGTGGATTGCGTCCCACGGTCGAGGATTTCGACGCCAGCGCGCTGATGCACGAGCTGGCCGCGCAATACGCGCCGGTGGCGGCCAGCCGTGGTCTTCAGCTACAGGTGCATGTGCGCCCGATCTGGGTGCGCAGCGACCGCCGCCTGCTGCGCCGGGTGATGCAGAACTTCCTGGCCAATGCGCTGCGCTACACGCGCCAGGGCCGCATCGTGCTGGGCATGCGCGGGCGCGGGCAGCAGGTGGAGCTGCAGGTGTGGGACACCGGCCCTGGCATCCCCGAGCACCACATGCGGCAGATCTTCGAAGAATTCCGCCGCTATCAGCAGCCCTTCGATTGGGGCGAGCAGGGCCTGGGCTTGGGCCTGTCGATTTGCCAACGCATCTCGCGCCTGCTCGACCACGACCTGAGCGCGCGCAGCCAGGTCGGCCGCGGCAGCATGTTCTCGATCCTGTTGCCGCGTGTGGCGCCGGTTCCGGTGGCACCGCTGTTGCCGGTGACGGCCGCACGTGCATCGCCCAGTGGCGATTCGCTGGCCGGCCTGCGCGTGCTGTGCGTGGATAACGACCGCGAAATTCTCGATGGCATGCGCGCGCTGCTCGGTCGCTGGCAGGTGGAGGTGATCACCGCCAGCACCGTGGACCAGGCACTGGAACGTGCGCGCGAACAGCCGGACCTGATGCTGGTGGATTACCACCTGCACGACCGCATGGATGGCCTGGACACGCTCGATGCCGTGCAAGCCGCCGCACCGGCGCCGATCGCCGGCGCCCTGCTCACGGCCGACGGCCGCGACGAACTCAAGCAGCTTGCGCGCGAACGCGGTTATCGGCTGTTGACCAAGCCGGTGAAACCGGCCTCGTTACGCGCGTTCCTGAGCGCCTACCACGATGCAAAGACACGCTGACAGGTGCGGCTGCAGCGTAGGAGCGTGCCTGCGCGCGATTGGGCATTACCGATAACGCTCCGTCGCGCGCAGGCACGCTCCTACGAGGAGAGGTGCTTACGCCGCGCCGCTCAGGTGCTCGTAGAGAATCACGCTGCCGACGATCACCAGGATCAGTCCACCCAGGATTTCGGCGCGCTTGCCGATCAGATTGCCCAGCGCGCGGCCCAGCATCACTCCGGCAGTGACCATGCTGAAGGTGCACAGGCCCACCACCACCGCCACCACGCCGATATGCACATCAAGAAACGCCAGGCTGACGCCGACCGCCATCGCATCGATGCTGGTGGCAAAGCCGGTGGTGGCCAAGCCCAGCACGCCATGCCGTTTTGGCGTGTCGGAGGCTGCGTCTTCGGCCTCCTCCGGCCCGTTGCGCAGGCCGGCCACGATCATGTGCGTGCCCAATGCGCCCAGCAGCACGAAGGCGATCCAGTGATCGTAGGCAGACACATAACTGGATGCGGCACGGCCCAGCAGCCAGCCGATCACCGGAGTGATGGCTTCGATGCAGCCGAAGATCAGGCCGGCGCGTAGCGCATCGCGCCACTGCGGTTTGCGCATCGCCGCGCCCTTGCCGATCGCCGCGGCAAACGCATCGGTCGACATCGCAAAACCGATCAACACAATGGAAAAAGGAGACATCGACACTCTCGGGTTGGGCACGGTCACAACGGCATGCGCCCGCGCCAACCGTCGTCGTGCACGCATGCCGCTGGTCTCGCCAAACCGAACTGGTTGCCTGCACCACGGCGCACTGGCCGAGTATGTTGATGCAGGCGCTTTCGATGCACGAAAGCAGGCTACTCCCCAAGGGGCGCGCAGTGTACCAACGCATTGCCGCGTTCGGTGCGTTTGCACTGCACGCGAAGGTCGGTCTGATCTTTATAGCCGTGGCTATCCGGGCGCCATGCGTGCGGCCTGCCCGCTTCTTCGAGCTGCCCAACAAGTGTGTATTTCTTACATCGCAGGCATCGACGTGCGGCGCAGTGGCAGCACGGGCGATGCGGCATCGCGCAGGAGCCGGGCGCCTGGAAACGCGTATGGCAGGCGACGGCGCGCGTGCGCCGGGCGTGCAAGTGGCTAGTGCAGCGCGCTGGAAATCTCGGCGGTTGCCGCACACAGGGCCTGCAACGCCGCTTGCGGGCTCACCAGCGCAGGGCGCCGTTCGATGAAGGGCACCGTGAGCGTGTAGCTGGCGCTGCCGCGTTGCAGGATCGGTGCAGTCAGATCGACCACGCCCACCACTGCCTCGCTGGGCTGCATGGCATAGCCATCGCGGCGCGCCTGCGCGGCGGCGGCCAGGAACTGCGCGCGCTCGAATGGCACGTCGCTGGCTTCGAGCATGTCCAGCCAGCGCGCCTGCACCTCCGGCTGCTGGAAGGCGAACAGCACCAGCCCGGAGCTGGAATGCGTCAACGGGCGACGATGCCCCGGGCGCACCACCAGGCCCAGGTCGCTGGGCACGTCCATTTGCGCGATCACCACGATCTGGTCGCCGGACGGCGCCACCAGGTGGCAGGGCTGGGAGATCGCATCGGACAGCCGCCGCATCACCGGCAACGCGGCCTCGCTGATGCTCTGCACGTGCGGCTGCTGCATGCCGAGCATGAACAGCCGGTTGGTCAGCACGTAATCGCCTTCGCCATCGCGCGTGAGGTAGCCGCGCTCTTCCAGCACCTGCAGCATGCGAAAGATCTCCCCGCGCGAGCGCCCGATACCCTGCGAGATCGCGCCCATGCTCATCGGCTGCGCCTGGCGGGCGAGCAATTCCAGGATGTCCAGCCCCTTGTCCAGGGCGGGTGCGCGGTACTTGGCGGGTTCGGTGCTCATCCGTTTGCGGGTCCAGGCAAGGTGCGGCGCGCCAGGGTACAGGCATCGCAGGCACGGCGGCGGTGGATGTCTCTTCGTGCAAATATAAACAAAGATTTTATATTTGCATGGCGCTGGCCTGCGCAGTACGCTCGCCCGATTGCAACGCAAGCGCCACAGCCTTGGGAGGGGAACGGTCGCATGCATCACAGTGACATTGCCGCGTCGCCGCGCGGCAACCTGGCGCGTACCGCCATGGTTCCCCTGTTGTTGATCGTCAGCCTGTTCTTTCTATGGGGCATGGCCAACAACCTCAACGACATCCTGATCAAGCAGTTCAAGAAGGCGTTCGAGCTGACCGACCTGCAGGCCGGGCTGGTGCAGAGCGCGTTCTACATGGGCTATTTCGTGTTTGCGATGCCGGCAGCGATGTTCATGCGCCGCTACAGCTACAAGGCCGCGGTGGTGCTGGGCCTGCTGCTGTACGCCTGCGGTGCGTTCCTGTTCTATCCGGCCGCCCAGGTGCACACCTACTGGCTGTTCCTGCTGGCGCTGTTCGTGATCGCCAGCGGCCTGGCGTTCCTGGAAACCACGGCCAACCCGCTGGTGACCGTCCTTGGTCCGGCAGATGGCGCGGCGCGGCGCCTGAACCTTGCCCAGGCGTTCAACCCGCTGGGCTCGATTACCGGCGTGCTGGTCGGCCAGCACTTCATCTTCTCCGGCGTGGAGCACACCCCGGCCGAACTGGCAGCGATGGCGCCGGCCGCGCGCGAGGCGTTCTTCGCCACCGAATCGGCGGCCGTGCAGATGCCCTACCTGATCATCGGTGCGGTGGTGGTGCTGTGGGCGATCCTGATCGCGCTGGTGCGTTTTCCCAGCGGCGCGCCGGAGGCAGACACCGGCGTTGCGCCCAGGCGCGCACGCTTCGGCGAACTGCTGCGTAACCGCTTGTTCGTGTTTGCGGTGGTGGCGCAGTTCTTTTACGTGGGCGCGCAGGTCGGCATCTGGAGTTATCTGATCCGCTATCTGCAGGACGCAGTGCCTGGCACGCCGGAAAAAACCGCTGCGACCTATCTGACCATCTCGCTGGTGCTGTTCATGGCCGGCCGCTTCATCGGCACTGCGCTGTTGCGTTACCTGGCGCCTGCGAAGCTGTTGGCAAGTTTTGCCGTGATCAATCTGGTCTTGTGCGCGGTGGCCATCGCGCTACCCGGCTGGACCGGGCTGTACGCGCTGGTGGCGGCCAGCGTGTTCATGTCGGTGATGTTCCCGACCATTTTTGCGCTGGGCCTGGACGGCATGCACGACGATGCCCGCAAGCTGGGCTCGTCCATGCTGGTGATGTCCATCATCGGCGGTGCCTTGCTTACGGCGGTGATGGGCGCGGTATCGGATATGGCCGGCATCCACTGGGCGATGGTGGTGCCGGGTGCGTGCTTTGCGGTGATTTTGTCGTTCGCGTTGCGCGCACGTCGCGCGGCGCCCGTCGTTGCAGGAGCCTGAGCATGCCGCGTCTTTGTTATGTGCTGGATCTACACGACGATGCAGCGCTGATCGCCGAGTACGAGCGCTGGCATCAGCCCACCGAGGTGTGGCCGGAGGTAGTGGCCTCGCTGCAGCAGGCCGGCATCCTGGAATTGGAGATCTTTCGCAGCGGCGACCGGCTGGTGATGCTGATGGAGGTCAGCGAGGACTACGACCCGGCCGCCAAAGCCGCGCGCGATGCCGCCGACCCGCGCATCCAGGCGTGGGAGCAGTTGATGTGGCGGTTTCAGAAACCGCTGCCCGGCAGTGCCCCAGGCGAGAAATGGCGGCAGGCCGGGCGGATCTTCGCGCTGGGCGAGGCGATCCACGCGCAGCGCTAAGAGCGCCCTCATCCGCCCTGCGGGCACCTTCTCCCGCAGGCGGGAGAAGGGCATGCTCCGCGTTGATCCAGGCGTGGCAGGTTTAGGCAGCCAGCCGTTGGCTGTTCTGCATGGCCGAAAGTTCAGGCCGAGATGTGTCAATCCGAATTGCCGAGCGGTCCCGTACCGTTTCCTTCACCCGCGCGCGGGAGAAGGTGCCCGAAGGGCGGATGAGGGAACGCGGGCTCAGGTCTTCGCGCTGGCCGCCAGATCCTCCACCCAGAACCGTCCACCCGGATAGCTGAACTCCGCGATCGAGGCGGCGTGCATTTCCGCGGAGAAACCAGCCGCTTCCGGGGCCAGATAGCGGCCGTGGCGAATGCGCACCGGGTCCAGGAAGTGTTGGTGCAGGTGGTCGACGAATTCGATGGCGCGGTCTTCCATCTTGCCGGTGATGGCCACGAAATCGGCCATGGCCAGATGCTGCACCAACTCGCAAAGACCGACACCGCCGGCATGCGGGAACACGCGCACGTTGAACTTGGCGGCCAGCAGCAGGATGGCGAGATTCTCGTTGACCCCGCCCACGCGCGCGGCATCGATCTGGATCAGGTCCACCGCGCCGGCCTGCAACAGTTGCTTGAACACCACGCGGTTCTGCGTGTGTTCGCCCGTGGAAACCGGCACCGGCGCGATGCCCTGGCGGATGGCGGCATGGCCGAGCACGTCGTCCGGGCTGGTGGGTTCTTCGATCCAGGCAATGTCGAATTCGGCCAGCTGGCGCATCCAGTCGATGGCAGGGCCCACGTCCCAGCGCTGATTGGCATCGACCGCCATGGCGATATCCGGGCCGATCGCTTCGCGCGCCAGGCGGCAGCGGCGAATGTCGTCGCGCACGTTGGCGCCAACCTTGAGCTTGATGGTGCGGAAGCCGTCGGCCACCGCTTCCTTGGCCAGCCGCACCAGCTTCTCGTCCGAGTAGCCGAGCCAGCCGGGCGAGGTGGTGTAGGCGGGGTAGCCTTGCTCGATCAGCTGCGCGATGCGCTGCGCGCGCTTCGGCTGCGCAGCGCGCAGGATGGCCAGCGCTTCGTCGCGGGTGAGCGCGTCGGTGAGGTAGCGGAAGTCGATGGTGTCGACCAACTGCTCGGGCGTGAGTTCGGCGATGAAGCGCCACAGCGGCTTTTTCGCCGCGCGTGCGGCCAGGTCCCAGGCGGCGTTGATCACCGCGCCGATGGCCATGTGCATCACGCCCTTTTCCGGGCCCAGCCAGCGCAGCTGCGAGTCGTTGGTGAGCCGGCGCGCGAATGCGCCCAGATCGGCGATGACCTCGTCGACCGACAGGCCGATCACATGCTCGGCCAGGGCCGCCACCGCGGCGGTCTGCACGTCGTTGCCGCGGCCGATGGTGAACACCAGGCCGTAACCGGCCAGGTCATCGGCTGCATCGGTGCGCAGCACCACATAGGCGGCCGAGTAATCCGGATCCGGGTTCATCGCGTCCGACCCATCGAGCTCGCGCGAGGTGGGGAAGCGGACGTCATGGGTTTCGAGGGCGATGATGGTGCGCATGAAAATCCTGGGCGGTGAAGGGTGGAAGAAGAACGGACCGACAAGAACGGAAACAGAGAATTGCTTTAGCCCCTCTCCCACCGGGAGAGGGGTTGGGGTGAGGGTACGAACGCTTAGCGCCAGGGATGTTGAGGCGCTGCAGTGACTCATGCCTTTGCAACGCAGCCCAATGAATCGATCGCACAACCAGCTGTGTATTGCCATCGAAGCGCTACACCGTTTTTGAAATGCAACGCGGCGGCAAACTCCGCAAGAGCAACGTGCTTGTGATGCGTCAGCATGAGCGTCTACATGTCAGACCAAACAACAGACGGCATGACATCGAATTGCGCGACTCCGTGGCTACGTACCCTCACCCCAACCCCCGCTCCGCGCCCCGGCCCGCGCCAGCAACGCGGGCGCTTCAAGGCACGCGCACCAATGGCGCGCAAGCTGTGCCTTGGCGCCCCGATGGGAGAGGGGCTTTGCGTTGTCGTGCGATTCGAGTTGCGTGAGTCCTTCGGCTTTCGCGCAAGAAAAATTCTTAGGGGTGGTACGCAATGTAGTGCAGTGCTACCTCAATCCTTCTAGAGAACCTCAAGCCGCATCGCGCGGGTGCGCCACCACCGGCTGGCGCTGACGACCCAGGCCTTCGATCTCCAGCTCCATCACATCGCCGGGCTTGAGGTAGACCGGCGGCTTCTGGCCCAGGCCCACGCCCGGCGGCGTGCCGGTGCTGATCACATCGCCCGGCATCAGCGTCATATAGCGGCTGATGTGGCTGACCAGTTCGGCCACGCCGAACACCATCGTGCGCGTGCTGCCGTTCTGGTAGCGGTGGCCGTTGACCTCCAGCCACATCGACAGGTTCTGCGGGTCGGCGATTTCGTCGCGGGTGACCAGCCACGGGCCGATCGGGCCGAAGGTGTCCGCGCTCTTGCCCTTGACCCACTGGCCGCCATGTTCGAGCTGGAACTCGCGCTCGGACAGGTCGTTGATCACTGCGTAGCCAGCCACATGATTCAGCGCTTGCTCCACCGATACATCGCGCGCCACGTCGCCGATCACCACGCCCAGCTCCACTTCCCAGTCGCTCTTCACCGAGCCACGCGGGATGATCACCGTGTCATTGGGGCCGCACACCGCCGTGGTGGCTTTCATGAAAAGAATCGGCAGCTTGGGCACTTCCATGCCCGATTCGGCGGCGTGGTCGGCATAGTTCAAGCCTACGCAGATGAACTTGCCGATGCGGCCCACGGCGGCGCCGTAACGCTGCTCGCCTTCGATCACCGGCAGCGCAGAGACATCCAGCGCGCGCAGCTTGTCCAATCCGGCGTTGGTGAGATGCTCGCCGGCCACGTCGTCGATCAAACCGCTGAGGTCGCGGATGCGGCCTTCGCTGTCGATCAGGCCAGGGCGTTCGTGGCTTTCGGCGCCAATGCGTACGAGTTTCATGCGGTCTTCCTTTGCAGATGAGAAGGGGAGCGGCTAGCAAACCTAGCGCGCATGCATCGGGTGGGTAAGGACGGTGTGCGCATCCCGACGCAGACACATGCGACAGATCGCGTCACGCGATCGCTGCGCCTGCGTGTGTGGTGGGCGGCCGCATGCGTCGTTGCCGTGCTCAGTTGGACCAGCCGCCATCGATGATGTGGGTCTGGCCGGTGGTGAACGACGATTCGTCCGAAGCCAGGTACACCACCAGCTGCGCAATCTCGCGTGGGTCGCCCAGGCGGCCCATCGGTTGGCGGTCGGTGAAGCTCTTCCACACCGCCTGTTCGTCGCCGCCCAGGGCCTTGACGCGTTCGCCCAGCGACGGCGTCTTGATGGTGCCCGGGCAGATCGCGTTGCAACGCACGCCCTGCGCCACGTAGTCGGCCGCGATCGCCTTGCTCAGGCCGATCACCGCGGCCTTGGTCACGCCATACACGAAGCGGTTGGGCACGCCCTTGATGCTGGAAGCCACCGAGGACATGTTGATGATGCTGCCGCGGCCGCGTTCGAGCATGCCCGGCAATACCGCCTTGCAGGTGTAGTACATCGCATCGACATTGATCGAGAACGAGCGGCGCCATGCCGGCTCATCGCAGTCGAGAATGCTGCCCTGATGCACGAAGCCGGCGCAGTTGAACAGCACGTCGAACGGGCCGTGTGCGGCGATCAATGCGTTGATCGCGGCGGCGTCGGTGACGTCGAGCAGATGGGTGGTGATGGCATCGGATTCGGCGGCCAGCGCCTGCAAGGCCGCGGCGTCGATGTCGGTGGCAATCACCTGTGCACCGGCGCGTACACAGGCCAGCGCGCTTTCGCGCCCGATGCCGGCGCCGGCGGCGGTGATCAGGCAGCGCTTGCCCTGCAGGCGGGTGTTGGGTGTGGTGGAGATCGAGACAGTCATACCGATGAGGTTCCGTGGGTGGGGGCCGCCGGCCGTGGCAGACGATAGAACGTGCGTGCGTTGTCGCCGAAGATGGCTGCCGCGTGCTCGGCGGCATGCCGGGTGACGAGTTGCTGGGCGAGCGCGAACCAGTGCGCGTAGTCGGCGCGCAGGGTCAGCACCGGCCAGTCGCTGCCCCATATCAGCCGCTGCGCGCCGAAGCGGGCGAACAGATGCGCCACGTACGGCTCCAGCGCGTCCACGCCCGCGCCGCGCGCGGCTTCGGTGAGCAGGCCGGAGAGTTTGCAATGCACAGTGGGATGCTGCGCCAGGGCCGCCATGCCGGCGGCCCAGGCAACGAACTCGCCGGCCGCAATCTGCGGCTTGCCGCCGTGATCGACCACCACGCGCAAGCCCGGATGGCGCTTCAAGCGTGCCTGCAGTGCCGGCACGTGCACGGCACGAATCAGCGCATCGAAGGCCAGATCGTGCGCCAGCAGTGCATCGAAGGCGGCATCCAGGGCGGGACTGGCCAGCCAGTGCACGTCGGCGATGTCCTGCACCATCGGGCGCAGGCCCTTGAGTACGCCGCCGCCGGCATGCACCAGTGCGCCGATGCGTGCAGCGGCATCGGGCGCAGCGAAGTCCACCCAACCCACCACGCCGGCAATGCGCGCGTCGTCGCGGGCCAGCTCGAACAGGTAACAGGTCTCGGCTTCGGTGGCGGCCGCCTGCACCACCACCACGTGACCGACATTGGCCGCGTCCAGCGCAGCGCTGACGTCATCCGGGCCGAAATCGCGGTACAGCGGTGCCAGCTCGGGCGTCAGCCAGTGGTAATCGCCACGGGCCAGGTGCCAGAAATGCAGGTGCGCGTCGACCCGGCTCATGGCGTGTGCAACTCCGCTGCGAGCAGGCCCTCATCGCGCAGGCGTTGCCACAGTGCCGATGGCACCGGAGCCGCAAGCCGCGTGGCAGCCGATCGCACTTCGGCCACGGTGCGCATGCCGGCCACCACCGTGGTCACCGCCGGGTGCGCCAGCGGGAACTGCAAGGCGGCCGCGCCGATATCCACCCCGAACGCCGCGCAGGCCGCGTACAGCCGCTGCGCATGCTGCAGCGTGGCGGTATCGACCGGGGCGTAGTTGTAGGTGGCGCCGGGGCCGCGTGCGTCGCTGAGCAGGCCGGAGCTGTACGGGCCGGCCGACAGGATCGCCACATCGCGTTGCTGCGCCTGCTGCAGCAACGCGCGCGCGCCGTGCTGTTCCAGCAGGGTGTAGCGGCCGGCCAGCATCACGCAATCGAGCGGAAAACGCGGCAACACCTCCAGTGCCACGTCCTGCTCGTTGACGCCCAGCCCGATCGCCCCGCAGGCACCGGCCGCCTTGAGCTCCGCCATCGCAGGCAAGGCCTCCTCCAAGGCCTGGCGCAGCACGTTGGTGTGGTTGTCGCCGTGGGTGAGCGCGCCGATGTCGTGCAGCAGCAGCACGTCGATGTAGTCGGTGCCCAGGCGCTGCAGGCTGGAGTCGAACGCGCGGCGTACGCCGTCGGCGCTGTAGTCGAACTCGGCACGCCGCCCGGCCACCGCAAAACCATCGCGCCCGGCAACGGCGTGGGCGTCGTCGTAGACGCAACGGCCGACCTTGGTCGACAGCGTGTAGTCCGCGCGCGGCACACCGGCCAGGCCACGACCCAGACGCGCTTCGCTCAGCCCGTAGCCGTAGTAGGGCGCGGTATCGAAATGGCGAATGCCGGCCTCGAACGCGCCTGCGACCGCTGCCAGTGCGTCTGCTTCGTCCACTTCCGTGTACAGGTTGCCGATCGGGGCGGCACCGAAGCCCAGTGCAGAAAGCTGCACGTCCGTGCCGCCCAGACGCTCCCGCGCCACGCCGCTCATGCGCGCCGCTCCGCGAGCAGGGCGCAGGTGCGGGGGCTTGAAGAATCCGTCGAGCAGAAGCTGAGCATTGCAACGTCCACCATCCGGCAGGTGCCGGACTGTTCGCATATGAATATGGCAATCATCAATGAACAGATCACGCTGCAGTGCAGCATTGCGGTGCCCGGGTCTGCACACCGTCGTGAGGCCGGCGGCGCTATGTCGGATTTCGCAACTGGCATGACCAGTTCCTATAACGCCCGGCCTGCGGTTGCGGCATGAAAGCCGGTGCGGCTAGATACCTGCCTTCTTCGACGAAGCTGACGCATGGCAGACACGACACGGCGGGACTTGTTCAAGGGACTGGCTGCCGGCGCACTGGTCGCGCCGCTGGCGGCCGCGGCCCAGGCGTCGACGCCACAGTGCGCAGGCACCCCGCCATGGGCGCGCGGTGTGGAGGGGCAGCGCAAGGCGGATCTGGGCAACGGCACCTATCTCAATCCCATCGTGGCCGGCGATCACCCCGACCCCACCATCCTCAAGGATGGCGACGACTACTACATGACGTTTTCGTCGTTCTTTTCCTACCCGGGCATCGTGCTGTGGCATTCCACCGATCTGGTCAACTGGACCCCGATCGGCCCGGCGTTGCATCAGGGGCTGGGCACGATCTGGGCGCTGGACCTGTGCAAGCACAACGGTCGCTACTACATCTACATCCCGGCCAATCCGGACGACACCGGCTGGTCGATCTTCGTGATCTGGGCCGACGACATCCGCGGGCCGTGGAGCGCACCGATCGACCTGAAGATCACCGGCTGCATCGATCCCGGTCACGTGGTCGGCGAAGACGGCAAGCGCTATCTGTTCGTCAACGGCATCCGCAAGGTACGCCTGCGCGATGACGGCCTGGCCACCGACGGGCAGCTGGAACCGGCCTACGCGCCGTGGCGCTATCCAGACCACTGGGTGGTGGAGAATTTCGCGCCCGAGGGCCCCAAGCTGACCTGGCACGATGGGTGGCTGTACCTGGTCACCGCCGTTGGCGGCACTGCCGGGCCGGTGACCGGGCACATGGTCATCGCCGCGCGTTCGCGCTCGGTGCATGGGCCGTGGGAACACTGCCCGCGCAACCCGCTGGTGCGCACCCAATCGGACCAGGAGCCGTGGTGGTCGCGTGGGCATGCCACGCTGGTGGAAGGGCCGCGCGGCGACTGGTGGATGGTCTATCACGGCTACGAAAACGGCTTTCGCACGCTGGGGCGGCAGACCTTGCTGGAGCCGATCGAGTGGACGGCCGACGGCTGGTTTCGCGCCACTGGCGGCGATCTGTCCAAACCATTACGCACACCGGCACGCGTGCCTGCCGCCGGCATGGTGCCGGCGACGGGGTTGGCGTTGTCCGACGATTTTTCCAGCGACAGGTTCGGCACCCAATGGAGCCTGCATGCGCCCAAGCCCGGCGAACAGGCGCGGGTGCGGCGCGCGAACAAGGCGCTGACGCTGGCCTGTGCGGGCAGCTCGCCGATCGACAGCACGCCACTGACCTGCGGCGTGCCCGATCGCGCCTACATGGCAGAGGTGACGCTGGAACTGGTCGGCAATGCCGAAGGCGGCATTGTGTTGTTCTATAACCACAAGGCCTTCGTCGGCATCGGCTTCACTGCCGACAGCATGAAGACCTACGAATATTCCGAAGAACTGGTCTGGGCACGCGCACCCAACACGCATCGGCGCATTCGCGTGCGGCTGACCAACGATCACCAGGTCGTAGGGTTCGAGTATTCGGTCGATGAAGGCCGGCAATGGACGCGCCACCCCACCCGCATGGAAGTCTCCGGATTCCATCACAACGTGTTCGGCGGTTTTCTCAGCCTGCAGCTTGGCGTGTATGCCGCGCAGCAAGGCGAGGTGGTATTGCGCGATTTCCGCTATCGCGCGCTGAGCTGAGCGCGCATCACGCCACCCAGCGTGACAGTCAAATGGCGAGGCCCGGGGGGACCTCGCCGTCAGGCGTAACAGCGACCATCGAGGCCTTGCGCACAGCGTCAGCGGGATGCGGACGGCGCGAAGAATCGACATGGATACGCGGTACATGCCGATTCCGTACGCCGGCCTGCTCCATCTGGCAGCGACGCGGTCGCTCTATCGATCGCAGTTAACCGCAGCAGTAGCAGACGTTGCCCTGGCCCAGGTCGCCGCCGAATTCCGGACACTCGGCTTTGCAGGCCCATGCACTACACGATTCGACTTTCGGCTGTGCGTTATCGACCGCCATCACCTGGAAGGCACCGAAGCCGGTGCTGGCCAGAAAGGTCGCTGCCATCAACGCACTACGCAAGCTTACCCAACGCTTCTTCATGCATTACTCCTTCACCGTTGCAAAAGCCGCTGGCGCGTCCGTGCGGCGCAAGGCGGCAACGAGGTCCTGCACCCGCTCCGTGGTATCGAAAACGCCAAGATGCGAATGACGCACGCGCCCCTCCCCATCGATGGCCATCAGCAGCGGCACGTTGCGTGCGCGGAACAGCATCAACGCGCGACGATCGGTCAACGTGACCACCGGGAAATCGAAACCGTGCACATGTGCGTAGCGCGCAGCCTGCGCGGCATCGCAATGGCACACGCCCAGCAGCTGCGGCCGGCCGGGCAGGTTGGCCTGCAGCTCGCGCGCTGCCCGCAGCACGGTCGGTGCCGAGCGCTGGCAGTACGGGCAGGTGGTGGTGAAAAAGAACAGCACCTGCGCCGGCCCATGCGGCGCACCGAGCAGATGCCGTCGGCCATCGCCATCGGTCGCTTCGATACGCGGCACGTACATGCCGTCATACGGCGTGCTGATGCGCGTCTGCAGCCAGTGTTGCTGCACGCGTAGCTGCCGGTTCTGCCACGCCAGCACGGCAATCAATGCACAGGCCACCAGCAGGCCCATCCAGAGCCAGGGGAAACGTCGCGCCATGCCAGCTCCAAAGCGTCCTTGGTGCTCGAGCCTTGCCCAGGCATCAGCTCATGGTCAATGGTGATATCGACAACTGCGATGTCGCACGGTCTGCGGTTGTGGATGCGATCACGCCCCCGCGCTTGGGCTTGTCACTGACGCGTGGTGTCGCGATTGGCATTTGCGCAATCAGCGCGCCATGGAAGCGTGCCTGCGGCATTGGCGTGGCACGCGTAGGGAAGGCCGGATGACGATGCGAGCGCACTGGTGCGTTCAAATCACCCAACACGCTAAGCGGACCCCACAGCGACACCGCCACCAAGGCGAGCGAGCGCCTGTGGACGGTCCAGGCGCGTCGCCTCGCGTGCAGGCTGATCCGTAGGCCAGGCCAACGCCACCAGCAAGCACGACAGCACCACAAACACATCAGACCCTGCGCCATTGCCGCACGCGTCGCGCGACGCGCTGCCCACCATCCGGTCGAGCCCGCGCGTGGCATGCTGTGCGGCCCGGCGCGCGGGTACGCCGGCCTTTCAAGGATCACCTCATGCGCGCAATGGCGTTTTTCGTCCGGCTGTGTGTGCTGGCACTGCTTGCCTGCAGTGCTGCACAGGCCAATGACAGCAGTTTCGGCGACGACAATGGCACCATCCGCCTGCTGCATCAGCCCGACATCAGCATGGACCGCGAAGCGCTGTTGCTCAGCGAAGAACGCGTGCAAGTGGACTATGTGTTCACCAACACCAGCGAGCGCGACCTGAGCGTGCCAGTGGCCTTCCCGATGCCGCCGATGTACTTCGGCATGGCCGACCATAATGCGCTGAGCGATTTCAAGCTCTGGGCCGACGGCAAACCGGTTGCCACCACGCGCAAGCTGGTGGTGTTGCTGGATGACGGCAGCGACATCTCCACCGCGTTCGCCGCCACCGGCTGGACCCAGGACGATGTCGCCGCGCTCACCGAATCGGCCACGTCACCGAAGGGGCGCAAGCCGCTGCCCGCGCGCTGGGTCGATGGCGATGGGCAACCGCGTTTCACGCTCAACGCCTACTTCGTCTGGCAGCAGAAATTTCCTGCCAAGGCAAGCGTGCAGATCCGCCACACCTATACACCCAGCCTGTCTACCGGCGTCCCGCAGCCCAGCAGCTATTTGCTGAAGGCGTATGCAAAAGACACCTGCATCGAACCGGCGACCAAAGCCAGCATGCAGCGTCGTGAAGGCAAGTACGGGTTAGGATGGGCCAATCTGCGCTACGTGCTCACGACCGGCAAAAACTGGAGCGGCCCGATCAAGGACTTCCAGCTGACCATCCGCAAGCAGGCGGCCAGCGACATCCTGAGCCTGTGTTTCGACGGCGAGCTGAAAAAGATCGACCCGCTAACCTTCCAGTTCAAGCAGGCCAACTTCGTGCCGATGCGCGATTTGAACGTGTTGTTCGTGCGCGCACCGGAATAAACCGGACAAGCAGCAGGGCAGCAGGGCGCGACGAAGTGTTTTGCAACGCTCACCACGATCGTATGCGCCAACGCGCATCGGTTGTCTTCTGCAAAGCGTTGCCGAGAACGCGCATCGTACCCAGGTGCGCTCCTACGTTGGTGCCACGCTGCGTTGCATGGCACGTCCGTCGATTGCCCACCACCGATGGACGGCCGAGGTAGCGGGAGCACGGGCACGAGCGCACCCGGACGCGGCCCAGCGTTACCGATCAACCCCAACGCACGCAGCCCTACACCTGCGCGCGTCAGTCTTCTTCCGGCGGCGGCAGCACGATGCCGTCGGCATCGATGGCGAGCTTGCCGGCCATCAGCACTGCCTGGGTGCGATTGGTGACGCCGAGCTTGCGCAGGATTGCGGTGACATGGGCCTTGATGGTGGCTTCGGATACGCCCAGGTCGTAGGCGATCTGTTTGTTGAGGCGCCCCGCGCCCAGCATCTGCAACACGCGAAATTGCTGTGGCGTGAGATCGCGCAGACGCTGGCCAACCTCGCGTTCCTCGCTGTCGGTCGGCGGCAGGTTTTGCGCTTCGGCCGGGATCCAGCGCTCGCCATCGAGCACGGTGGCCAGCGCCCGCCCGATGGTGTCCGAATCGGCGGATTTGGGAATGAAGCCGAACGCGCCGTGGTCGATCGCGCGCCGCATCACGGTGGGCTCTTCGCGTGCGGAGACCACCACCACCGGCAATTGCGGATGCAGCGAGCGCATGTGCACCAACGCGCTGAATCCCTGCGCGCCAGGCATGTTGAGATCCATCAACAGCAGATCGGCGTCCGGCTGCGCATCGGCCAGGGTGTACAGCGCATCCACGTTATCGGCTTCGAACAGTTCGACCCCCGGCATCACGCGCTGCACCGCCCCGCGCAAGGCTTCACGGAACAGGGGATGGTCGTCGGCGATGAGCAGGGTGGTCATTGGGGAGCCGGGATTGGGATTGGGGATTCGTAAAAGCAGGGATGTTGGGATTCGTAACTGCCCGCACGCATTACTGTTCGACAATGCAGATCCGGAGATGAAAATGGAAAGAGATTGGAAAGCCGCTTCTGCGAATCCCCAATCCCGAATCCCGAATCCCGGCCCTTCGGCGCGTCAGCGCGCCAGACGTTCGTTGACCAGCGAATCCACTACCGACGGATCTGCCAGCGTGGAGGTGTCGCCGAGCTGGTCGGGCGCGTTCTCGGCGATCTTGCGCAGGATGCGGCGCATGATCTTGCCCGAGCGGGTTTTGGGCAGGCCGGGCGCCCACTGCAAGTGGTCGGGCGAGGCGATCGGGCCGATCTCCTTGCGCACCCAGCTGACCAATTCCTTGTGCAGGTCTTCGCTCGGGCTCTGCCCGGCGATCAGGGTGACGTAGGCATAGATGCCCTGGCCCTTGACGTCATGCGGGAAGCCCACCACGGCCGCTTCGGCGACCTTGGGGTGCGAAACCAGCGCGCTTTCCACTTCGGCGGTGCCGATGCGGTGCCCGGAAACATTGATCACATCGTCCACGCGGCCGGTGATCCAGTAGTAGCCGTCGGCATCGCGACGGCAGCCGTCGCCGGTGAAGTAGCTGCCCGGATAGGTGCGGAAGTAGGTGTCGATAAAGCGCTGGTGGTCGCCGTACACGCTACGCATCTGGCCCGGCCAGGAATCGAGCAGCACCAGATTACCTTCGGTGGCGCCTTCCAGAATCTTGCCTTCGGCATCGACCAGCGCCGGCTGCACGCCGAAGAACGGCAAGGTGGCCGAGCCCGGCTTGAGATCGACCGCGCCGGCCAGCGGCGAAATCAGGATGCCGCCGGTTTCGGTCTGCCACCACGTATCCACGATCGGGCAACGGCTGTCACCGACCACCTCGTAATACCAGCGCCAGGCTTCCGGATTGATCGGCTCGCCAACGCTGCCAAGCAGGCGCAGGCTCTTGCGCGAGGTCTTTTTGACCGGTTCCGCACCGTCGCGCATCAGCGCGCGAATCGCGGTGGGTGCGGTGTAGAAAATGGTGACCTGATGCTTGTCGATCACTTCCCAGAAGCGCGACACGTTCGGGTAATTGGGCACGCCTTCGAACATCACCGCGGTGGCGCCATTGGCGAGCGGGCCATAGACGATGTAGCTATGGCCGGTGACCCAGCCCACGTCGGCGGTGCACCAGTAGATGTCGTCCTCGCGCAGGTCGAACACCACTTCATGCGTGTAGCTGGCAAACAACAGATAGCCGGCGGTGGTGTGCAACACGCCCTTGGGTTTGCCGGTGGAGCCGGAGGTGTAGAGGATGAAGAGCGGGTCTTCGGCGTTCATGCGCTCGGGTGTGCACTCGGCCGGCTGGCCGTTGACCACATCGTGGAACCAGCGATCGCGCGGTGCCTGCATCTCCACTGCGCCACCGGTATGGCGCACCACCAGCACGGTTTCCACCGTATCGGTGCCGGGAATCTTCAGCGCTGCATCGACATTTGCCTTGAGCGGAATCTTCTTGCCGCCGCGCAGGCCTTCATCGGCGGTGATGATCAGCTTGCTCTGGCAATCGATCACGCGGTCGGCGATCGAGTTGGCGGCAAAGCCGCCGAACACCACCGAATGCACCGCACCGATACGCGCGCAGGCGAGCATGGCCACAGCGGCGTCGACGATCATCGGCAGATAGATGGTGACCCGGTCGCCCTTCTTGACGCCCAGGTTGCGCAGCGCATTGCCCAGCTTGCAGACGCGCTCGTACAACTCGCGGTAGGTGACCGGGTAGGAGGCCGCATCCGGGCTGTCGGGTTCGAACAGCAGTGCGGTCTTGTCGCCGCGTGTGGCCAGCTGGCGGTCCAGGCAGTTGACGCTGGCGTTGAGCTCGCCATCGCCGAACCAGCGGATATGGAAGTCGTCCAGCGCGTAGCTGACGTCCTTGATCTGGGTGGGTTGCTTGAACCATTCGAGCCGCTGCGCGGCCTTGCCCCAGAACTGTTCGGGGTGTTCGATCGATTCGCGGTACAGCGCGGCGTACTGCTCGCGCGTCACGCGCGCATCGGCGGCGAACGCGGGATCGACGGGATAAACATCAGCCATGGCACCCTCACTTGCGATGAACTTGTCGGAAGAGGGCGTTGCGGCTGCCCTCGGTAGACAATCAGTGTGCCGCATCCATTCTGTCCCGGCGGTCAACGGCGCCTTAGACCATGGTCGTAACCGGGGTGAGTGCGCCAACGCACATGCCAGACGTGCTGCGGTGCGACCATCGGTCATCTTGCGCAATGCTGCGTTGCAGCTACGACCAAAGGCGAATAGGCTCCGAAGCGCGGACTGCCTCACGCTCCGCACAGCATCGCCATCAAGCGCGAGGCCTTCATTGGGGAGAGGGTTCCATGAAACACCGTATTGCACCGCTGGTGCGCCATCCGTTGGCGGCCGCCTTGTTCGTGGCCACCATTTTGCCGGGCGCTGCGTTCGCCCAGACGTCCAAGGAAAAGGCACTGGAAGCGCGTATCGCCGAGCTCGAGCGCCAGGTCCAGATGCTGGTGTCTGCGCAGCAACAGCAGCAGGGCCAGATCGCGCAGACGCAGACGCAGGTCACCGAAGTGCGCACCTTGCAGGCGCAGACGCCGCCTGCACCGGCGGTGCCGGCCGGCAAGAAGCCGATCCAGCTGACCAGCATCACGCCGAACGCGTTGCCGGGGACAACGTTCCGTTACGGTGGTTTCATCAAGGCCGACTTCATGACCACCCGTACCAGCGACGGCGCATTGCCTGAGGGTGCGGTGGGGCGTTACCTGTATATCCCGACCCAGACGCCGGTCGGCGGGCAGGCGTCCAGCACCGATACCGACTTCCATGCCAAGTTCTCGCGCTTCAATCTGGGCGTGGACACCGTCACCGAAAACGGCGACAAGCTCACCGCCTTCATCGAACTGGATTTCTTCGGCAACGCGCTGGCCAACCAGGTCAACAATCTGTATGGCGGTACCTTGCGGCACGCCTACATGAGCTGGAACAACTGGCTGGCCGGTCAGACCTGGTCCAACTTCATCGATCCCACCATCCTGCCGGAAGCGGCCGACATCGTCGGGCCGACCGACGGTGCGTTGTTCAGCCGTCAGACCCAGATCCGGTACACCCGCGGCGCTTTCAGCGTGTCGGCCGAAAACCCCGAGACGCTGACCACCCCGTACCAGGGCGGCAACACCATCCTGGCCTCGGACCATGGCGCGATGCCGGACCTGACTGCACGCTACAACTGGAAGGGGACCTGGGGCACCTTCGGTCTGTCGGCCATTGCGCGCCAGTACCGCACCCGCAGCGCGCTGACCAACGACACCGACTTCGGCGGTGCCATCGCCGGCGGCGGCCGCTGGATCATCAACTCCAAGAACGATCTGCGTTACCAGCTCAGCTACGGCGAGGGCCTGGGACGCTATCTGGGCCTGGGCAACGGCTCGGATGTGGAGATCGACATCGACGGCAATATCCAGACCGTCACCACGGTTGCCGGTTGGGTGGCCTGGCGCCATGACTACAACGCCAAGCTGCGCAGCACCCTCATGTACTCGCGCGTGAATTACGACCATTCGCTGGCCAATACCGGTGGGCTTGCCAGCAAGTCCCAGCAAAGCATTCGCGCCAACGTGTTCTATTCGCCGTTGCCGAAGGTGGATGTGGGCGCCGAGCTGATGTACGGCCGTCGCGAAGCCGAAAACGGCGACAGCGGCGACATTTCGCGGCTGCAGTTCACCACCAAGTACAGCTTCTAGCGTTCTGCCACTGGCGGCCTGCTCCACTGCGGTGGAGCGGGCATCGCCGCCTTATGTCTTACCAGCGCTCTACCAGGAGACAGACCATGACCGTCTCGAATGACGCGTTGATCGCCAAGATCGATGCCAATCCGAAGTACCACGCACTCAAGCGTCAGCGCAACACGCTGGGCTGGACGCTCACCATACTGATGTTGCTGGCCTATTACGGCTACATCGGCCTGATTGCCTTCGACAAGGAATTCCTCGCCAAGCCGATCGGTGCCGGCGTGACCTCGATCGGCATCCCGATCGCGATCGGAGTGATGGTGTTCACCATCGTCATCACCGCCATCTACGTGCGTCGCGCCAACAACACCTACGACCAGCTGACCGCGCAGATCCTGGAGGAAGCCCGCAAATGAGCAAGATTTCGCGCCTTCTCCTGATCCTGGCCGGCCTGATGCCTGCCGGCATCGCGCTGGCCGCCGGCGGCGACCTGGGCCAGGTCGACAAGCAGCCCACCAACTGGGTGGCGATCGCCATGTTCGGCTTCTTCGTGCTGGCCACCCTGTGGATCACCAAATGGGCGGCGGCCAAGACCAAGTCGGCCGCCGACTTCTATACCGCTGGCGGTGGCATCACCGGTTTCCAGAACGGCCTGGCGATCGCTGGCGACTTCATGTCGGCGGCGTCGTTCCTGGGCATCACCGCTGCGGTGATGGCCAACGGCTACGACGGCCTGATCTATGCGATCGGCTTTCTGGTCGGCTGGCCCATCCTGACCTTCCTGATGGCCGAACGCCTGCGCAACCTCGGCAAGTACACCTTCGCCGACGTGGCCGGTTACCGCTTCGCGCCCACAGCGATCCGCAGCTTTGCGGCGTCGGGCACCTTGGTGGTGGTGCTGTTCTATCTGATCGCACAGATGGTCGGTGCCGGTGCGCTGATCAAGTTGCTGTTCGGCCTGGACTACTGGGTGGCGGTGACCCTGGTCGGCGTGCTGATGATGATCTACGTGTTGTTCGGCGGCATGACCGCAACGACCTGGGTGCAGATCATCAAGGCCGTGCTGCTGCTGACCGGCGTGACCTTCATGGCCGTGGCGATCATGTGGCATTTCAACTTCAGCTTCGAGGCGCTGTTTGCCGAAGGCGTGCGGGTGAAAACCGCGGTCGCGGCCAGCGGTGGCGCTTCGCCCGAGGATGCAGCAAAAGCAGGCTTGTCGATCATGGGGCCGGGCGGTTTCGTCAAGGACCCGATTTCGGCGATTTCCTTCGGCATGGCGCTGATGTTCGGTACCGCCGGCCTGCCGCACATCCTGATGCGCTTCTTCACCGTTCCCGATGCCAAGCAGGCACGCAAGTCGGTGCTGTGGGCCACCACCTGGATCGGGTACTTCTACATCCTGATCTTCATCATCGGCTTCGGTGCGATCGCACTGGTGTTGACCAACCCGCAGTTCGCCGATGTCGCCACCGGCACCATCCACGGCGGCAAGGGCGCGGCCAACATGGCGGCGGTGCTGGTCGGTAACGCGGTGGGCGGCAACGTGTTCATGGGCTTCATCTCGGCGGTGGCCTTCGCCACCATCCTGGCGGTGGTGGCCGGCCTGACCCTGTCCGGCGCCTCGGCGGTGTCGCATGACCTGTATGCCACGGTGATCAAGAAGGGTAACCCGGCGCCTGGTTCGGAGCTCAAGGTCTCGCGTGCCACCACCCTGGTGCTGGGCGTGATCGCGGTGCTGCTGGGCATCGTGTTCGAGAAGCAGAACGTTGCCTTCATGGTGTCGCTGGCCTTCGCCATCGCCGCCTCGGCCAACTTCCCGGTGCTGATCCTGTCGTTGCTGTGGAAGAACTGCACCACCCGTGGTGCAGTGACCGGTGGTTTCCTCGGCCTGATCTCCTCGCTGGTGCTGACGATCCTGTCGCCGTCGGTGTGGGTGGACACGCTGGGCAACGCGGCCGGCTCGGCGCCGTTCCCGTACACCTCGCCGGCGCTGTTCTCGATGACGATTGGTTTTGTCGGCATCTGGTTGTTCTCGGTGCTGGATCGCAGCCCGCAGGCAGCCAACGAACGCGCTGCCTTCAAGGCGCAGCAGATCCGTGCCGAAACCGGCCTGGGTGCCAGTGGCGCCTCCGGTCACTGATCGACGGGTTGATGGTTGCTGTGATCGCAGAACGCCGGCCCAGTGCCGGCGTTCTGCGTTTTGGCGATGCCGCCGCTGTTGGGGCGGCCCGGCCAGGAACGTGTGCGAGATGCCCGCGCGGCCCTGGCCCAGGTGGCCGCGTGTTCGCGGTGGTGCGCGCATACTCCGGTGCCACGGCTGAGGTCGGCACGGGTGAGTAGGCCGGCCAGACGCAGGCGGTCGCGCATGTCGCGCTCGTCAAGGCTCAGGCCGGGGAAGGCAGGCGACTGCGGTGGCGACGCGACTGCGGCGGATGACGGCATGGCCGGCGGTCTCATGGGGGTCAGGCCAGCTTATCCACTTCGACCGGGCGGGTTGCTTCACGTCAAGTGATTGAATGACGGCGGCTGTCCGGTGCAGGTGCCCGCCTCGTGCCTTCGCTCACGGGCGGCGGCGCCCGACCGGTAGCGCCCGCGCGTAGGCGCAGGCCGCTCGCCAACGTTCGGCGGCAAGCGCGTCAGTTGCGCTGATCCAGTGCGCCAGCTCGCAGGGTGGCGCCGATGACGCGCACGCCAGGCCGGCACGCGCGCCTTCCCACACACGGCACGGCAGCGCGTGGCGGAATAGCCCGGTTCCGCCACGCCGGGCTCCACCGTCCTGAGGGCGACGCATGGCGCGGTACCATTGGTGGTTTGAACCACGGTCCGCGCCATGAAGATTGCCTCCTGGAACGTCAACTCGCTCAATGTGCGCCTGCCGCACCTGCAACAGTGGCTCGCCGCGTTTGCGCCGGATGTGGTGGGCATCCAGGAAACCAAGCTGGAAGACCACAAGTTTCCCGATGCAGCGCTGGCGGCACTGGGCTACCGCAGCGTGTTCTGCGGGCAGAAAACCTATAACGGCGTGGCGATCCTGTCGCGCTCGCCGGCAGTTGACGTGCAGATGGGCATCCCCGGGCTCGACGATGTGCAGCAGCGCGTCATCGCCGCCACGGTGGATGGCGTGCGCATCATCAATCTGTATGTGGTCAATGGCCAGGACGTGGGCACCGAGAAGTACGCCTACAAGTTGCGCTGGCTCGCCGCAGCGCACGACTGGATCGCGCAGGAGCTGCAGCGGTACCCGCAGCTGGTGGTGCTGGGCGACTTCAACATCGCCCCGGACGCGCGCGACGTGCACGATGCAACGGTGTGGAACGAGCACCACATCCTCACCTCGACCGACGAGCGCGCCGCGTTGGACAAACTGCTGGCGCTGGGCTTGCACGACGCATTCCGGTTGCACAACCAGGACGCCGAGCACTTCAGTTGGTGGGATTACCGCCAGGCCGGTTTCCGCCGCAATCTGGGCTTGCGTATCGACCTGACCCTGGTCTCGGACGCGTTGCGCACGCGCGCGGTGGAATCGGGCATCGATCGCGAACCGCGGACCTGGGAGCGGCCCAGTGACCATGCGCCGGCGTGGGTGCGGCTGGCGGAGGTCGGCGCATGAGCGAACGGCATCTGCGTCGTAGCACGCACAAGGTGGGCGATGTCACGCTGGGGCCGGTGCATCGCCTGAGTTGCCACTGCGGTGCAGTGCAAATCGATCTGGATCTGCCGCATGGCCTGCTCGATCCACGCCGCTGCGATTGCTCGATGTGCCGCCGGCGCGGCGCCATCGTCGCGTCGGTCACCCTCGATGGCCTGCATGTAGTGCAGGGCGAGGAAGTGCTGCAGCTGTATCAATTCAACACGCAGACCGCAGCGCATTATTTCTGCGGCGTGTGCGGCATCTACACCCATCACCGGCGCCGCTCCAATCCCAACGAATACGGCTATAACGTCGGCTGCCTGGAAGGCGTCAATCCGTATGCGTTGAACATCGCCGTGCCGGTGGAAGACGGCGTGCACCACCCGGCCGATCGCATTGCCGCGAAAGGCTGAAACGACAACGCCCGGGCAGGCCCGGGCGTTGCGCGACGCGAGAGCGGTGTGAGGCGCTGCGTTAGCGCAGGCGGCCGCGGGTCACCAGATTGACGATGGCCAGCAAGATCACCGCACCCACCAGCGACCACACGAAGGTCCATAGCGTAATGGCCTGGTTGATGCCGCCACCAAACAGGAAACCGGCGATCAGTGCGCCCACGATGCCCACCACCACATTGAGGATGATGCCCTGCTGCGCGTCGCGGCGCATGATGATGCTGGCCAGCCAACCCACGATGCCGCCGACGATCAACCAGATGATGATGCCCATGTTGCTGATCTCCATGTTCGCGTGCACCGGAAGTGGTGCATGGGCGCCATTCAACGCAGCTGCGCGTGAAGCAGCTGTCGAGCGCGATGAACGGTGTGGCCGAATGTTCGGCTTGGTGCACGGCGCGTGACAGCGCATGCGAGCTGGCAGGTTGGCCCGGTGCAGCTGTGGCTACGCCCGCACCGCCCCGGCGAGCGTGGCGAGCCGCAGGCGCGTCAGTTGCTCGGCCCGGCCTTGGGCATCGACCCGGCAGTGGTGCCATTGCAGCGCGATGCACGCGGGCGTCCCTCGTTGCAGCCGGCGCTGCCCGACCGCGATACCGGTTGGAGCCACAGCGGCGACTATCTGCTGGTAGGGCTGGGCCAGGGCGTGCGACTGGGCGTGGATCTGGAGCGCATTCGTGCGCGCCCGCGTGTGCTGGAGATCGCGCAACGCTTCTTTCATCGCGATGAAATCGCCTTGCTCGCTGCGCTGGCGCCGGACGCACAACACGCGTTGTTCTTCCGGCTGTGGTGCGCCAAGGAAGCCTTGCTCAAGGCCCATGGGCATGGCCTGTCGTTCGGCTTGCACCGGCTTGCGTATGCGCCCGCGCCCGACGGCGCACTGCGCCTGCAGTGGTGCGATCCGGAACTTGGCCAGGCCGAACACTGGCAGCTGCACGAATGGTGGGCCACTCCAGAGTGCCGCGCCGCATTGGCGTTCCATCCGTTGGCGGGCGCGTAATCCGTCCGCCGCGTTCCTACGCCACGCCGTGCGGCAGAATCGGTTGACGGAACTGCGCCACCCTATCCAGGTCGCGCAACGTCACCGTGAGGACGCCGCTGCGGCCATCGATGTCCACTTCGCCAAAGAACTGGTAACCGGCCAGCGGCGAGGTGTTGGGCGCAGGTGGCGCTTTTTGAAACACCACGCTCGGGCCGAACGTGGCATCCAGTGCATTGGGCCCGAAACTGCCGGCATTGAGCGGGCCGCCGACAAATTCCCAGAACGGTTCGAACTGCTGAAACGCGGCGCGATCGGGGTGATAGTAGTGCGCCGCGCAGTAATGCACGTCGGCGGTGAGCCACACCGTATTGCGGATGCGTGCGCGGCTGATGAAGCGCAACAGCGTGGCGATTTCCTGTTCGCGGCCACGTGGCACGCCGGGGTCGCCATTGGCAATCGCCTCCCAGCGCGGGCGCCCGTTTCCATCTTCGCCATCTGGCACCTGCAGGCCGATCGGCATGTCGGCGGCAATCACCTTCCATTGCGCGCGCGAGCCGGCCAGTTCGCGCTGCAACCACGCCAGTTGCTCCGGCCCGAGAAACGCGGCATCGGGACCGGGCCGCGGTTGCAGGTTGTCGCTGTTGGCGCCGCGGTAGCTGCGCATGTCCAGCACGAACACATCCAGCAACGGGCCGTAGGCAATCTTGCGGTAGATACGCCCGCTGCCGTCGGCACGCACGCCGCGCATCGGCGCGTATTCCAGGAACGCCTGGCGGGCGCGCCTGGCCAGCACGTCGATGTCGCGTACCTGATAGCGCGCATCCAGTTGCTTGCCGGGCGACCAATTATTGGTGGTTTCGTGGTCGTCCCATTGCCACAGTTGCGGCACCTCGGCATTGAAGCGGCGCACGTGCGCATCGAGCAGGTTGTAGCGGTAGTTGCCGCGAAATTCGTCCAGCGTCTCGGCCACCTTGCTTTTGGCCGCGGTGGTGAGATTGCGCCAGCGCTTGCCGTCTTCCACCGTCAGCTCGGCCGGGATCGGGCTGTCGGCGTAGATGGTGTCGCCGCTGTGCAGGAAGAAATCCGGATTGCGCTCGCGCATCGCCGAGTAGATGCGCATGCCGCCGATGTCCGGGTTGATGCCGAAGCCCTGGCCAACCGTGTCGCCGCTCCAGACAAAGCGCACATCGCCACGCGCCTGCGGTGCGCTGCGCAGATGGCCGTGGACGGGCGCGCTCAACACACCGCTGTCGGCATCTTCGAAACGCACGCGATAGAAGATGTCCTGGTCGCGTGGCAGGCCGCTCAGGTCCGCACGTGCGGTGAAGTCGTGCGCCGCCGATGCGATCGTGCCGTCCACGCGCCGCGCCTGACGCAGGCTTGGGCGGGTGTCCCATTCCACCCGCAACCGCGCCGGGCGGTCGGCACGGCTCCACAGCATCGCGCGGTCGTCCAGCACATCGCCGCTCTGCACCCCGTCGGTGATGGTGGGTCGTCCCGACGGCGCGGCCAGGCTGCGCGCAGACCAAGCGGCAGTGGCCGGCAGCAACACACCGGCACCCAAGCCTTGCAGGATGCGGCGACGGGCGGGATCGGAGACGGTCATGCGTGTCCTTCAGGCGGCTGCGGCTGCGTGCAGGTGTAGCGCCGCCGTCTTACCGCCACGTGTCCGTGACCGCCCCCGGGCGCGTTAACGCGATGGGCCGCACAGTGCGCCGCGAGCAGGATGCCGCGCGCACCAGCCTCGGGGCAGTGCGTCCGCGGCTGCCGCCCCGGCTCAGGCCTCCACTGCGCCGGGTCTGCCGTCCTCCACCACGAAGCGCTTGGTGGTCGACACCGTGGCGTTGCGGTCGCGCCGATCGGAGATGCCCTGCAGCCGGGTTTCCATCTGGCCCGGCGTAAGCGTCACCGACACATAGCCGCGCGTTTGCCCGTCCACGTAGTGCACATGCGGGTTGGCTGCCATGGTCGCGTGCAGTTCGTCGTTGCTCTGGCCGTCGGAGGTGATCGAAGTGCCGACGAATTCGGTGGCCAGCGTTGACGACGCGTCGTCGGCCGGATCGGCCTTCAGGTCGGTGACCCAATACGAGTGGATGTCGCCGCCCCAGAACACCGGGTTGCGCAGGCGCGTCTTGGCAATCGCATCGAGCATGCGGTCGCGCGTGGCCGGGTAGCCGTCCCAGCCATCGGTCCAGTGCCCGACCACGCCGTCGCGCCCAGCCTGTCGCATCGGTGCCACCAGCAGATCCTGCGCAATGACGTTCCAGCGCGCTGGCGACTGCGCGAAGCGGCCATGCAGCCAGCGCTCCTGCTCCCAGCCGAGCATGGTGCGCTGCGGGTCGGTGCGCTGGCGGCAACTGTCGGCCACCACATGGCCGCCGCGCCAGCCATTGGCCTGCGGGCAGGGTTGCTCGCTGCGGTACTGGCGGCCATCGAGCACGTAGAAACGCGCCAGCTGGCCGTAATCGAAGGAGCGGTAGATGCGCATGTCCGCGCCGTGCGGGCGATGCCGCGCACGCAGCGGGAAATGTTCGTAGAAGGCGCGGTAGGCGGCAGCGCGCCGGGCCAGAAAGGTGTCGACCGGAATCGAGGGGTCCTGCGACCAGCGATTGGCGTAATCGTTCTGTACCTCGTGGTCGTCCCAGGTCGCCACGCAGGCGCTGCCGGCGTGCAGCGCCTGCAGGTCCGGGTCGGTGCGGTAGAGCGCGTAGCGGTTGCGGTAGCCGGCCAGATCCAGGCATTCGCCGCTGCCGTGCGGGCGCACGATCTTGTGCGCCGCCTCGCCGTGGTTGCTGTACTCGTAGATGTAATCGCCGAGGAAGAACACCAGGTCCGGCTGTTCCGCGGCGAGGTGGCGGTAGGCACTGAAATACCCCAGTTCCCAGTGCGAGCAGGAGACAAACCCGAACCGCGCTGCGTCCGGCGTCCGATGCGCCGCCGGCAGGGTGCGCGCACTGCCGATCGGGCTGCGTGCACCCAGGGCCTGAAAGCAATACCAGTAGGGACGATCGGCCGCCAAACCGGTGAGCTCCACGTGCACCGCGTGGCCCCAGACGGGGCTGGCGATGGTCTCGCCCTGGCGCACGATGGTGCGCATCTGCGGGTCGCTGGCCACCTGCCAGCGCACCGGCACCGCTGCGCGCAAGCCGCCGCGTCCGTCCGGGTCCAGCGGGCGGGGTGCCAGCCGTGTCCAGAGTACGAAGCCATCGGCCAACGGGTCGCCGGCCGCAACGCCCAGCGTGAAGGGATCGGCACTGCCGCTGGCGCGTGCGAACGGGCTGAGCAGCCCCGCCGCGGCCAGGCTGGCGCCGGCAATGAGGATGCGCCGCCGGCTCGGATCCGGTGGCGCCGGCGTGGCAGCGCAATCAGGCAGGGGTGAGGCGGCAGACGGGTCGATCACAGGCATGGTCAAAACGGCAGGCAAGCAGACACGACCATGCTGTGGCCACGGCATGTCCGTTTTGTGTCACGTGTTGCAGCGTCACTGCCGGTGGTTCAGCACAGCCAGCCACGGCGCGGCCGGGCAGCACGCGGCAGGGCAACGGCCTGCCGAGGCAACCACGCCATTCCCAGCCGCGATGCAAAGATCGGTGCGCGCATGCCCGCCAGCCCAGCTGCGATAATCGCGCCATGAACGATGCCGCACTCGCCCCCGATGTCTCTGCCGCGCTCGAACGCGGCCTGCAGGCCCAATCCCTGGATGCGGCCTTCGCCGCACCGCTGCTGCGCTACCTGGCCCTGCTGGTGCGCTGGAACAAGACCTACAACCTGACCGCCGTGCGCGACCCGCGCGAGATGGTCACCCGCCATCTGCTCGATTCGCTGGCCATGCAGCCCTACATCGCCAGCGGTACCCTGGCCGACCTGGGCACCGGCCCCGGCTTGCCCGGCATCCCGCTGGCGATCACCCGCCCGCAGCTGCAGGTGACGCTGGTGGAAAGCAATGGCAAGAAGGCGCGCTTCATGCGCGAGGCCTTGCGCCATCTGGAGTTGGGCAACGCCCGCGTGGCCGAATCCCGTGCCGAAGCGCTGGACGAGCCGGCCGCCTACGACCACCTCACCGCGCGCGCGCTGGACACGCTGGCCGGCATCATCGCCGTCGGCGGCCACCTGTTGCGCCCGGGCGGCAGCCTGTTGGCGATGAAGGGTGTGTACCCGCACGAGGAAATCGCCGCATTGCCGGCCGGCTGGACCGTTGGCGAGGTGCACCCGCTGCAGGTCCCCGGCCTGGAGGGCGAGCGGCACCTGGTGGTGGTGCGCAAGGGCTGAGCCGAAGCCGCGTCGGCCGGTCTCAAGCGGCCCTCACCACGACCCTCTCCCGCAGGCGGGGGCGATACCGCACTCACCAAGAGCGTCTCGTCCTTCCCTGACAAACCTAAAAGTCCCTTCCCCCGCCTGCGGGGGAAGGTGCCCGAAGGGCGGATGGGGGCAGTCCCCCTGACACGCCCGTCAATAACAGGGCAGCACCGACACTCCAGCCATGCCCCTGCACCAGCCCGTGTTGGGACTTCCGGCCCATGGCAGCACGACCGGGTGCTGCCATGATCGGGCGTTCGCTCCAGATCAGGCTTCCGCACGTGACCTCTCCGCTCGCCGCCGCACTCTCGCTCGCCCTGCTGGGCGCAGGCTTCGCCGCCCCCTCGGCGCAGGCCGCCACGCCACCGGCCCCGGCCACGCTCACCGCCGAGGCACCGGCCGATGCACGCTTTCGCGCGATCTACGAGAAAGAGTGGGCCTGGCGCCAGGCCGAGACCGGCCAGGCCGACGAAGACAGCGACACCACCGGCGACAACACGCATCTGCCCGATGTCAGCGCGGCCGCGCAGCAGGCGCGTCTGGCGGTATGGGACGGCGTACTCAAGCAGCTCGACGGCATCGACCCGAAGCAGCTCTCGCCGGCCAACCAGATCAACTTCGCCATCTACCGCCCGCAGGTGGAAAACCTGGCGGCCGAAGTGCGTTTGCGCCTGTACGAAATGCCGTTCAATTCGGATAGCTCGTTCTGGTCGAATCTGGGCTTCATGGCGCAGCGGCCGATGAAGACCGCGGCCGAGTACCGCGCCTACATCGCGCGCCTGAACGATGTACCGCGCTATTTCGACCAGCAGACGGTCAACATGCGCGCCGGCCTGGCACGCGGATTCAGCGTGCCGCGTGCCGTGCTGGACGGGCGCGATGTCTCCATCGCCACCGTGGCCGATGTCAAGGACCCCACCGAATCCACTTTCTACGCGCCGTTCAAGCAGCTGCCTGCGCAGATCCCGGCGGCCGAGCAGGCGCAACTGCGCGAACAGGCCAAGGCCGCGTTGCGCACCGCCGTCCTTCCGGCGTACAGCAAGCTGCTGACGTTCTTCCGCAACGACTATATGCCCAAGGCGCGCACCACGCTGGCGGCCGAAGCACTGCCCGACGGCAAGGCGTTCTACCGGCAGCAAATCCGCGAATACACCACGCTGGAACTGACGCCCGAGCAGATCCACCAGATCGGCCTGGACGAAGTGGCGCGCATCCAGACCCAGATGAACGCCATCATCCAGCAGGTGGGTTTCAAGGGCAGCTTCGCGCAGTTCCTGGCCTTCCTGCGCACCGACCCGCAGTTCTACGCCAAGACCCCGCAGGAGTTGCTCGATCGCGCCGCATGGATTTCCAAGCGCGTGGACGGGCAGGTGGGCAAGTTCATCGGCACGCTGCCGCGCGGGCGCTTCACCATCAAGCCGGTGCCCGACGATATCGCCCCGTTCTGGACCGCCGGCCGCGGCGGCGCCACCACCTATTGGGTCAACACCTACAACCTGCCATCGCGGCCGCTGTACAACCTGCCGGCGCTGACGTTGCACGAGTCCTCGCCGGGTCATTCGCTGCAGGGGTCGCTGGCGCTGGAGCAGGGCGAGCAACCGGCGTTCCGGCGCGAGAACTACATCTCTGCTTACGGCGAGGGCTGGGCGCTGTACACCGAAAAGCTCGGCCAGGAGATGGGCATCTACGAAACCCCGTACGAAGAATTCGGCCGGCTTACCTACGAGATGTGGCGCGCCTGCCGATTGGTGATCGACACCGGCGTGCATCACGACGGCTGGAGCCGCGCGCAGGCACTGGCCTATCTGCGCGACCGCACCGCGCTCAGCGAGCACGAAGTCACCACCGAAGTGGACCGCTACATCTCCTGGCCAGGCCAGGCGCTGAGCTACAAGCTGGGCGAGATCACCATCGTCAAGCTGCGCGCCGAGGCAGAAAAGGCGCTGGGTGACCGCTTCGACATCAAGGCCTTCCACGATGTGGTGCTGCGCCAGGGCTCGGTCACCTTGCCCGTGCTGGAGCAGCAGGTGCGCGCCTTTATCGCTGAGAGCAAGGCACGCCCGATAGACGCCAAATCGGCCGGTCGCGCGGCGCCGTGATGCTGGGTCGCATTGCCGACCGCCGGCCAACCTTCTAGTGCGGTGAGGGCATCGCGCCCTCAAGGTCTTCGCGTTTGCTGCAGGACCCTTGCCCGCCCACCATCGCGGACACGTCGCAAGTACGTCCATGTAGGCTCCGTGGCGGCATTCCATGCCGCCAGGGTCCCACGACGGTAGGCGGGCAAGGACCAGTCGCGTTGGTCGGTGTGCAGCGTTTTCAACAAGCAACCAGCAGACCACCGGACGCGGCTCTCGCTCTTCAGTAAGAATCACCAGCCAACTGTCTGGTGCGGTGTCCTCGCCGCTTGCGGCATGGATGCCGCCATCGAGCCCCCATGGACGGGTTGACGGCGTGTCCCGCGAGCGGCGAGGGCACCGCGCGCTCGAACCACCGAGCTTTGAAAGCCACCGAGCGCATCAAACAACGCAACACCCCGTGCAATTGTGTAACCACCCCGGCCCCTATACGCTGCGCCCATGCTGCTTCCTCGCGCCCGCCTGTCGCACCCGTTGCTCCGCCTGATGGCGTTGCTGGTGCTGGTCATGGGCGTGCTGGTTGCACCGGTCGCCTGCGCACTGGGCGATGTGCATGCGCTGGCGCACGATCAGGCGCATCTGGACGACACCGCACCGCATGGCCATGACGGTGCCGACGAAGGCGATGCCGGCGAACGCGACGGTGCCGGTTTGCTGCATGCCTTGATGCACAGCGGCTACTGCCACGGGCATAGCCCGGCCATGCTGCCGGCGTTGGCCTGGGGCCCGTTGCCTGCGCGCACGCACGGGCAGCCGCCCGTGCTGACCACCGCCTACCGCTCGCATCTGAGCGAGACCGGATTGCGTCCTCCGATCGCGGCCTGATGCATCGCCGGCAGCTGCCGGCCTGTCCATCGATCCCGATTCCGGAGACACCTCATGTGGTTGCGACTGACGGCGCTTGCCGTCTTCGCGGTGGTGCCGTGCGCCAAGGCGCAGGACCTGCCGCCCAAACCCGTGCTGACCCTGGACGACGCCATTGCACGCGTCGCCCGCCAGCACCCCGATCTGCGCCTGGCCGATGGCCAACGTGCGGTCCTCAGCGCCGAAGCCGAGCGCGACGCACTGCGTCCGCCGTTGCGGATCGGTGCCGAACTGGAAAACGTGTTCGGCACCGGTCCCACCCGCGCGCTGGACCAGGCCGAACTCACCGTCACCCTGGCCGGCGTGCTGGAACGCGGCGGCAAGCTCGACGCACGCCGCACCCTGGCACAGGCCCGCATCGATGCGCTGGCACCGCAACGCGCCCTGGCCCGGCTGGACGTCTTGGCCGAGGTGGCACGGCGTTACCTGGCCATCGGCATGGCTGCGCAGCGGCACGCGGCGGCACTCGAAGCGCTGGCCCAGCGCCAGCGCACCGTCAGTGCTGCGCGCCAGCGGCTGCAGGCCGGCGCATCGCCCGAATCGGTGCTGCTGACCGCCCAAGCCCTGCAGGCGCGCGCAGAACTGGAGCGCGATCGCGCGCAGCAGGAGCTGCTGGCCGCACGCCGCCAGCTGGCGGTGTTGTGGGGCGATCGCACGCCGGACTTCGGTGCGATCACTGGCGACCCGTTGCAGCTGCCGGCGATTCCCGAGTTCGAGGTATTGGCGCAACTGCTCGACGCCACGCCGGAACTGGCACGCTTGAACGGCGAGCAACGCGTGCGCGAGGCACGGGTGCACTTGGCACGCAGCCAGGCGCGCCCGGATCTGGACTGGCAGGTGGGCGTGCGCCGGCTCGAAGGCAATGACGCCACTGCATTGCTCGGCAGCGTCTCGCTGGCATTGGGCAGCGCTGCACGCGCGCAGCCGGAAATTCGCGCCGCCGAAGCGGAGCTCTCGTTGCTGGACATTGAACGTCAATCGCAGGCGCTGACGCTCTACGCCACGCTGGCCGATGCGCATGACCGCTACCGCGCGGCACAGCTGGAAGTGACGCGCATGCGCGAGGATGTACTGCCGGCGCTCGCACGCGCCGATGCCGCCGCCGAGCGCGCCTATCGCGCCGGCGCCACCAGTTATCTGGACTGGGCGCAGCTGCAGGCGCAACGCAGCGATGCACGCCAGCAGCAACTGGCTGCCGCATTGGAAGCGCAGACCGCGTTGATCGAAATCCAGCGTCTGACCGGGCAGCCGTTCGTGCGCGAGCCTGCCGCGCAGGTGACGCCATGACTGCTGTTTCGGTACTGCGTTTTCATGCCGCGCGTGAGGGCGTTGGCGGAATCGCCGCATCTGCAGCGATGTCGGCACCCAGCGCTCGCCAAACGCTGCCCACGCCAGGCGCTCCTTCTTCGCAACCCACTTCCATTCGTTCGCCCGACGCAGTGCGTCGGCGCCAACCAGGACCACCTTCGATGACACGTTTCATGATTGCGCCGCTGCTGCTGGCGCTGGTGCTCAGCGGCTGCAGCCGCAACAGCGACGCAGCGCACGAAGACCACACAGGGCACGCCGCCGAAGGCGAGGCGGGCGCCGATGCGCACGCTGATGAAGCCCAGACCGGCACGCACGGCGGGCGGTTGCTCAGCCAGGACGGCGACAGCGTGGAGCTGGCCATCGCCGAAGACGGCACGCCGCCTACGTACCAGGCCTGGCTGTACCGCGATGGCAAACCATTGCCGGCCACCGCCGGCAAGGTGGAGGTGCATCTGACCCGGCTCGGCGGTATCAATGAAGTGCATCGATTGCAGCCGCGCGACGACGGCAGTCTGCTGGCCGACAGCACGGTCGGCGAACCGCATTCGTTCGATGTGGAGGTGCGCGCCACCGTGCAGGGCAAGACCCATCGCTGGGCCTATCCCAGCTATGAAGGCCGCACCACCATCGCGGCGAAAGTCGCGCAGGACGCCGGCATTCGTGTTGCGCCGGTGGGCGCCGGCAGCATTGCCGACCAGCACGAAGTGCAGGGGCTACTGACGCCGGCAGAAGGCGCGCAAGCGCAGGCGACCGCGCGTTTTCCCGGCCCGGTACGCAGCCTGCGCGTCAACGTGGGCGACCAGGTACGCGCCGGTCAGGTGCTGGCCACGGTGGAGAGCAATCTGAGCCTGACCACCTATTCGGTGAGCGCACCGATCAGCGGCACCGTGCTGGCGCGTAATGCCAGCCTGGGCAGCAATGCCAGCGAAGGCCAGGCCTTGTTCGAGATCGCCGACCTGTCCACCTTGTGGGTGGATCTGCACATCTTCGGCGCCGACGCCGGGCATATCACCGCCGGCGCACCGGTGACGGTCACGCGCATCAGCGATGGCGTCGTGGCGCAAACGAACCTGGAGCGTGTATTGCCCGGCACGGCGACGGCGAGCCAGAGCACGGTGGCGCGCGCGGTGCTGCGCAATAGCGATGGTTTATGGCGGCCTGGCTCTGCGGTGAAGGCGCGGGTCACGGTGGCGCAGCAACCGGCAGCGATGGTGGTGCCGGTGGGGGCGTTGCAGCGGTTCCGCGACTGGGACGTGGTGTTTGTACGGGTGGGCGATGTCTACGAAGTGCGGCCGGTGAAGCTGGGGGCGCGCGATGCGCAGCAGGTGCAAGTGTTATCGGGCTTGGCGGTAGGCGATGCGGTGGTGGTGGAGCAGAGTTATCTGGTGAAGGCCGATATCGAAAAGTCGGGGGCTTCGCATGATCATTGATCGCGTTGGTTTGTGTGGCAGTGCGTTGTCGAGTGGGGGCGTTTGTTTGGTGCAGGGGAATGTGCCACGTCCAAGGCCTTCGCGCCCTCTTGGGCTAGGGCGGGGGCGTTCGCGGCCCTTCGGGCTGGAGCAGAGACTTTCGCGCCCCTCCGGGCTAGGGCAAAGGCTTTCACGCCCTGTCGGGCGCGAGTCACTTTTCTTTGCTTGTGCAAAGAAAAGTAACCAAAAGAAAGCACACCCCGTCCTCGCGCCCTCCGGGCCTGCGGCGCTGCGGGTTCGCAAGGCCGGCAGAAATTTTTGTAAGGGACGTCCCTGTCCCTTACAAAAACGTCGCGCATCCATGCGCGCCGCCCTGCGGGTTGTATCTGCCGGCCTTGCCGCTGCGGTATGGGGCCCCGAAAGCAAACAACAGCAACAGCAACAACGAGAACTAATACCACGACAGTGCTGGCGCGTGGGTGAGTGTCTGTTTGATGTGGTGCGGCGCGTTCCTGTGGGGCAACGGCGCTGTCTGTCGGTGGTGCGACCAGTGCGACGCTCGGCGGCTTGCGGTGCCATGTCTGCACGGGGGAGCGTGTCATGCTGACCAACATCATTCGCTTTGCGATCGCGCAGCGGTGGTTGATGCTGGCGTTGACCGGTGTGCTGATTACGATCGGGGCGTGGAGTTTTTCGCGCTTGCCGATCGATGCAACACCGGACATCACCAACGTGCAGGTGCAGGTCAATACCGCAGCGCCGGGCTATTCGCCGCTGGAATCCGAGCAGCGGGTGACGTTTCCGTTGGAGACAGTGCTGGCGGGCTTGCCGGGTCTGGAATCCACCCGCTCGCTGTCGCGCTATGGCTTGTCGCAGGTCACGGCGGTGTTCGCCGATGGCACCGATCTGTATTTCGCGCGGAAACAGGTGGCCGAGCGTCTGCAGCAGGTCAAGTCGCAATTGCCTGCCGAGCTGGAGCCGCAACTAGGGCCGATTGCCACTGGCCTGGGCGAGATCTTCATGTATACCGTGGAGGCCAAGCCGCATGCGCGCAAGCCCGATGGCAGTGCATGGACGGCGACCGATCTGCGCACCTTGCAGGATTGGGTGGTGCGCCCGCAGCTGCGCAATGTGCCGGGCGTGACCGAGGTCAACACCATCGGCGGGTATGCGCGGCAGATCCATATCACGCCCGATCCGGCGCGCCTGGTCGCGCTGGGATTTACCCTGGACGACGTTGCCCAGGCGGTCGAGTCCAACAACCGCAACATCGGCGCCGGCTATATCGAACGCAACGGCCAGCAGTTTCTGGTGCGGGTGCCGGGGCAGGTGGACGACATCGCGCAGATCGGCGCAATCGTGCTGGATCGGCGCGCCGGCGTGCCGATCCGCGTGCGCGATGTGGCGCAGGTGGGCGAGGGGCGCGAATTGCGCACCGGTGCCGCCACCCAGGACGGCAGCGAAGTGGTGCTCGGCACGGTGTTCATGCTGGTCGGTGCCAATAGCCGCACCGTGGCGCAGGCCGCAGCGCAGCGGCTGGAGGTGGCCAATGCCAGCCTGCCGGCCGGCGTACAGGCGGTGCCGGTGTACGACCGCACCGCGCTGGTGGACCGCACCATCGTCACCGTCGCCAAGAACCTGATCGAAGGCGCATTGCTGGTGATCGTGGTGTTGTTCCTGTTGCTGGGCAACGTGCGCGCAGCGCTGATCACGGCCGCAGTGATTCCGCTGGCGATGCTGTTCACCCTCACCGGCATGGTGCGTGGTGGCGTATCCGGCAATTTGATGAGCCTGGGTGCGCTGGATTTCGGCCTGATCGTCGATGGTGCGGTGATCATCGTAGAGAACTGCCTGCGCCGCTTCGGCGAAGCGCAACGCCGGCTGGGGCGCGTGCTCGAACGCGATGAGCGCTTCGAGCTCACTGCCGAAGCCACTGCCGAGGTGATCCGCCCCAGCCTGTTCGGCCTGGGCATCATCACCGCGGTGTATCTGCCGGTGTTCGCGCTCACCGGCATCGAAGGCAAGATGTTCCACCCGATGGCGATCACCGTGGTGCTGGCGCTGACCGGCGCGATGCTGCTGTCGCTGACCTTCGTGCCGGCAGCGATTGCGTTGCTGCTCGGCGGCAAGGTGGCCGAGCACGACAACCGCGCAATGCGCTGGGCGCGCGGCGTCTACGCGCCATTGCTCGATCGTGCGCTGCGCCACGGCCGCTGGGTCGGCATTACAGCGTTTGCAACGGTGGCGCTGTGCGCGGTGCTGGCTACGCGCCTGGGCAGCGAGTTCATTCCCAACCTGGACGAAGGCGATATTGCGCTGCATGCCCTGCGCATTCCCGGCACCAGCCTGGAGCAGGCCATCACCATGCAATCCACGCTGGAAAAACGCATCAAGCAGTTTCCGGAGGTGGCGCATGTGTTCGGCAAACTCGGCACCGCCGAAGTGGCCACCGACCCGATGCCGCCATCGGTCGCCGATACCTTCCTGATCATGCATCCGCGTGCGCAGTGGCCGGATCCGCGCAAGCCCAAGGCGCAGTTGCTGGCCGAGATCGAGGAGGCGGTGAAGCAGCTGCCCGGCAACAATTACGAGTTCACCCAGCCGATCCAGATGCGCATGAACGAGCTGATCTCCGGTGTGCGTGCGGATGTGGCGATCAAGGTCTATGGCGACGATCTGGACACGTTGGTCCAGCTCGGGCAGCGCGTGCAGGAAATCGCCGGCGCGGTGCCCGGTGCGGCCGATGTGAGCCTGGAACAGGCCACCGGTTTGCCGATGCTGGCGGTGGTGCCCGATCGCGCCGCGTTGGCCGGCTACGGGCTCAATCCCGGCGTGGTGCAGGACACCGTGGCGGCGGCCGTAGGCGGGCAGGAGGCCGGGCAATTGTTCGAAGGCGACCGGCGCTTCGACATCGTGGTGCGCCTGCCCGAAGCCCTGCGCCAGGACCCGACGGCGCTGGCCGATCTGCCGATCCCGCTGCGTGGCGATGGCGAACGTGCCGATGCGGACGAGTCCAGCCGCGAGGCAGGCTGGCGCAGTGGCGAGCCGACCACCGTGCCGCTGCGCGAGGTCGCCAAGGTCGACACCGTGCTGGGACCCAACCAGATCAACCGCGAAGACGGCAAGCGCCGCATCGTGATCACGGCCAACGTGCGCGATCGCGATCTGGGGAGCTTCGTGGCCGAGGTGCAGCAGCGCGTCAAGGCGCAGGTCAAACTGCCGACCGGGTACTGGATCGGCTACGGCGGCACCTTCGAGCAACTGATCTCCGCCAGCCAGCGCCTGGCCTGGGTGGTGCCGGGCACCTTGGTGCTGATCTTCGCGCTGCTGTACTGGTCGTTCGGCTCGCTGCGCGATGCGCTGGTGGTGTTCAGCGGCGTGCCGCTGGCGCTGACCGGCGGCGTGGTGGCGTTGGCGCTGCGCGGGCTGGCCTTGTCGATTTCCGCCGGCGTGGGCTTTATCGCGTTGTCGGGGGTGGCGGTGCTCAACGGTCTGGTGATGATCGCCTTCGTGCGCAGCCTGCGCGCCGAGGGCATGCCGCTGGAGCAGGCATTGCGCGAAGGCGCGCTGGCGCGGCTGCGACCGGTGCTGATGACCGCATTGGTGGCCGCGCTGGGCTTTGTGCCGATGGCCTTCAACGTCGGTGCCGGTGCCGAAGTGCAGCGCCCGCTGGCCACGGTGGTGATCGGCGGCATCGTCTCCTCCACCCTGCTCACCCTGCTGGTATTGCCGGTGCTGTATCGCTGGCTGCATCGGGAGCGGGCGCCACGCGTCGCATCGCTTCCCACGCAGCCGCACGGGGGCACGCCATGAGCGATGCCTGCTGCGGCTGCGGCAAGACCCTGGATGTGGCCGCCATGCAGGCGCGCCAACGGCGCGTCCTGTGGTGGGTGCTGACGATCAATATCGGCAGCTTTGCGCTGATGTTGGCCGGCGCGCTGCACAGCGGCGCGGCCTCGCTGCTGTCCGGCAGCCTGGACAATCTGGGCGATGCACTCACCTATGCACTCAGCCTGGCTGTGGTTGGCGCCAGCCTGACCGCCAAGGCGCGGGTGGCCCTGCTCAAGGCCGGCATGATCCTGCTGGCGGCGCTGGCGGTGGCAGCCGAGATCGGCTGGAAACTGGCCCACCCACAGCTGCCGCTGTTCCAGAGCATGGGGGTGGTGGCGGGGCTGAACTTCGCGGCCAATCTGGTCTGCCTGCGCCTGTTGTGGCCCTACCGTAGCGGCGACATCAACCTGGCATCGGCCTGGGCCTGCTCGCGCAACGATGTCTACGAGGGCGTGGCGGTGCTGGCGGCCAGCGCAGCGGTGTGGGCGTTCGGCAGTGGTTGGCCGGACCTGCTGATCGCAGGGGTCTTGTTGCTCTTGTTTCTGCGCTCGGCCTGGCAGGTGGCGCGTGGTGCCTGGGCGGAACTGCGCCGGGTCGCTGCGCCAGCGCAAGCCGGAGGCGGGTGATCGCGCGTTGGCACCGTTGCCGGGTGCACCGCCGACCGCGTCCGGGCAGGTAGCGTAAGTGCTTGCGGCACATAGGAAAGCCGTGCATAATGCGCGGCTCGCTGTGCCCGGATCGTTCCGGATGGCGGTACCCAGCGCAATGGGGTTGCCGGCCTGTTCCAGCGTAAGTTCTTGATTCCCAACGTTGCGTGACAGCCCTGCGCTGTCGGGGCCGCCGCTCCCCAGGCTATGGGTGGCAATTCATTTATCGAGGTGCGTAATGTCCCGCGTATGCCAAGTGTCCGGCAAGCGTGTGCAGACGGGTAACAACGTCTCCCACGCAAACAACAGAACCCGTCGTCGCTTCCTGCCCAACCTGCACGAGCGTCGCTTCTGGGTTGCCAGCGAAAACCGCTGGGTGAAGCTCCGTGTTTCCGCGCATGCATTGCGCACCATCGACAAGAACGGCATCGATGCCGTTCTGAAAGAGCTGCGTGCGCGCGGCGAAAAGGTCTGAGGAGTAAGCAGTCATGGCAAAAGGCAAGCGTGACAAGATTCGTATGATTTCCTCGGCCGCTACCGGCCACTTCTACACCACGGACAAGAACAAGAAAAACACGCCGGGGAAGATGGAAATGATGAAGTACGACCCGGTCGTGCGTAAGCACGTGATGTACAAGGAAGGCAAGATCAAGTGATCGACTGATCGCTGGATCCGCTTTCAAGCAAACACCCGCCGCAAGGCGGGTGTTTGCGTTTGTGGGGTTGGGGAATGGTGTTGATGCGTGCAGGTGCCGATGGCAGTGTGATTTCCACTATCGGGTTGCCAGCCAAGCCCAAGAGAAACAAAGGTGCGTGATAAAGCCCCTCTCCCCTCGGGAGAGGGGTTGGGGTGAGGGTACGGGGCGAAGCCTCGCAATTATTCTGACTGCACGAGGCTTCGCCCGTACCCTCATCCGCCCTACGGGCACCTTCTCCCCCATAAAGGAGGACAATGTCCCGACGGGAGAAGGGGACACGGCTACAGCCCACGCGCACGCAATTGTGCGTCCAGCCGTGGATACACCCGCCGCGCATTGCCCTCGAACACCTTATGCTTGTCGGCATCGGAAATCGCCAGCGCATCGATGTAGCGTTTGGTGTCGTCGAAATAGTGGCCGGTCTGCGGATCGATGCCGCGCACTGCGCCGACCATTTCCGAGCCAAAAAGGATGTTGTCGATGTCGATCACCTTGAACAACAGGTCGATGCCGGGTTGGTGATACACGCAGGTGTCGAAGAACACATTGCCCATCACATGCGTGGACAGCGCAGGCTTGCCCAGCATGTCGGCCAGGCCGCGGAAACGGCCCCAGTGATACGGCACCGCACCGCCGCCGTGCGGAATGATGAAGCGCAGCTGCGGAAAATCGGTGAACAAATCGCCTTCGAGAAACTGCATGAAGGCCGTGGTGTCGGCATTGAGGTAATGCGCGCCGGTGGCATGGAAATTGGCATTGCAACTGCCGGAGACATGCACCATCGCCGGGACGTCGAGTTCGACCATTTTTTCGAAGAACGGATACCAGGCGCGGTCGGTCAGCGGCACACCGTTCCAGTGCCCGCCGGATGGGTCGGGATTGAGGTTGCAGCCGACGAAACCCAGCTCGTTGACGCAGCGTTCCAGTTCGGCGATCGCGTGCGCGATCGGCACGCCCGGTGATTGCGGCAGCTGGCATACGCCGATAAAGGTCTGCGGATACAGCTGTACCACGCGGGCGATCAGGTCGTTGCAGTGGCGCGTCCACGCCTGGCTCACGGCTTCGTCGCCGATGTGATGCGCCATGGTGCTGGCGCGTGGCGAAAAGATCGTCATGTCGGCACCACGCTCGCGCAGCAGGCGCAGTTGGTGCATCTCCACACTTTCGCGCAGCGCATCGTCGCTGATGTGCGGATACACCGGCACAGGCGCTTGCGCATCGTTGTAATGCGCGATCTGCGCCTTGCGGAACGCATCGTGCGCGGCAGGCGCGGTGGTGTAGTGGCCGTGGCAGTCGATGATCATGGCGATGGTGGGTGCGTTGCAGCGGAAGCGGTGCGCCAGCGATTGCCTGCGCGCAAGGTGGGGCGGCCGGGGGCACGGACGCTGCAGGTCTCGACGGATGTGGTGGTCCCGATGGGCAGATCGGCATGGATCACGACGCGCTGCGTGTCAATGGCCTGCTCAGGCGGTCCATACGCACACGTGCCGCTGCGATGGCGGCCGCGGCAGCTCGGCGATGCAACGGCACGTTCAGCCATACAGCTCACCATCGAACAATTTGCGCGCCGTGCGGACCACCGCGGCACCGACCACGCTGCCCTGCGCATCGAGCTCGATCAGGCAACTGCTCGCACCGCTGGGGTGTTCGACGTCCAGCCGCTGGCTGCGCCCGCCAGGCACCTGTGCCAGCGCGTGGGCGGGCGAGCCGGGCAGCAGGCAGGCGGTAGCGACGGTGACCGCACCCAGCACGCCAATGGAGGCATGGCAGCGGTGCGGGATGAACGAGCGCACGCTGATGGCACCACCGGCGCGCGGGGCGGCGACCAGCATCATTTTCGGCACCGTGGCAGTGCCTACATCGCCCAGATGCATCAACGGGCCTGCCTGCAGACGCAGCGTTTCCAGGCGCGCCCTGAGCGCAGCATCGGCGTCGAGCGTGGCGCGGTCTTCGTAACCGCTGATGCCGACATCGCTGGCGCGTAGCACCACGCAGGGCATGCCGTTGTCGATCAGCGTGACCTGCAGGCCGTCGAGGGTGTCCACCGCATGCCCACTCGGCAGCAGCGCGCCGCACGAAGAGCCGGCGATATCGGCGAATGCCAGCGCGATCGGCGCGGCCGTGCCGGGGACGCCGTCGATGCGGGCATCGCCGTCGTACCGCACCGTGCCACCGGGCGTCTGCACGGTGGCGGTGGCCAGGGTACCGGTGTTGCGCATGAAGATGCGCACCTGGGTCTGGCCGTTGCGTGCGGGCAGCAAGCCGCGTTCCAGCGCGAACGGGGCAACGCCGGCCAGCAGGTTGCCGCAGTTCTGCGCATCGCTGACCTGCGCGTGTTCCACCGCGACCTGCAGGAACAGATAGTCCACGTCGGCATCGGCACGCGTCGAGCGCGACACCACGGCGACCTTGGACGTCAGCGGGTCGGCGCCGCCCATGCCGTCGATCTGGCGCGCATCCGGCGAGCCGTAGGCGCGCAGTAAAAACGCGTCGCGCGCGGCGGTGTCGGCGGGCAGATCGTCGGCCAGAAAGAATCCACCCTTGGAGGTGCCGCCGCGCATCCACATCGCGCGCACGCGCTCAGACATAACGCAGGCCTTCGGCGGCCAGACGTTCGCGCATCGCATAGATGTCCAGGCCCAGTTCGCCGTTTGCCAGGCGTTCGCGCTTGCGCAGCTCGCGTGCCTGGCGCGCCTGTGCCTCGGTCAGCACCTCGGCAGCGGTGGCACGCGGCACCACGCAGACCCCATCGTCGTCGGCCACCACCACATCGCCGGGCCGGATCAGTTGCCCGGCGCACACCAGCGGCACGTTGACCGAGCCGAGCGTCTCCTTGATGGTGCCCTGCGCGCAGATGGCGCGGCTCCAGGCGGGGAACTGCATGGCAGTGAGATCGCGCACATCGCGCACGCCGGCGTCGATGATCAGGCCGCGACATCCGCGCGCCTGCGCCGAGGTGGCCAGCAGGTCGCCGAAGTAGCCGTCGCAACAGTCGCTGGTGGGCGCGACCACCAGTACATCGCCTGCATGCAGTTGCTCGATGGCCACATGCATCATCCAGTTGTCGCCGGGCGGAATCGACACGGTGACCGCGGTGCCGGCGATGCGGCAGCCGGCGTAGATGGGACGTAGCCGATGGTGCAGCAGGCCGCTGCGGCCCTGCGCTTCGTGCGCGGTGGCCACGCCGGCCTGCGCCAGCGCGTCGACGATGGCCAACGGCGTCCGCTCGATCCGGGTAACGACCTGGCTCATCCATCCATCCTCGTTAAGAGTGCGCCGAGTCTGGCTGGCCGAAGCCAGCTGGCTCAAGATTCATTTGAGGTATGCATATTGGTTTTGCTTATAGTTAGAGCATGCAGCCGATCCCGGAACCGAATCTGCGTCACCTGTACGCGCTGGTGGTGGTGCACCAGGCCGGAAGCATCAGCGCGGCGGCGCCGCGGGTGAATCTGTCACAGCCGGCGCTGACCCAGGCGGTGGCGCGATTGGAGCAGCACCTGGGCGTGCGCCTGTTCGACCGGCACCCAGGTGGCATGTCGGCCACCGAGGCTGCCGGGTTGCTGGTGCCGCGTATCGAGCGGGTGCTGGCGCATCTGGCACGGGGGATCGGGGTCGCGCGGCGTGCGCTGCGCCTGCCGGCGCGCCCTGGCCTGGAGCGGCGGGTGTCGCTGGGCCAGCTGCAGGCCTTGGTGGCGGTGGATGCGGCAGGCAGTTACGCGTTGGCGGCGGTGCGCGCCGGCGTTTCGCAGCCGGCGATCTATCGCGCGGTGCAAGCGCTGGCCGATTTAATCGAAGTGCCGTTGACGGTACGCCGCGGCAAGACCATGCAGCCCACGCCGGTGGCGCTGCGGCTGCTGCGGCAGGTGCGGCTGGCGCTGGCCGAGTTGCGCGCCGGGCTGGACGAGGTGGCCGCGTTGCGTTCCCAGCACGCCGGGCGCCTCACCCTGGGGGTGATGCCGCTGGCGCGCGCCATCCTGTTGCCGCAGGTGCTGGCGCGGTTTGCGCGTGCCCATCCGGGGGCCAGCGTCCAGGTGGTCGAGGGCCCGTACGAGCAATTGCTGGCGCGTCTGCGCGAGGGCGGCCTGGATCTGTTGATCGGTGCGCTGCGCGACCCGTTGCCGGTGCGCGATGTGCTGCAGGAGCCGTTGTTCGACGACGAACCGGTGATCGTGGCGCGTAGCGGTCACCCCTTGGCCGGGCAGGGCTACGCGTTTGCGCAACTGCGCGATTACCCCTGGGTGATCGCTGCCGCCGGCACGCCGGTGCGCGCGCGCTGGGAGCAGCTGTTCGGCGACCACCAGCTGGAGCCGCCGCCGGTGCGCATCGAATGCGGCGCCGAATTGACCGTGCGTGGCCTGCTGCTGGAAGGCGACTGGTTGACCTTGATGTCGCGCGACCAGTTCCTGTTCGAGCGCCGCGCCGGCCTGCTCGAGGAGATCGGTAGCGCCGGGCCGTTGCTGCGCCGGCAGATCGGCATGACCACGCGCAGCGACTGGTATCCCACCCGGATGCAGTCGGCCTTCGTGCAGACGTTGCGGCAGGTCTGCGCCGAACGCGTGCAGCCGGCCGATGCGCAGGGCGGGCCGTTTCGTTATTGCCCCCCTGTCTATGCACCGCCGTTGCGTTTGCGCGCGGCCAGGTCAGAATCGGATTCCTGATGAAAACGGACCACTGATGCTGCCCGATTGGGTCACAGGTACCTGGCTGCTGGCGCTGGACTGGGCGATCCGCCTGGCCGCGCTGCTATGGATCCCCGCCCGCACCACGCCGGGTGCGGCGCGCAGCTGGCTGCTGTTGATCGGCTTTGTGCCAGTGGTCGGTTTGCCGCTGTACCTGTTGTTCGGCCACCCATGGTTGTCGCGGCTGCGGGTGGAGCGGCAAGCCACCGCTTCGCAGGTGATTCGCGAACAACAACTGCCCTTGCATGCGTTGCGCTGGATGCCGCAGGCAGACACCAGCAGTGCCGAAGTGGTGCCGCTGATCGAACGCGAGGGCGATTTCATGCCCACCCTGGGCAACGCGGTGGAATTGCTCGACGACTACGCGCAGTCGTTGCAGGCCCTGATCGCGGCGATCGACGCGGCCGACAAACGTGTGCACCTGCTGTACTACCTGATGTTCGACGATGCGGTGGGCGAGGCGGTGGTGGCGGCGCTGGAACGCGCCAGCGCGCGCGGCGTGCGTTGCCGCGTGCTACTGGATGCGGTGGGCGCCAAGCGCGGCCTGCGCCGTTACCGCAAGCGCCTGCAGGACGGCGGCGTGCAGGTGCTGGCGGTACTGCCGGGTGGCCTGCGCTGGCGTCGCAGCGGCCGCATGGATCTGCGCAACCATCGCAAGATTGCGGTGCTCGACAACCGGGTGGCATTTGTCGGTTCGCAGAACCTGGCCGAAGCCGGCTTCATCCATGGCGTGCCCAATCGCGAATTGGTGGCACGCGTGCGCGGGCCGGTGGTCAATCATCTGGAAGCGGTGTTCGCCAGCGACTGGTTCACCGAAACCGGAGAGCGGCTGGACGTGTGGCCCGATGCACCGGTGTGCGAGGCCAATATCGCGACGCAGTTGCTGCCCAGCGGGCCGGCGTACCCGTTCGAAAATGCGCGCGATGCGATCAATGCGGTGATCCATCTGGCGCGGCGCAAGGTGGTGCTGGTCACGCCGTACTTCGTGCCCGACGAAGCCTTGCTGAGCGCATTGCGCATCGCCGCCGTCTCGGGCGTGGACGTGCAGCTGATCCTGTCCGAGCACAACAACCAACGCCTGGCCGCGTGGGCGCAGGAAGCCTATTTCGAAGAACTGCTGCGTTGCGGGGTGAAGATTTCGCTGTATCGCCCGCACTTTCTGCACGCCAAGCACCTGAGCATGGATGAAGACATCGCGCTGGTGGGCTCGATCAATCTGGACATCCGCTCGTTCGCGCTCAACGCCGAGATCGGCATGCTCTGCTACGACACTGGGGTGGTGCAGCGGTTGCGTGAGATCGAGCAGGATTATCTGGCCAACGCGCGGCAACTGACGTTGGAACAGTGGCGTCGCCGCCCGGCCTGGCGCCGCAGTCGCGAGGGCATTGCGCGGCTGGCCGACGCGTTGATGTAGGGCGCCTGGGTCAATCCAGGCGCATGACCTGAAAGACGTTGCCCTCCGGGTCGCGGCCGTCGTACATCTGGTACGCAAAGCCGGGGTAACGTTTGAGCTCGCCCACATGCACGCCTGCGTGCTGCAGTTGCGCACGATGCGCGACCAGATCGCTGGTCATCGCAAACACCAGTTTGGTGGTCGCGTGTGTCGCATCCGCGACAGGAGCCAGCGCATGCGTCGATGCCCGCTGCCGGTAGGCTTGGCCCACCCGGTGCAGCGCCAGCTCGATGCCGCCAGCTGCGAGCACCACCCACTCGTCGGCAATTTCCTCGGTGAGCGGGAGCGCGAAGTGGGTCTGGTAGAACGCCTTGATTGCCGCCACATCGTGGACGTAGAGGATGAGCCTGACCAGGGTGATGGACATGTTGCAGATTCCCCAAGGGCGCGTGCCGATGCTGATCAACCAATCGTAAGCGCCTGGCATGCAGGGCGTGTGGGAGGCGTTGACACACACCGCGCTGGTGATGCCGTGAAGACAATCACTGCCGGCGACGGCCTGCGGGTATTGCGCATGCATCGCCTACAATGTCGACATGAATACACTGCGTGATCCCGGCGATGCCGTCATCGCCATCGTCGGTGGTGGCGCGTCCGGTGTGCTGGTGGCGCTGCAGCTGCTGCGCCAGGCCGCAGCGCCGTTGCAGATCGTCATGATCGAGCCGCATGCGGCGCTTGGCGAAGGCGTGGCGTATTCCACCGCGCGCGGCGAACACCTGCTCAATGTGCCGGCTGCGCGCATGAGCGCGCTGCCGGAACTGCCCCACGACTTTGTCGATTACCTGCGCGCGAACGCCTGTTGCCCCGAACTGGACGATGCGCAGTTGCCGCAGCAGTTCGTGGGGCGGCGGCACTACGCGCCGTATCTGCGCGACCGCCTGCAGGCGGCGCGTGCGCACAGCCCGGCGACGCTGCGCGTCCACCCCGCACGCGTGCAGGCGCTGCAGCCCAATGCCGGCGGCGCACTGTTGCAGCTGGACGATGGACAGGTGCTGCAGGCGAGCGTGGTGGTCTTGGCAGTGGGCAATGCGCTGCGACCGCTGCCGCTGCGGGGTGCCACCGGGCTGTCGCACGCGCAGCGTGTCGAAGCCTGGGAGACCGAGGCGGTGGCAGCGCTGCCACCGGACGCGGCCGTGTGCATCGTCGGTTCGGGCTTGAGCATGGCCGATACCGTGATGACGCTGGCAGCGCAGGCGCATCGGGCAAGCGTGCACGTGGTGTCGCGGCATGGGTTGTTGCCGTTACCGCAGGCGCACGGCGGCGTGGCGCTGTTCGATCCACAGCCGCTGCTGACCATGCCGCTGCGCGCACGCATGCGCACACTGCGCCAGCACGCGCGTGCCGCCGCCGCGCAGGGCCTGCCATGGCAGAGCGTGATGGAACGCATCCGGCCGTTGAGCCAGGCGTTATGGCAGACGCTGTCGGTTGCCGATCAGCGCCGTTTTCTGCGGCATGTGGTGCGCTACTGGGACGTGCATCGGCATCGCATCGCCGCACCGGTGCATGCGCAGCTGCAGGCCATGCAGGCAAGCGGGCAGCTGCAGGTGCATCGCGCACGGCTGGACGTGGCCTTCGAGGTGGGTGCTTGCGTGCGCGTGAGCGCCGGGGCCGCCAGCGCCGGACATGCCTTGCAGCTGGATGTGCAGACCCTGGTCAATGCCACTGGGGTGGAAATGCGCGTGCAGGCGATGCGCAACCGGCTGCTGCAGCAACTGCTGGGGCAGGGCATTGCCGTGGCCGGGCCGCATGGGATTGGCGTGGACACCACTGCCGATGGCAGCCTGATCGATGCCGATGGACGTACGCAGCCGCAGCTGCGGGTGATCGGCAGCCTGCGCATCGGCACGCTGTGGGAAAGCCTGGCGGTGCCGGAGTTGCGCGAGCAGGCTGCGGCGATTGCGCGGGATGTGCTGGTGCTGCTGGGGCGGTGATGGGCGTTGTTCCCTTCTCCCGCTGGGAGAAGGTGGCGCGAAGCGCCGGATGAGGGTGCGAGCGAAGCCTCGTGTTACCCATCACTCGTAGTGGCTTCGCCCCGTACCCTCACCCCAATCCCCGCTCCGCGCCCAGCCCGCGCCAGCGGCGCGGCCGCTCAAAGACACTCGCACCGTCGGTGCGCAAGCCCTGCCTTCTCGCCCCGAAGGGAGAGGGGCGTCTATCCGGCGAGCAATCACCACAATCCCAACCGCTTCATCGCAATCTCAGCCGCAGCGACGCCACAACCGGTAAAATGCGCCGGTGGATGTCTCTCATTTGCTCGATCATTTAAACCCCGCCCAGCGCGAGGCCGTTTCTGCGCCGCCGGGGCATTACCTCGTGCTGGCCGGCGCCGGCTCCGGCAAGACGCGCGTGCTGATCCATCGCATCGCCTGGCTCAACGAAGTCCAGGGCGTGCCCAACCACGGCATCTTCGCGGTGACCTTCACCAACAAGGCGGCCGGCGAAATGCGTCACCGCACCGACCTGCAGCTGCGCAATGGCAGCCGCGGGATGTGGATCGGTACATTTCACGGGCTGGCCCATCGCCTGTTGCGTCTGCATTGGCAGGACGCGCGGTTGCCGGAAGGCTTCCAGGTCATGGACAGCGACGACCAGTTGCGGTTGGTCAAGCGCGTGGTGCAGGCGCTGGAGCTGGACGAGAGCAAGTATCCGCCCAAGCAGATGAGCTGGTGGATCAACGAGCAGAAGGATGAGGGCCGCCGTCCGCAGCATATCCAGCCCGAGCCCAACGACGATTGGACCGAAGTGCGCCGGCAGGTGTATGCGGCTTATCAGGAACGCTGCGACCGCTCCGGGCTGCTGGATTTCGCCGAGTTGCTGCTGCGCGCGCACGAACTGCTGCGCGACACCCCGGCCTTGCTGGCGCATTACCGTGCGCGCTTCCGCGAGATTCTGGTCGACGAGTTCCAGGACACCAACGCCATCCAGTACGCCTTCGTGCGCGTGCTGGCCGGCGAATCGGGCAATGTATTCGTGGTGGGTGACGACGACCAGGCCATCTACGGCTGGCGCGGTGCCAAGGTCGAGAACGTCCAGCGTTTTCTCAAAGATTTCCCCGGCGCGCAGACCGTGCGGCTGGAGCAGAACTACCGCTCCAGCGCCAATATCCTGGGCGCGGCCAATGCGGTGATCGCGCACAATCCGGACCGCATCGGCAAGCAGCTGTGGACCGATTCCGGCGATGGCGACCCGATCGATCTGTATGCGGCCTACAACGAAGTGGACGAGGCGCGTTATGTGGTCGAGCGTGCACGGCAGTGGGTGCGCGACGGCGGCAGTTATGGCGAAGTGGCGGTGCTCTACCGCAGCAATGCGCAATCGCGCGCGCTGGAAGAAGCGCTGATTTCCGAGCAGTTGCCGTACCGCGTGTATGGCGGCATGCGCTTCTTCGAACGTGCCGAAATCAAGGACGCGTTGGCTTATTTGCGCCTGCTCACCAACCGCAGCGACGACGCGGCGTTCGAACGCGCGGTCAACACGCCCACGCGGGGCATTGGCGACCGGACGCTGGATGAGGTGCGCCGGCTGGCGCGTGCCAGTGCGTTGTCGTTATGGGAAGCGGCCATGTTGTGCACGCAGCAGAACACGCTGGCCGCACGCGCACGCAATGCCCTGGCCAGCTTCCTCAGCCTGATCGGCCAGCTGCATGCCGAAACCGGGCAGATGGAACTGGCCGAACGCATCGACCATGTGCTGATGCGCTCGGGCCTGCGCGAGCATTGGGCCAAGGAAAGCCGTGGCGGGCTGGATTCGGAATCGCGTACCGAGAACCTGGACGAACTGGTGTCGGTCGCCTCGCGCTTCACCCGCCCCGACGACGAAGACAGCCAGGGCATGACCGAGCTGGTCGCCTTCCTGGCCTATGCCTCGCTGGAGGCAGGCGAAGGCCAGGCCCAGGCTGGCGAGGAAGGCGTGCAGTTGATGACGCTGCATTCGGCCAAGGGCCTGGAATTCCCCATCGTGTTCCTGGTCGGCCTGGAAGACGGCCTGTTCCCCAGCGCGCGCTCGTTGGAAGAGAGCGGGCGACTGGAAGAGGAGCGTCGCCTGGCGTACGTGGGCATCACCCGCGCGCGGCAGAAGCTGGTGCTGTGCTACGCCGAATCGCGCCGCATCCACGGCCAGGACAACTACAACGTGCCCTCGCGCTTCCTGCGCGAGATTCCGCGCGACCTGCTCAACGAAGTACGCCCGAAGGTGCAGGTCTCGCGCACCGCATCGCTGGGCGCGGCGCGCGGCGGCCCGGTGCATGGCATCGTGGAGACCGCGCCGATCAAGCTCGGCGCCAACGTCGAACACCCCAAGTTCGGCGGCGGCGTGGTGGTCGATTACGAAGGCGCTGGCGCGCATGCGCGCGTGCAGGTGCAGTTCGACGAGGTCGGCGCCAAGTGGCTGGTGATGGCCTACGCCAATCTGACTGTGGTGTAGGCGGCTCGGCACTCGTCAGCGATTGCGCGTTGTTCAGCAGGCGAGGGCGTCGTGCCGTTGCATTGTGCGTGCAGCAAGCAGAGCCGACCGCTGCTGCACCTCATACGTCGAGCGAGGTCGCATGACCATCCGTGACAGATGATCGATGGATGAAGCGTTGCCTCCGCTGCGCTGTTGCGCGCCTACATTTCCCAGCTGAAGCTTGAGTTGATCTGCTTGCCGTTCACGGCCAGTGTCGACCTGTTGGCGAGCACGACCAGGGTAAAGGGCGGCACGCGCGTGTCGTCGCCTGTGTAAATCAGGCGCAGGATTCTGCGTTTGGTATCGAACGTCCTGACCTGGAAATTGCCTCGCAACAACACGGCCTTGCTGTCGCCGGGGGCGTAGAAACGAAGACTGGCGATCACTGGTCGGGTGTCGTGCCCGATTTCGAACAGGATGGAGTAGCCACTCTCTTCAAAAGAAAGTGAGGTGGTTGCGTGTGCAGGTGTGCTGAGGCATGCCCACAGCAAGAACGCAACGCAGGCTGCTACAAATCGTGTCATGACGTCATCCTTGAACGTGGTCGCACCGGAAGGGCACGGCCTGGAGTATCGATGCTGGCGCCGCGGCATTGCAACGGATGCGACAAGCGGTGGAATGGCGACACAGTCACCTCGCGGGTGAGGCCGGTGCTCGAACTCCCATTGGCGGTTTCCGGTGGTGAGCGCGCCAATCGCTTTAGCGAATAGGCAGATCGTGAGGTTCTGTAAGCCACTTTGAGCCGGCAATCGGGGCTATTGGTGCATCGCTCGATGCGTAGCGCGCTGCATCCATGCCACCCTGTCAGCAGTTCATTGCACAGGTACCCGGCGGCATGCAAACCGAAAAACAGAAGATGCTGGCAGGCGAGCTCTACAACGCCACCGATGCGCAACTGCAGGCCGATCAAGCGGCGGCGGCGGCGTGGATGGAGCGCTACAACGCCACTGGCGCGCAGCCATCCACACAGCGGCATGCATTGCTGGTCGAGCGGCTCGCCGAGGTGGGTGCCGGTGCGGTGATCCGGCCGCCATTTCATTGCGATTACGGCTACAACATCCATCTGGGCGCGGGCGTGTTCCTCAATTTCAATTGCGTGATTCTGGATATCTGTCAGGTGCATATCGGCGAAGGCACGCAGGTGGGGCCCGCCGTGCAGTTCTACGCTGCCGATCATCCGCGCGATGCGGCCGGACGCGCCAGCGGGCTGGAGTTCGGACGGCCGATTCGCGTCGGGCGCAATGTGTGGATCGGTGGCGGGGCGATCATCCTGCCGGGCGTCAGCATCGGCGACGACGCAGTGATCGGTGCCGGTGCGGTGGTCACGCGCGATGTGCCGGCCGGCGCGACCGCCGTGGGCAATCCGGCGCGCGTGCGCGTACCCCGGGGTGCTGCCGATGAAGCGCCCACCGACTGAAGGCAACCAAGAAGCGCCGCGACCGAAGCTGTCAGGCGGACGTGGCCGCTGCGCAATGCAGCTCATACGCAAACAGGGCAGTTTTGAGCGCGTTACTGGCGCCGAGGTGATGGTTGCTCGTCAGCCAGATGAGCGGCTTGAAGCGCTACAGTCCGTGACGTGCAAGATTGATTTGTATCAAGGTCTGCGTTGTTGAGTGCTGTCAATCTCAAATCGCCGGCGCCGCTGCCGGTCCATCCGGGAGGTCATCATGTACAAACGAATCCTGATCGCCATTGATGCGTCCGAGCTGTCGCATCGCGGCCTGTTTCAAGGCCTGGAGCTGGCCAAGGCGACCGGTGCGAAAGTGGATATCGTCACCGTGTCCGAGCCGTGGGCGATGGGCATGTACGACGCAATGGGCTGGAGCGTGGGCTACGAGGCCAGCCCCGAATACCGCAAAGAGCGCGAAGCGGCCGCCGAAAAGATCCTGCGCCCGGCGCTGGAGTTGGCCGCCGCTGCCAACATCAAGGCCACGCCGCGGCATGTGCTGGATCGTTTCGCGGCCGAGGGCATCGTGCAGACCGCCAAGGACTGCAACAGCGATCTGATCATCATGACCTCGCACGGCCGCCGCGGGATGCAGCGCATGCTGCTCGGCAGCCAGACGGTGGAAGTGCTGACCCACAGTGCGATTCCGGTACTGGTCATTCGCTGATGCCGATGCCAGTGCCTTGCCTCACCTGGGCGCGTACCTGGGCGCGATGTGGCGCCCAGGTCATGCACCTCGTGCCCAGGCGCGCTCCTACGCAACTCAAGGTACTTCGCTCTCCATCGGCTCCAGTTGTGCCGCAAAGCGCCGGACCGGTCGGGCGAGCCGGCGCAGTGCTTCGGTATGCACCAGCGGAGAGCCGTGCGTGGGTGTGGCCGCGCCGCTACGCATGGATGCGTACTCGGGTTGTACGTGCTGGCTCAGTTCGCGCATGAAGCGCCACATCGGCACGTAGTGACCACGCCGTGGCGCAGGAAGATGCGGCGCAGCGCGGCACTGGCGACGCCACTGCATGGGCGGCATACCGAAGCGCTGCTGAAACGCGCGCTGAAACTGACGCTCGGACGCAAAGCCCATCTCGTAGAGCAACCAGGTCAGGCTGCAGTCCGGATAGGCCTGCAGGTAGCGGTGCGCGGTGCTTAGCCGCTGCTCGCGGATATAGCTGGCCACGCCGCCGCGCGACTGGAACAGGCGGTACAGCGATGCGCGCGATAACGCGAACGCGTGTTGCAACGACTCGGTGCCCAACTCCGCCTCGCCGATGTGCTGCTCGATATACGCCAGCAGGTCGATCATCAGCGGCGTGTGTGCCTCCCCGGCCGTGGATACGTGCGGAACGATGGCGCTGTAGTAACCGGTGCTGCTCATGCGGATGCTGCCTGCGGCCCACTCCCCGGGGCCTGTCCCCTGGTCAACCGAGAAAAGCAGCGCCAACCCATCACGCCTCTTTCACAAAGTCGGCGCTGGATCACGCATCGGTGCCTGCCTGCGCACGATCGCGGCGATTGAGACGATTTGTCGGGTGAGCCCACGGGCGCATTTCTATCCTCGCCGCAGCGCTGAGGAAGCGTCATCGCACGGCCCGCCGCTTCGGTCCGCGTGGTGCGCGGCGGTTGCGGGCTAGCCCGCGGCAGCGGCGTCGCACGCAGGCTGCAGGCATTCCGCCGGGCCGGCGACATCCAAGCCACATGGCAGCGCACGTGCACCGCACGCTGGCGCAACGGGCTCAATCGGAGATCAGGCATGGCCAGCAGTCAGAAGTTCATTGCCCGCAATCGGGCGCCACGGGTGCAGATCGAATACGACGTGGAGGTCTACGGCGCGCAGAAGAAGGTGCAGATTCCGTTCGTGATGGGGGTGATGTCCGATCTGTCCGGCGCCAATGCCGGTGAGCTGCCCTCGCTGGATGAGCGCAAGGCACTGGAGATCGACGTCGACAACTTCGACAGCCGCCTGCAGTCGATGCGGCCGCGCGCGCAATTCAAGGTGCCCAACACGCTCACCGGCGAAGGCGAGCTGGCGGTGGATATCACCTTCGAAAGCATGGACGATTTTTCGCCGGCCGCCATCGCGCGCAAGGTTGCGCCGCTGGCCAAGCTGCTGGAAGCGCGCACGCAGCTGGCCAACCTGGACACCTACATGGACGGCAAGGCCGGTGCAGAGCAGCTGATTGCCAACGCCATCCGCGACCCGGCGTTGCTGCAGTCGCTGGTGTCGGCCGCCAAGCCTGCCTCCGAACCGGAAGGAGCCTGACGCCATGTCCGCGACCGAAGCCGCACTGGCCACCAGTAGCACCGAAACAACCGAACAGGGCGACTTTGCCGCGCTGCTCAATCGCGAGTTCCGCCCCAAGAGCGAGCGCGCCAAGGAAGAAGTGGAATCGGCCGTGCGCACGCTGGCCGAGCAGGTGCTCAACCGCAGCGATGTTGTCAGCGAAGACGTGTCGCAGACCATCAAGGCCTATATCGCCGAGATCGATCGCGCCCTCACCGAGCAGCTCAACCACATCCTGCATCACGCCGATCTGCAGCAGCTCGAAGGCGCCTGGCGCGGCCTGCATTATCTGGTCAACAACACCGAGACCGACCAGCAGCTCAAGATCCGCGTGCTGAACATCAGCAAGAAGGAACTGGGCAAGGTGCTCAAGCGCTACAAGGGCACCGCCTGGGACCAGAGCCCCATCTTCAAGAAGGTCTACGAGCAGGAATACGGCCAGCTCGGTGGCGAACCGTATGGCTGCCTGGTCGGCGATTACTATTTCGACCAGAGCCCGCCGGATGTGGAACTGCTCAACGGCATCGCGCAGGTGGCCGCTGCCGCGCATGCACCGTTCATCGCCGCAGCCGCGCCCAAGTTGATGGGCATGGACAACTGGAGCGAGCTCTCCAACCCGCGCGACCTGGCGAAGATTTTCTCCACGCCCGATTACGCCGCATGGCGCTCGCTGCGCGAATCGGAAGATTCCAAGTACATCGGTCTGGCGATGCCGCGCACGCTGTCGCGTCTGCCTTACGGCGCGGCCACCAGCCCGGTGGATGAATTCGATTTCGAAGAAGACACTGCCGGCGCTGACTCGTCCAAGTACACCTGGCAGAACGCTGCCTATGCGATGGCAGTGAACATCAATCGCTCGTTCAAGCAGTACGGCTGGTGCTCGCGCATTCGCGGTATCGAATCCGGCGGCGCAGTGGAAGGCTTGCCCACCCACACCTTTCCCACCGACGACGGTGGCGTGGACATGAAGTGCCCGACCGAGGTGGCGATCACCGACCGCCGCTCCGCCGAATTGGACAAGATGGGTCTGATGCCGCTGGTGCATCGCAAGAACTCGGACATGGCCGCCTTCATCAGCGCGCAGTCGCTCAACAAGCCCGACGAATACGACGACCCGGATGCCACCGCCAACGCAGCGTTGGGCGCGCGCCTGCCCTACATGTTCGCGTGCTGCCGCTTTGCGCATTACCTCAAGTGCATCGTGCGCGACAAGATCGGTTCGTTCTCCGATCGCGAACAGATGCAGAGCTGGCTGACGCGTTGGGTCACCCAGTACATCGACGGCGACCCGTCCAACTCAAGCGAAGAAACCAAGGCGCGCAAGCCGCTGGCTGCCGCCGAGGTGGTGGTGGAAGAAGTGGAAGGCGCGCCGGGCTATTACAGCTCCAAGTTCTTCCTCAAGCCGCATTACCAGCTGGAGGGCCTGACCGTGTCGTTGCGGTTGGTCTCGCGCCTTCCCTCGGCCGCCAAGGCCTGATCCGACGCATTCGCGTCACGGGCACGACGCGAATGTGCGTCGCGCCACCTCGTGTTGTCACTCTCATTGAAGGAGCAGTTCCATGGCGTTCGACATGCATATCAAGTTCGGCAGCGGCAAGGTCAAGATCGAAGGCGCGTCCAACCACAAGAAGCACAAGGGCGAAATTCCGATCCTGGCCTGGTCTTGGGGCGCGAGCAATTCCGGCGACCTGCACACCGGTGGCGGCTCGGCCAGTGGTGGCAAGGCGCATATCCAGGACATCTCCATCACCAAGTACGTGGATGGTTGCTCCAACGCATTGCTCGATGCGGTATGCACCGGAGCACGTGTGGAAAACGCCTGGCTGTACGTCACCAATGCCACTGGCGAGCAGAGCGACTTTCTCACCCTGGAATTGAGTGAAGGCGTGCTGATTACCTCGTTGTCGACCGGCGGTTCCGGCGGCGAAGACCGCCTGACCGAAAACGTGACGCTGCACTTCGGCAAGTTCAAGTACGGCTTCCAGCCACAGGACGACAAGGGTGCCGCCCAGGGTGGCGCGAAGGAATTCACCTACGACATCCAGGGTGTGGCCAAGGCCTAACACGAACGCAGGCAACCACAACGCCTTCGCCACGCAGGAGCGTTTGGCGAGGCAGTGCGGCATGCAGCACGCGTGTAGACGCTCGCGCTGCGCCACCCAGCCGCCCAGCGGATGTTGGCGCTGTGACGTTGGCTGCCTCCGATGGCGGCAATGCAATGACGGGCGGTGCCGCGCACGGCACCGCCACCTTCTTCGACAAGGAGCCACGCGATGGATGCCACCGCACAGACCCTGCTTGCCCAAGGCGAGCCGGCGCAGGCGTTGCAGCAACTGATCCAGCAGGTGCGCCGGCAACCGGCCGATGCAGCGCAGCGCGTGTTCCTGTTTCAGTTGCTGGCCGTCCTCGGCCAGTGGTCGCGCGCCGCAGACCAGCTGCGCGCCTGCGCTGAACTGGATGCCGCCACGCTGCCCTTGGTGCAGACGTACCTTGCAGTGCTGCAGGGCGAACAGACGCGCGCCGAGGTGTTTGCCGGCACGCGGCTACCGCATGTGATTGGCGAACCGGCCGAGTGGCTGGCGATCCATCTACACGCGCTGCAACTGTCGGCGCAAGGGCATGGCGAACAAGCAGCTGCGTTGCGGACGCAAGCGTTCGAGTTGGCACCGGCCAGTGCCGGCGTGCTCGATGGCGAACGCTTCCAGTGGCTTGCAGATGCCGATACCCGTTTCGGACCCTGCATCGAGCTCATGCTCGACAGCGGCTACGCCTGGGCACCGCTCAGCCACATCCAGCAGCTGCGCATGCAAGCGCCGCTGGATCTGCGCGACACCGTGTGGGCGCCCGTGAGCGTGCTATGGCGCAACGGCGGCCAGGCCTTCGGCTACCTGCCGGTGCGTTACCCCGGCAGCGAGCACCTGGATGCCGGCGAGCTGCAACTGGCGCGCCGCACCGAATGGACGCATGGTGCGCAAGGCGAAATCGGCCTGGGCCAGCGCATGTGGAGCACAGAGTCGCACGAGATTGCGCTGCTCGATGTGCGTGACGTGCAGTTCGACGCGGGCTGACGCGCCATGGCCGAACTCACCACCACCGAACGCTTGCAGCCTTCGCTACTGGACCGGCTCACCGATGCCGCGCCCAGCCAGCGCGAAGAGAGCCGCGAGCAACGCGTGATCTCGGCCACGCGCCTGCGCGAATGCGTGATCCGCGATCTGTCGTGGTTGCTCAATGCCGTAAATCTGGAAACCAGCCGCCCGCTGGAAGCGCACCCGCAGGTGCGCAGCTCGGTACTGAATTACGGCATCCCGGACCTGGCCGGTGTTGCAGTGGCCGGCATCGATGCGGCAGCGCTGCAACAGCGCATCCGCGAGGCGATTCTGGCCTTCGAACCGCGGCTGATACCCGAGACGCTGCGCGTCAGTGTGCATGCCGATGCCGCACGCATGGACCGGCGCTCGCTGCTGTTCACCATCGAATCGGAGATGTGGGCGCAACCGCTGCCGTTGAATCTGTATCTGAAGACCGCGCTGGACCTGGAAACCGGGCGGCTCGATGTCGTCGAAGGGCACGGCTGACGCCATGGACCCGCGCCTGCTGCCGTACTACACCCGCGAATTGCAGCACGTGCGCGACATGGGCGCCGAGTTCGCGCGCGAGTATCCCAAGATCGCCGGGCGGCTCGGTCTGGACGCGTTCGAATGTGCCGACCCGTATGTCGAGCGGTTGCTGGAAGGCTTCGCGTTCCTGGCCGCGCGCGTGCAACTCAAGCTGGACGCGCAATACCCGGTGTTCACCCAGCACCTGCTGGAGATGGTCTACCCGCATTATCTGGCACCGTTGCCGTCGATGGCGGTGGTGCAGTTGCAGCCGGATCTGAAAGACAGCGGGCTGGCAGCAGGCGTGGTGGTGCCGCGGCAAAGCGCGCTGCGCAGCCTGGTCGGCCCGGGCGAGCGCACCGCCTGCGAATTTCGCACCGCGCATGCAGTGAGCTTGTGGCCGTTGCAGCTGGCCGAGGCCAAGTATCTTGAATCGCCGGCCGCAGTGGCGGCTGCCGGCATCGCCTTGCCGCCCGGGCGCGTGGTGCGTGCCGGCGTGCGGCTGCGCTTTGAGCTGGTGGGTGGCGCGCAGACGCAAGCGCTGGCGCTGGATCGGCTGCCGCTGTTTCTGGCCGGCGCCGACGGCTTGCCCAAGCGCCTTTACGAACAACTGCATGCCGATACCACCGCCGTGGTGGTGCGTGGCAGTAATGCCAGCGGTGGCATGCTGGAGATGACGCTGGGCGCCGATACCGTGCAGATGCGCGGCTTTGCCGATGACGATGCATTGATTCCGTACGACGGCCGTTCGTTCAGTGGTTACCGCCTGCTGCAGGAATACTTCGCCTGTCCGGAGCGCTTTCTGTTCGCAGAACTCACCGGGCTGCGCGCGCCATTGCGGCGGTTGCACGGCAGCAGCTTCGAGGTGGTGGTGTTGCTGCAACGCAGCCTGCCGAGCCTGGCTGCGGCAGTGGGCGCCGAGCATTTCAAATTGTTCTGCACCCCGGCAATCAATCTGTTCCCACGGCGTGCCGATCGCATCCATCTGCACGCCGGCCTGCACGAATACCACGTGCTGGCCGACCGCACCCGGCCGATGGATTTCGAGGTCCATCATTTGGGCGAAGTGGAAGGCTTCGGCGATCGTCAGGAGCCGGAGCAACGCTTCGCGCCGTTCTATGGTGGCGACGCACGCACCTGGCATGCACGGCATGGCGCGTTCTACAGCATGCGCCGCGAACCGCGCATGCTATCGGCCCGCCAGCGCCGCGATGGCGCGCGGTCGAGTTATGTGGGCAGCGAAGTGTTCGTCAGCCTGGTCGATGCCGACGATCAGCCGCACAGCACGCGCCTGCGCCAGCTTGGGCTGCAACTGTGGTGCAGCAACCGCGATCTGCCGCTGCATATGCCGGTAGGCAAGGGCACCACCGATTTCACCATGGACAGCGGCGTGCCGGTCCAGAGCGTGCGCTGCGTGGCCGGGCCGACCAAGCCGCGCCCGGCGTTGTCGGATGGGCAGACTGCGTGGCGCCTGCTCAGCCAATTGCAGCTCAATTATCTCTCGCTCTTCGAAGACGGCCCCGACGGCGCCGCTGCGCTACGCGAGATCCTCACCTTGTACTGCGACCCGTTCGACGCATCCGCGCAGCGGCAGATCGAAGGCGTCAAGCAGGTGAGCGGCACACCGATCGTGCGGCGCATCCCGGTGCCTGGCCCGATCACCTTCGGCCGCGGCCTGGAGATCACGCTGACCTGCGAGGACGCCGCCTTCGAAGGCACCGGCGCCTTCCTGCTGGCCTCGGTGCTGCGGCACTTCTTCGCGCGCTATGTCTCGGTGAATTCATTCACCGAAACCGTGCTGCGCACCACCGAACGCAACGAGGTGGCCCGATGGCCAGCCCAGCCCGGCACGCGCCCGCGCCTGTGAGCGCCGCGGCTGCGGCGCTGGCCCAGGCGCTGCAGACCCGGCTACAGGATTTCAGCCCGTTCGCGGCCTTGCGCGCGATCGAGCGCTGCCACACGCTGCAGCCACGCCTGGGTGAATCGACGCGCGCCAGCGACGATGTGCTGCGGCTGCGGCATGCGCCATCACTGGCATTCGCACCCCATGCGCTGGACCGCTACACACCGGCAACGCACGATCAGCCTGCCGCGCTGTACGGTCTGTTTTTAGGCCTGTTCGGCCCGAATGCGCCGTTGCCGTTGCACCTGACCGAATACGCCATTGAGCGTGCGCAGCAAGCCAAGGACGGCACCTTTGCCGCATTTGCCGATGTGTTCCACCACCGCATGCTGAGCCTGTTTTACCGCGCCTGGGCGCAGGCACAGCCCAGCGTGCAGGCCGAGCGCCCGGCGAGCGACCAGTTCCGTGCCTGGCTGGATGCACTGGTCGGCATCGCCAGCCCGCATCTGCGCGACCGCGACGCGTTGCCGGACGATGCACGTCGTTACTACGCCGGCCGTCTTGGTACCGCCACGCGCACGCCGGAAGGCTTGCGTGCCCTGCTGCAGCAGTTGTTCGAATGGCCGGTGCAGGTACAGGAATTCATCGCCGAATGGATGCGCCTGCCGGCCGATGCGCACCTGCAACTTGGTCTGGGTCCGCGCAACGCGCGGCTGGGCGTGGACAGCGTGGTGGGCGCACACGTGCGTGGCGCCCAGCAACGCGTGCGCATCTGCCTGGGGCCGCTGCCGCGCCTGGCGTTTCAACGCTTTCTTCCGGGCGGCCAAGCGCTCAGGCAACTCACCGCTGCGGTGCGCAGTTATCTGGGCGACGAATTTGGCTGGGAACTGCAGCTGTTGCTTAAGGCCGACGAGGTCCCCACGCCGCACCTGGCGCGCAATAGCCGGCTGGGCCTGGATACCTGGCTCGGCCGCCGTGCCTGGAGCATTGCCGACGCCGACGAGGTGCTGCTGCGCCCCTCGGGGTGACGCAGCGCCTTGCCGATTCGCTTACGACTCTCTATTCGATTCAAGGACGCACCATGGCCGAGATCTCCCGCAGTGCCCTGTTCGGCAAGCTCAATCCGCTGGCCTACCGCGGTATCGAGAGCGCCACCGTGTTCTGCAAGCTGCGCGGCAACCCGTATGTGGAGCTGGTGCATTGGCTGCATCAGTTGCTGCAGCTGCAGGACTCGGACCTGCACCGCATCATCAAACACTTTCAGCTCAACCCCTCCACGCTGGCGCGTGATGTCACGTCGGCCCTGGACGCCTTGCCGCGCGGTTCCACTGCCGTCACCGACCTGTCGGCCAATGTCGAAGAAGCGGTGGAGCGCGGTTGGGTGTATGCCTCACTGAGTTTTGGTGAAGCGCAGGTGCGCACCGGCTATCTGGTGGTTGGCATTCTGAGCGTGCGCGGTTTGCGTAATGCATTACTGGCGATCTCCAAGGAGTTCGACAAGCTCAAGCCCGCGGTACTCAGCGAAGACTTTGCGCGGATCGTGGCCGGCTCCCCGGAAGATGGTTTGCTGCCCAGCGATGGTTTCTCACTCGGTCAGACCGCTGCACCTGGGGAGGCTAGCGGCGCCATCGCGCCGGCCGCACTGGGAAAGCAGGAAGCACTGAAGAAATTCACCACCGACCTCACCGCACAGGCACGCGAGGGCAAGCTGGACCCGATCATCGGCCGCGACGACGAGATCCGCCAGGTCGTCGATATCCTGATGCGCCGCCGCCAGAACAACCCGATCCTGGTTGGCGAGGCCGGTGTCGGTAAGACCGCGGTGGTGGAAGGCTTCGCACAACGCATCGCGCGCGGCGATGTGCCGCCCGCGTTGAAGGACGTGCAGCTGCGCACGCTGGATGTGGGCCTGCTGCAGGCCGGCGCCAGCATGAAGGGCGAATTCGAGCAACGCCTGCGCGCAGTCATCGACGAAGTGCAGGCCAGCCCCAAGCCGATCATTTTGTTTGTCGACGAAACCCACACCCTGGTCGGCGCCGGTGGCGCGGCCGGTACCGGCGATGCGGCCAACCTGCTCAAGCCCGCACTGGCGCGTGGCACCTTGCGCACCGTGGGGGCGACCACGTTTGCCGAGTACAAGAAGTACATCGAAAAAGACCCCGCGCTGACGCGGCGCTTCCAGGCCGTGCAGGTGGACGAGCCGGACGAAGCCAAGGCAGTGCGCATGATGCGCGGCGTCGCTTCGATGATGGAACAGCACCACCGTGTGCAGATCCTGGACGAAGCGCTGGAAGCGGCGGTCAAGCTCAGTCACCGCTACATCCCGGCGCGGCAGCTGCCGGACAAATCGGTGAGCCTGCTCGACACCGCCTGCGCGCGCGTGGCGGTGAGCCTGCACGCTACGCCTGCGGAAGTGGACGACAGTCGCCGCCGCATCGAATCGCTGGAGACCGAGCACGCCATCATCGAACGCGAGCGTGCGATTGGCATCGTGGGGGAGGAGCGTGCTGCAGCTTGCGCCAGCCTGCTGCAAAGCGAGCACGGCCGCCTGCACGAGCTGGAACAGCGCTGGGTTGGCGAGAAGGCATTGGTGGACGAGCTGTTGTCGTTGCGCGCACAACTGCGTAGCGGTGATTCATCGGTGGAAGGCACCGGCAGTGCGTTGGAAGCAGAGGCCGACACCGACGCAGATGCCGCTGTGGCGCAGTCGGCGTCTGGCGACACTGCCGTGCTCGACGCACCGGTGCAAGTTGATCGCGACACGCTGTTAGCGCGCCTGCAGTTGGTGCAGGCCGAACTGGCAGCATTACAAGGCGAATCGCCGCTGATCCTGCCCACCGTCGATTACCAAGCGGTTGCCGCCGTGGTCGCCGACTGGACCGGCATCCCGGTCGGGCGCATGGCGCGCAACGAGATCGACACCGTGCTGCGCCTGCCCGACCTGCTGGCCAAGCGCGTGATCGGCCAGGACCACGCCATGGAAATGATCGCCAAGCGCATCCAGACCAGCCGCGCCGGTCTGGACAACCCGGACAAACCGATCGGCGTGTTTCTGCTGGCCGGCACCTCCGGCGTGGGCAAGACCGAAACCGCACTCGCGCTGGCCGAAACCTTGTACGGCGGCGAACAAAATCTGATCACCATCAACATGAGCGAGTACCAGGAAGCGCATACCGTCTCCTCGCTCAAGGGTGCACCGCCGGGCTATGTGGGCTACGGCGAAGGCGGCGTGCTCACCGAAGCGGTGCGCCGCAAGCCGTACTCGGTGGTGCTGCTGGACGAAGTGGAAAAAGCCCACCCCGACGTGCACGAACTGTTCTTCCAGGTCTTCGACAAAGGCTGGATGGAAGACGGCGAAGGCCGCCGCATCGACTTCCGCAACACCTTGATCATCCTCACCAGCAACGCCGGCACCGACCTGATCGCCAGCCTGTGCAAGGACCCGGAACTGATGCCGGATCCCGACGGAATGGCCAAGGCCATCCGTGAGCCGTTGTTGAAGGTGTTTCCGCCGGCATTGCTCGGCAGGTTGGTGGCCATTCCGTACTACCCGCTGAGCAACGCCATGCTCGGGCAGATCGTGCGGCTGCAGTTGAACCGCATCAAGAAGCGCATCGAGGAGCGCTACAAGATTCCGTTCGAGTACGACGATTCAGTTGTTGAGCTGGTGGTGAGCCGGTGTACCGAGAGCGAATCGGGTGGGCGGATGATCGATGCGATTTTGACGAATTCGATGTTGCCGGCGATGTCGAGGGAATTCCTGGGGCGGCTTGCACACCAGGCATCCATCGGAGGCGTAGGAATGAGCACGAATCCAGACGGCTTCTCGTACCTGTTCCACTGACAGGCGCAGGCGCGCACGGACAGAATCCAAAGAGAGGACTTCGATGAAGATCAGTGATGCATCGGAATTGGAAATGGTGTTGTTCCTGGATGAGAATTTCCAGGTTGTCGATGGTGTCCAGATCGAAGCGACGCAGCGGATGAGGGACATGCTCGTCTTCGCGCGCATGGCCAGTTTCCTTTCCGACAACGAAGCGCTTGCGTCGGCGGTCAAGGACCTGTCCTTTGAGCTGGGCACGGAATACGCAAAGTTCCGTGAGGTACAGCGCGATGGCGTCAATTATCGCCGTCTCGGCGCCTTCTCCTGTGCGCTTGGAAAATATGCATCCTATTACGGGTTCAGTAGGAAAGTGGTCATTCTCAATGGCCAGATTAGCCCTGCTGATTTCAACGATGTAGTGGGGGCGAAGATCATGTTTCGCGACCTTTTCACCCGCGCCCATGGCGAGTTCACGCACGCGATACAGTGGCTTCTGCTGGTCCAGCGATTCGGCGAGGTGGCGGCCGTTTACTACGCCAAGTCAGTCCAGTACCGTTCCACCCGGACGTTTCTCGCACAAGGCGGGCCACAGCGAGCCTATATGTGGAATTTCCTGGTGGACTGCTTCGACGGTGCGGAGGACTATCGACAGAACATCTACGCTAAGACATTCAGGTGCCCGCAGATCGCTACCGAACGCCTGCGGACGCTGCTCCCGACTCAATCGTGGTTGGGGGAATTCCTCTACGCTCGCCGGCACAAGGGCTTGAAAAATGGGGAGGAACCCTACGTAGACGCACACTACACGAATGGGCGGACCATCAACATGAAGCCACCCCACATCAACAGGACGGTCTGGACAAACGACGGGGAAGAAATTCGGGCCTATACCCAGCTGCGCGAAAACATCTATTACAAGTCTGTCATTGAGGCGAGGAAGAACTGAACTTTTGGAATTGTCGGGTGCGCGGCCAAGATTTCCGTAATGCCCGATAAGAACTAAAAGGAGCGCAGAGCATATGAATTCCGAGCTAGACCGGTGCAGGCAAAAACGAAGAACTGCAGAACTGCGAAGCTGCATTCTTCATCGCCGCCACTTCCTCGACGATCCAAGCCATCGGCAACAAGCGCGAGCGTGCTCGGGAACAGCGTTAGGAACACTTTAATAAAAAATCGGATCAGGTTCGGTTTAGAAGTGAATCTGACCCCGTCTCCCGGTCCAGGAGCGTTACAGGATTATTTTCAAGCATGACGATGCGCTGATGGAACTAGTGATGATTCGGTTTGCCGCGGTAGTGAAACGGAACGAATGATCGATGCGATTTTGTCGAATTCTTTGTTTCCCCAGATTTTCGGGATTTGGTGACGCCTAATCGGATTGGAGAACTGTGATGATTGACACCAGTGGCAGAAGGCGGTGGCTTTGCTATCAGTCGAATTTTTTAAAGACAGGGTGCCTGCAATGAGGATCCTATTCTGGAATGTCCAGCGGCTTGGTACTGGAACGCCAGGCAGCAAGCAAAAAATAATGGAGCAAGTTGTCGCTGAGGCTTTCCATCTGCACAACGCAGAATTTGCTGTCCTATGTGAAGTTACAAGCGACCTTGAGCTTGGAGGTGTGGCCATCAACAAGCAAGTAGTCACTGCTAAGCGGACCGCAAAGGGGACCAAGGCTCAGCTTGGCTATGCAGCTATCGATGATGACCTCGATGAAAGTGTATTGATGCGCTTTAATCCTCCAAGCTTCAGGGACGTTTTCGGGACTTCGCCTTGGAAAAAAGGCGGAGGTGAATTCACGAAGCAAAGCAAGCGTCATGTTGCGTGTCTGGGGGCTTTGAACGGGATAAGTTTGTATGTTTACCATGCCAATGCTAGCGGGAAGGCGGCCTTTTTAGTTGGGTGGGTAGCCGAGGCACTGCATCAGCTGCACAACGGCTCGTTTGTGTTAATGGGAGATCTGAATTGTGAGCCCGCAGGTCTCATCCTCGCCATGCAAGAGAGTGGTTCCGATCTTAATTATTTCAATGTTGCTTTTAATGGAGACACGCATAACGCTAAGATTGGAGTTTCCAAGACGTACGATTATGCAATCTCCGGAAGCAATGTTGCGACCAATGTTGAAGTGCTTAATATTGCTCCCGCAGTGGCCAACTTTTCTAAAAGCATCAACCCGCTCGACGACATATCAGATCACTGTCCAATCATTGTGACGTTCTGAAAACCATTTGTCAGCAATGTGCCGGAACGAACGAAAGTGCAAAATAGGTAACTGGTATCACAACGACGCCCCCCCGATTTTGAGTAGCACCTCAGTTTGGAGTCCAATTCCCTAACTCGAGGAGATTGGACGTGAAGAAGCGTTTTTCTGAAGAACAGATCATCGGCTTCCTGCGCGAAGCTGATGCCGGTGTGGCGATCAAGGACCTGTGCCGGCGGCATGGCTTCAGCGAGGCTTCCTATTATCTGTGGCGCAGCAAGTTCGGCGGGATGAGCGTGCCCGATGCCAAGCGGCTCAAGGACCTTGAGTCCGAGAACGCGCGGCTGAAGAAGTTGCTGGCCGAGCAGCTGTTCGAGAACGACCTGATCAAGGATGCACTGCGAAAAAAGTGGTGAGCGCACCGGCGCGTCGCATGCTGGTGCGCGAGTGGATCGGGCGTGGTGCCAGCGAGCGTCGTGCGTTGGCAGTGATCGGCATGAGCGCCAGTGCGCTGCGATATTGCCCGCGCGAAGATCGCAACGTCGAACTGCGCGAACGCATCTGTGCGTTGGCGCATCGCCATCGCCGTTATGGTGTGGGGATGATCTATCTCAAATTACGACAGGAAGGACGCATCGTGAACTACAAGCGTGTGGAGCGGTTGTACCGCGAGCAGCAGCTGCAGGTCCGGCGCCGCAAGCGCAAAAAGGTGCTGATAGGAGAGCGTCAGCCGCTGCTGCGGCCATCGCAGGCCAATCAGGTGTGGTCGATGGATTTCGTGTTCGACCGCAGCGCCGAAGGCCGAGTGATCAAGTGTCTGGTGATCGTGGACGATGCAACCCACGAAGCGATCGCCATCGAGGTGGAGCGCGCAATCTCGGGCCATGGCGTGACACGCGTGCTGGATCGGCTGGCGCACAGTCGCGGCTTGCCACAGGTGATCCGCACAGATAACGGCAAGGAGTTTTGCGGCAAAGCGATGGTGGCCTGGGCACATGCGCGTGGCGTGCAGTTACGGCTGATCCAGCCTGGCAAGCCAAACCAGAACGCCTACGTCGAATCGTTCAATGGCCGGCTGCGCGACGAATGCCTCAACGAGCACTGGTTCCCAACCCTGCTGCATGCGCGTACCGAGATCGAACGCTGGCGACGCGAATACAACGAGGAGCGACCCAAGAAGGCCATTGGCGGCATGACGCCATCTGCGTATGCCCAACAGCTGGCCAACACCGATATCATCAACCCCGGACTCTAAACCCGGCCGCTACTCAGAGCGGGGGGACGTCGACAAAGCCGGGGTAACCGGGCCAGGCTAACCTATCGGTCGACAACAGCGACTTGAGATGCCGACGAGCCGCTGAATGCCCGCAAAAAGATGCGTCTATGGCCGCTGTGCTTGCGCGTCGGCGGAAACTGCAGTTCTTTGCACTTCCATCGCCGGCCAGAGTTGTGTCCGGCGCAAAAAAAAAAAGGGCTGCATGCGACATCGGTCAGCGAGCACTGTGCGTCTGCTTGGCGCTGCCATCGGCAATGTGCCGGGTTCATGGCGGTCCAAGCCGGTCCAAGCCGGTCTGTAACAAGCCGCCAGGCGCGCTTTACCCGTCTTCGTCACTGAAGAAGAGAACGCGTGCTCCAAGAGACAACGCTTCGTTCTCCGCTATCGGTAAGCTATGCCGTTTGGGGGGAGGCGTAAATGAAAATAAGTCTTGCGCTGGTGATGTGCGTATTGTCGTTACCGGCAGCGGCGCAGTCGGCCTACAAGTGCAGCGATGCAAAGCTGGGGACCGTTTACCAGTCCACGCCGTGCGCCGACGGCGCCGAGCAGAAGCGTTGGAACAAGCAAGCCGGGCCGGCTCCGACCGCAACGGTTGCGGCGACGCAGGCAGGCCCGAACACGGCGTCTGCCACGGGCCAGGAGTCAAACCTGGGCTTACGCCTGATCAGCTACGAGCGCCAGCCGAGCCCGGAGGCGTGTACGCGCGCCACCCATGTGCGCGACAGCGCCCGCGCCGATACTACGATGCGTGGCGATCCGGATTTCATGCAGGCTCTTGAGCGAGCGGTCGTGCAGGCCTGTCGCTAGCAAGGGTGTTCAAGTCGCGCATCTGCAATCAAGGCACGGCAAGGAAGATCGATGCAAGGACGTGAAGGGGCTTTTTCCAAATGGTGCGAGTTGCTGATCGTGGTGACGATCGCCTTCGGTCTGCTGATCTGGTCCAGCCTTTCGGCGGTGGCGCGCGATGCCATAGAGCCGGTCTTCTCCGACGCTAGCCTGTGGGGCATGGTGTTCTACGAACTGCTCGTTCTGGCGATCCTGCTGCCAGTGCTGTGGTTCCGCGGATGGAGGCCGCAGTCGCTGGGGCTGCAGTGGCAACTACGCGACTTGGCGGCGGGACTCGGCTTGCTGGCGGTGTGTCTGTTGCTCACCTATCCACTGACGCTGTTGAACTGGAGCTCGGGGAGCAACACGAATCCATTCGATGCGATGGTCGCCGGGCGGCTGTCGATCGCGGCTGTGCTGGCGATCTCGCTGATCAATCCGATCTTCGAGGAAGTATTTGTGTGCGGTTACGTGATCCGCGCGCTGGAGCCGCGCTATGGCCCTGCAGTTGCGGTGAATGTCAGCGTGGCGGTCCGCGCCTCGTATCACCTATATCAGGGTCCGATTGGTGCCATCAATATCTTGATGTTCGGGTTGATCCTGGGCTGGTGGGTGGCCCGACGCGGGCGGCTGTGGCCGGCGATCCTGGCGCATGGCGCGCTGGATTTGCTGGGCTTGATGGCCTACACCTGAGTGGTCTGGCGTAGCCGCGATGCCGCACACTTGTCGCTTAACCGAACACGGGACGAAGCAATGGCACGACGATATGGATGGAGCGGGATGCTGGTGTGGCTGGCGGCGTTCGGCGCGATGGCGGCCGGCCCGACGCCCGGCGAATACGGCACCAAGCAAGGTTGGGGCAGCCTGCAGGTCAGCGAAAAGGGTGGGGCGCGCCACTTCGAGATTCTCGCCGTGGGCGCCAACGGCCACACCTGTTCGCTGGAGGGCACGCTGCAAGGCGACAAGGCGGAAGTGCGCGATGCCAGCGACACGCCTTGCAAGCTCGCGTTCAAGCCGGTGGCCGGTGGCTTCAGCATCGCCGCACTGACGCAAGACAGTTGCCGCGACTACTGCGGCATGCGCGCCAGCTTCGAAGGCGACTATCTGAAGTTGCCTGCCGGCTGCACCTCCGCGGCCAGCAGCCGACGACGTGAGGCGTACCTGCGCGACTATCGCGGCAAGCGCTATGCCGAAGCACTCGCCGGCATGCAGGCGTTCGCGGGCGAGTGCGGCGAGTTTTTCAACTGGCTCGATCGCGACCGCTTCGCCAACGACCGCGCGCTCACCCTGCTGCGCCTGAACCGTCCGCAGGAGTGCCTGAAGGCGCTTGATCAGACCATGGCCGGTCGCAGCCGCGACGAGGCCTCGTTCCAGGCGGAGATGGACAAGGACAGCACGATGCTACCGCCAAGCGACTGGGATGCGTACCTGCCCATTGCCAGGTCCACCTGGTTCAATCGCAAGCTCTGCGAGGCGGCAAAGCGTTGAGCGCGATGGCCTGCCATGCTGCGCGCAGGGAAACCCTTGCGCGCGGCGTCGCACGGAGCGTCGCTCGTGGTTGATCAAGGTGATGCGCAAGAAAGTGGGCGCTTGCAGCCGCGCGCGCTGGTACTCACATCAGTATCGCCACTTCAGCCCGCGAAGGATGGACAATCGAGTTCATCGTTGGATTCTTGCCAATACGCAGTCATGCCGTTCCCGATCGTCCATCGCCGCAATGCTGCGGCTGATCGCACTAGAGCGTCTTGTCTAGCGTGATGACCTGGAGTCCGCTGCAGACAGAACCACCATTCTCGATCTTCGCAACCGGCTGAAACCCGTTACCTTGCCGCGCAACTACTGCCGAGCGTCAGCGCGGATCTGTCGCGAAAGCGCCGGCATCTGCGGTGCTGTTTGATCTTGGATGTGGCGCCGGAACCGCACGAAGTTGAAAGCCCGTGCACGCATGGAGTGCGGGACTTTGGGCGGTACGCAATTGCGGAGCGTTGCAGAAGTACGCCATCGCGCGCTGCGAGGATGCCGGCCGAAGCCTCGTCGTGATTGCCGCAGACAAGAAAAGCGGCGCCAGGCCGACGCCGCTCCGTTGCAGTGGTACAACCGTTCGCTCAATCCTTCCGGTAGATCACACCCAGCTTATCGATGGCATCGCCGGCGCGGCCGGTGAAGCCGGCGATATGCCAGCCGGTGGGAGCAGTGAGGGTGTAGCGCTCGCTGGTCGGGGTGCCGGCGGCGATGCTGCGGCCCTGGTTGGTGGTCACGCTGAGCGAGAACAGCCGGGTGCGGCCGTTGTACTGACCGAGCGTGACGGTGGCCGCGGTCAGCATTTCGCCGCTGCGCAGGGCCAGGGTGGTGGCGGTGCCGCCGCTGCCGCCGCTGCCGCCGTGGGCGAGCGTGGCGCCGTTGTCCAGGCTGGCGGCCACTGCATCCAGGCGTTCGGCACCGCGCAGGGTGACACTGCGCAGCTGGCGCTGGTGCGCGCCGCCTGCCACGTCGTTGAACGGTACGCCATGCGGTCCGCCGAAGCTGTCGCTGGTGCGCACGTCGGTGCCCACCGCCCAGCCGAACTGCGTGTACAGCGGATAATGATCCGACAGCGGCTTGCCGGCGCTGTCGTAGAAATTGCCTGGGTCGAGCTGGTAGCGATTGGCGGCCAGGGTCAGCTGCGGCGCGGCGCGGTACAGGATCTTGTCCACCACCTCGCAGGTGTTGGTCGGCGGCGTGCCGCACAGCAGCGGTGCGGCGCCGGCGGCCGGGGCGGTGCCCTTGATCAGTTCCACCCACGGATCGATCAGGTTGTTGCTGGCGATCAGCTCGCGGATGTTGTCTTCGCTGCGGGTGTAGCGGGTGTTGGAGTCCATCATCACCAACACCGCGTTGCCGGCCGACCAGGTGCCGATGAATTGCGACAACTGGCTGATGTTGGCGCGGCGGGCGGCCAGGTCGGCAGTTTCGGTACCGGCATTTGGATGGGCGTTGTAGACGTCCAGCAGCACGCCGTTGTCCAGCCGCAGCTGCATGTAGCTGAAGCCCTTCGGCGTGAGGCAGTCGGTGCCGTTGCACTTGTCCCATGTGACCCGGGTGAAGTCGTTGAAGGGATAGTTGCTCAGCGTGTTGAGGCCATCGCCGATGGCGGCGCCGCCACTGGTGGGCGTGCGGTAAGGATGTTTGTCGCCGGCGTAGAGCGCCGCGTGGTAGTTGAAGTCTTCCTGCACGTGGACCAGCGCATACGGCGCCAGTTTCGGTGCCAGCAGCGGCGTATTGGTGGCGGGGTTGCTGCTGGAGATGCCCTCCGGCAGGCCAGCGACGTTGTAGGTGAGCACGTCGAGGACGCCGACGCTGGATTGGGCGTGGGCGACACCGGCGCAGGCCAGGGTCACACCGATTCCGACGCTGAGCAGAGAACGCAGATGCTGAAGCATGATGACCTCGTGCGGTTGGGTAACAGCGGATGGACGCGACGCGTTGGGCCCAGCGCGCCGCGTGGAGGGGATCAGTGGTCCATGGCGAGCGGGTCGAGTGCGGCCTGGACGATGCGGGCGAACTGCGGCAATGGGCAGTCGTACGCCGGCGTGGCAGTGCTGCAGCCGGGAACGAAGATGGCCGCGCTCGGCGGCGGTGCCTGCAGCGTCAATGGCACGCGTTCGCGCAGCTGCGTCAGGCTCTGCGCGGTGTAGCGCAGGCGGATGACGCGCTCACCGTCGGCACGCCGCCAGCGCTCGAACACCAGCGCGCCACCGGGCACGGTTTGGTCCGGTTGGTAGCCGGGCAACTGCCAATGCAGATCGAACATGCCGGCCAGCAGGGTCAGGGTGCCGTCGTGGCCGGACACCACCACCAGACGCGCATCGCCGCCGATGGCGTCGGCCGCGGCGTGTGCATCGCTACCTTGCTGCAGCGTCGCCAGCAGGCGTGCGGCTAATGGCGTGCTGGCCAGACGCGCGACGGTCGGCGCACGCAGACGCAGCGCGAATTCGGCCTGGTGCGGGGCGAACACGCGCAGCAGCGTGGCCTCGTCCAGGCCTTGCCAGCCCAGCGCAGCGAAGTCCTGCCCATCGGCCCAGCCCATCAGCAGGCTTTCGGTGATGCCTGAGGCGGCGGCGGCAGGTCCATCGATACCGGGAATCGACGGGCCGGCATCATCCAGCCCGGCCGGTACCGTGGTCAGGCGCAGCTTGCCGGGCGCAGCCTGCGGCGGGCAGGGACGTTGCGCGCATTGCAGCAGCAGGTGTTCGAGCGTGTCGATCGCATCGGCCTGTGCGGCGTTCCAGGCGCGGGCGTCGCCGCCGATGCGGCCGGCGATGGCGGCCTGCATGCGCGCACGCGCTTCGGGCTGACGCAGCGCGGCGGTGCCATCGAACAACACATCGGAACTGCCAGCCGGCACGCCGTGCACCGGGTTGGCACAACCAGGCGTCAGCGTGCTGGCCAACGCTTGCGCCGAGGCAATGGTGCGTTGGGTGCGGTTTGCCCAGTAATAGGCCTGGCCGCAGCCATCGCCGGTCAACAGGCCCAGGGTGGTGTAGCGCGCGCGGTAGTAGTCGCCGAACAGGTGCTCCAGCTGCGCGCCGTTGGCGGTGAGATGACCGGCCGGCACGGCAAAATGCGGCCATGGATGCAGCGAATAGCGGCCCAGCTGTTCGGGGCTGGACATCGCCGCACGCACGCCATGGCGTTTGAGGATCAACACCTTCTCCAGCGTGTCGGGCGCGGCGGTGGCGGCATGGGCAGGGCAGAGCGGCACGAGCGCGAGCCCGAGCAGGGCGGTAGCGCGGCGGCAGAAACGCAGAAGCATCGGCAAATCCAGTGCGAATGAAACGGTGGGACGAAAAGAACCGCGCAGCACAGTGGCGGTCGTGCGCGAGGGCGACGACCGTCAGCCGCGCATGCAGGCGCGCTTAGAACCGCGCGCGCAGACCCAGCGACCAGGTCCGGCCGTAGTCGGTGTAGCCGCCGAACAGGTGATCGCCGACGTATTGCCGCTGCACCTGGCCGGTGAGATTGATGGCGTTGACGAACACCGACAGGGTGTCGTTGACCTTCCAGGCCACGTTCGCGTCCAGGCTGCCGAAGGCATCGCTGTTGAGCGTGGCGACATTGGCCGTGCCCACCGCGTTGACGATGTTGTCGCTCCAGCTGTAGCTGGCGCGCGCCATCAGCGGGCCCTTCTCGTAGAACAGCACGGCGTTGTAGGTGTTCCTGGCCACGCCTTCCAGGCTGTCGGTGAAGCGGCGCGTGCCGTCGCGGTAGGTCGCCTGGCTGTCGGTGAAGGTGTAGTTGAGCTGCATGCCCAAGCCGTCCAGCGGCGCCGGCAGGCCGGTGAACACCTGCTGGTAGGCCAGCTCCACGCCCTTGACGCTGGCCTGGCTGCCGTTGGTCTTGGACGAGAGCAGGTAGGTCTGGCCCTGGTAATCCAGGTAGGACAGCTGGGTCTGGATGAAACTGGAGATGTCCTTGTAGAACACACCGCCGGTCAGTGCCGAGGTGCCGTCGATGTACCACTCGAAGGTCAGATCGTACTGCCAGGCCTCGAACGGCCGTAGCGCCGGGTTGCCGCCGCTGGCGGTCAACACTTCGCCGCTGGAGTTGAAGGTCAGCTTGGACGAGAGGTCGGTAAGATCCGGGCGGGTGATTACCTTGGCTGCGGAGGTCCGCAGCACCATGTCATCGCGCACGTCCCAGGCGGCGTTGAACGAGGGCAACGCATTGGTATAGCTGCGCTCGAAATGTACCGGCTGGGCGGCGCCGTCGAGATCGGCATGGCCGTCGGTGGTTTGCTCGGTACGCACCAGGCGCACGCCGAGATTGCCGCGCAGGTCGCGCCCGGCCAGCGCGCCGCCGAAGTCGGTCATCGCATACGCCGAGCCAATCTTCTCGCGCACTTCGTAGGAGTTTTGCAGGTCGGCACTATTGGGCGTGCCGCTGAGGTCGGCGGCGGTGGGCCAGTCGCCCCAGAACGGCGCCTCGATCGGCGCCAGCCATTGCCGTGGCAGCTGGCCCTTGCCGTCGACCAGCATGTCGCTCACCGGCAGCGCGGTAAAATAGCTGCCCGGAAAGCGCACGCCGGCGATGCGGTTGAGCAGCAGGTCGGCACGGTCGTAGGTGCGCGAGCGCTCGCGGTACTTGGCGCCGAACTTGATGTCGCGCAGCCAGCCATCGCCGAGCGTGCGCTTGGCGTCCAGCTGCAGTGCGTCTTCCTTGTCGCGCGCATCGATCTCGCGCCATTCCAGCCGGCGCCCGCTGACGCTGGCCGGGTTGGTCGGATCAAAGCCATTGGTGAAGCTCCAGTTCGGTACGTTGTCGTCGTCGGCCTGCGGCATCTCCACCCGCATCGACAGGTTGGTGCCGCTGCGCAGGCGCATGCGGCGGATCGGGTCGGAGTCGTAGCTGTGTGCCTGCGAATGGAAGGCCACCGCACCGAGCGTCCACAGATCGCCATTCCAGGTGCTGGACAGGCGCGCGCTGCGGTTGTCGTCGGTGATGCCGGAGGTTTCGCGCGACACCTGCACCTGGCCATTGCGATAGTCGAAGCCGGTCACGCCGCCGTGGTCCACTTGCAGGTTGCTCATCTTGGCAACGCCGTCGAAGCCCACGCCCAGGCTGTATTCGTCGTAATGCACCGTCTGCTTGGCATACAGCAGGTCCAGATTGGTTTCCCAGGCGGCGCTGGGGCGCCATTGCAGCGAGGCGGCCACGCCGGTGCGCTCGCGCTGTTCCAGTTCCAGCGTCGGGCGCAGGCCGGTGGGCAGGTAGGACGCACCCGGCGCACCCGGCACGCCATTGGGGTAGTAATCCCAGCTCACTTCGTTGACGCGGTCCTGGCGCAGGCTGCGCTGGGCATACGCACCGGACACCAGCATGCCGAAGGTGCCCTCGGCATTGACCCAGTTGAACAGGCCGGACACGCGCGGGTCGTTGGCATGCGTGCGTTGCGCCTGGCTGGATTCCAGCGAGGTGTTGAGCAAGGTCTTGCCCAATTCCAGCGGGCGGAAGGTGCGCACATTGACGATGCCGCCGATGGCGCCTTCGTCCAGATCGGCGGTGGGGCTCTTGATCACGTCCAGGCCGGAGACCAGTTCCGCCGGCAAGGTGTCATAGCGAAACTGGCGGCCGGTCTGGCCGGAGGTGCGCACGTTCTCGTTGACCGCCATGGTCTGGCCGTTGAGCGTGGTCACCTGGAAGTTGGGGCCCAGGCCGCGCACGCGCACGTACACGCCTTCGCCGCGGTCGCGCACGATCGACACACCGGGCACGCGCTGCAAGGCTTCGGCCACGTTCTGCGCCGGCAGCTTGCCGATGTCTTCGGCGGCGATCACGTCGACTACGCTGTCGGCATAGCGCTTCTCGCGCAGCGCGGCGCTGAGACTGCCGGCATAGCTGCCCAGCACCTGGATGCTGTCCAGTTCACGCACGGGTGCACCGGCGGCGGCCGGGGTGGTGGCCGCGGCAGGCAGCGTTGCTGCGGGCGCATCGCTCACCGTCTCTGCCGGCTCGATGGTCACCGTGGTCGGTGTCAGATAGCGATAGCGCAATCCGGTGCCTTGCAGCAGTTGCTGCAAGGCCTGCTCGGGCGCGGCGCCGGCGGTGGTGCCGCGACTCTGCTGCGTGCCGCCGACGCTGGCCGCATAGACGAACTGCAGGCCGGTCTGGCGCGACAGCGTATTGAGCGCGCGCGCCAGCGGTTGTGCGGGAATGGCGTCGACTGCGACGGGTGGCGTCTGGGCGCCGGCAGCGCCGGCATGCAGGGCGAGGGCAACGGACAGGAACAGGCAGCAGCGCATCATCACTTCCAGGCAGAGGGAGAGGGGCGTCGCACCGATCCACGCGGATCGCTGCGGCGACTACCCCCTCTACGAGGGGCGACGAGCCGAGTCGGGCACCGTTTTTCGATGAATTTTCTGTGACACGTGCAAGGGCGATGGCGTGCGCGTGCCGTGGCTACGCGCAGAGCGGTGGTGCGCGGGAAAAAGCACGTTGCCCCTCCGATCGCCGATCGCGTCGATCGTTGCGTTACGCGGCACCATGCAGCGCAACGCGTGCGCCTAGATCGAATGCGCCGATCCGGATGCCAGCCATTCGCTGCGCAGATGCGTCGGCGCAAACACCCGATGCAAACAGGCATGGCCGTGCGACACCGCGGCGTGCCGGCCAATGGCAAGCACACGTCGGGCAATGCCGTGGTGCCTGCCGTGCGATTTCTGCGCGCACGTCAGCGCCAGCGGGTCGGTCGCATCGGCCGCGTGCGCTACCGGTCGGTGGTCGCCGGTGGTGCACCGCCGACGATGTGCAGCGCATCGGCGTGTTGTTCGAGCCGCAGACCGGGCTGCCGTGCGAGAAACGCGCGCAGGCCGGCGAGGTCGTCGCTACGCAGATTGCCGGTCAGGCGCATCGCGCCGGCGCGTTCGTCGTCGATACGCAGCTGGATGCGATTGAGGCGATTGAAGTCTTCGGCCACGTTGCGCAACGGCTCGTCGCGAAACACGATGCGCTGCTGCTGCCATGCATGCATGGTGGCGACATCTTCATTGCTCAATGCGACCTGGCCGGCCTCGTCGATGCGCGCGCTTTGTCCTGCGCCAAGATTGGTCAGCATCGGCTGCGCCGGGCGGTCGGCGCGCCAGACATGCACGCGACCGGCAGACACGTCGATGCGTGCCTGCTGCCCATGCAGCGCAATGTCGAACGCGGTGCCGATGTCTTCCACGCGCAGGTCCAGCGCCCGTACCTGCAGCGGGCGCCGGTCCGCTGCGACAGCGAAGCTGGCCTGGCCCTGCAGCAGCTGCAGGCGGCGCGACCACGGCGTCATGGTGGCCTGGATGCGCGTGTCCGCATTGAGGAACACCACGCTGCGGTCGGACAGTTGCACGCGGCGTTGTTCGCCATGCGCCGTCGCATAGGTCGAGGTGTGCGGCCAGGCCCAGCTGCCGAGCACCGTCAGCAGACCGAGCATGGCGGCCAGACCGACATGCCAGTGCGGCCGGCGTGCCGCCGACTGCGGGCGAGCGGTTCCCCTTGCAGCGACGGGATGCCGTGGCGGCAACGGCAGTGCGATCACGTTGCGCGCCATCCCGGTGTCGTGTCGGCGGTCGGCCTGCAGCAGCGCGTCGACATCCAGCGCCATCGCATCCAACGCCTCACCGAGCGCACCGGCCACCTGCGTCACTGCCAGGTATTCGCGCACATGCGCCGGCGAGGCGGTCAGCCAATCCATGAAACGCGCCTGCTGGTCGGCATCCAGCGGCTGCATGCGTTGCAGCGCATGCCAGTGCGCTGCTTCCTCGGTCAGGCGGCGCGCCGCCAGCGACGCGACGCTCACCACCATTGCGCTCCCTCGTCGGCCAAGGCCTGTCGACAGGCCGACAGGCCACGCACCACGTATTTCTTGACCATGTGCGAAGACACACCCAGGCGTTCGGCGATCTGCTTGTAGCTCAGGCCATCGCGATACTGCATCACCAGCACCGCGCGCACGCGTTCGGGCAGCCCGGCCAGCACGGTCTGCAGGCGTTGCTGGCGCTGTTGCCGCTGGGCGCTGTCTTCGACATCGTCACCGGCCACCAGCCGTTGCGCGAACTGTTCCATGTCCTCGATACGCAGCGGCGCCTGCTTGCGCCGCACCGCCTGCTCGCGCGCCAGATTGACCGCCACCGTGTACAGATACGCTTCCGGGTTGGCGATGGCCTGGCCCGGCTGCTGATGCGCACGCAGCAGGCGCAGATAGGTTTCCTGGACCAGGTCTTCGGCGTCCTCGTTCGCCCCGCGGCGCACGAAGAAGCCGCGCAGCACCGGGCCATGTTCGGTGAACAGACGTGCCCAGGCGCGCTTTGGATGTGCCGACACCCCGACCTCCGGCCGATTGCAGGGGCGCAGGCTAGCGGCGTCGTATGACGTGGCGGTGACGCGTTGGCTGCCGATGACGTGGCGGCGGGCGCGCACGACCGGCGCCAGGCCCGTGCTTGCCCATGCAGCCGCCGCGACCCGAGACCGCCGCGTCCTGGGGCCGCGCCCTGCCGGCGACAGGCTGGGCGTACCTGAGGCGGACCCGGCTGCCGGCGGCACCTTGCTAGCTACCTGGGCTGCTCCGCGCTGTCGGGGCGCGGTGATCGGGGGTCTGAATGATTACCGGCGGCGTGTTCCGCGTCGGTGCCAATGCGGGATACTGCGTGTCCACGCAGGCGAGATGGGCTTGGATGTCCGAGCTGCCGATCACCGAGTTGTTGCAGGCCTGGCAGCGCGACGAACCCGGCGCGGGCGACGCCTTGGCGCGTCAGGTCTATGACGTGTTGCGCGCCACCGCCATGCGCGAGCTGCGTCGCGACGGGCGCGCTGGCTTGCAGGCGACCGAGCTGGTGCACGAGGCGTGGATGCGGCTGGAACAGGGCCAGCAGGGTTTTCGTTCGCGGTCGCACTTCTATTCGGTGGCTGCGCTGCAGATGCGCCACCTGTTGGTGGATCTGGCGCGTCAGCAGGCCAGCGCCAAGCGGTTGGGGCAGGCAGTGACGCTGACCCTCAGCCTGTCCGACGGCGCCGCACGGCCGGAGGCATTGATGCTGGTGGCCGATGCCTTCGACAAGCTGGCCCAGGTGGACGAGCGCAAGGCCCGTGCATTCGCATTGACCGAGCTGGTGGGCTTCAGCGTGGCCGAGGCCGCCGAACAGCTGGAGGTGTCGGTGCCGACGCTGGAGCGCGATCTGCGCTTTGCCAGGGTGTGGCTGGCGGCGCAGCTGTGAGCCTGGCCGCCACCGCGTGGCAACGTCTGGAAGCCTTGTTTCATCAGGCCTGCCAGTTGCCTGCCGCCGAGCGCGAGGCATTTGCGCGCGCGCAGGCCGGCGACGACGCCAGCGTGCGCGACCAATTGCTGGCGATGCTGGCAGTGGAATCGCAAGCCACCTTGCGCGTGCGGGCGCCGTTGAAACAGGCCGCCGCCGCATTGCGTGCGCCGTTACCGGAACTACCGGCCGGCACGCGCTTCGGTGCCTGGGCGATCGATCGCCTGATCGGCGCCGGCGGCATGGGCCAGGTGTATCTGGGCCACCGTGCCGATGGCGCGTACGAGCGCGAGGTGGCGATCAAGCTGGTGGCCGCCGATGCGCTGGATGCGCAGGGCCGTGCACTGTTCGAATTCGAGTGCCGGCTGCTGGCGCAGATGGTGCACCCGGCGATCGCGCAGATCCACGACGTGGGCACCGATGCCCACGGCCAGCCGTACCTGGTGATGGAATACCTGCGCGGCGAGCCGATCACCTGGTGGTGCGACCAACACCGCCTGTCGCTGCATGCGCGCGTGTTGCTGATGCTGCGTGTCAGCGAGGCGGTCCAGCACGCGCATCAGAAGGGCGTGATCCATCGCGACCTCAAACCCAGCAACGTACTGGTCAGCGAGATCGACGGGCGGCCGATGCCAGGGGTGATCGACTTCGGCATCGCCATCGATGCGACCAACCCGGGGATGACCTACGCGCACGATCGCGGCACGCCGGGTTACATGAGCCCGGAGCAGGCACGCGGCGCGCCGGATGTGGACGCGCGCAGCGATATCTATGCCTTGGGAGCGATGTTCTACGAATTGAGTTGCGGGCTGGCGCCGGTGGCCGGGCGCGACGGGGTGCCGCAGCCGCCGTCGCAGCGGCTGGCAACAGTGCCGGCCGATGCGCGTGCACGCATCTGCGCGGCGCGCGCGACCACCTACCAGAAATTACACGAGCACCTGCGCGACGGGCTGGATGCGATCGTGCTGCGCGCGCTGGAGCCGCAGCCGGGCGCGCGCTACGCATCGGTGTCCGCATTGCTGGACGATCTGCATCGCTGGCTGGACGGCTACCCGCCGCGCGCCCTGCAGGCGAGCCGCTGGCTGCGGCTGCGCAAGTTCACCCAGCGTCATCGCAGCGGCGTCGTCGCCGCCGGCCTCGCTGCGGTTGCCGTGGTCGCCGGGCTGGGGGCCACGCTGTGGTCGCTGCAGCAGGCCGCGCGCGATGCGCAACGTGCGCAGGTCACCGGCGATTTCATGAGTTCGGTGTTGTCCAGCGTGGACCCTGGCGTGGCGCGCGACCTGGACAAGACCCTGATGCTGCGCGTGCTGCAGCAGGCCTCGCAGCGTGCGGCGCGCGAATTGGCCGACCAGCCCGATGCGCGCACCCAGGTGGAACTGACGCTGGGCCGCACGCTCATTGCGCTGGCCAATTTTGCGCAGGCCGTGGAGCATCTGCGCATCGCACAGACCCTGGCGCAGCAGACTGCCGGTGCGGGCAGCCTGCCGGCCTTGAAGGCCACGTCCATGCTGGGCCAGGCGCTCACTGGCGACGGCAAACCAGGCGACGCCGAGCGCGTCTTGCGCCAGGGCATTGCGCAGGCAGCACGCGGCGATGCGCAACAGCAGGCCATGGGCAACGAGCTGCGTGCCTGGTTGGCGTGGGCCCTGCGCGAACAGGGCCGCATGCGCGATGCGTTGGCAGAGAGCCGGCATGCCTATGTCGCCGCGCTGGCCAATGCCTCCAGCAGCGCGGACCAGCGTATCGACGCCGGCAACAGCTACGCCGCCATGCTGGCCGATAACGGCCAGCTGGTACCGGCGATCGCCTTGCAGCGCAGCCTGTTGCGCGAGCGCATGGCCATGCACGGGCCCGAGCATCCATTGGTGGTGTCGATGCGCAACAGCCTGGCAGTGTTCCTGCTGATGCAGCGCGACTTTGCCGGTGCCGAAGCCGAACTCGTCCCGCTGCTGCAGGTCGCACGCGCGTTGTATGGCGAGAGTGCCGCCGACACCTTGATGGTCGAAGGCAACCTGGCCGGCGCGTTGCGCCAGCAGGGCAAGCTGGCCGAAGCCGGGCCGTACTACCGCAGGACGCTGGAGCGCGCACGCGCGGCCTTCGGCAACGATGCACCGGCCACCATCGCCTATCGCAGCAACCATGCGTTCTGGCTGCTGGACGACGGCCAGGTGGAAGCATCGCTGGCCGAACAGCGCGCCGCGCTTGCTGCCTCGGAGCGTGTGCTGGGCCGCGCGCATCCGCAAACGGCCGAGATCCTGCGCGGCATGTCCGAAGCCGAGCGCAGGCTGGGCCAGACCGTGGCGGCGCGCGACCACGCGCAGCAGGCCTTGCAGATTCTTACCGGCATTTTCGGCAATGCAGACCAGCCCCTGCGCGCGGCGCGCCAGACCCTGGCGTTGGCGACGCCGCCGGTGGATACCAGCGAGGCACAGACCACCACCTCGGTGGCGCAGCGCTGAGACGAATTGTCGGGTGACCGCTGCGGCCTGGCGGGATAGTGCCGTGCATGGCCACGACCGAAGCGTGCCGATGCAACCTGCCGCGCGCCTGACCGATTTGCATGTCTGCCCCATGGTGACCGGGGTGGTGCCGCATGTGGGCGGGCCGATCGTCAGCCCCGGCGCGCCAACGGTATTGATCGGCGGCCTGCCGGCGGCGCGGCTGGGCGACATGGCCGTATGCGTCGGCCCGCCGGACAGCATCGTGGCCGGCGCACCGACCGTGTTGATCGCAGGCCAGCCTGCCGCGCGACTGGGCGACAGCACCGCGCATGGCGGGGTGATCACCCTGGGCTGCTTCACCGTGCTGATCGGGTGAGTACTGCGTGGGGGGCGGCTGGTGGCCGGTGGCAGGCCGCCGCCAGTTGTCTGCCCATGGCGGGCTTGCGCCGGTACTCGAGCCTGCCGGCGCCCGCGGCGATGCCAGGCGGTGGCCGCCCCGGCGCATCGGCACCACGGTCGGGGTGTTGGCGGCTCGTTGCAGACATGACGCCGTGCCCCTGCGCGCTCACATTCGTACCCGCACCACCGGTTGCCGTGTCCTTGGAGAAGCTCATGCAAACTGTGCCACAGCCACATACCGAGCCACTGCAGCAGGCGATCGCCGCGCACCGCAGTGGCCAACTCGAACATGCCGCGCAGCTGTACACGCAGCTGCTGGACGATCAGCCCGCGCATGCCGACGCGCTGCATTACCAGGGCATCCTGTTGCATCAGCGCGGCAACAGCGCCGCGGCAGTGGCCTCCATCACCCAGGCGTTGACGCTGGCGCCCGCGCAACCGGATGCCTGCAACAACCTGGGCAACGTGCACCGCGAATGCGGCCGCCTGCGCGATGCCGAACACTGCTATCGCCGCGCACTGGCGCTGGCGCCTGCACATGCCGACGCGCTGGCGAATCTGGCAGCGGTGCTGGAAGCGCAGCGGCGCAGCGAAGAAGCCTTCGTCACCTACGCGGCGCTGTTGCACACCTATCCGCAGTCCGCGCATGCGCATTACCTGCTCGGCCTGTTCCTGCGCAACAACGCGCAGGCCGCCGAGCATCTGCAGCAATCGGTGCAGTGCCTGCAGCAGGCCTGCACGCTGGCACCGGACCACCTGCACGCCCGCGAGGCGCTGGGCACCGGGCTCTACCTGTTGGGCGAGCATGCGCAGGCGCAAACGGTGTATCGCGACTGGCTGGCGCTTGAGCCGGGCAACCCGGTGGCAACGCATATGCTGGCGGCCTGTGGCGGCGCCGAACCGCCGCCGCGTGCCGGCGATACCTATGTGCGTGAACTGTTCGATGGCTTTGCCGACAGTTTCGACGAACAGTTGCTGCATCACCTGGAGTACCGCGCGCCGCAACGGCTGACCGAGGCACTGGCGGCCTGCCTTGCGCCACCGCATGCGGGCCTGCGCATGCTCGATGCCGGCTGCGGCACCGGGCTGTGTGCGCCGCTGTGGCGCCCGTATGCACGTCAACTGGTGGGCGTGGACCTGTCGCCTGGCATGGTCGCCAAGGCACGCCAACGCGGTGGCTACGATCGGCTGGAGGTCGCCGAACTCACCGCATACCTGCACGCGCAGCACGCGCAGTGGGATGTGATCGGCTCGGCCGACACCTTGGTGTACTTCGGCGCGCTGCAGCCGGTGCTCGCTGCCGCTGCCGGCGCGCTCACGCCAGGGGGCGTGCTGGGGTTCACGGTCGAAGCGCTGGACGAGCCGGACGACCGGGTCGAACTCGATGCCAGCGGGCGCTATCGGCACAGCCATGCGCACGTGCGCGCCGCATTGCGAGGCGCCGGTTTGCAGCCGATCGCGTTGGAATTGGACGTGCTGCGCAGCGAACGCGGCCAGCCGGTGCACGGCTGGGTCGTGACCGCGCGCACGCCTGGGCCAGCCTGAGACGAAATGTCGGCTTTGCTGCACGCACGCATGTGAGCATGCGCGTGACAGTTGCCGTGCCTTTAGCCGCCTGCCGTTGCACGCGCGGGCGCAACACGGCGCCGTCGGTCAGCGCAACGTGCGTTGCCCCATCACCTGTGGATACTTCGATGCCGCGCACCATCACGCTGCACTCCGACCTTGGCGAGCGCCTGCTGCTGCATCGCATGCAGGCCAGCGAGGCGTTGGGGCAGCTGTTCGACTACCGCATCGATGCGTTGTGCACCGAACTGCAGCCCAACCTGCGTGATCTGCTTGGCACGCCAGTGGCGGTGCAGCTGGCCGATGGCGAGGGCGAACAGCGCTGGTATCACGGCATGGTGGCCAGTTGCGCGCACAACGGCTACGCCGTGGTCGATGCGCTCGATTACGCCGTGCTTGAACTGCAGGTGGTGCCCAAACCCTGGCTGCTGACCCAGCGCCGCGATTGCCGCATCTATCAGGACATGAGCGTGCCGGAGATCGTCACCAGCGTGCTGGGCGAGATCGGCTACGGCGATGTGCAGCAGCAGTTGAGCGCGCAGTACGCCAAGCGCACCTACTGCGTGCAATACCGCGAGGACGATTTCAGCTTCATCAGCCGGCTGCTGGAACGCGAAGGCATCTACTACTACTTCACCCATACCCGCAGTGCGCATACGTTGGTGCTGGCCGATGCACTGGGTGCGCATGCAACGAAGAACGGCGTGGACAGCCTGCCCTATGTGCCGCCGGGAACCGACGACCGGCGCCTGATGCGCTCGGTGGTGAGCCATTGGCGCAGTGCGCGCGGCGTGCATTCCAGCCAGCATGGCAGCACCGACTACGACCCGCTGCAGCCGCGTGCATCGCTGGCCGCCGATGCCGATGCCGGCGGCGAACAGTTGCACACCGTCGATGGTCTGATTGCCTTCGACTACCCCGGCGCGCATACCGTGCAGGCCGACGGTCGTCGCTACATGCAGGTGCGCACCGAGGCGCACAACGTGCGGCGCGCCAGCCATGCAGCCACCACCAATGCCTGCGGCCTGATGGTCGGTGCCTTGTTTCACTTGCGCGGGTTTCCGCGCGCCGAACTCAATCAGGAATATCTGGTGCTGTCGGCGCACACCACGCTGGCCGCGCCCGAACACGGCAGCGGCGAGCCGCCGTTTTCCAGCAGCGTGCAGGTGATGGAAAGCCGGCTGCCGTTCCGTAGCCTGCAACGCACCGCAACGCCGACCATTGCCGGCCTGCAGACGGCGGTGGTGACCGGCGACACCGACGAGGACATTGCGGTGGATGCGCATGGCCGCGTGCAGGTGACCTTTCACTGGGCCACTGCGGCACGCCCGCATGCCGCGCCGTCGTGCTGGGTGCGTGTGGCTTCGATGTGGGCGGGCAAGGGCTGGGGCGCAATGAGCCTGCCGCGCGTGGGGCAGGAAGTGGTGGTGAGCTTTCTGGAAGGCGACCCGGACCGCCCGTTGATCGTGGGCAGCGTCTACAACGGCGACCATGCGCCGCCGTTTTCCTTGCCCGATAACAAGACCCAAAGCGGCGTGCGCAGCCGCAGCCTGCTGGGCGGCGCTGCCGATTTCAACGAGTTGCGTTTCGACGACAAGGCCGGCGCGGAAGAACTCTACCTGCGCGCGCAGCGCGATTTGCGCGAAGAGGTGCAGCACGACCACACCAGTACCATCGACAACGATCGGGTACTGGCGGTCAAGCACGACCGTCGTGCGCGGATCGACAACAACGACAGCGTGGAGGTCGGCAAGAAGCTGCTGCTGAAAGCCGGCGAAGAGATCGAATTGGTGACCGGCAGCGCGCGGCTGGTGATGAAACACAACGGCGAGATCGTGTTGAGCGGCATCAAGATCCTGGTCGATGCCAGCTCGGAAGCCAAGATCACCTCCACGGCCATCAAGCTGTTGGCCAATGCACGGCTGCAGGCCAAATCACCGGCCACCGAGGTGGCTGGCGATGCCACGCTCAAACTGACCTCCGGCGGCATGCTCAGCGCCGAAGCCGGTGCCTCGGCCACGCTCAAGGGCCCGTTGGTCAGCATCAAGGCCGACGCCTTGGTGCAGGTCGGCGGCGGCCTGATCATGATCGGATGAGCGCGCCCACGCTCTCGCTGGCGCAGGCCTGTGCGCAGATGCAGCTGTCTGCGCCGGCCTGCGCACAGCTCAGTACGCCGATCACGCCGCAGGCGGCGGTCAGCGCGCTGCTGGCCAGCGGTCACGGCGAAGATGCCATCAAGCTGCTCGCGCGCCTGCTGCCCAAGCGCTACGCGGTGGCCTGGCTGTGCCAATGCGTGCGCGGCGAAACCCTGGACGAGGAAGACCGTGCCGGCGCGGCACTGGCCGAGAAGTGGGTGCGCGAGCCCAGCGAGGCGCATCGTCGCGCCGCGCAGGCATTTGCGCATGCCGGCGACTATGTCTCCCTGGGTGCGTGGCTGGCTGCGGCAGTGGCCTGGTCCGGCGGCAGCCTGGCGCCGCCGCAACAGACCACGCCGGTGCCGCCGGCCGACCATCTCACGGCGCGCGCGGTGGCCGCCGCCATCACCCTGCTGGCCGCGCGCGAGCCGGCGCAGCTGGAGGCGCGGCGCAGCGGCTATGCAGCGCATGCCATGGAGTTGCTGACCAGTGTGGGGGCGCCATGAAGTTGACTAATTGTCGAATTGGCGATCCGCGCGCGGTACATCGTGGGCACGGCATCGGCGCCAACTGCGCGAGACGCAGCTGGTGTTCCAAAGCATGGTTGGATGCGGTGCACACGCCAAGCTACCGCACCAGAAGAAGCCTCGGTGCCGAACCGACAGCGCGGGCGCGCACGGCGATCAGCTTTTGCGACTGTGCTCCAGCGCAGGCGATGTCCGTTTGCCGCATGCACTCCACCGGCAATGACGCACGCAGCGTTTTCTGCCGACATACACCCATGCCAGTCGCACCTTCCGATCACCGTATGCAGGAGTCCATGGCGTGTCCAGTTCGCAGTTGATCCTCACCGTCAGCGGCGCGCAGGCCGCGCAGTTCGGTGCCAGCGCGCAGAAGCGCTTTGCCGGCACCGGCGGCAGCATCGGCCGCTCCGACGAAAGCGATTGGGTCCTGGCCGCGCCCGGTGTCTCGCGCACGCATGCGGTGGTGCGCTTCCTCAACGGGATGTATTTCATCGAAGACCGCAGCACCAACGGCATGTCGCTCAACGGCACTGCGCTGACGCGTGCGGACCCGTCCGCGCTCAGCGATGGCGACCGCCTGCAGCTGGACAGCTTCGAGATCCAGGTGCAGGTCCAATCGCTGGCCGCAGCATCGCCGGCAACACCGGTATTCGACCCGCTGCCAGATGCGATGGACGACCGCACCCAGGTTGCGCCACCGCCGTCGACGCTGCGTGCCCCCTCCGCCACAGCGGGCTTCGATCTGCTGGAGTTCGGCACGCCGCCTGCGGCGCGGCCTGCGGTGGACGCAGTGTTGGACGATCTGCTGCTGAGCGGCGCACCCCGCGAGCTGGATCCGTTGCGCCTGCTCGACCCGTTGCCTGCGCCGGCGCGCGATGCCAGCCCCAGCGCGTGGAATCAGAGCAACGCCCGCCACGACCATTTCCGTCCGCCGGCCAGTCCCGATGCACGTGCCACCTTGCCGGAAAACTGGGACATGACGCTTGGCGATTTTGCGCCAACCGCGCCATTGCCTGCGGTATCGCCCATGGCCGCGCCGGTGGTTTCGCCATTCACGTCGCCGGCGGCGCCGGTTGCAGCCGCAGCATCGGCGGCAACGACGGTGCCGCCGGAGCTGGATCGCATCTTCGCCATCGTGGTCGACGGCGTCATGGACGTGCTGCGTGCACGCGCGGAGATCAAGAACACCTTCCGGCTGCCGGTCACGGTGATCCAGCGCTCGGAGAACAATCCGCTCAAGTTCGCCGCCACCGCCGAAGATGCGCTGCAGAAGTTGCTCGCACCGCCAAGCGCGTCGTTTCTGTCCGGCGTGCCAGCGTTCGAAGATGCCTTCGACGATATCCGCTGCCATCAGATGGCGATGCTGGCCGGCATGCGCGCAGCCTTCGACGCCATGCTGTTCCACTTCAGCCCGGACCGCCTGGAGCAGGAAGCCGACGCCGGCGGCAAGCGCCTGAGTTTCGGTGGCAAGGGGCGTTACTGGGAGCGTTACCGCGACAACTTCGAGCAGCTACGCAGCGACCCGGACGAATGCTTCCGTCGCCTGTTCGGCGATGAGTTCGCGCGTGCCTACGAAGCGCAACTGGCGCGCCTGAAATCGGCACGGCGGCAGCCGGCGGGGCGCGGGATCTAGAACGCTTCATCCAATCGCGTGCCGTCTGCACGGGCACACCGGCGGCGTTGCCAGCGCGCTAGTCAGGCAGAGTCTTGACGAACTCGATGAAGGCGCGCAGCGCCGGCGGTGTGAGGGTGCGATTGGGGTAGTACAGGTACGGGCCCTGGAATGGCTGCCACCACGGGCGCAGGATGGGTTCAAGCGCACCTGTGTCGAACTGCGGCTGCAGCCATTGTTCGAACAGATGCAGGATGCCGCTTCCGGCGATCGCCGCCTGGATCGCCAGCTCGATCCCGCCGCCGATCTCCACCAGCAATTGCCCCTGCGGAACGATGGTGACCACTTCACCGTCGCGCTCGAACTCCCACTCTGCAATGACGCCGCTTGGGAAGCGCCCGCGGATGCAGTCGTGGGCAACGAGTTCCCGCGGGTGGGTGGGGCGTCCGCGCCGGTCCAGGTAGCCTGGCGCAGCCGCCGTTGCGATGCGTTGCACGCGCGGGCCGATCGGGATGGCCACCATGTCCTGCTGCAGCCGTTCGCCATAGCGGATGCCGGCGTCGCAGCGTGCGGCGATCACGTCGACAAAACTTTCTTCGGTCAGGATCTCCAGCGTGATGTCCGGGTACGCCGCCATAAACGCCGGCAGGATCCTCGGCAGCACCAGGCGCGCGGCACTGACCGGCACGTTCAGCCGCAGCGTGCCGGTCGGCGTATCACGAAAGGCGCTGACCACCTCCCTGGCGTTCTCCAGTTCCAGCAAGGCGGGCGCGATGCGTGCCAACAACGCATTGCCTGCATCGGTGAGCACCACGCTGCGTGTGGTGCGGTTGAACAGCCGCACGCCGAGCGATGCCTCCATGCGCTTGATCGCATCGCTATAGGTCGATGCGCTCACACCCGCGCTCTTGGCGGCTTCTCGAAACCCTCCCGCGCGCGCCACGCGCACGAAAGCCTCCATGTCTGCCAGGTGACCGCTCATTGTTCGGCAATCCGTACGGCCCGTCCGCTTTGTGCCGGATTGTCGCACAAGGGTGGCCTACGTACAGTTCCCTTGCGCCGCGGCAGCGGCCACGTAGTCGCCGCAGCGCACGTCCCGCGTTGCTTCTTGCTTCTTCAAGCCACGCGAAAGATCCCGTCGCAATCTCGGCGTGTCCCAACACACGCGGCGGTTTGGCACATCACCCGGATACACACCAAAAGGATTCCCATGAACAGCGGCAAGCCCCTTGGCGGCACATTGACCCTGCCCGGCACCACCCTTGCCATCAATCGGATGGGTTACGGAACCATGCAGTTGCCCGGACCGCATGTCTGGGGACCTCCGCGCGACAAGGCATCGGCCTTGTCGGTGTTGCGCGAAGCAATCGCCCTGGGCGCCAACCACATCGACACCGCGCAGTTCTACGGCCCCGATGTGTCCAACGCACTCATCCGCGAAGCACTGCATCCCTATCGCAGCGATCTGGTCATCGTGACCAAGATCGGTTTCAGCCGTGGCCCCGATGCTTCGTGGAATATCGATGTGTCGCCTGCAAGCCTGAGGCGGCAGGTGCATGAAAACCTGCAGAGCCTCGGCCTGGAGACACTGGACGTGGTCAACGTGAGGCTGGGCACGGCAATGGACACCGACGAGCGTTCGATCGCCGAACCGGTCGCGTGCCTGGCCGAGCTGCAACGCGAGGGCCTCGTACCCACATCGGCTTGAGCAACGTCACTGCGCGACAGTTCGAACAAGCGCAAACACTGGCCAGCATCGTCTGCGTTCAAAACCAGTACAACCTGGTCAAGCGCGACGACGACGCCTTCATCGAGATGCTCGCGCAACAGGGTGTGGCCTATGTTCCGTTCTTTCCGCTCGGCGGCTTTTCGCCCCTGCAGTCGGAGCTGCTGTCGGGCGTTGCCAGGCAGGTAGGCGCGACGCCGAAGCAGGTTGCACTTGCATGGCTGCTGCAGCGCTCGCCCAACATCCTGGTCATCGCGGGAACATCGTCGGTGACGCACCTGCGCGAGAACTTCGCATCCGCCGAGCTGAGCCTGTCGGCCGAGCAGGTCGCAACGCTCGATGGCATCGCTGCCGAGGCCAGTGGCGCTCAATAGGAAGGTGGGCGGCAACATGCCGATTGTCGGCCAACCCGTCTCCGCGCAATCGCCAGGCGGGTGCCTGCGCACCATCCAGGCCAACCAGACGACTCGCGAGGTCTTGTTGGCCGCTCCACGATGCGCCTGCCGCATCGACACCGCAGGCCTGCTCTCACGGCCAGCGCCCCACAGCCCAACGTCTCGCCCAATGACCGCAACGTGACCGGCTGACAGCAGCGGCGCAGGCGTTGGCGCCTGTCCGACAGGGCACGGCGCCTGAGACGTTTTGACGGGTGACCACCTTGGGTGCGCCGCAGAATCGCTCCACCGACACGCATCGGCGGTGCGGCGCTTGCGTCGGCAAGGACCGCCGGGCGTGCCGCGTGCAACGCAGCTCAATGCACCCGACAACGCAGCGCGCGGGCGTTCCTGCAGGCATGCCTGGCAGTCGCATGCAACGCGGTGTGGACGCCTGTGCGCTGCATCTGTGGCCGACCTTTTTCTCAGCGAGTGGATCATGCAGAACAACAAGGTCGTGTGGAGCGAAGGGCTGTTCCTGCGCCCGCAGCATCTGCAGCAGCAGGAGCGCTACCTGGAGCGCTACGTCGACCTGCGTGCGGCGCGGTTGCGGCCGCATGCCTGGGGCGTGAGCGAGCTGGAATGGGAGACCGATCTGCTGGCGGTCGGCAAGCTGGGCCTGCGTCGTGCGCGTGGCGTGTTTGCCGATGGCACGCCCTTCGCCATGCCGGGCGACGACCCGCTGCCGGTGGCGCTGGAGGTCGAGCCCACTTGCCGCGACCAGATCGTCTATCTCACCGTGCCGCTGCGGGTGCCGGCACAACCCGAACTGGGGCGCCCGGAATCGCCGGCCGATCAGCTGTTTCGCTACCGCGTGCGCGAGACCGAGAGCAACGACGCCTCCGGTAGCACCAGCGAAGCGGTGTTGATGGAAGTTGGCGGGTTGAGCACGCGATTGTTGCCGCACTCGCAGCCGTTGGAAGGGCTGGACCGCATCGCGGTGGCGCGCATCATCGAGACGCGCGCCGACCGCCAGGTGGTGCTGGACCCGCATTTCATTCCCAGCGCGATGGTGTGCCAGGCGGCGCCGCGCTTGACCACGTTTCTCACCGAATTGCTCGGCCTGTTGCATCAGCGCGGGGAGGCGCTGGCATCGCGCGTGACGCTGACCGATCGCGGCGGTGCTGCCGATATCGCAGACTTTCTGTTGCTGCAGCTGGTCAACCGTTGGCAGCCGCAGATGGCGCATTGGGCCGCCGCGCCATTGGCGCATCCGGAAGAGCTGTTCCGTGCCCTGGTGGCGCTGGCCGGCGAATTGAGCACGTTCACCGCTGCCGGCAAGCGCCCCCCTGCATGGCCCGCCTATCGGCACGAATCGCAGCAGGACAGTTTCGAGCCGGTGATCGGCGCCCTGCGCAGCAGCCTGAGCGCAGTGCTGGAACAGACCGCCACGCCGCTGCCGATCCAGGCGCGCAAGTTCGGCGTGTGGGTGGCGATGGTGCCGGACCCGGGCCTGCTCGACAGCGCAGCGTTCGTGCTCGCGGCCAAGGCCGACATGCCCAGCGAAGAGTTGCGCCGGCAATTGCCCGCGCACGCCAAGATCGGGCCGGTGGAGCAGATTCGCGATCTGGTCAATCTGCAGTTGCCCGGCATCGTGGCCACGCCCATGCCGGTGGCGCCGCGACAGATTCCGTATCACGCCGGCTATCTGTATTTCGAATTCGACAAGAGCGCAGCGTTGTGGCGAACGCTGAAGACCTCCGGCGGTATCGCATTCTACTTCGGCAGCGAATTCGCCGGGCTGGACCTGCAACTGTGGGCGATCCGGAGCTGAGCATGAGCCGACCTGTTGCCGATCTGGCGCCAGCCTACGCCGCACCGCTGCCGGCCGCCGAGGGCGGCGGCGTGCCCAGCGAAGATACCGACATCAGCGAACTGCTGGGCCGCAGCGTCAACCCGTTGGTGCAGGCCGCCACGCCGCTGCTGCTGTTGGCGGTGCAGTTGCGCCACAGTGCGCAATCGCCCGATGTGGCCCGCCTGCGCGAGCAGGTGATGGCGCAGGTGCGCCGCTTCGAACAACGTGCACGCGATGGCGGCGCGCCGGTGGAGGCGGTCACCGCCGCGCGCTACGTGTTGTGCGCGCTGCTGGACGAAGCGGTGCTCAATGCGCCGTGGGGCGAGCGCAGCGGCTGGTCGCAGAAGACCTTGCTGGTCACCTTCCACAGCGAATCGTACGGCGGCGCCAAGTTCTTCCAGATCCTGGAGCGCTTGTGCGCCGATGTGCCACGGCATCTGGACCTGATCGAGCTGATGTACCTGTGCCTGGCGCTGGGGTTCGTCGGCCGCTACCAGATCGAGTCCGGCGGCATGGTGACGCTGGCGGCCATCCAGGACGATGTCTATCGCCGCATCCGTGCGGCGCGCGGCCCGGCGCCGGACAGCCTGGCCCCGCGTTGGCGCGGGGTGGAAGACCGCCGCCGGCTGGGCCGTTATCTGCCGGTGTGGGCGGCTGCGTTGCTGGGGGCGAGCGTGGTGGTGGTGGCGTTCGTGTGGTTGCAGGCGCGTTTGAACAGCCTGTCCGCACCGATCAGTGCGCAGGCTGCCCAATGGGGCATTGCGCCGGCCACGCCGCCGGACGCTGCGCCCGTGCCGCCGCCGGTGCGGCTCAAGCAGTTGCTCTCCGCGCAGGAACGCGCCGGCCTGCTGCGCGTGGACGAACAGGCCGACGGGCAGACGCGCGTGCGCCTGAGCAGCGCGGCGATGTTCGCCTCCGGCGGGGTGGAGGTGGAGCCGCAGCAGCGCGGCTTGATCGCGCAGATTGCAGCGGCCATCGAGCAATTGCCAGGGCGGGTGATCGTGGTCGGGCACACCGACGACGTGCCGGTGCGCTCGCTGCGCTTCCAGGACAACTACGCCTTGTCGGCCGCACGTGCGCAGGCGCTTGCGCAGGTGTTGCAGGCGCAGCTGAGTACGCCGGGGCGGGTGGACGCCATCGGCGCTGGCGATTCGCAACCGATCGCACGGCCAGTGCAATTGCCGGCCAACCGCGCGCGCAATCGCCGCGTGGAGATCCTGTTCCAGCCTGGGGAATGACGATGAAGACGCTGTTGTCCAAGCTGAGCGCAACGGTGGTGGTTGGCCTGCTGGCGCTGTGCCTGCTGTCGGTGCTGCTGTGGGTGGGTGGGCCGTATGTGGCGCTGGCCGGCTGGAGCCCGCTGAGCAGCGTGGCGGCGCGGCTGCTGGCGATCGTGTTGCTGGTGGTGGCGTGGGTGGGCGTGCTGGCGCTGCGCCGCTGGCGCACGCAGGCACGTGCGGCGACCTTGTCCAGCGCGCTGGCGGCGCCGGGCCGCGACGACGACCGTGAGCTGCGCAGCGGGCAGGAACGCGCGCAGCTGCAGGCGCGCTTCCAGCAGGCGATCCAGTTGCTACGCAAGCGGCGCGGCGGCGCCGATCTGTACACGCTGCCGTGGTATGCGCTGATCGGCCCGCCCGGTTCGGGCAAGAGCACCTTGCTGCAGCATTCGGGCCTGCAGTTTCCGCTGGCTGCGCGCATGGGCGATGCGGCGTTGCGCGGCGTCGGCGGCACCCGCGATTGCGAATGGTGGTTCACCGACGAAGCGGTGTTGCTGGACACCGCCGGGCGCTATACCACGCAGGATTCGGACCAGGCGGTGGATGCCGGCGCGTGGCGCGATTTCCTGCGCCTGTTGCGACGCTATCGCCCGCGCCGCCCGCTCAACGGCGTGTTGGTGACGATGAGCATGTCGGACCTGTTGCTGCTCGACGATGCCGAGCGCGACACCCACATGCAGGCGATCCGCCGCCGCCTGGACGAACTGGCCGAGCAGTTGCAGGCCAGCGTGCCGGTGTATCTGATCTTCACCAAGTGCGATCTGATCGGCGGCTTTGGCGAGTTCTTCGACGATCTGACGCCGGCGCAGCGCAACCAGGTGTGGGGCATGACGTTTGCGCTGGCGCAGACCCTGGACGGGCAGGCGGCGCGCAGGTTCGCCGACGAGTTCGGCGTGCTGCAGCAGCAGCTGAGCGCTCGCCTGTTCGAACGCCTGCACCTGGAACGCGACCGTCTGCGGCGTGCGGCAATCCTGTCGTTTCCGCAACAGGTTGCCGCACTCGGCGAGCGTGCGCGGCAATTCGTCGAAGGCACCTTCGCCGGCAATGCGTATGGCCCGGCACCGTTGCTGCGCGGGGTGTATTTCACCTCTGGCACGCAGGACGGCACGCCGATCGACCGCATGATGGGCGCGGTGGCGCGCACCTTCGGCCTGGAAGAAGCGCGCGTGCAGGCGCCGGGCGCGCAACGGCGCACCTTTTTCGTCGAGCGGCTGCTGCGCGAGGTGGTGCTGCGCGAATCCGGCCTGGCCAATACCCCGCCCACCCGGCAGCGCCGCAGGGCGTGGTTGCAGGCCGCCGCGTACGCGGGTGTGGCGCTGCTGACCGGCGCAGTGCTGGCCGGGTTGGGGCTCAGCTACGTGGGCAACCGTGCGTACCTGCATCAGGTACGCGCTGCACTGGACGCGCGGCCGGCAGTGCCCGATCCCAATGCCGCCACCGGCATGCCCGAGTACGTCGCGCGCACCCTGCAGCAAGCCGATGCGACGCAGGCGGTGGTGAAGGTGGCGCAGCAGTATCGCGCCGGCGCGCCGTGGTCGTTGCGCATGGGGTTGTTCCAGGGCCAGGCGGTGGGCGAGCAAGTGCAGGCCGGCTACCTGCGTCAGCTCAACGCCACCTTGTTGCCGGCCTTGGCGGTGCGCCTGCGCACCGGTCTGGTCGACAACGCACAGGCACCGCAGGCGCTGTACTACACGCTCAAGGGCTATCTGATGCTGGGCCAGCCGCAGCATCTGGACCCGGCGCAACTCAGCGCGCTGGCCGCCATCGAAGCGGCAAAATTGTTCCCGCGCGAGCCGGCATTGCAGCAGGCGCTGGGTGCGCATCTGCAGGCCGTGCTCGATTCGCCCACGCGCGTGCGTGCGCTGTCGCTGGACAATCAGCGCATCGCCCAGGCGCGCGCCAGCCTGCGCGCCGCCGACCTATCGACACTGATCTACGGCAACCTGTTGCTGACCCCGCCGGACGGCACGCCGTTGCGGCTGGATAAAGCGCTGGGCCTGCTGGCCGACACCTTCGTGCGCCGCAGTGGCACGGCGTTGTCCACCCCGGTGCCGGCGCTGTACACCCAGCCGGTATTCGCCGCGTTGCAACGCGATGGCATCGGCCAGGCGGTGGAACGCTTCGGCCGCGACGATTGGGTCTTCGGCGGTGCGGCGCTGAATGCGTCCGCCAAGGCCACGCTGGTGCGCGAAGTGGGGCAGCGCTACACGGCCGATTACATCCGTTACTGGGATGCGTTGCTGGCCGATCTGCAACTGCGCCCGTCGGCCGATCTGGCCGGTGCCAGCGCCACGGCCGCCAAGCTGGCCGGGCCCAGTTCGCCACTGCGGCTGCTGCTGGGCGTGGTCGGCGAGCACACCCAGGCAATGGACCGCGCACCACCGGCAGACCCCGCGCAGCGCGCGCTGGCAGCTGCCGCCAACTCGGCAGGCACCAAGGCGACTGCCGCCGCGGCCAAACTCCCCGGCGGGGCGGCGATGAGCGCCGCGCTGGCCACGCCCGCCGAGGGTGGCGCAGCTGCAGCGCCGACACCGGGTGCGGCGATCAGCGAGCATTTTCTGGCGCTCAACGCCTTGGCCGCCGGCGCGCCCGGCAGCACGCCGCTGGACCATCTGCTGAGCGTGCTCGATCAGCTCGGCAGGCAATTGCTGGTGATTTCCCAGGGCGGCGGCGATGCCGCGGCGGCTAACGCGCAACTGGCATTGGCCCGGCAGGAAATGGCGCAACTGCCGCCGCCGGTGACCGACTGGCTGCAGAGCCTGGCCGGCAGCAGCGCCACCTTGATGACCCAGGGCGCACGCGCCGCGCTGGATGCGCAGGTCAGGCAATCGGTGGGCGAGGTGTGCACGGATTTCGTGCGCGGCCGCTACCCGTTCGATCCGCAGGCGCAGGTGGAGATCCCGCTGCAGAATTTCGGCGAGTTGTTCGGTAGCGGCGGCCGTCTGGATGCGCTGTATACCGGCACCGTCAAACCGCTGCTGGACACCCAGTCCCCGCAATGGCGCTGGAAGGATGGCCCGGACGCGGTCATCGGCGCGCCCGGTCTGCCGGTGCAACTGCAACTGGCGCAGCGGATCCGGCAGAAATATTTTCGCGGCGGGCCCACGCCGCAGATCGGCTTTACGGTGCTGGCGCCCACGCTGGGCGAAGGCGTGACCCGGCTGACGCTGGATATCGAAGGCCAGCGCTACGACTACCAGCCCGGCGCGGCGCAAAGCATGCCGATGATCTGGCCCGGGCCGGTGCCGGGGCATGTGTCCATCGCCGCCTTCGGCGCCGATGGCGTGGCGCTGGGTACGCTGGACTACCAGGGCGATTGGGCGCTGTTCCGCGCGCTGCAGGCCGGGCACCTGGAAAACCCGTCGGACCTGCGCTTTGTCGCCCGCTTCGCGCTTGGCGGCCACGACGTGCAGGTGCCGCTGCGGGCCGGCAACCTGCGCCACCCGTTTCTGGACAGCGACGTCCAGCACTTCGCGTGCGGCGGATGAGCATGCCGGCGCACGAACCACTCGGTTTCCACGGCAAGTTGCCCGGCGTGGGCGACTTCGTGCAGCGGCGCCTGCCGGCCAGCTTCGTGCAGCCGTGGGACCTGCAGTTCGCCAACTGCCTGGACACGGCGCGCCAGCAACTCGGGCAGCACTGGCCTGGCGCGTATCGCAACAGCGGCCTGCGCGCGTTTGCGTTGGGGCCGGGCGTGTGCGGCGCGCAGGCCTGGGCCGGCCTGCTCGGCCCGGGCGAAGACCGCGTGGGGCGCTGTTTTCCGCTGACCGTGGCAATGCCGTTGCCGCACCTGCGCCTGCCGTCGGCGGCATGGTTCGGCGCGGTGGCTGCGTGCCTGGGCCGCAGCTTGCGCGCACGCACCGATGCGGCCGGATTCGATGCCGCGCTGCGCGCGCTCGGCGTGCCGGCCGCGCCTTCCAGCACGCATGTACCGGCGCCCGGCCAATCGCTGTGGTGGCGGTTGGGCGCGGCCGCGCAATCGATCGACGGGCTGCCCGCCGCCCAGATGTATCTGGAGTGGTTGCTGGCCGAGCAGGACATCACCGAGGTGACCCGATGAGCGCGCCCTACCAATCGGCCGGGCACACCGAGACCGGCAAGGTGCGCCGGCTCAACGAAGATGCCTTGCTGCTGCGCGAAGACGCCGGCCTCTGGGTGGTGGCCGATGGCCTGGGTGGCCACAGCGCCGGCGATTACGCCAGCCAGCTGCTGGTGCAGCGGCTGAGCGCATTGGTGCGCCCGGCCGACCTGTGCGATTTCCTGGACGCCATCGACGACACCCTGGCGCAGATCAATCGCGAGCTGCTGCAGGTTGCGCGCGAGCGCCGCGTGGACATGATCGCCACCACCGTGGTGGTGCTGGTGCACGACCCGGATTTCATGCTGTGCGGCTGGGTCGGCGACAGCCGCATCTACGCGCAGCATGGCGGCCCGCTGCGCCAGCTCACCCGCGACCACGTGCACGGCGTGCGCGACGATGTCACCCAGTTCGGCAGCGCACACGCCAGCGCCGCGGCGGCCGGCGTGCTCACGCGCGCGGTGGGTGCGCAAGAGCCGCTGTTCGTCGATTGGGTGCTGACGCCGAGCCTGCCGGGCACGCAGTTTCTGCTGTGCAGCGACGGCATCAACAAGGAAATCCCGGACCCGGAGCTGGATGCCGAATGCCATCGCTTCGGCGATCCACGCGCGCTGCTGGCGCGTCTGTTCGAATTGGCGATGGGGAGGGCGGCACGCGACAACGTCACCGCCGTCGTCGTCCGCCTGCAGGAGTAAGTGCATGCACGAAGACACCGCCACCGTGACCGAACTGGTCACCGCCATGCGCCGCGGCGCGCTCGACCTCAATGCCGTCCTGGCCGCGCTGGGCAAGCGCGCCGCGGTACCGGAGGCCGAATACCGTGCCGGGGTGGAAACGCTGTGGACGCTGCAACGCCAGCACCTGCTCGACGATGCCACCGTGACCACGCTGGTGAGCCGGCTGGATGCGTTGCGCGATCGTGCGATTGCGCCTGCGCCGTCGGCAACGCAGCAGCCAATACCCACGCCAACGATGGTCGACGACGATGCCACCGTGGTGATGCCACGACCCGGCCCGGCGCGCGTGGTCGAAGACGACATCACCCGCGTGCAACCGGCGCAGCCCCTGCCCGGCGATGCGCCCAGCCTCACCAGCCTGGGGCTGGGCACGCCCACCCACCTCGGCACGCAGACCGGCACGGGCACCGGCACCGGCACGGCCGGTACCGCCAGCCTGTCCAGCTGGCAGCACCTGGCCGAAGCTACCGGTGGCGATCATGCCGGTGTTGGCAGCCTGCTCAAAGGCCGCTTCCAGCTCGAACGCGAACTCGGCCGCGGCGGCATGGGGGTGGTGTATCTGGCCCGCGACGAACGCAAGGTGGAAGCACGCGACCGCGACCCGTGGCTGGCGGTCAAAGTGCTCAGCGACGAATTCCGCCGCCATCCCGACGCACTGGTCGCCCTGCAGCGCGAAGCGCGCCGCTCGCAGAAGCTGGCCCACGACAACATCGTGCGCGTGTACGACTTCGACAAGGATCGCACCCTGGTCTTCATGACCATGGAGTACATCGACGGTTGCGACCTGAAAACGCTGATCCGCGAACAGGCCTACAACGGCATGCCGCTCAAGCAGGCCTGGCCGCTGATCGAGGGCATGGGCCGGGCGCTGATGCGCGCGCACGCGGCCGGCATCGTGCATTCGGATTTCAAGCCCGGCAACGTCATGGTCACCCGCGATGGCGTGGCCAAGGTGTTCGATTTCGGCATCGCACGCGCCGGCAAGCATGCGGCCGATGTCGCCGGCGAACAGACCGTGTTCGATGCGGCCACGCTGGGCGCATTGACGCCGGCCTATGCCAGCCTGGAAATGATCCGCGGACAGGCGCCCACCCCGGCCGACGATCTGTACGCGCTGGGATGCGTGTGTTTCGAATTGCTGACCGGCAAGCACCCATTCGACAAACTCAGTGCCGAAGTGGCGCTGCGCGAAGGCCGCCGCCCGCCGCCGGTGCCGGGCCTGACCCGTCGCCAGTACGCCACGTTGTGCGCGGCCGTGGCATTCCCGGCTGCGCAGCGGCTCACGCGCGTGGACCAACTGCTCGACGGCCTGCGCCAGGTGCCTCTGCGCGAGCGCGCGCTGCCGTTGATCGGCTATGGCGCCACCGCGCTCGCGCTGGTCGGCGTGGGCGGGTGGGGCGCATCGCGTTATCTGCATCAGCGCCATCTGGATGAGGTCATCGCACGCTTCGGTGCGCAGGACCCGCAGCAGTACCGCAACGAAACCCAGGTCATGCAGGCGCTGTCCAGCCTGAGCGCAGACGACCGCCGGCGCGTGCTGATGGACCGCAGCGACCTCATCGAAGATTTCCTGCTGCGTCGCCTGGACGCGCTGTGGAATCCGGCTAACGGCCGCGACGATTACCGCGGCGCGTTGCAGGTGTTCGCCTTGCGCGACCGGTTGCGGCTGTATTCGCCCGCGCTGGATGCGCGTCGCCAGGCCATCGAGCGCGAAAAGAACCAACGCCTCAACGCGCTCGACACCACGCTCAATCGCCAGCTCGATGCCGGGCTGTTGTTCCGCACCCGGCCCGACAACGCACTGGCCACGCTCGACCAGGTGCGCCGCATCGATCCGGGCAGCAGCCTGCTGCGCCATTCCGCACTGGAAGTACGCCTGGACGCGGCCATCGCGCAGGCGGTGGCGGCCGGGCAACTCACCACCGCGCGGACCGAAGTAGAACAGGCGCGCGCAGCGTTTCCGGACTCGTTGCGCTTGCAGTTGCGCAGCGCCGAGGTCGGCGTGGCCGAGCAGCAAGCCAAACGCACGCCGGTTGCCGCCGCGCCGCGCGATGCCGACAGCGCGCGCAAGGCACTGGCTGCCGATCTGGCCAACCCCAGCACCGACCCGGCCTGGCGCGCGCGTATCGACGCCGCACTGGCCGCACTGCCGGTGGCCGAGCGCAGCAGCCAGGGCAGCGCGCTGGCGGAGGCCATCAGCACGGCGGTTGCCGCACAAAGCGACCCCGCACAGCTGGCTGGCGCGCAGGCGCTGGTGGATGTCGGCCTGGGCGTGGCCCCGCAATCGGCCGGCCTGCTGGCCCAGCGCACACGCCTGCAGACGCTGGAGCACCAGCTCGAACAAGCGTTGGCGCGCGAAAGCGCCGAGTCCGAACTGGCCGCGCGGATCGAGTCGCTGCGCCGCGCCGCCGCCGCCAACGATCTGGGCAAGACCCGCGATGCGCTGGCGCGCATCCGCACCCTGCAACCGGACCATCCGTTGTTGCGCAGCGAAGGCCCGCAACTGCTCTCGCAGGTGTATCGCAACACCGCCGGCGATGCGTTCGCACACGGGCGATACGCGCAGGCGGCCGACCTGCTGAGGCAAGGGCTGCAGACGCTCGGCCAGCGCGACGAACTGCGCAGCGCGCAAACCCGTTATGCGGTGGCCGCCGCAGTGATGACCGCGGGCACGCTGGCGCCCGGCGAACGCCAGCAACTCGCCGGGCGCCTGCAAACGCTCTATCGCACCGACGCCACCGCGCTGGCGCAATTGGAGGCGCAGATGAAGGCGGCCGGCCAATTGCCGGAAGGCTCGTTGTCGGCCCGTCTGCAACGCGCGCCCGCCGCCGATGCGCCGGCCGACGCCAGCGTGTCGCCGGGCGGCGCCACCGAGACAGCTGCGCCGGCCGCCGGCGCAAGACCGGCGCGCGGCAAATCCGCTGCCAAGCCCGCCGCCACCCCAACGACTGCGCGCGACCCCGCCGCTGCGGCATTGCCCGCCAACGCGGACGATGCCGACAGCCTGCCGCCGGTGCCCACCGGCCCGGATCCCTGCGCCGGCCTGGCCGGGCGTGCCGCGGCGTGCTTCGACACACTCGGGCAGACCCGCGGGCCGATGCTGGTGGTGATCCCGGCCATCGCCGGCGGCAAGCCGTACGCGTTGTCGCGCGGCGAAGTGGCGGTGGCCGATTTCAACCTGTTCTGCCAGGCCACCGGCCGCTGTACCGCCCAGGCCGCCGCCACCCCGGAGCTGGCGCGCGCGCCGGTGCGCAATATCAGCCTGACCCTGGCGCGCGCCTATCTGCGCTGGCTCACCATCGGCAGCGGCGGCTGGCGGTACCGCCTGCCCAGCGATGCCGAGTGGCTGCATGCCGCGCAGGCGGCCAGCAACTGGCGGCAGGCCGAAGACAGCAATTGCGTGCCGCCCAACGCCAGTGCCGGCGATGCCGCGCGCGCACCGGTGTCGGCACGCGGGCGCGATGCCAATCCCTGGGGCCTGATCAATCTCACCGGCAATGTCTGGGAATGGGTATCGACCGGAACAGGCGTGCAGGCGCGCGGCGGAAGTTTTTCCAGCTACTGGTCCGATTGCACGGTGCAGGCCAGCCGCGCCGACAACGGCTCGGCGCAACCGGACGTGGGCCTGCGCGTGCTGCGGGAGCTGCCGTGAGCGCCGCCCCGCCGTCGCCCACCGCTGCCGCTGCGCACCCGGCCAATGCGCAGCTGCAGGCGCTGGCGTTGGCGCATCAGCAGGGCCAACTCGACCGCGAGCAGTACCGCGCACGCCGTCGGCGCGTACTGGACGCCGCCCGCCAGACCCAGGGGGCGACCCTGCGCAACGCCTTGCCGAGTTCGCCTGATGCCCGGCCGGGCCCGCTGTCGGCGCATCCGGTCGCACGCAAACTGCGCAGTCAGGTGGCAGCGGTCTTCATAATCGTGATGCTCATCGCAATAATCTTGCTAACATTGCATAAATGTACGTCGGGGTTTGATCGACGTTCAGCAAGGGGCGAGGTCAGACACGCCGATCGCCGTGCAGTCGCCGCCGTGGCGCCTGCGTGTGCAGCGGGACACGTCGGCCATGCGCAACACCGGATGGTCTCAGGGGAAATGGACGTATGCGTATGACGTGTCTGGCCGCGGCGGTGTCCGCGTGCCTACTGCTGGCCGCACCTGGGTGGGCGCAGTCGCCGACCGATGCCACGGCTGCTGCGCAGTCGGCAGCGGCGGTGCCGGCCATGAGGGACCGGACCGAGGCGGTCACCGTGCAGGTGCGCGGCTTTCGCGTGCGCGATGTGGGCCACTACCCGGAAGCCGGCATCGACCCGGCCCGCATGCAGGCCGTGGCCGACGCTGCCTTCGCCGAGCTGGCCCAGGGCCAGCCGGTGGTGGCATTGCGCTTCGATCAACTGCAGGCGGTCGCCGATGCGGTCACCCGCGCCTACCGGCAGGCCGGCTTCATCGTCAGCACGGCCTATCTGCCGGCGCAGACGCCGGGCCCCGACCAACTGATCGAAATCCGCGTGCTGGAAGGGCGCATCGGCCAGATCAGCGTGCAGGGCGCCGCACGCTACCGCGGCAACGCATTGTCGGCACCGCTGCGCCAGCTGCAGGGCCGCCCGCTGCGCAAGCAGGACGTGGACACCGCGCTGTTGTATGCGCGCGATCTGCCGGGCGTGTCGGTGTCGTCGGTGCTGCAGCCGGGCCAGAAGGAAGGCGAGACCGACGTGGTGCTGGTCGCCAGCGAGGCCGCCCGCCCGTATGTGATCACCCTGGGCGGCAACAACTACGGCACCGAGCTGACCGGCCGTTATCGCGCCCAGGCCGGCATCACCTGGAATAGTCCGCTCGGCCTGGGCGATGTGTTCGCCGCCAACTACGCCTATTCGCTGGCGCCGCGGCAGAGCCAGATCGGCGCGCTGTCTTATGGCCTGCCGATCGGCAGCGTGTCCGGCCTGAGCGCGGTGGTGGGCGCCAGCCGCAGCGAACTGGAAGTGCGCAACGGCGTGTTCGCCCGGCTTGGCCTGAAGGGGCCGACCTCCATCGTCTACACCGGCGCCGACTGGAAATTCATCAACACCGAAACGCTGCAGCTGCAGGGCTCGGCGCGCTATCTGCGCGAGCAATCCAAGCTCAGCGCGCTGGGCATGCAGTTGTCCGACCAGCAGTTCGATGTCGCCGAACTGGGCCTGTCGTTGCGGCGCACCGACCTGCGCTGGCGCGGCGTGGATCTGCTGCAGGGGAGCGTGCGGCAATCCTTGCGCGACCGCTCGGCGGCGGTGGACCAGATCAGCCCCGGTCGCGACAGCTATTTCACCATCGCGCGGCTGGCCTACACGCGCCTGCAATACCTCACCCGCACGCAGCGGCTGTACTTCAAGTTCAACGGCCAATACAGCGACGACACGCTGACCCCGATGGAGCAGTTCGCTGTCGGTGGGCCCGACAGCGTGCGCGCCTATCCGGTCTCCGATGCATTGGGCGACCGCGGGTATTACACCGCGCTCGAATACCACATCGATGCCCCCGGTTTTGCCGATGCCGCATCGCCGTTCAATGGCCGGCCCTGGCGCGAATTGCTGGAGCTGGATGTTTTCGCCGACCACGCCCGCGTGTTCGCCGCCAATGGCCGCCTGGCGCCGGCCAGTTTCGATGCCGCCGGCGTGGGCCTGACCTTCCGCTTGCCGCAGTACGCCAATTTCGAGTGGCGCATCAGCGCCGCGCTTCCGACCGGTGCGCGCGATGCCTCCGACGGACGCGACGACGCCCGCATCTACACGCGTTTCGGCTTCACTTTCTGAGGGATCTGCGCATGCACGCCACCATCCATACCGCGACCTCGCCGCGCACGCTCCCGTTGCGTCACTGCCCGCTGGCCGTTGCGCTGGCAGCCGCCCTGATGACCATGCCGGTCAGCGGCCTGGCCCAGGTGGCGGCCAACCAGCTGCCGACCGGCGGCAGCATCGCCGGCGGCACCGGCACCATCAATGCCGTCAACGGCAGCAGCCGGACCGTCGACCAGACCTCCTCGCGCATGGCGCTGACCTGGTCGGCGTTCGACATCGGCTCGTCGGCGACGATGATCTTCAACCAGCCCAGCGCCAGTTCGGTGGTGCTCAACCTGGTGCAGAGCGGCAACCCGACGCAGATCTACGGCAACATCAACGCCAACGGGCAGGTGTTCCTGCTCAACAGCAACGGCGTATTGATCGGCAACACCGCCAACATCAATGTCGGCGGCCTGGTGGTCAGTACGCTGGGCACCACCGTGTCCAAGTTCATGAGCGGCGACTACAGCCTGGATGCCGGCGGCACGACCGTGGCGCAGGTCATCAACAGCGGCACCATCAACGCCGCTGCCGGGTCGGCCGTGCTGATCGGTGGCCGGGCGTCCAACAGCGGCACCATCACCGCCACCGCCGGCAACATCACGCTCGCCGGTGCCGACGCAGCCACGCTGACGTTCGAAAGCGGCGGCTTCGGCGTGCTGATCGACAAGCCGCTGCAGCTGAGTCTGGCGACCGAGGCGGTGGACAATTCCGGCACCCTGAGCGCGCCAGGCGGCGCGATCCAGCTGCAGGCGCGCGCGGCGCAAGGCATCTTCGATCGACTCATCAACAACAGCGGCACCATTCGTGCGGCGTCGCTGTCCAATGGCCCCGACGGCAGCGTGTCGCTCATCGCCTCCGGCGGTGGCAGCTTCGACGTCGCCGGCGGCGGCAGCATCGATGCCGGCACCGGGGCGATCACCCTGAGCACCGGTCGCGGCGTGCAACAGACCGGCATCTACACCGCCGGCAGCCTGGGTGGCTTTATCGGTGGCAGTGCCACCTTCAGCGGCGCCAACAAGATCAGCGGCCTCGGCAACCTGGATGTAGGCGGCAACCTCAGCCTGACCAACACGGTCGCGTTGTCCCAATCCGGTGCGCTGGCGGTGACGGGCACCAGCCAATTCCTGCAGTCCGGCAGTGCGCTTTCGCTGACCAACGGCGGCAACACCTTCGGTGGCCTGTTCAGCGCCAGCGGCAACGGCATTGCCGTGAACGCGGCAGGCAATCTCTCGATCGGCACGTTGAACCTCGACAGCAACAGTGCGCTGTCGTTGAGTGCCACCGGCGCATTGACCTTGCCGACAACGGCGATCAACACCGGCAGCGCCAACCTCACCCTGTCCAGCGGCGGCAGCCTCAGCACGCGCGCCACGCTGACCGGGACGAACGTGGACCTCACCGGTCGCGGCGGCATCGCGCTGGCGCATGACGTCACGGCAAGCGGCACGCTGAAGTTGACCGCCACCAACAACGCGATCACCCAGACCGCCGGCAGCGTGGCCACCACCGGCACCAGCACCATCAATGCAGGAACCGGTGCCATCACGCTGGACGGCGCAGGCAACGACTTCCAGGGCGTGGTGGCGCTGACCGGCGGCAACACGCGCATCAGCGACAGCGGCGCGCTGACACTGGGTGCGGTGAACGTCAACGATCTCACCGCCATCAGCAACGGCGCGTTGACCCTGGGCAGCGGCCGGGTGGGCGGTGCCTTGCTCGCCACCAGCAACAACGGCGCGATCACCCAGTCGGCCGGTAACTTCCTGACCATCGTCGGCACCAGCAACCTCACTGCCGGCACCGGTGCGATCACCCTGAACAACAGCGGCAACGCCTTTGGCGATCTGGTCAGCGCCACCGGTCGCGGCATCTCGTTGAACGCTGCCGGCAATCTGGCCATCGGCACCCTGAATCTTGGCAACAACAGCGCGCTGTCGCTGCGTGCCAGCGGTGCATTGACCTTGCCGGCAACGGCGATCAACACCGGCAGCGCCAACCTCACCCTTTCCAGTGGCGGCAGCCTCACCACGCGCGCCGCGTTGGCCGGCACGAACGTGGACCTCACCGGCACTGCCGGCATGACTCTGGGGCATGACGTCACCGCAAGCGGCACGCTGGCACTGACCACCACCAACAGCGCGATCACCCAGACCGCCGGCAGCGTGACCGCCACCGGCACCAGCACCGTCAATGCCGGAACCGGCGCCATCGAACTGGATGAAGCGACCAACGATTTCCAGGGCGTGGTGACGCTGACCGGCGGCGACACGCGCATCGCCGACACTGGCGCGCTGACGCTGGGTGCGCTGAATACCGGCAGCCTCACCGCCACCGGCAATGGTGCGTTGAACCTGGGCAGCGGCAGCGTCCGCGGCACCCTGGATGCAACCAGTGGCAATGGCGCCATCAGCCAGAGCGCCGGACTGATCGTCGATGGCAGCGCCACCCTCAACGCCGGCAACGGCGCCATCGCGCTGACCGACGGCAGCAACGATTTCCGCAGCAGCGTCAGCCTCACCGGCACCGGCATCAGCGTGGTCGATCGCGACGATCTAAGCGTCGCCTCGATCAGCAACGGCACCAATGGCGCCATCGCCCTGACAGCCGGCGGCGCGCTCACGCTGCCCACGCAGAATCTTTCCACCGGCACCGGCGCGCTCAGCCTGATCGCCAATGGCGGTGCCTTGAGTACGCTTGGCACCTTGAGCGGTGGCAACGTCAGCCTGAGCGCGCGCGATGGCGTGGCGCTCAATCACACCGTCACCGCCGGCGGCATCCTGGGCCTGACTGCCACCAACGCCGCAATCACTCAGAACGCGGGCGTGCTCGACGTTGGCGGGCTGGCCACCGTCAATGCCGGCAACGGCGCCGTTTCGCTCACAGGCGATAACGACTTCAAGAACGGCATTGCATTGACCGGCCGCAATATCGCAGTGGCCGATGCGAACGATCTCAGCGTGGTCTCGCTCAACAACGGGGGCGCCGGCGCCATCGCACTCACCGCACGCAACTCGCTCACGCTGCCTGCCAGCGGATTGACCAGCACCGACAACCTGACGCTGCGCGCAGACAGCGGCACCCTCACATTGGGCGGCAATCTGGTCGGCAATGCGGTGTCACTGTTCAGCGCCAACGCACTGACGCTGGCGACCAGCATCGACAGCAGCACCTTGTCGGTGTCCACCAACAACGGCGCGATCAACCAGACCGCAGGCGCCTTGCGCATCGGTTCGACCTCCAGCTTCAACGCCGGCACCGGCGCGCTGGCACTGGGCAGCGCGGGCAATCACTTCGTCGGCGCAGTGAGCCTGACCGGCAACGGCGTGTCGATCAGCGACAGCGGCGCGCTGACGCTGGGCACGCTCAACACCGGCAACCTCACTGCCACCAGCAACGGCGGATTGAACCTGGGCAGCGGCCGCGTTGCCGGCGCCCTGGCTGCGAGCAGCGGCAATGGCGCCATCGGCCAGGCCGGCGGACTGATCGTCGATGCCGCCACCACCCTCAACGCCGGCAGCGGCGCCATCGCGCTGACCGACGGCAGCAACGATTTCCGCAGCGGCGTCAGCCTCACCGGTACCGGCATCAGCGTGGTCGATCGTGACGATCTGCGCATCTCCTCGATCAGCAACGGCACCAATGGCGCCATCGCCCTGACAGCCGGCGGCGCGCTCACGCTGCCCACGCAAAACCTCAGCACCGGCACCGGCGCGCTCAGCCTGATCGCCAATGGCGGCGTAGTGAGCACGAACGGCAGCTTGAATGGCGGCAACGTGAGCCTGAGCGGCCGCGATGGCATCGTGCTCAATCACAACGTCACCGCCAGTGGCAGCCTGGGCCTGACTGCCACCACCAACGCGATCTTCCAGAATGCAGGGGTGCTCGACGTCGGCGGCCTTGCCACCGTCGATGCCGGCAACGGCGCCATTTCGCTCGCACGCGATAACGACTTCAGGAACGGCCTTGCACTGACCGGCCGCAATATCGCGGTGGTCGATGGGAACGATCTCAGCGTGGTCTCGCTCAACAACGGTGGAGCCGGCACCATCGCGCTCACCGCACGCAACTCGCTCACGCTGCCCGGCAGCGGATTGACCAGCAGCGATGACCTGACGCTGCGCGCAGAAAACGGCACGCTGACATTGGGCGGCGATCTCGCCGGCAATGCGGTCTCGCTGTTCAGCGCCAACGCACTGACGTTGGCGACCAGCATCGACAGCAGCACCTTGGTGGTGTCCACCAGCAACAGCGCGATCAACCAGACCGCAGGCGCCTTGCGCATCGGTTCGACCTCCAGCTTCAACACCGGCTCCGGCGCGATCGCGTTGGGCAGTGCCGGCAATCACTTCGGCGGTGCAGTGAGCCTGACCGGCAACGAGGTGTCGATCCGCGACAGCAGCACGTTGACGCTGGGCACGCTGAACACCGCCAACCTCACCGCCACCAGCAACGGCGCATTGAACCTGGGAAGCGGCCGCGTTGCCGGCACCCTTGCTGCGAGCAGCGGCAATGGCGCCATCGGCCAGGCCGGCGGACTGATCGTCGATGCCGCCACCACCCTCAATGCCGGCAGCGGCGCCATCGCGCTGATCGACGGCAGCAACGACTTCCAGGGCAGCATGAGCCTGACCGGCGCCGGCATCGCGGTGCGCGACAGCAACGATCTCACGCTCTCTTCGCTGACCAGCAACAACGGCGGCACGATCGCGCTGACCGCCGGCGGCAACCTGATCCTGCCAGGCACGACGTTGAACAACGGCAGCGGAGACATCAACCTGATCGCCAACAGCCTGAGCCTGTCTGCCGCACTGCTTGGCGATGAAGTGAGCCTGCGCGCCAACAGCGGCTTGGCCTTGGGCCAGAACATCAACATCACCGCGCGCACGTTGTCGCTTGCCAGCAGCAATGCCGCCATCACGCAAAGCGGCGGCGCACTGCTGGTCAGCGGCGCCACCACGGTCGATGCGGGCACCGGTGCGATCTCGTTGCTGCAAGCCGGCAATCACTTCAACAGCGTCAGCCTGACCGGCAACGGTATTGGCGTGACCGACAGCGACAACCTCAGTCTTGCCGCATTGACCAGCACCGGCAACGGCAGTGTTGCAGTGACCGCCGGCGGTACCTTGAGCCTGCCGTCGCAGGCTATCGCGGTCGGCAACAGCAACCTGACCCTGGCATCGAACGGCGGCGCACTGAGCACGGCCGCAGCCCTGGGTGGCAACAACGTGACGCTGTTCGGACGCGACGGCCTGACCCTGGGCCACACCGTCACCGCCAACACGCTCGCCCTGCGCAGCACCAACGCCGCCATCGTGCAGAACGCCGGCGCACTCGACGTGGTGGGCACCAGCACCGTCGATGCCGGTAGCGCCAGCATCGCGCTCAACAACGGCAGCAACCGCTTTGGCGCCGGCATCAGTCTCACCGGCACCGGCATCACGGTGGCCGATAGCGGCGACCTCACCATCAATGCCTTGAACGCCGGTGCCAACGGCACCATCGCGTTGACCGCCGGCGGCGCACTGAACCTCTCCGCGCAGAACCTGGACACCGGCACCGCCGATCTTGCCCTGATCGCCAATGGCGGCAGCATGAGCACCGGCGGCGACTTGCGCGGCCGCAACGTCACCCTGTCCGCGCGCGACGGTCTCACCATCGGCCACACCATCACCACCACAGACGCGCTGTCGCTGAGCAGCAACAACACCGCGATCACGCAGACCGCCGCGGCACTCAACGTTGGCACCACCACCACCGTCAATGCAGGCAGTGGCAACGTCACGCTCAATACCGCGGGCAACACCTTCAACGGCGTGGTCAATCTCACGGCAGGCGATGTGCAGATCGCCGGCAACGCGCTCAGTTTCGGCACGCTGTCCACCAATGCACTCACCGCCAACAGCAGTGGCGCATTGAATCTAGGTAACGGCGTGGTGCGTGGCGCGTTGAACGGCACCAGCGGCAATGCAGCGATCACCCAGAGCGGCGGTTTGTCGGTCGGCGGTGCATCCAGCTTGAATGCCGGCAGCGGCGACATCGCCTTGACCGATGCCAACAACGACTTCGTCGGCGCGGTTGCGCTCACCGGCAATGCCATCGCCGTGCAGGATCGCAACGACCTCAGCATCGCTGCGGTGCGCAGCGGTGCCAACGCGGCGATCTCGCTGGTCGCCGGCGGTGACTTGAACCTGCCGGCCAGCCAGATCGACACCGGCACCGGCGCGCTGACGCTGACAGCCAACGGCGGTACCTTGCGCTCTGCGGGCGCCTTGCGCGGTGGCACGGTGCAACTGACCGGCGCCAATGGCATCGCGCTGAGCAACACGCTCACGGCAGGCAACGCGCTGCGCTTGAACAGCACCAATGCCGCCATCACCCAGACCGGTGGCGCGTTGCTCGTCGCAGGCGACACCACGGTCGATGCCGGCAGCGGCGCCATCACCCTGGAGGCGGCGGGTAACGACTTCCAGGGCCTGCTCACCCTGAGCGGCGGGGCCAGCAGCGTGCGCGATGCCAATGCCTTGACCCTGGGCACGCTCAACACCGGCGACCTGCAGGTCCGTAACAGCGGCGCGCTGAATCTGGGCGTTGGCCTGGTCGATGGCGATCTGGATGCGGCCAGCAATGGCGGCGCCGTCACCCAGAGCGGCGCGTTGACCGTCACTGGCATTACCCGCATCAACAGCAGTGGCGCTGCCATTGCATTGACCGATGCCGACAACGATTTCCAGGCGGCGGTGAGCCTGAGCGGCGGCGCGGCCAGCGTGCGCGATCGCAATGCGCTGGTCTTGGGCAATCTGGAGGTCGATGCACTGGATGTCGCCAGCGGCGCCGGCCTGGATCTGGGCCAGGGGCGCGTCGGCGGTGCGCTGGTGGCACGCAGCGGGAGTGCAGCAACGGCCCAGGCCAACAGGATCGTTGCCCAGGCGATTGCCGTGCCTGCGGCCACCGCTGCCGGCATTACCCAGCAAGGTGCGCTGACCGTGGCGGGCAGCAGCGTGCTCGATGCCGGCACCGGTGCGATCGTGCTGGATGCGGCCGGTAACGATTTCCAGGGCACGGTGCAGGCGCGCGGCAGCAGCATTGCCATCGTCGATCGCAACGACCTGGCGGCGACTGCGCAAGCCAGCGATGCCCTGCGTCTGCAGGCCGGTGGCCAGCTCACCACCGCTGGCGCGCTCAGTGCCAACGCCATCGCCCTGCGCGGCGGCACCGGCGTGGTACTCGGTCACGACGTTGAAGGCGCCAGCGTGGCCTTGAGCAGCGGCGGGGCGATCACCCAGAACGCCGGCAACCTGCGCGCCGGTCAGCTCGGCGGCAATGCCGCCGGGGCGGTCACGCTCACCGGCAGCGGCAACGCCATCGACGCGCTCGGCAACTTCAGCGCGCAAGGCCTGGATCTGGTCAGCAATCGCTCGCTGCTGGTCAGCGGCCGCGTCGACGGCGGCCCCTCGCTGCGCCTGCGCAGCGGCGGCGAGCTGCACCTGAGCGGCCAGCTGAGCGGCGCCACCAGCTGGTTGCAGGCCGCTGCCGGCATCCGCCAGCGCGCCGGCAGTTCGATCACCGCCGGCCTGCTCAGCGGTAGCGCAGGCGGCGCGGTGGTGCTGGGCGATGCGGCCGGCTTCGTCGACAACCGTGTCGTACGCCTGGGCGACTTCGTCGCCAGCAATGGGTTCAGCTTCACCAATGGCGGCGATCTGCTGCTGGTGCTGGCTAATGGCAGCAGCTACAGCGTGGATGCCGGCAACAGCGCGATGTTCCTGTCGGTCCGCGGCAATCTGTTCCAGGACGGCCGTGCGCCGCTGCGCAACGGCACCGGCACCTTCGCCGCCACCGGCCAGATCGGTACGCAGCAGAACCCGATCTATGTGATCGGCACCGGCACCCAGACCGTGGCGGCGATCGGCGCGCCGCCGGCCTATTTCAACGCCACGACGGTCGACGGCAGCCTGCTCGATCTGGCCGGCGGCTCCGGCTTCAATGTGCCGGCCTCGGCGTTTGCCGGCCGTGCGCAGAGTTCGGCCAGCCGCACCGTGGCCTTCGTGGACCTGTCGGCCAGCGGTACCCCGTACCGCGCCTTCGGCCTGGTCCGCCCCGGCCTGCGGTTGCCCGACGACCAGCAGCCGGCCTGCGATGTCGGCGACCCGGATGCCGTCTGCAATCCCGAGTGACCTGCCTGCCGCCGCTCACCGCGGCGGCTTCCCCGATGGAGGCCGTGCCATGCAAGACGACAGTTCCCTGGAGACCCTGCTGGCGCCGCTCGGCGACGATGCCCCGGCCGGACCGGATCTGGAATACGACCCGGAGTTCCTGCGCCTGGAGCGTGAATCGGCGGTCCGCGCCGAGCGCTCGCTGGGCGAGAGCGTCATCGCCGCCGAAGAACCGGACTGGGACAAGGTGCAGGCGCTGGCGCTGGAACTGAGCCGGCGCAGCCGCGACCTGCGCGTGGCCGGCAAGCTCGGCGCCGCCTGGCTGCGCCTGCGCGGCCTGCCGGGCTGGGCCGATGCGCTGGCGTTGATCCACGGCCTGCTCGAGCGTCATTGGGACAGCGTGCATCCGCAGCTGGATGCCGACGACGACAACGACCCCACCTCGCGCATCAATGCGCTGGTCGGCCTCAGCGACCCGATGGGCCTGCTCGGTGCGCTGCGCACCACCGCGTTCGTGCAGTCGCCGCGGCTGGGCCGCTTCAGCCTGCGCGATCTGCGCGTGGCCAACGGCAGCATCAAGCTGCCCGACGGCCAGAGCGGCCCCAGCCTGGCCGAAATCGAAGCCTGCTGCCAGGACTGCGCGCCGGAAACGCTGGCCACCTCCGCCCAGGCCATTGCCGAGGCGCTGCGGCAGGCGCGCGCGATCGATGCGCTGCTGAGCGAGCGCGTCGGCACCGCTGCGCCGGACCTGCGGCCGCTGCTGACCGACCTGCGCGATCTGGAGCGCTTCGTACTGCCGCATTGGCAAGCGCGGCAGGGCGTCCTTGCGGTCACTGAAGACGGTGAGCAGGCTGCCGGCGAGGGCCACGCCGCCGCCACGGCAACCAGTGCCACCCGCCGCAACGACGAGATCGCCGGCCCCGAGGATGTGAAGCGGCGGCTGGAAGAGATCTGCGCCTATTACGCCCGGCACGAACCATCCAGCCCGGTGCCGATGCTGCTGCGCCGCGCCCAACGCCTGGTCGGCTGCGATTTCCTGGCGCTGATGAAGGAGCTGGCCCCGGCCGGCATCGACGAACTGCAACGCGTCACCGGCCCGCTGGAAGAAACCTGAGCCGCATTGCCAGGCAAGAAACCCGAGCACCTGGTGTCCCGCCGGGCAGGGAACGCCGAGCAGCGGTTGCGCTGGACAGGCAGGGCACCTGAGCGGTGCGCCCAGCAATCGTGAACACGGTTGAGTAGCGCCCAATCGTGTGAAAGAGCGCTGGGCACGGCTGCATGCCGGCAGCCCATCGTCAGCGCTACCGCAAGCGCACCACGCGGGTGTGCGGCGCGCTGTGCGCAAGGGGACATCTCCAGGCACGGCGGCAATTCGGCCAAGGCAACGAAGCGCAGATCAAAACGCAACGCCACCGGGCGTTTCAATGCCCGACGCATGCCCCACGAATCCCGCATCCCAACCCCCAATCACCAGCTATAGAGCTGCCAATACACCTTGTTGACCTTGTCCTTTTCCGCGTCGGTATGCCCGTCATGGTCGCGGTCGTACAGGAAGTAGGGCGCCCCGCGCGCCGGCGTCACCCGCACCATCTCCAACTGACCGTTGACGCGGTATTCGTCGACCTTGTCGCCGTTGCCCATGGTCTTGCTGGTGACATCGGCGCCAGCCGGGATATCGCCACCGGCGCGGTCGCCGCCGCCGGTGGCACAGCCGCCGAGCAGCAGTAACGGCAGCAGCAAAAGACGTGCTTTGTTCATTGTCGTTATCCGTGTTGATCGCCAGCCAGTATGCGCTGGCGCGGTGTGCCCTGGGCGTGCAGCGTAGAATCGGGCCATGAGCAGATTAGTCCTGATCGACGGGTCCAGTTACCTGTATCGCGCGTTCCACGCACTTCCGCCGCTGACCAATGCCCAGGGCGAGCCCACCGGTGCGTTGTTCGGCGTGGTCAACATGTTGCGCGCCACCTTGAAGGAGCGCCCGGCCTACATCGCCTTCGTGGTGGATGCGCCCGGTAAAACGTTCCGTGATGACTTGTATGCCGACTACAAGGCCAACCGACCGTCGATGCCCGACGACCTGCGCGCGCAGGTGCAGCCGATGTGCGACATCGTGCATGCGCTGGGCATCGACATCCTGCGCATCGACGGCGTGGAAGCGGACGATGTGATCGGCACGCTGGCGCTGCAGGGCGCCGCCGATGGGTTGAGCGTTACCATCTCCACCGGCGACAAGGACTTCGCCCAGCTGGTGCGTCCGGGCATCGAACTGGTCAACACCATGAGCGGCAGCCGCATGGATTCGGACGCGGCGGTGATCGCCAAGTTCGGTGTGCGGCCCGATCAGATCGTCGACCTGCTGGCGTTGATGGGCGACACCGTCGACAACGTGCCCGGCGTGGAAAAGTGCGGCCCCAAGACCGCCGCCAAATGGCTGGCCGAATACGACTCGCTCGATGGCGTCATCGCCAACGCCGACAAGATCAAGGGCAAGATCGGCGACAACCTGCGCGCCGCATTGCCACGCCTGCCGCTCAACCGTGAGCTGGTCACCATCAAGACCGATGTCACCCTGGCCAGCGGCCCGCGCGCGCTGGACCTGCGCGAGCCCAACGCCGAGGCGCTGGCGGTGCTGTACGCCCGCTACGGCTTCACCCAGGCGCTGCGCGAACTCGGTGGTGCGGCCGCGCAGGCGGGCCTGCTGGCCGAGCCGGTGGCGCTGGGCGCTGCTGCTGCCACTGCGCGCACCGAGCCGGGCCGCGCGCGCGGCACCGGCTTCGTCTCCGGCCCCGTCCACGCCGCGGTGGATCTCGATCCGTCGCTGTCGGCGCCCGGCCAGTACGAGACCATCCTGACCAAGGAGCAGCTCGACAGCTGGATCGCGCGGCTGCGTGCCGCCGGGCAGTTCGCCTTCGATACCGAAACCGACAGCCTGGACCCGCTGCAGGCCGATTTGATCGGCCTGAGCGTGGCGGCCGAGCCCGGCCAGGCGGCGTACCTGCCGTTCGGCCATCACTTCCCCGGTGCGCCGGTTCAACTCGACCGCACCCAGGCGTTGGCGCAACTGGCGCCACTGCTCACCGACCCGGCCGTGCGCAAGCTCGGCCAGCACGGCAAGTACGACCTGCACGTGATGCGCCGGCATGGCGTGGCGCTGGCCGGCTATGCCGACGACACCCTGCTGGAGAGCTTCGTGCTCAATTCCGGCAGTGCCCGCCACGACATGGACAGCCTGGCCAAGCGCTATCTCGGCTACGACACCGTCAAGTACGAAGACGTCTGCGGCAAGGGCGCCAAGCAGATCCCGTTCGCCCAGATCAGCCTGGAAGACGCCACCCGCTACGCCGCCGAGGACGCCGACATCACCTTGCGCCTGCATCGCGTGCTCGGCCCCCGGCTGGCCAGCGAACCGGACCTGGAGCGCGTCTACCGCGACATCGAAATGCCGCTGGTGGACGTGCTGGCCCGCATCGAAGCCAACGGTGTGTGCGTGGATGCGGCCGAACTGCGCCGCCAGAGTGCGGACCTGTCCAAGCGCATGCTCGCTGCCCAGCAGAAAGCCACCGAGCTGGCCGGGCGCAGCTTCAACCTGGATTCGCCCAAGCAGCTGCAGGCCTTGCTGTTCGACGAACTCAAGCTCCCCGCCGTGGTCAAGACGCCCAAGGGCCAGCCCTCGACCAACGAAGAAGCACTGGAAGCCATCGCCGACCAGCACGAGCTGCCGCGGGTCATCCTGGAATACCGTGGCCTGGCCAAGCTGCGCAGCACCTACACCGACAAGCTGCCGGAGATGATCCACCCGCAGTCCGGGCGCGTGCACACCAGCTACCACCAGGCCGGCGCCGCCACCGGGCGGCTGTCCTCGTCCGATCCGAACCTGCAGAACATCCCGATCCGCACCGAAGACGGTCGTCGCATCCGCCGCGCGTTCGTCGCCCCGGCCGGACGCAAGCTGATCGCCTGCGACTATTCGCAGATCGAGCTGCGCATCATGGCGCACCTGTCCGGCGACCCCGGACTGGTGGGCGCGTTCGAATCCGGCGCCGACGTCCACCGCGCCACCGCCGCCGAAGTGTTCGGCCGCACCATCGACACCGTCAGCGGCGATGAGCGCCGCGCCGCCAAGGCCATCAACTTCGGCCTGATGTACGGCATGAGCGCCTTCGGCCTGGCCCGTCAGCTCGGTATCGGCCGCGGCGAGGCGCAGGACTACATCGCGCTGTACTTCAGCCGTTACCCGGGCGTGCGCGACTTCATGGAAACCACCCGCCAGCAGGCGCGCGACAAGGGCTACGTGGAAACGGTGTTCGGGCGCCGGCTGTATCTGGACTTCATCAATGCCGGCAGCCAGGGCCAGCGTGCCGGTGCCGAGCGCGCCGCCATCAACGCGCCGATGCAGGGCACCGCCGCAGATATCATCAAGCGCGCCATGGTCAACGTGGACGGCTGGATCGCCGACCACGCGCAACGCGCGAAGATGATCTTGCAGGTGCACGACGAACTGGTGTTCGAAGCCGATATTAATTTCGTCGATACGCTACTGAGCGAGGTCACCACGCGCATGGCGGGCGCAGCCGAATTACGCGTGCCGTTGGTGGTGGATTCGGGCGTTGGCGATAACTGGGACCAAGCGCATTGATGCGGTGAATGGCTGCGATATGCTGAATACGCAGATCAGCAATAATCCGTTCCAAACATAATGTGAATTCAGCTGAGTTAATGGAATGAATACCCCCTAAATTCTACATTTTTTTAACAGTTATCTTCACGATCCATCAATGTAGAAAATGTTGTTATATCCCTCGACGGGCGCAACGCCTGTCGGTAGATCTCTCCCATCCCCTGGAGCAGATCTCGGAGCGGAAACTCCTCCCCAAGTTTCCGTTCCCTGGCCCCGCCGACCTCCCCCTGGTCTGCGGGGCTTTTTATTTGTGTCCTTCCACTATGCGCAAGCGCTGCAGCGTTAACAGCGATGCTGCAGGTGCCTCCGGTATGCGCAGGCGCGTGGCGTGTAGCGACGTCAGACCAAGACCTCGCGCAGGCAACGCATTCGCTTGGCGCCACGCTCAAATGTATGCCGCGTTGCAGCGTAAATGCCCGCTCAATCGTTCGGGTGCGGCGATGCAGAGGGCATGCTGCGACGGCGGTACGAGGCCATGCTGCTCATTCAGTTTATAGGCCGGCCGCGCGCGTATTCATCTATCGATTTACGGTTGTCGCGTTTGCGCGTGTTTGCCATGCACGCTACCGCTACCGGCGCTGGTGGGCGAGTTTCATTCTGCCAAGGACCAGGGCGCCGTCGCAGTCATGCGATCCGCGCCTGTGCGGCCTCTGTCTCCAGGCAGCGTGGCGCACCGGTGATGCACAGTGGATCGAGCCGTCAGCAGGCAACGCGCTTGCTCGCGACCCGCTGTAACGTGCCCGCCAATGCCACCGCCTGCGTGGACGTCCGCCAACACGCCACGCCTTACGGCGGCGTTTCGATCAACCCAGCCAGTCGCGTGGAATCAGGTAATCGGCCAGCCGCGCTTCGGCGCTGCCCGGCTCCGGCGTGAAGCCGTACTCCCAACGCACCCGCGGCGGCAAACTCATCAGGATGCTCTCGGCGCGCCCACCGCTCTGCAATCCAAAGAGGGTGCCGCGGTCGTAGACCAGATTGAATTCCACGTAGCGCCCACGACGGTACAGCTGAAACTCGCGTTCGCGCTCGCCGTAGGGTGTGTCCTTGCGCCGCTGCACGATTGGTATGTACGCATCCAGAAAGCCATCGCCCACTGCGCGCTGGTAGGCGAAGTCGCGCTCGAAATCCTGACCCAGATCGTCGAAGAACAGCCCGCCCACGCCACGCGTTTCATTGCGGTGGCGCAGGAAAAAGTATTCGTCGCACCAACGCTTGTGCGTGGCATAGCGCTCTTGGCCGAACGGCTCGCACAGCGCCTGTGCAACGCGGTGCCAGTGCTGCACATCCTCATCGAAGGGATAGAACGGAGTCAGGTCGAAGCCACCGCCAAACCAGGCGGCCACCGTCTCGCCATCGCGCTCGGCGCGGAAGTAGCGCACGTTCATGTGCGTGGTCGGGATATACGGGTTGTGCGGATGAAACACCAACGAGACGCCGCATGCACGCCAGGTCGCACCGGCAAGCTCGGGCCGGTGCGCACTGGCCGACGGCGGCAGGCGCGTACCGGACACATCCGAAAAACCGATGCCGGCCTGCTCGAACACCGCGCCGTCGCGCAGGATGCGGGTACGGCCACCGCCGCCTTCCTCGCGCTTCCAAAGGTCCTCGGCGAAGCGTGCCTTACCGTCGGCAGCTTCCACAGCGGCGCAGATGCGGTCCTGCAGGTCGGTCAGATAATCGCGTACACGGTCGAATTCGTTCATGTCCCAATTCTAAGCCGTGCGCTCCGCGCGGTGCATCCCGCGCAAGCGCGCCCGTTTGTCGCAGTGCGATGCGGGATGACGGCGCAGTGATCACCGCTGGGCAATGACCAGTCGAGATGGTCGTACGCCAGCGCAACCGAGGGGCGAGACTCGCTTGTTCTACAGCGCCGTTTCCGTATCAGGAGCTACTTCATAAACTGCCGACCAACGTGTGGTGCAGTGTCCTTGCCGCAAGGATGGGTTCACGGCGTGTGCCGCGAGCGATGCGGGCGCCGTGCATTCGAGCTGGGATTGAAGATAGCCAGGCAACCGCACACGCAAGCTCTCAGTTTTCGATGCGCAACTGGCGAGCGAGGCGTATTTCGTTGCAAGGCAGCTGAACTGCTGCAGGCTGCAACGTCCTTACCGGCTATCAGGTCGCTCAGCTTGCGAAAACTCCGCGCGGACAGCGGGCGTGCATAGCCGCCATGCCAATGCTGCGTGGACGCAGCCGATCGCCAGCGCACCCAGGCCGGTGAGGACCAGTGCCATTTGCTGGGTGGCCTGCAAACGTGCCTGCATCTGCGGCCACTCCGGGCTTTGCAGCACATCGGCGGGCAGCAGCGTCTGCACGCCGTCGAACAAGGGCCCGATCAACGCCAGTCCGCCGAAATTGAGCAGCCCGGTCACCAGCAACACCGCCACGAAGCCACGCCTTGCCCACTCGCGCCGCTGCAGCAGCGCCCAACTCAACCAGCAGAACGCAGCCGAGAGCACCACGCCGGCGACCGATAACGACAGCGCGTGATCGATCAGCCATTGCCAGGAGGGGGGCAGGGTGATGCCTTGGGGCAGCCCTAGCGATGCCGCACCTGGCGCCAGTGCGATCATTGCGATCTGCATCAGATTGGCCAGCACGCTGACCGCCCCCAGCAACAGGGAAACCCCAGCCAGCGGAGTGACGAAGCCACCGCGCTGGCGCGCCGATGCTGGCCGGACGGCGCTCATCGTAGTGATGCGATGTGGGCAGCCACCATCGCCTGCCCGGGCGGATCCAGCGCAGGTTGCAGGCGCGCGTACCACTCGGGCACTGCGTCGGCTGGCAGGCATTGGCGCAACAGCGGCGTGCTGCGCTCAAGAAATGCTTCGAGAAACGGCAGCCCGCGCACGTACAGGAAATGGCTGTCGGTAATGGACATGCCAGCATATGCCTCGCGCAGCCATTCCAGGTGCGGCAGCGCGTGCGCCCCGTGGCCGGCGCGGGTGAGCGCGGTGAGGAAGCTGGTACGCGCGGTCGCCGGCGAGGTGGACCGCTCCTGTGCATTGAGATCGTCGAAGGTCAGCAACCACTGCTCGCCCTGGGCGATCTCGTTGCACATCACCGAGGTGGTTGCCAGCTGCAGTGCGTTGTGTGCCGTGGGCTCCAGCGCATACAGCGCCAGCCAGTACGGGTAGGCCTCGCGATAGCGGTCCAGCGCGCTCAACGACAGCGCGCACAGGCGCTGCGCATCGGCACCAAGGTGGCGCTGCGTCTGCGCAGCGTTGTAGGCAGCCACATGGTCGCCGCGCTGAAACGCGCTCAGCGCCGGTTGCAGTGCGGGATCGATCTCGGCCACCGCCTCCGACACGTCTGCGGCAGCGACAGGCGCAGCCGTCGGTGCCGTGCGCGGCGTGTTTGCCGCAGTGCTCTTGCGTCCAAACAAACGGTCCCACAGGCCCATCGCGTCTCCCTTCCCTGCGCCCGTGGTGAGTGGAAGCGCCGTCATGCCGGCGGCGCACCGGTCATGCGGCGGACCGGTGCAGCAGCACGCGTGCAGCGATGGCGCGTTACCGGTCCAGCGCCAAGCTTAGAGCCACTGGCGTAGCAACAGGTGAGCGGGAAGCAACCCAGACGCCGGTGTTGGTTTGCCCGCGCACGTGCCGCGTCGTTGATCCTGATCGCAGCGTCGTCGCTGCAGTTGGCCGGATCGGCTACGTTCTGCGCGGTTGGTCAGGGCGCATCGTGACTGCGAGATGGCCTGACCCCGGCATCTGCGTGCAGGACGCGCGGCGCCCGCCCCGTGCCGCTGGCGGCCGACCCGTGGGCAAGGCGCACGCCCTGTCTCGACGCGCCACAGGACGCTTCGCCCTCACCTCGAAGTACCTGGCATGCTCTAAGGCTTCACCTGCTCATTGAACAGCTCGAGGATGCGCTTGTACTCGTCCAGCCACGAATCGGCGCGCGTAAAGCCGTGGCGCTCCAGCGGGTACGGCGCCACCTGCCAGTTGTCCTTGTGCAGCTCGATCAACTTCTGCGTCATGTCCACCGAATCCTTGAAGAACACGTTGTCGTCGATCATGCCGTGGGCGATCAGCAGGTGGTCGCGCAAGCCCTCGGCGTAATTGATCGGCGAGGAGATCTTGTAGGCCTCCGGATCGAGCTCGGGCGTGTTGAGGATGTTGGAGGTGTACTCGTGGTTGTACTGCATCCAGTCGCCGACCGGGCGCAGCGCCGCCCCGGCCTTGAACGTGCCAGGGCTGCGGAACAGCGCCATGTAGGTCATGAAGCCGCCGTACGAGCCGCCGTAGATGCCGGCGCGTGTGCGATCACCCTGCTTGGTGGCGACCAGCCAGTCCAGGCCATCCAGATAATCTTCCAGCTCGGGGTGGCCCATGTTGCGATAGATCGCCGTGCGCCAATCGCGGCCGTAGCCTTCGGAGGCGCGATAGTCCAGGTCCAGCACGATGTAGCCCTGCTGCACCAGCAGGTTGTGGAACATCTGCTCGCGGAAATACGGGGTGTAGCGTTCGGAGACGTTCTGCAGATACCCGGCGCCGTGCACGAACATCACGATCGGATACTGCTTGCCCGGCTCGGGCGTCTTGGGGCCGTAATACTTGCCCCAGACCGTGCCGGCACCGTGTTTGGACGGGATTTGCACGTACTGCGGCGCAATCCACGGCTGCGCCTTGAAGGCTGCCGTGCGGGTGTCGGTGAGCACGGTGGCCTGACCGCCTGTGGCCGGTACCACGGCCAGTTGGGTCGGCAGATAGCTGCCGGAGTAACGCACCAGCAACTGCTGCCCGTTGGGCGAGAGGCTGAAACCTTCCACACCGTTCAACGCCGTGATCTCGGTGAGCTGATCGTTGCGCAGATCGAGCTTGCAGACTTCGTAATCGCCCGGCCATTTCTGGTTGCACAGGAAGAACATGCCGCCGCCGTCGGCGCTGGGCACCGGCATCGACACTTCCCACTTGCCGCGCGTGCGTTGGCGCGGTTTGCCGTTGCCTTCCACGGTGTACAGCTGCGAATAGCCGGATTCTTCCGACAGCAGCCACAGCGTACGGTTGTCGGGCAGCCAGCCGAAATCGTTGAAGTCCCAGTTGATCCACGCGCTATCGCTCAAACGGTGACGCGGCTGCAGCCTGGCGTTGTCCAGGTCCACGCTGGCGATCCAGCGGTCCTTGTTGTCCACCGCGCGAATTTCTACCGCCACGTTGCGGCCGTCATCGCTCCAGTGCACGGCCGGCCCGCTGCCGTCGCCATCGCTTTCCACGCGCACCGCGCGGTTGCCCTTCAGGGGGTCGCGCTTGGCGGCCTTGCGCAAGGCCGCCAGCGGGTCGGTGGCGATGCCGGGGAGTGGGTCGAACGACAGCGATCTGGCCGTGCCCGCGCCAACATCCACCAGCCACAGCGCATGCGCTGCCGGGGCGTTGCGGCCGACACGGGTGCGCACTTCCTGGAATTCTTCGTAACCGGATTCGGTCACGTATCTGGGCATCTTGCCGGCCTGACCTTCGTCGGCGTTCTTGGCCTGTGTGACCACCAACAGATGGCGGCCGTCCGGCGACAACGCGCTGTCGACGATCTCCACCTCATCGCCCAGATACACCGGCGCCGCCGCACGCGTGGCATCGGCGCGGCGCCAGGCGTCTTCCTGCGTGCGCAGCGCGTCGCGTTGCTCCTTGTCGCGGCGCAAGGTGGCCAGCGTCGCCAGTTGCTGCTCGCGCAGCACATCGGCCTTGGGAGCGGCGTTGGGGTCGCGCTCGGCCTTGACCACCGCCACCTGCGCAGTGCCGCCGTCGGCGCGCCAGTGGTACCAATTGTTGCCCGCGCGCCAGATCGCACCGCCGTCGCTGGCGAACTGCGGACGCGATTCGGTCTCGTTGCTGCGGGTCAGCTGGGTCAGCGCACCTGTGCGCAGATCGCGCAGGAAGATGTCGCCGTTACGTGCGAACAGCATGCGCTGGCGGGTGGCATCGTAACTGGGGTTTGCCGCGTCCAGGCCGGCGCGCGCGGTATCGGCCACACGCTCGGCGGTGCCGCCGCCGGTGCCCTGGCGATAGGTGTCGCGCACCGGGCTGCCATCGCGCTTGAGCAGGTATTGCACCTGTTTGCCGTCCCATTGCCACCAGGCCTGGTCCACCGCCGGCCCGATCCAGTCCGGGTCGGCCATCGCCTGTTCGATGGTGAGCGGGGCGGCAGACTGCGCATGCGCAGTGGTGGCCAGCAGCAGAAGGGTCAACGGCAACAATCTAGGCATCGGACACGGCTGGACGCAAAGGAGAGCGCGCAAGCCTAGCAGTTCGCCTTCGCAGCAGGCTTGGGCCACAGGTCATGCGTGCGTGGCTGCATGCAGCGCCCGGTAGCACCTGTAAGCGCGCAATGAGCGGGCGCGACCATGGGCCTGCGCTGCGCAAGCATGCACTCGCAGATGAGAGCGGTGCGCGGCATCGGCGCTGCACGACACGACAGCGCAAATGAATCCTTCAACGCCACGGCACTGGACTGGTAACGCCACGCGCTCAACTGGCACATGCGCCGACGAACGCAACGAAAATCTCGTATGGAAGCGCACCTGCGCAGAGGCGCCGCACGACTGCCCTGCACACCTGCAGCCCGTCGGCGTATCGCACTGCCCAGCGCAACCACGCACTGGTGAAGACTTGCCGCGTGCAGCGACGATGATGTGCCATGCCGCACAAGGCGCGCGTCTCACACCAACTGGCCTGGCCACCCGCATGCCACACCCTGGCGGCGATCCACTTCGCGCGTCGCAGAGGAAAACCCCTGACTTGCCAGCGGCGCAGGTGGCGGCCAAGCTAGCGCGCTTTTGCGACCGTCGGTTTCCATGTCCAGCCTGCCTGCCCCCGCTATTTCCCATCCGATGGCTGTTGGTGCGCCCGACCGGCCGCTGGCCTGGCGCGCGGGGCAGTCGGTCGATCTGGCGACCTTCATCGCGCACGTGCACGGCCTGGCGCAACAGCTGCCCGCGGGCCGCCATGCGGTGAATCTGTGCGAGGACCGCTATCGTTTCATGGTGGCGTTCTATGCATGTGCGCTGCGCGGGCAGGTCTCGCTGCTGCCGTCCTCGCGAGCGCCGGCAGTCGTGGGCGAAGTGCAGGCGCGTTACGTCGATACGTATTGTCTGGGCGACCTGACGCTGGAGCTGGCGCCGCCGCGGTACTGGCAGCTGCCGGCCGAGTTGCCGCAGGCCCAGGGCCCGATTCCGCAGCTGGCCGACGATGCGCTGGTGGCGATCGGTTTCACCTCCGGCAGCACGGGCAGCCCGCAACCCAATCCCAAGACATGGGGCAGTTTTTTGACCAGCACGCGCCAGGATCTGGTTGCGCTGCAAAGTCTGTGGACGCACACCGATGCCGTCCCGCACGTGGTCGCCACCGTGCCGCCGCAGCACATGTACGGCATGGAGTTGTCGGTGCTGCTGCCGATGGTGACCACGCTGGCGGTGCACGCCGGGCGCCCGTTCTTTCCGGACGACGTGGCACGTGCACTGGCCGATATTCCCGCGCCGCGTGTCTTGGTGACCACACCGGTGCATCTGCGTGCGTTGGTCGAATCCGGCGTGGCGCTGCCGCCGCTGGCCGGCATCGTGTCGGCCACCGCGCCGCTGGCGCCGGAGATCGCCGCTGCCGCCGAAGCGCGTTTTGGCGGTGAGGTGCGCGAGATGTTCGGCTCCACCGAAACCTGCGTGTTCGCCGTGCGCCGTACGGCGCTGGAAGCGGCGTGGACGCCTCTGCCCGGCGTGCGCCTGGAAACGCAGGCCTCTGGCACGCTGGTGCATGCGCCGCATCTGGCCACGCCGGTGCTGTTGGCCGACATGATGGACGTGGCCGACGACGGCCGCTTCCAGGTGCGCGGCCGCCAGGCCGACCTGCTGGAAATCGCCGGAAAGCGCGCATCGCTGGCCGATCTGACACGGCGCTTGCTCGCCATTCCCGGCGTCATCGACGGGACCATCGTGCAGCTCGCGCCCGACCCCGGCCAGGCGGTCGGCCGCATCGCCGCGCTGGTGGTCGCCCCCACCCTGGACGAAGCCCAGGTGCTGGCCGCGCTCCGCGTCAGCGTGGACCCGGTCTTCCTGCCGCGCCGCCTGCGCAAGGTCGCCGCCCTGCCACGCAACGAAACCGGCAAGCTGCCGCGCGATGTGGTGCTGGGATTGCTCAACGGCTGAGCGTGACCTGCCGCGTGTGCGCAACGGCAGGCGTCATGGACGCGGCAGTCAGCGTGGCGATGAATGGCCGCAGACACAGCGCGAAGAACGCGCGGGCAGGCGTGGTCGACGCAGGCCACAGAGCGTTGCCGCCTTGCTGGTCGTCATCTGCGCGGTGGTGTTGTCGGCGTTCATCGGCACCTGTGTGGCGCCTTCGATGCGGGGTCAGGGATGCGCGGCACGAATGCCCGCATCAGGTCAGCCCGCATCGCGCCATCCGTGGGCGCTGCTCGATCGATCGCCGCAGATGGCCTCCGCGGCACGTGGCATCACCCATGCACCCCATCGATCTCCACCGCCAGCTCATCGCGGCAGATCACGGCGTGCAGCAGCAGGCGCGGGACCGCATCGCCGAAGCGGGCATCCAGTGCCTGCGCAACCCGGGGCAGGTCGTCGCGCTCGCGCACATAGACTTTCAGGCGGGTGCCGGCGCCGAACTGCGCCGGTAACGCCGGTGCATGCTGACGCGCGGCGCCGAGCAGGGCGTCGAAGTTGGCGAAGGTTTCTTCCAGCTGCGCCAGCAATTGGCCGGTGTGCATCGAGGCGTGGCCCACCACCGCAGCGGTGCCTGACAGCAGCAGCGGCATGTCGCTGCCGGCCGGTGGCAGCATGGCACGGGCGAAACTGGGCGGCTGCGGGCCGTACTGGCGCGGGTAATGGTAGGCACTGACCTGGCGCGGGTTTTCCAGCGGCGTGCCGGCATTGGTGGCGGCCAGCCAGTAGATCTGGATGATGCGCTCGGCATCGCAACGGCCCACGGCGGTGGCCGCCGGCAACTGCGCGGTGTCGAATGCGCCCAACCCGCGTGCACGGCCCACGCAGAACTGCCGGTAACGTTCGCGATCGCCGCTGCCCAGGGTGATGGCGTCGAGGTAATTCCAGATCCGCAGCAACCGCGGCGTCTGGCCGTTGCTGACGAAGGCGGTGATTTCCGCATATGCCCTGGCAGCGGCTTCTTCGATATCGACATCCTGCTCGTCGATCTCGATCACGCCGAACTGCAGGTGCCCATCGCTGGACCAGGCGATGTTGCCATCGCGGCCGCTGCTCACCGGCGCATCGGTGCGCCAGACTTCCAGCACGCTGGCCTGGTACGGCTGCAGCGGCACGCGCAGATAACGCGGGTCGTGCAGGCGCGGCGCCGCATCGCCGAAGCCGAACACGGCCAGCACCTGCGGGTCGGTCAGCAGCACGGCAGGGTCGGTCTGGTCGACATAGTCGACCTGCAGCCGGGGATGGCGCACGGCGTGCGTGGTCTGGGCCTGGGAAGCGGTCATTGAGCGTCTCGTTGTTGCGTGTCGCATTGCAATGTGTCGCCGTCGAAGCCGAGCTTGGCCTGACGCCGGCGATGGCGCCACGACTGCCAGGCGCGCGGCATCATCGACAAGGTGGTGAGTGCGTACAGGGCGCGAAAGGCGCGCAGGCGGATGCGGACTTTGGGGGCGTCGAAGACATCGCCGGCCAGCATTGCCACCACCGCCTGTTCCACCTGCCAGGTGTTTTGCGGGTGCGCGAACAAGGCGCGCATGGTGGGCGAAGTGAAGCGGTAGATGAACCACTTGAATTCATCCACACCGCGCGTCAGTTCGCGCTGCAGGGCACGCTGCAGTTTCGCCTCCGACTGCGGTGCGCGTAGTGCCGCATCCACCATCGCCGCGCCACGTTCGGCGCTGTGCATGGCCAGGAACACGCCAGAGGAAAACATCGGGTCGACGAAAGTGTAGGCATCGCCCAGCATCAACCAGCGCGGCCCGGCCATGCGCGTGCATTCGTAGGCGTAATTGCCGGTGGCATGCACCGGCGCCACGCGCTCGGCGCCGAGCATGCGCGCGTTGAGCTCGGCATTGAGCGCCAGCGTGCGCATCAAGAAGCCCTCGCTGTCGCCCTTGCGGGTCTTCATGTACTCCGGGTAGCAGACCGCGCCCACGCTCATGATGTCGTCCGGCAGCGGAATCAGCCACATCCAGCCGTGCGCATGCCGGTAGATGCTGATGTTGCCGGCATCCTCGCCCGGGCGTCGCGTCACGCCGCGGAAATGGCTGAACACCGCGGCCGACTGATGCGTTGCATTGGCGCGTTTGAGCTTGAGGCGGCTGCCCAGAAAGGTGTCGCGGCCGCTGGCATCGAGCAGATAGCGCGGGCGGAACTGCTGCACGCCACCGTCTGCCGTGCGTGCCTGCAGCACCGGTTGTTCGCCGTCGAATGCGACCTGCTCCACGCAGACCTGCTCGCGTGCATCCACGCCCACCGCACGCGCACGCTGGAACAGCACGTGGTCGAATTGCGCACGTGGCACCTGGAAGGCGAAATCGGCCTTGGCATCGAGCGCGTGGGAGAAACGGAACGTGTTGTAGCCGCCGCTGTCGTTGGGAAAATCCGCCCCACGCTTCAGAACGCCGATGGCGCGCACGTCTTGCAGCACGCCGAGGCGTTCAAGAATCGGCATGTTCATCGGCAGCAAGGACTCGCCGATATGAAAGCGCGGGTGCTGCGCCTTCTCGAGCAGGGTCACGGACCAACCGAGCTCGGCAAGTGCGATGGCCGCGGTGCAGCCAGCCGGGCCGCCGCCGACGATCAGAACATCCGGACACTCCGGTCCGGGAGCCGGCCCGGCTGCCGGCATGGCGGTCGGGGTAAGGCGAACAGCGGTGGAAGTCATCCTGGAACGAACCTGCGGCGGGCGAGCGTCATGCAGTCATGATAGCCTGACCGGCGGCCCGGCCAGCTTGCGGCCCGCCGATTCATATGTGAAGAACGACCGGCAGCACGTGCAGGCACCGGCCAGCCGCGCGGCAGATGCTCGGATTGGCAGCGGCGGCAACGTACACTACGGCCCGGCGCGACGCTCATGCATGCCGATGCTCGTCCGCGCTGCTCCTGCTTGTTCTCACTCTTGTTGCCCGACCCTGACCTGTGGAAATCCTGGATGTCCTCGCAAACCGCTGCCGAACGTGAACTGGCCGAACTCCTGGTCGAAAGTCTGAACCTGGAAGACGTCCAACCCGCCGACATCGATCCGGAGGCGCCGCTGTTCAATACCGGGCTGGGGCTGGACTCGATCGACGCCCTGGAACTGGCGCTGGCGATCAGCAAGCGCTACGGCTTCCAGCTGCGCTCTGACAACGACGAAAACCGTCGCATCTTCGCGTCGCTGCGCGCACTGTCGGCGCATGTCCAAGCCAACAAGACCGTCTGATCTGCCAACTGCGCCATCCCCCGACGCACCCGCGTGGGTGCTGGGGCTGGGCGTTCTGCTGGCGGTGGCGTATTCGCCGTTGGCGCATTGGGCCAATGCCAGTCACCGCCCGGAATTGGCCGTCATCGCCGGTGGTTTGCTGGTGCTGATGGTGTTGATCGAACCGATGGTTGCGCGCCGGCCCTGGGCCTGGGCGTTGGCGCTGTTGCTGCTTGCCGGGCTGGGCGCGCTGTGGCATTCGCCGTATGCGATGTTGGTGCTGGCGGCGCCGCCGGTGGTATTTACCGGTTGGGTGGCCTGGTTTTTCGGGCGCAGCCTGCGGGCCGGACGCACGCCGCTGATCACGCGCATCGTCGAGGGCCTGTACGGCCAGGCCGGCATGCTGATCACGCCCGAACAACGCCGCTATACGCGCCGCCTCACGCTGGCCTGGGCAGTGCTGCTGTGCGGTCTGACCCTGGCCAATCTGGTGCTGGGTCTGTGCGCCGAGCCCAGCGGCGTGCTCGCGCAGCTGGGTCATGCCTCGCCGCTGCCGATCAGCGACGCGCGCGCCTCGTTGTTCGCCAACCTGCTCGCCTATGGGGTGATTGGCGGCTTCTTCGTTGGGGAATATCTATTGCGTGGCCGCTGGTTTCCACAGCGCCCCTATCGTAATCTGCCAGACTTCTTGCGTCAGATGGCGCGGCTTGGGCCGGATTTCTGGCGCGATCTGCTGCGCTGAGTGCGTGGCCTGGGGCAGCGACGGACGTGCATATTTTCGGGGACAAGACAAAAATGCCGTTGGCAAGGATGCCGTCGCGCCTGGCGTGGGCTGTGTTCAACCTGTTGCAATTGGCGTTCACGCTGGCCTTTACCGCTGGCGGCATCGTCTACGCATTGGCATCGCTGGCGATCACGCGCGATGCCGACCGCCTGCTGCGCATGGGCAGCTGGATGTGGGCGCCGGTGCTGTTCCGCGGTGCGGGCGCCACCGTCATCGTGGAAGGGCGCGAGCGGGTGGATTGGTCCAAGAACTATCTGTTCGTGAGCAACCACCAGTCGATCATCGACATTTGCGCGATGTTCCATGCCTTGCCGGTGCCGCTGCGCTTTTTACTCAAGGAAGAAATGCGCAAGGTGCCCTTCGTGAACTGGTATGCGCGCGCCGCCGGCATGCTGTTTCTGGACCGCGACAGCCGCAGGGCAGGGGCGTTGGTGCGGCGCCAGGCGGCCGCATTGCTGCGCGAGGGCAAACAGTTGTGTCTGTTTCCCGAAGGCACCCGCAGCCGTACCGGCGCATTATTGCCATTCAAGGCCGGGCTACTGCAGGCCGCTATCGATGCTGGCGTGCAGGTGGTGCCGGTGGCGCTGGATGGCTGCGGCAAGGTCTTGCCGGTCGATGGCCTGTTCAGGGTGAGGCCGGGCATCATCCGCGTGCGGATCGGTGCGCCGATCGCGGTGACCGGGCCGGATGCGCCTGATCGCCAACAATTGACCGAGCAGGCACACAAGGCCGTGGCTGCAATGCTTCAACCCAGGATCTGAGTTCTGCGCTTATGGATTTCGTTGTGCCGCATGATCATCCCTGCCTGCCCGGACATTTCCCGGGCCGTCCCGTGGTGCCTGGCGTAGTCGTGCTCGACCATGTGCTGCAGGCGGTGGAAGCCCTGCATGGTCCGCGCGCGGCCATGCGCCTGCCGCAGGTGAAATTCGTGCAGCCCTTGCTGCCCGGCCAGACCGCGTCGGTCACGCTGGAAGGCGATGGCCCGCGCTGGCGCTTCCGCGTGCAGCGCGCCGAGGCGTTGCTGGTCAGCGGCGAACTGGTGGCCGAGGCGGCGGCATGAGCAAGCACTGGAAACAGCGTCCGGAAGGTGGCGGGCGCTTTGCGTTGTGGCTGATCCGCGGCATTGCACGGCACGCCGGACGTGCGGTGGGGCGTGCGCTGCTGTATCCGATCACGCTGTACTTCCTGCTGGTGCGTGGCCCCGAGCGCGCCGCCTCGCGTGCCTACCTGGCGCGGGTGCTGGGCCGCCCGGCCACGCTGCGCGATGTGGCGCGGCACATCCATACCTTCGCCTCGACCATCCTGGACCGGGTGTACATGCTGTGCGGGCAGATGCAGCGTTTCCGCGTGGACATCACCGGCCTGGATCAACTGCACACGCAAATGGACCGCGGCCGCGGCGTGCTGATCTTCGGCTCGCACCTGGGCAGCTTCGATGCGCTGCGCGTGCTGGCCACCGAGCGCCCGGACGTGCAGGTCAAGGTGGTGCTGGACAAGGCGCACAACCGCGCCATGACCGACCTGCTGGGGGCGCTCAACCCGCAGCTGGCCGCCAACATCATCGACGCCGGCATGGATGCGACCTCGATCGTCATGGCGATCAAGGAAGCCACCGATGCCGGTGCGCTGGTGGCGCTGCTGATCGATCGTCCGCGCGAAGGCGACCCGGCGCTGCCGGCGATGTTCCTGGGCCGCAATGCGATGTTCCCGACCTCGCCGTGGTTGATCGCCGCGGCGCTCAAGGTGCCGGTGGTGCTGGCGTTCGGCCTGTATCACGGCGGCAATCACTACGAGCTGGCGTTCGAGACCTTCAGCGAAGGCCTGGACGTGCCGCGTCGTCAGCGCGCCCCGGTGCTTGCGGTACTCATGCGCGATTACGCTGCCAGGCTGGAACATTACACCTGCTACGCGCCGTACAACTGGTTCAACTTCTACGATTTCTGGAACACCCACCATGCCGATGTGCCGCACCCTGCCGTGGATGCTGATACTGCTGTTCAGCGCCGCACCGCTATGCGCCGCACCGCCTGAGACGCTGGACGTCGGGCAGGTGCTGCAGCGCCTGGCGCGCCCCGCACCGGTCAGCACCGAATTCGTCGAATTGCGCGGCTCGGCCTTGCTGAAGACGCCGTTGCGCGTGGAAGGACACTACCGTCGCCCGGACGCGCAGACCCTGGTGCGCGAGGTCAGTGCGCCGTACCACGAAACCACCACGCTGACCGGCGACGAAGGCGTGCTGGAACGCGAAGGCAAATCGCCACGCCGTTTCTCGTTGAGCCGCGTGCCCGAGCTGGCCGGTTTGAAGTCCGGCTTCGGCGCGTTGCTGTCCGGCGACCGCGCGCTGCTGGAGCAGCACTATCGCGTCAGTGGGCAGGGCCAGCCGCAGGCCTGGCAGCTGACGCTGCAGCCCAAGGATGCTGCCGTGGCCAAGCAGGTGCACGAATTGCGCCTGTACGGAGGCAACGACGAACTGCGGTGTATCGAAAGCGTGCCCGCCAAGGGCGACATGCAGCGCACCCTGCTGGCCGGTGCCGCGCGCGCGGCCGCCGGCGTGACCGATGCCGCCGCGCTGACCGCGCTCTGCCACGGTTCGGGCGCGTGACCGCGCGCGGGATGGTTGCGCCGGTCGTCTCTAAACACATCACACCCTTCGCAGCTGAAACGCGCACGTTGCCAATAACGACCGATGTCGCGCGTGCGGCCGGCGGGCGTTCGGCCGCTGCAGCAGGATATGCATGCCATGGCGCTTGAATTGAACGCAAACCGCCGCATCCGCCTGGCGCTGTTTTGGCTGGCCCTGCTGGCAGTGGCTGGCTTCTGGTTGAGCGAGACGCTCAAGGTCACTGGGGACTTGCGCAAGTTCATGCCCGTCCCGCGCACGCCGGCGCAAAAACTGCTGATCGAAGAACTCGGCGAAGGCCCTGGATCGCGGTTGCTGCTGATGGCGTTGTCCAACAACGATCCGGTCACCTTGGCCGAGCAGTCGCAGCAACTGCACCAGGCGCTGTCCGCGCAGCCGGAGCTGTTCGAACTGGTCAGCAACGGCGGCAATGCCGGGTTGGAGGCGATTCCCAAGCGCTTGCTGCCGTACCGCTATCTGCTCAGCGACAGCTTCGACAAGACCCCGCTCGACGCGCCGACGCTGGAAGCGGCGTTGCAGGCGCGCGTGCAGGATCTGGGCTCGCCGGCGGCGGCCATGGTGGAGCCGTTGCTGCCGCGCGACCCCACGATGGAAATCCTGCATCTGGCCGAAACCCTGCAGCCGGCAGCGATGCCGCGCACGCGCAATGACGTGTGGTTCGATCGCGCCGGCACGTCGGCGCTGTTGATCGTGCAGACCCGCGCGGCCGGCTTCGACCCCACCGGCCAGCAACTGGCCTATGACGCCGTGCAAGCGGCGTTCGCGAAGGTCAGCAAGGGCACTGCCACCCGGCTGACGCTGACCGGGCCGGGCGCATTCGCCGTGGAAATCACCGCGCGCACGCAGGGCGAGGCGCAGTGGATCGGCACGCTGGATACGGTGGGCCTGGTGTTGCTGCTGCTGGTGGCCTACCGCAGCTGGAAGATTCCGGTGCTTGGCGTGTTGCCGCTGGCCAGCGCCGGTCTGGCCGGCCTGGGTGCGGTGGCGCTGCTGTTCGACGGCGTGCATGGCATCACCGTGGCATTCGGCTTCACGCTGATCGGCGTGGTGCAGGATTACCCGATCCACCTGTTCAGTCATCAGCGCCCCGGTCTGGATCCGCGCGAGAACGCACGGCACCTGTGGCCAACACTGGCCACCGGCGTGGTCTCTACCTGCATTGCCTATGTGACCTTCCTGTTTTCCGGCGTGGACGGCCTGCGGCAGTTGGCGGTGTTCACCATCGCCGGCCTTGCCACCGCCGCGGTCACCACGCGCTGGCTGTTGCCGGCCTTGATCGACCCGGCCCCGCGCGACTACGCGGACTCGCGCCTGCTGGCGGTGCTGTGGCGTGGCATTGCGCGCCTGCCGCGGCCACGCATCAGCCTGGCGGTGATGGCCGTGATCGGCATTGCGGTGATCGTGTTCGCGCCCGGGCAATTCTGGCAGAACGATCTGTCGAAGCTGACCCCGGTGCCACCCAAGGCCTTGGCGCAGGACACCCATCTGCGTCAGGAGCTGGGCGCGCCGGATGTGCGTTACGTGCTGGCGCTGCCGGCAGCCAGCGATGAAGCGGCATTGCAGGCCAGCGAGCAGTTGCGCCCGCGTCTGGATGCGCTGGTGCGCGATGGTGTGTTGCTCGGTTACGACATGGCGGCACGCTATCTGCCCAGTGCCAAGACCCAGCGTGCGCGACAGGCCGCATTGCCCGATGCCGCCCAGGCGCGCGCGCTGACCGAGCGCGCCGTGGCCACCACGCCATTCCGCAGCGATGCGTTTGCGCCGTTCCTGCAGGATCTGGACGCCGCCAAGCGCGCCGCACCGCTGCTGCCGAAGGATCTGAGCGGCTCGCCGCTGGCCACGTCGGTCGGTGGCCTGCTGCTCGGCCGTGGCGATCGCAGCACCGCATTGGTGTCGTTGACCGGCCTGCGCGATCCGGCGGTGTTGGCGGCCGCCGTGCAGGGCAGCGGGGCGCAATTGCTGGATCTGAAGGACGCCTCCGAATCGCTGGTGGCCGCCTACCGCGGACGCGTGCTCGGTGCGCTGGTCCTGGCTGCCTTGTTGCTGGCGGTGACCGTGGCGATTGCATTGCGCAGCCCGCGCCGCATCGTGCGGGTGCTGCTACCGATGGCGCTGACCACGGTGCTGATCCTGGCGATCCTGCGCGGCACCGGGGTGGAGCTCAATCTGTTCCATCTGATCGCGCTGATCCTGGCCGCCGGTCTGGGCCTGGATTACGCGCTGTTCTTCGATCATGCCGGCGACGATCACGCCGACCAGCTGCGCACGCTGCACGCGTTGATCGTCTGCAGCCTGATGACACTGCTGGTGTTTGCGCTGTTGGCCGCTTCCAGTATCCCGGTCTTGCGTGCCATCGGCAGCACGGTGGCGCTGGGCGTGTTGTTCAATTTCATTCTGGCCTTGCTGGTGTCGCGCGAACCGGCGCTGGAACGCACCGCGAACGGAGAGCCGCATGCAGGGACGTGACGCAATCGCTGCGCTGATTCCGCATCAGGGCAGCATGTGCCTGTGGGAAGAAGTGATTGAGTGGGATGCACAGCGCATTGTGCTGCGCAGTCACGCACACCGCAGCGATACGCATCCGCTGCGGTGCAACGGGCGTTTGCGCGCGCTGCATCTGTGCGAGTACGGCGCGCAGGCCATGGCCGTGCATGGCGGATTGCTGGGTCGCCAATCCGGCATGCCGGTACGCCCGGGCATGCTGGTCGCGCTGCGTAGCGTGGAATTGCACGTGGTGTATCTGGACACCTTGCCGGATGCGATCCACTGCCAGGCGCAGGTGTTGATGCAGGGCGACGACAGCCAGCAATACAGTTTTCGCCTGACCCATGGCGAGCAATTGCTTGCCGAAGGACGCGCCACCGTGATGCTGGGTGCCGCCTGAGGCCTGCGCTCAGGGATTGACGGGTGTCTTCGCCGCGATGAGCGCGCTCAGATTGCCGACGCCGGGCAGGCGGTGCGCATACAGCCGCGCGATGTCACTGCCGCTGTGCAGATGCTCGAAATGCTCCAGACCGATCGACAGGAATTCCGCACTGCCATCGTGCGGCGTCTTGATCTCGCCGACTTCGAGTGCCTTCAAGGCGCTGATCCAATGGAAGGACTGGCCAGCGTCTTCGCGATTGAAATAGGCGTACCAGACCGGAATGCGGAACAGCCGCTCAAACGCCACCGCGCGTCTGAGTTCATCCTCATAGGGCAGGCTGTAACAGGTTTTCTTGTACCTGTTGCGGTTCTTGACGTCGATGGCGATCAAGCCGATCGACTCCAGCAGCAGCAGGAAATCCGGCCGTTTGACCGCTGTGCCGAACAACGGCGCGAAGGTGTCCGGCGCTTGGCAAATGGCCACATAGCTGAAGCCATGGAGCTGCAGCCATGCATTCATCGCGTCCTCGCCTTGCTTGCCAAGGCCCGCCAAGTTCACTGCATTCATCTCGTTTCGTTCATCGCCGCCCGTGTTCGAAAGCTACCAGCCGGATTCGAAAGCGCTCAAGCGGCAGCGATCGGATTTGCGGCATGGTCAGGCAAATACGCGAGAAGTACCAAGAGTCCGTCCTTCAACGGGCAGCTTGATCTACGATAACGCTCCTTCTCTGCTCATATGGTTCGTGGCTTATGAACTCAGCTGCAAGACGCGCACTCGTTACCGGCGGCAGCGGCGATCTTGGCGGTGCGATCTGCCGGCACCTGGCTGCGCAGGGCCGGCATGTCATCGTGCACGCCAACCGCCACCTGGCGCGTGCGGACGAGGTGGTTGCCGCGATCGTGGCCGATGGCGGCAGCGCACAGGCAGTGGCCTTCGATGTGGCCGACGCGCAGGCAAGTTCGGCGGCGCTGGAGAGCTTGCTGGACGCTGGCCCGATCCAGATCGTGGTCAACAACGCGGGCATCCATGACGACGCGCCGATGGCAGGCATGAATGCCGAGCAGTGGCACCGCGTCATCGACGTGTCGCTGCACGGTTTTTTCAATGTCACCCAGCCGTTGCTGCTGCCGATGGCGCGCACGCGTTGGGGCCGCATCGTCAGCGTGTCGTCGGTGGCGGCCGTGCTGGGTAACCGCGGGCAGACCAACTACGCCGCCGCCAAGGCGGCGTTGCACGGCGCCAGCAAGTCGCTCTCGCGCGAAATGGCCAGCCGCGGCATCGCAGTGAATGTGGTCGCGCCGGGCGTGATCGAAAGCGACATGGTCGGCGACAGTTTTGCGCCGGAGGTGATCAAGCAACTGGTGCCGGCCGGCCGCGTCGGCAAACCCGATGAAGTGGCCGCGCTGGTCGCCTTTCTGTGCTCGGAACCGGCCGGTTACATCAATGGCCAAGTGATTGGCGTCAATGGTGGGATGGGCTGAGGACGACCAACAAAACGAGTGCGTAGTGCCAGTCGGGCGCGGCCTGCTTTGGGGTCGCTATCAGTACACGGCTAGGCTGGCAGTTGAGAGCACCATGTAGTCGAAGCTTTGAGTTGCTGCAGGGTCCTTGCCCGCTCACCATCGCGGGACACGCTGCAAGTACGTCCTTGTAAGCTCTTTGGCGGCATCCATGCCGCCAAAGGTCCCGCGACGGCGAGCGGGCAAGGACCAGTTGGGATGGTTGGTGCGCGCAGGTTTCAACAAGCGAGCATCGAACCGCGCGACGCGGTGTCCTCGCTCTTCAACAAAACCACCAGCCAATTGTTGGTGCGGTGTCCTTGCCGATTGCGGGACCGTTGGCGGCATGGATGCCGCCAACGAGCCCCCATGGACGGGTTTACGGCGTGTCCCGCGAGCGGTGAGGGCACCGCGCGCTCGACGCCGTGCGTTTGCTGCTGGTTCTTGCTTGCCCATCATGGCGGGACAGGCTGCCACTATGTCCCTGTAGCTCTCCCGTGGTGTCGATGCCGCGTCAGGTCGCGCTGCGTGGGCCGGCGAGGACCAGTCGAAAGTGTCGGTATGCAGGACTGCGAGCAAGGCATGCCGGCTTGGCCGCCGGACTCTTCTTCTCTTCATGATCAGAGCGCGCCTGCGTGAAGCACGTGCCGCTCGAGAACATGCGTTTCTAGGGAAAAGCGCCAGGGTTGGCGCGTTCCACAGCCTCACGCCGCGTCGGCATACCACGGCGCCGTAAGAATCGCCTCGCCGCTGGCATCGGCCGTGAGCGCCTCCAGGCCGTAGTCGGGCAGGTCGGGGTAGCGTTGACGTGCCTGTTGCAGGATCTCGCGCGCCAGGACCGCCATCTGCGCGACATTGCCGTGGATGCGTGCGACAAACGCATCATCGTCGAGTGTGTCGTTCAAGGCGCCATTGAGTTCGTTGAACCAGCCGATCAGGTATTGGTCCAGCAGCCGTCCGCTGCCGGCGGCGATGCCCTGGGCGGTATTGCGCACGCCCCATGCATGCAGCACCTGCTGCATTGCCAGGTTCATGTCGCGCGCGTGCAGGAAGTCGTTCTTCATGCGCGAGAGCAGGCTGAGATGGGCGATGCGACCGCTGCAGAACAGCGGTGCCAGCAACGACCAGTAATAGGTGTAATCCCAGATCACCTTGACCGGCATGACCTGCTCGTCGCCGAACAGCGCGTACTGATCCTGATACAGCGTCAGCGTGTTTTCGTAGAACGAGAAATACAGCTGCTGGTACAGCTCCACGTACGGGCTGAGCGACTTGCCGGCGCGGTCGCGGCCGATCAATTCGCAGATGTAGGTGTTGGAGATGGCGATGAAGTCGCTGCCCGGCGAATAGAACGGGTCCAGGAATACGCCCGCTTCGCCGGTCAGTGCCCAGCGCTGCGACGAGAACACCTGCTTGCAGCCATACGAGAAGTTGCGCAGGAACAGAAAGTCCTGCAGCCGGTAATCGGCCTGGTCGAGCGTGGCGGCCACCTGCGGCTGATGCGTGCGCAGCCAGTTCATCGCCTTCTCGTGGGTGTTCATGCTCTCCAGCGGATGCAGGTCTGCATCGCAGACGATGCCCAGCGAATGCGCACCCGACGACAGTGGGATCAGCCAGAACCAGTAGCCGGGCCCGCACATGTGATTGGTCGAACGCCAGCGGTCCGGCGGCGTGCAGCGTTGCAGCCAGCTGCTGTCCTGCGACCAGCCGTTGGGGTCGATCAGGCCTTCCACGCGCCACCACACTGCATTGGCGTTGTGCTCGTTGTTCTGCGCCAGACCGAGCTTGCGCTTGAGCAGGCCGGCACGTCCGCTGGCATCCACCACCCAGCGCGCACCCAGCGTGCCTGGCGTGCCGTCGCGTTCGAAGCGCACGGCGTGGTCGCTGTCGTCTTCGGACAGGTCCACGCCCTTGACGCTGCAGCTGTCGATGAAGGCAATGCCCTGGGCACGCGCGCGTTCGCCCAGAAAATTTTCGAAGCGGCCGCGGTCGATCTGCCACGACGGCGTGGGCAGGATCTTGCTCACGCCCAGTTCGGTGCAGCGGTCGATGTCGTGGCGTTGGTCGGAGAAGAAGAACCGGAAACCGAACTTGCGGATCTGCTCGGTCTCCAGATGCTCGCGCAGGCCCAGTACGTCGGCAAAATAATGCGCGCCGATTTCCACCGTGGATTCGCCGACCTTGAACGCGGCCTCGCGGACCGGATGCGCGCGCCGTTCCAGCACGGTGATGGCGAGCTGCGGATCGCGCTGCTTCAGTTGCAGGGCCAGGCTCAGGCCAGCCAGGCCGCCCCCGGTGATCACGACATCGGCGCGCTGTGCATTCATGAGGAGTGATTGCTCTTGGTGACCGCGGGGACAGTAGCAAATTCGCCATCGGGATCGTCAACGATCACCGGGTTGGCGCGCACGCGGCGATATTCGCGCCACACATGGCCGTATGCCCACACCTGTTTGACCACGTGCGAGGTGATATTCCACAGGTCGCGCACCAGCCGGAAATGGCTCTTGCGGAAGGTGCCCGGCGAGGTACCGGCGTAGCGGGTCTCGATCGGCACGGCGACCACGCGCGCGCCAGCCTGGCGTGCGGCCGAAATCAGCAGCTGCGCTTCGAACACGAAGCCCTCGCCGGGCACGTTGGGCAGGGTGAACACCGAGGCCGGATACAAGCGTTGGCCGCTTTGGCTGTCGATCAGGCCGAAGCCGCACCCCCAGGCAATGCCCCAGTCGCCGAAATCGTTGCCGATGCGGCGGATGGTGGGCTGGGCGGCGCGCTTGCGCATGCGCGCACCGATGATCACGCAGCCTGGGTGGCGGTTGGCGGCGGCCAGCAGGCGCGGGAAATCGGCCGCCTTGTGCTGGCCATCGCCGTCCATGGTCATCACCGCGCGCATGCCAAGCCGCTGTGCTTCGGCAAACCCACTGCGCAGTGCCGCGCCCTTGCCCATGCGCTGCGGGTGACGGATCAGCGTGACCGGCATGCCGGCGATGCACTCGGCGGTGCCGTCGTCGGAGCCGTCGTCGATCACGATGACGTGCGCGCAATAGGTCAGCGCGTCGGCGACCACTTCGCGGATGCGCAGCGCCTCGTTCAAGGCCGGCACCAGGATGGCGGTGTCCTCGCGGCTCAGCGGTTGCCGGCTCATTGCCGGACCTCCACGCGCAGCACCCGGCCCGGCGTGGCATACAGCGCCACGCTGCCGCCATTGCCGGCCAACAGGTCCAGCAGCGGCAGCATCGGCGCCATTGCATTGCCGGCGATGTGGCGCGCCAGCGCGCCATCGCCGGGCGAGGGAGCGCCGTCGTCCAGATGTGCGTGCAGTTGCGGCTTGCCGGCCTGGCCGGGGGCACCCAGCACCAGCGCGCTACCCAGCAGCCCCTGGCTGGGGGCAACGCGCCCGAGCGGCCCGACCGAGCGGGCGTCGTAGCTGGCCAGCAGCACGGCCTGGGCGCCGGCAGCGCGTTGCACCAGCGCTTCCAGCAGGCCCTGCGCAAAGCTGCCCAGGCTGGCGCTCATCGCCGTGGCCGGGGTCATCGCACCGGCGCCGATGGTCCAGTAGCCGGCGGCGGCGTTGTGCACCGAGTTGTGGAACTTGGTTGGCGAAATCGCCAACGGATCGCTGGCCAGCGTGGTGCACATGTAGTCGGAGATGGCCAGGTCGCCGTAGGTCGAGGTAAAGATCGACGGCAGGCTGGCCGGGTCGCGGCCTGCGGCGTTACAGGCGGCCAGCGCGGCTTCCAGCGACACGGCCACCGTATCCGGCGCACGCCGGCGTTCGTTGGCGGCCAGCAGCTGCGGCGCCGGGCGGGCGGGAGTTTCCTGCAGCGCGCCGCCGCGCGCGAAGGCGCTGGCAGCGTCCCAGTTGGGCAGACCCTGGGTCCAGAAGCCGATTCCTTCGATGGTCGCGGTCAGCATCAGCACGCCCGCCCGAACAGCAGCGAACAGTTGTTGCCGCCAAAGCCGAAGGAGTTGTTCATGGCGTAATCGATGCGGGCATGGGCGTTGTCGAAGCGGATTTGCGGGCCACAGGCCGGGTCGGGGATGTCGCTGTTGAGCGTGCCGGGCAGCACCTCGTCGCGCAGCGCGAGCAGTGCGATCACCGATTCGACGATGCCGGCCGCGCCCAGGGTGTGGCCGGTCCAGGCCTTGGTCGAACTGGCGTGCAAGGTGCCGGGGAAGATCGCTGCCACTGCGGCGGCTTCCACGCTGTCGTTGGCCGGCGTGGCGGTGCCGTGCAGATTCAGATAGCCCACTGCGGCCGGCTCCAGACCGGCGCGGTCGAGCGCACCGCGCATCGCCAGCTGCGCGCCCAGCCCTTGCGGATGCGGCGCCGACATATGGTGCGCGTCGCTGGATTCGCCGTAGCCGTACAGCCACAGCGCGGCATCCGGTGCGGCGGCCGGGCGTTCGAGCAGCGCAAAGCCGCCGGCCTCGCCCAGGCTCAGGCCGACCCGGCGCGCGTCGAACGGCTGGCACATCTCCGGCGCCACCACCTGCAACGAGTTGAAGCCGAACAGCACGCTGCCGCACAAGGTGTCCACGCCGCCGACCAGCGCCGCGTCGATCACGCCGGCCTCCATCAGCCGCGCCGCCTGGGCGAACACCTTGGCGCTGGACGAACAGGCCGTGGCCACGGTCACGCACGGGCCACGCAGGCCGGTGGCGTGCTGCACGAAGTCGCCCAGCGAATGCGGGGTGTGCACGATCGGGCGATTCAGATCCTCGGGGAAGCGCGCGCCGTCGGCGTCGTCGACCAGCCGCGTATACGCTTCTTCGCTGGCGCCGATGCTGGAGGTGGAGGTGCCGATGATCACCGCTACCCGCTCGGCGCCGTAGCGCTGCGCGGCGGCCTGCACGGCCTGCGCCATCCCGTCCTGCTGCAGTGCCAGCCAGGCCAGGCGGTTGTTGCGGCAATCCCACGCGTGCAGAGAATCGGGCAGCACAACCTCTTCAACGCCATCGACGCGCCCGACCCAGCAGGGCAGCAGCGGTTGCGGCCCGAAATCGTTGCGACGCAGGCCGCTGCGTCGGGCGGTCAACGCGGCGGCCTGGGCGGCAAGCCCGGCACCGAGTGCGGTGGTGGAAGTGAACGCGGTGACGGCAACCGGGGCCATCTGGGACGAATGCTGCGCTTGGCTCACGATGGTCTGGCTGGCAAAAAGTGCGGTCAGTATATCGATGGCGCGCGTGGGTCCCGTGGACGGCGCAACTGAACGTCACCGTCATGTCGCTGACGCGGCTGGGATTTTTCGCACAGGCCGCGCTTTCGCCGTCGCCGCAATTGCGACACAATCGGCGCGACACATCTCTCTTCCGAGCGCGACCACGCGCGCATGCACGCCTACGTCTATAAAAGCCAACGCAAGCAGGACACCTTCGTCTATCTCGCCACACGTGACGATTTCTCCGGTCTTCCTGCCGCCGTGCAGGCGCAGCTGGCGCCGTTGACGTTCGTGCTGGATGTGGCGTTGACGCCGGAGCGCCGGCTGGCGCAGGCCGACGCGGCCACGGTGCGCGAGGCGCTGGGCAAGCACGGCTTCTATCTGCAATTGCCCAAGACCATCGTGCTCGCAGGCGAGTGCGACCATGACTGAGCCTGTGCGTGGCGCACGGATGCGCGCCGCAACGCTGGCCGGTGCGGCTGGCGTGGTGCTCTGCCTGCTCGGTGGCATTGGCGGCGTGGTTGCCGCGCTGAGCCTGTGGCTGGCGCAGCCGGCGTTCGCGCTGGCGGTGTCGTGGGCACGTGGGACGCGCGCAGTGCCGGGCCAGCCGCGCGCGGTCGCGCAGGCGCTGCCGCCGTTGCTGGCCATCTGGGGCGTGGGCCTGCTGGCGCTGGCTGCGCTGATCAGCTGGCCGCTGACCGCCCTGCGCGACAGCGGCAGCCTGGCTGCCGCGCTGGCGCTGAGCGTCGCAGTCAGCGCGGCCTTGCTGGGGCTGTGGCGGACCTGGCCGTTGTGGGGCGAAGTGGAACGCGACGGCGGCGCGCTGGCGCCACGCTGGCAGGCGCTGGCCGCGCAGGAATTGCATGCCTGGCGCGGCCTGCTGGCGGCTGCACTGGTGCTGGCAGTGTGCACCCTGGCCGTGGTGCTGGCCTGGCCGGGCTGGTTGTCCGGCGGCCTGCGCTGGGTCTTGGCGGTGGCTGCCGGTGTGCTGCTGCCGGTGGCCCATCTGCTGCTGCAACGCACCGCCGCACCCATGCGCAGCGATGCGCCGCATACGCGCCAGGCCGCCGATTTCTTCTCCGAAGCCGCCGCCGAACCGCGCCCGCTGGAACCGGTGGCCCGGCATCAGCTGGTGCCCGAACTCTTCGAGGCCGCGCGCAGTGGCCGGGTGGACCGCGCGCTGCAATTGCTCGAGGCCGGTGCCGACCCGCAGGCGTTGCCGCTGCCGGAATGGCGCGATCAACGCAGCCTGCCGGCGCTGGCGGCCGTACTGCCGGATCTGCGCCTGCTGCGTGAGTTGATCGTGCGCCGCGTCGACGTCAATCAACCGCATCGCGGCATGACCCCCTTGCTGGCCGCCACCCGCGACAGCTGGCACGGCCGCCCGGATGCGGTGATGACCTTGCTGGCCAATGGCGCCGACCCGCGCGCCAGCGACAACGACGGCAATACCCCCTTGCATCACGCCGTGCGCAGTTCCGACCCGGGCGTGGCCGCGCTGTTGCGCGATGCCGCCGCCGAGCTCGACGCGCTCAACAACGAAGGCCATTCGCCGTTGGCGATGGCCTGCCAGGTCGGCAACTGGCGGCTGGCCAAATTCCTGCTGGAGCGCGGCGCGCAGTCCGAACCGGAGGGCGGCGCCCCGGTGCTGCTGGCGGCAGCCGGTACCGAAGAAGACGACCCGGCCGGCGTGCAGTTGCTGCTCAAGCACAAGGCGCGTGTGGATGCGCGCGATCGCCAGCGTCGCAGTGCGCTGCACGAAGCCGCGCTGGCCGGCCACGGCGACATCGTCGAGGCGCTGTTGTCGGCCGGAGCAAACCTGGAAGCGCGTGATCTGCTGGGCCGCACGCCGTGGCTGGATGCCGCGCGCCAGGCACGCAGCGCCGTGCTCGAACGCCTGGTCGCGCGCAAGGCCGATGTGCTGGCCATCGATGGCGACGGCCGCAACGCGTTGATGCTGGCCTGCGCCGCCGACAATGTGTCGCCGGCGCTGATCCGCCGCCTGCTGGACCTGCAGGTACCTGCCGACAGCGTGGATGCGCACGGTCGCCGCGCGGTGGATGTGGCCGCCGAGGCCGGACGTTGGGCGATCGTGCAGCTGCTCGATCCCGCTTACCCGTTGCCGGCCGCGGTCAGCGACGCGCAGGGCGAGGCGCCTGGCGTTGCCGTGCTGCCCGATCGCCCGCCGCTGGTGCTGCTGCGCGAAGGCCTGCAGCTCGGGCAGCGCGACGGTCTGGTCGCGCTGGCGCGGCTATGCGCCCCGGAAGAACTGGGCGGCCTGCTGCACGATGCGCATCTGGCCTTGAACGCCGAGGCGGTCGACTGGCTGCTGCGCCATGGCGCCGATGCCGAAGTGCGCGACGCCTGCGGCGATGTCCCGATGTTTGCGCTGCTCTCGCGCGGCGTGGAGGCGGTACCGGCGCTGCAGGCGTTGCTGCGGCATGGCGTCTCGCCGGCAGGCGCCGGTGGCCTGACCCGGCTGCTGAGTGCCTGCGTGCAGCACGATGCGGCATCGCGCGGGCTGGAACAGTTCGCGCTGGAACTGCTCGAACGTGGCGCCGACCCCTTCGCTCCGTCGGCTGCCGGCGATCCGCCGTTGTCGCTGGCGGTGCGGCTGGGCTGGCTGCGCCTGCAGCAGTGGTTGCTGGAACATGGCGTGGACCGCGAAGCGCGCGACAGCCACGGCATGACCGCGCTGCATCTGGCCACCGCGCTGGGCCGCGATGCCTCGCTGAAACTGCTGGTCAAGCAGGGCGCCTCGCCGGAAGCGCGCGCTGCCGACGGGCAGACCCCGCTGGGCGTGGCGCTGTCGATCGGCCGCCGCGATCTGGCCGACTGGCTGGACTGGCGCATCTGGTCGCTGCCGCGCCGCACGCTGCGCGAAGCGGATGTGCCGGCCGCCGCGATGACCGGCGATACCGATGCGGTGCGTCGCCTGATCGATCTCGGCCTCGCCGTCGACGCCGTCGACGCGCAAGGCTGCACCGCGCTGCTGCGTGCCGCCGGTGGTGGCCATCTTGGCGTGGTGACGCATCTGCTCGGCCGCGGCGCCGATCCGCAGCGCGCGGCCAACAGCGGCGCCACGCCGTTGTCGGCGGCCGTGAGCATGCGCCAGACCGAGATCGTGGCCGCCTTGCTGCAGGCCGGTGCGCAGATCGAACACCGCCTGCCGGGCGGGGTGACCGTGCTGATGCTGGCCTGCGCGTTGGGCCTGCCGGACATCGTGGCGCGCCTGCTCACCGCCGCGGCCGACGTGCACGCCACCGACAATCAGGGGCTGGCGCCGCTGCATTGCGCGGCGTTGTACGGCTTCACCGCGCGCGACAAGAACCGCCTGTTGGCCCTGCTGGATACCTTGCTGCTGGCCGGTGCCGACCCGGACTACCTGGCCGGTGGCCGGGTCAGCCCGTTGCTGCTGTTGCTGGGCGCGCGTGCCGAACCGGGTACCTCCTGCGACGAGCAGGTGGTGCTGGCCGGCGTCGAACGCCTGCTCGACGAAGATGTCTCGCTGGATGTGGCCGACCAGCGCGGCTTCGGCCCGCTGCATCTGGCTGCACTGCACGGCCTGCCGCTGCTGGTGCAGCGCCTGCTGCGGGCCGGTGCCGATGCCGACCGCCGCGATGCGCTCAACCGTACCCCGCGGGAAATCGCCATCATGCGCGGCTTCATCGACGTGGCCGGCCAGTTCGAACCGGCGCTGCCGGGCGTCTCTTCGATGGCGCGCTTCCTGCGCGAAGGCCGCTGAACCAGCGCGTCGGGTAACCGCTGCGGGTGCCGTTCGTGTGCAGCCGCACCCGCCTGCGCAGCCTCACCGCCGAGCGCGTCTTCGCCGCTGGCCCGGCGTGCGGGCGCAATCGGCCGGCTGGCGGCCGATGCGCAAGTGCAGGTCACCCCAGGGCTATTACAGGAGGCAGAGGTGGTGCTGGTCATGGAGCGTCGCCGCGCCCCTACGCCACCGCCGGGTGATCTGCCTGCAGCGTCCCGACGAGGATGCGTCTATGCACCCGGCACTGGTACGCCGCCTGGAACACACGGTGCCACCGCTGCTGGGTTTACCGGCGCAGTCGTAACCTGATCCCGACACGGCCCATGCAAGACTGCGCGTTCTTTCGCCGGAAGGAAGCGCCCAACCAATGAGCGTGCGTATCGAGGACCACGCAATGCTGGGCAACTGCCACAGCGCGGCCCTGGTCGACCATCGCGGCACCATCGACTGGCTGTGCCTGCCACGCTTCGATTCCGATGCGGTGTTCGCTGCCTTGCTGGGCGAGGAACAACACGGGCAATGGGCGTTGTCGCCGGCTGCCGACTTCCGCAGCGAGCGCGCCTACCAGGACGATAGTCTGGTGCTGTGCACGCGCATGATTACCGACAGCGGCACGGTGGAACTGATCGACTTCATGGTCGCCAGCGAAAACGGCGAAGTCCATCAGCATCTGGTGCGTATCGTGCGCTGCGTGCAGGGTAGCGTGCCGATGCACATGCGCCTGACCTTCCGCTTCAACTACGGCCGCACGGTGCCATGGGTGACGCGCATCGTCGATGGCATCCGCGCCATTGCCGGCCCCGATCAGCTTGCATTGCGTTCGCCGCAAACGCTGCGCGGCCAGGACATGGGCACCGAAACCGACTTCACCCTGCGTGAGGGCGAAAGCACCTGGTTTCTGCTCAGCCACGGCGCCTCGCATCAAGCCACGCCGCCCTTGATCGACGCCGAACAGGCGCTGCAACGCACCACCGCGTTCTGGCACGGCTGGGCGCGCCGCTGTACCGATGTCGGGCCGTGGACCGAGCAGGTGCGCCGCTCGCTGGTGGTGTTGAAGGGGCTGAGTTATCTGCCCACCGGCGGCATTGTCGCCGCGCCCACTGCCTCGTTGCCCGAGCACCTGGGCGGTACCCGCAACTGGGACTACCGCTATTGCTGGCTGCGCGATTCGGTGTTCACGCTGATCGCGTTGTTGCAGGCCGGGTACCGCGACGAAGCGGCAGCCTTCCGCGATTGGGTCCAACGCACCATTGCCGGTTCGCCGGATCAATTGCAGGCGCTGTACGGCATTGCCGGTGAGCGCCGCTTGCAGGAATGGGAAGCGCACTGGCTGCCCGGCTATGAACATTCCGGCCCGGTGCGCATCGGCAACGGCGCGGTGGATCAGTTCCAGCTCGATGTGTATGGCGAGTTGATCGGCGCGTTCCATTACGCCCGCGAAAAGGGCGTGGGCCTGCCGTCCGACGACGACGGATCGTCTGCGTCGCTGCTGGAAAAGATTCTGGAAACGCTGGAAACCCTGTGGCGCGAACCCGATGAGGGCATCTGGGAAATCCGCGACGAGCGCCGCCACTTCGTGCATTCCAAGGTGATGGCCTGGCTGGCCTTCGACTGCGGCGCGCGCGATGGCATCACCAATGCAGACGCAGAAAAGCGTGCGCACTGGGGCCGCATTGCCGAAGAGATTCGAGCCGAAGTCCTGGAAAAAGGCGTGCATCCGGACGGTCACTTCGTGCAGAGCTATGGCTCGGACCGGCTGGACGCTTCGCTGCTGCTGATCCCCATCGTGGGTTTTCTGCCGCCGGACGATCCGCGCATCGCCGCCACCGCCGATGCGATCGCACGCGATCTGACCATCGACGGGTTGGTCGAGCGCTATCGCGCCGACGACAGCGCCGACGGTTTGCCGGCCGGCGAAGGCACCTTCCTGGCCTGCAGTTTCTGGCTGGTGGAAAACTACGCATTGCTCGGCCGCACCGATCAGGCGCGTGCGCTGCTCGAACGCCTGCTCGGGCTCTGCAACGACGTCGGTCTGCTCGCCGAAGAATACGACCCGCGCAGCAAACGCATGCTCGGCAACTTCCCGCAAGGGTATTCCCACGTGGCCCTGGTCAATGCGGCATTGCGCCTGCATGGACGCATGGGCGAAAAGGAAACGCATCCATGAGTGAGCAAGCAACCACGCCGCCGTGCATCATCGTGGTGTTCGGCGCACGCGGCGATCTGACCAAGCGCCTGGTCATGCCGGCGCTGTACAACCTGCGCCGTTCCGGTGCGCTGGGCGATGAGTTCGCCATTGTCGGCATGGACCATGGCGACATCAGCGAACGCGCGTGGCGGACCAACATGGGGCAGTCGATGACGCAGCTGCTCAGCAGTCGCGATGCCGAATTCCAGACCGACGAATTCGATACCGCCACCTGGGACTGGTTGCGCGAGCGCATGCATTACCTGCGCGGCGACTTCACCGATCAAGGCGCCTACCGATCGCTGGGCGGGGTGCTGGACAAGTTGCACAAGCGCTACGGCACGCAGGGCAATGTGCTGTTCTATCTGGCCACCGCCGCGCGCTTCTTCGAGCCGGTATTGCTTAACCTGGGCGAGGCTGGCCTGGTCAGGCAACGCGAAGGCGAAGGCTGGCGCCGGGTGATCGTGGAAAAACCCTTCGGCCACGATCTGCCCAGCGCCCAGCATCTCAATGCCACGGTCGCCAAGGTGCTGCACGAAGATCAGGTGTTCCGCATCGATCATTTCCTGGGCAAGGAAACCGTGCAGAACATTCTCGCGTTCCGCTTCGCCAATGGCTTGTTCGAGCCGGTGTGGAATCGCGACCGCATCGACCATGTGCAGATCACCGCGGCCGAAACCATCGGCGTGGAAGGGCGCGGGCGGTTCTACGACCCTACCGGCTGCCTGCGCGACATGGTGCCGAACCATCTGTTCCAGTTGCTGGCGATGATTGCGATGGAACCGCCGGCGGCGTTCACTACCGAGGCGATGCATCGCCGTCGCGCCGAAGTGATCGAGGCGGTGCGCCCGATCAGGCCCGAAGATGTGGTGCGTGGGCAATATGCCTCCGGCGCGGTCAATCGCAATGCGGTGCCGGGCTATCGCGAAGAAGACACCGTGCCCGACGATTCGGACACCGAAACCTATGTGGCGATGAAACTGCAGGTAGACACCTGGCGCTGGGCCGGCGTGCCGTTCTACCTGCGCACCGGCAAACGCCTGCGCGAACGCACCACCGAGATTGCGATCCGCTTCAAGCCCGCGCCGCTGGCGCCGTTCCGCAGCACCGAGGTGGGCGGCTACGGTCCCGACTGGCTGGTGCTGCATATCCAGCCGGACGAGGGCATCTCGCTGCAGTTCGACGTCAAGCGCCCGGGCGCGCAGGTGGCGCTGGCACCGGTGCGCATGGACTTCCGCTACCGCGACTGGTTCCCCAAGGAATACACGGTGGGCTACGAGCGCCTGCTGCAGGACTGCATGAACGGCGAGGCCGGCCTGTTCCAGGATGCGGCGATGGTGGAAGGCGCATGGCGCATCGTGCAACCGATCCTGGATGCATGGAAACAACCGCCCAGCGACTTCCCTAACTACGCCGCCGGCAGCGCCGGCCCCTCGGCCGCCGACGCATTGCTGGCCATGAACGGCGGACACGCCTGGCGCGCCCTCACGCCCGGCCGCAAACCGCCGCCGCGCCGCCCCCCAGAAGCGCGTGCTGGTGCTGCGACGCCGGTGAAGAACGCCACCCGGAAGACGGCAAGCAAGGTCGGCAAGGCACCGGCCAAGAAAGTCACCAGGGCGTCTGCCAGACGCGCGTCCGCCGCTACAGCGAAGTCCTCGCAGGATGCGGCGACGTTGTCTGGCAGCGCGGCCAAGAAAGCGGTGCGCAAACGCGCCACCAGCAAGGTCGCAAAAACCGCCGCCAAGACGGTTAGCAAGACTGCGGCGGGCAACGGTGCAGCGAAGAAATCGGTGAGCAGAACCGCAGCGCGTACGCCACGCCGCTGAGGATGCGAGCGGCATGCACTCGCTGCAAATGTAGGAGCATGCCCGCGCGCGGCGGGCTTTCCGTTAACGCCTGTTCGCGCGCGGGCGCGTTCCTTCGGAAGAGCTCAGCGGTCCTGCGTGGTGGGTGCAGGTTCCCCATCCACATCCGCCTTGACGTCGGCTTCGAACAGGTTCATCAGGTCGGCACGTGCATCGCGCGAGGTCTGGATGACCTTGGCTTCGTCGTCGTAGACCAGGTGCTGGCGGCGTAGCAGGTCTTCGTCGTGCTGGCGGAAGCGTTTGACGTGATCGTGTGCGAGGGCTTCGCCCAGGCCGAGCGAGGTGAGGACGCGTTCGCTCAGCTCCAGGCTGGAGGCGAAGACCTCGCGGAACGGTTCTGCGCCCAGGTCCATCAGTTTCCAGGCATGTTGGCGGTTGCGCGCACGCGCCAGCACGGTGGCTTGCGGGTACAGGCGACGGATCAGCCGCACCGTCTTGATGTTGGTGTCCGGGTCGTCCACCGCGATCACGAACACCTTGATGCGCTCGGCACCGGCAGCGCGCAGCAGCTCGGGGCGGGTGGGGTCGCCGTAATACAGCTGGCTGCCGAACCGACGCAGGTCTTCCACCGTGTCCGGGTTGTGTTCCAGCGCGACGAACGGCACATGCCGTGCGGTGAGCAGGCGCGCGACCACCTGGCCGAAGCGGCCCATGCCGGCGACCAGCACCTTGGGGGTCTGTGCATCGATGGTGTCGTACGGGCGATCAGGCTTGGGCGCGCGCACGCGCAGCGGCCCGTTGAGGATGCGCTGCATGCCGAGCAGCAACAGCGGGGTCAGTGCCATCGACACGCCCACGATGGCCACCAGCCGGTCGTGATTGGCCGGCTCCAGCAGGCCCACGCGGTCGGCTTCGTTGAACACCACGAAGGCGAATTCGCCGCCCAGCCACAGCACGCTGCCCAGCATCAGGCTGCTGCGCAGCGGTAGCTTGGCCACGCTGCCGATACCCACCAGCAGCGAGAACTTCACCACCAGCAACATCGCCACGCCTGCTGCGATCAACCACGGCTCGGCCACCACGCGGTGGAGATCGATCCCCATGCCCACCGAGATGAAGAACAGGCCCAGCAGCAAGCCTTCGAACGGTTCGATCTGCGATTCCAGTTCGTGGCGGAATTCTGAATCGGCCAGCAACACGCCGGCGATGAAGGCGCCCAGGCTGGCGCTCAATCCGGCCTCCTGCATGATCCAGGCGGTGCCCAGCACCACCAGCAAGGCGCTGGCGGTGAACACCTCCGGCATGCGCGTGCGCGCCACCACGTTGAACAGGTGACGCAACACAAAGCGCCCGCACACGATCACCAGCGCCAGGGCCGCCATCGCCTTGGCCACGTCCTGCCATTGAAGCGTTGCATTCTTGCTGCCGCCGAGCAGCGGAATGGCCGCCAGCAACGGGATCGCAATCAGATCCTGGAACAGCAAGATGGCAAACGCCAGCCGCCCGTAGTCGCTGCTCAGCGCCTTGCGTTCGGCCAGCAATTGCAGCCCCACCGCGGTGGAGGAGAGCGCCAGCGCCACGCCGACGATCAACGCGCTCTTCCAGCCCAACTGGGCTGCCATCAACAAACCGCCCAGGATCACCGCCGTCACCAGCACCTGGGTGGCGCCAGCGCCGAACACCGAATGGCGCATCACCTTCAGGCGCGCCGGCGACAGTTCCAGCCCGATCACGAACAGCAGCATCACCACGCCGATCTCGGCCGCGCCGCTGATGCGTTCGGCATCCTGCACCACGCCCACGCCATCGGGCCCGAGCACCACGCCGGCGACCAGGTAGGCCAACACCGCACCCAGGCCGAAGCGCTTGAACACCGGCACTGCCACGATGGCGGCCAGCATCAGCACCAAGGCCAGTTCCAGACCACCGCTATGCATGCGTACTCTCCATTGAGGCACGCATTATGACGCGCAGTTCCGTTGGCCTGCGCGCACGCGTGTGCCATCTGCACGGCGACGACGCGCGGCTGCGCGATGCGGCCCGGCACCTATCTGCGGATGCGCGCGCGGATCAGTCCGGCACCGCCTGCGCCTGCACGGTCAGTGCGCATGCAGCGCATGGCACCGCACACGGTCGACACTCCGTGCGAGCAATCAGCGGCTTTTAAGCAGAAAACGCCGATCCAGCGGCTGCAGCGGGCGCGCATTGAACGGGTACACGCGTTCGAACGCGTTGATCTGTGCCTCCGACACCTGCACCGGCTGGCTGAGCACCACCCAGTCCACCGTTTCGCTGCACGGCGGCGTGGTCAGCGAGCCTTCGTAGCGATAGAAGCTGCGTTGATTGCTCGGCGGAAGAAACGCCTCGGCACTCACCGTTGCGTTGGCGACCTGCCGGGTCTGGTCCTTGTCCTTGGGCATGGCGTCGAGCACCCGCTGGAACGCCGGGTTGGCCTTGCCGGTTTCGAAGAAGATCGCCAGCACGCCCAGCGTGCCGTCCGGGCCCTGGTGCACCAGATGCGCCTCCATCGGGAAACGCCGGCCGTTCAACAGGTGCTCGCTGGGGTGATGGAAGTGCAGTTGCAACGCTTGATACTGCTTGCCGCCGGTCGCCATGGTGCCGCCGTCGTGCAGATCCAGCTGGATGGAATGGCCGGTGTTGCGCACGACCAGCGGCACGGCGCTGTAGCTCAACAGCAGCGTGCCCAGGTTGGCGTCGATGGCGCCTTTCAGATCGATGGGGCTGTTCTGCTGGCCATTGCCGCACAGCGCATTTTCCTTGGCCAGCTCGGCCCAATGCTCGGCACCTTCCGGGCCGGTATAGCCCCATTCGTGCCCGCTGTGCGGCGCGGTCTCGTGCGCCTGCACCGGCGTGCTCTGGGGCAGTGCGGTTTGCGCCATGCCCACCGCGCCCCATCCGGCGGCGATGCACAGGCACAGCGGGCTGATGCGACGTAACAGAAGCGACCTTGAAACGGGCATGCACAAACTCCGGAAGGAAAACGCACTGCGTGGATGCGATGGCCGATGCCATCGCGTAAGAGCAACGCATTAGGCGCTGCGGGAAGCGGACTGTAGCAATGAACTGTGACGTTCAGCACGGCGCGGCGACAGGCGGTTGCGCGGCGCCATCTCGGCGGTGCATCGGCACCTGGCAATTCGCCTGCCCGGCACGCATTGGCGTATCGCCCTGCGAGCGTCCCCAGCCTTTCCGCACCGCTGCGCACCCCCCGTGCGCCGGCACGCCACAGGGCGCTTCCCGGAGGCTTGGCCGCCAGCGGCACGCAGCGGGCGCCGCGCGGCTTGCCTTGGCGCCAGTCAAGCCGGCCACGCAGCACCCGCTCCACACCGCTGGCGGCAACGCATCTCGTCTCAACGTGCATAACGCGCTTTAAGCGGCCTGCGCGCAGGGCATTGACCAAGCCGACTCAGGCGCGCAGACTGCGCCGCGCCATCGCCCGGATCACCGGTCGGTACGCACCTTTGGAGCCCTTACCCATGTCCAGCGACAGTCACCCTAGACCCGGGTCGATGACCCAGCTGGCGCGCGCCTGAGGCCCAGGTTCGCCGGCTGTCATCGACGACGGTCGTCACCAGGCGAACCACCATGTACGACGAAACCCTGCGCCTTGCCGAAGGCGTCGATGCACTGACCGCACCCCTGGCCGAACTCAACACGGCCGATGCGGTGGAATATCTCAACACCCTCGACCGCGACGACGCGGCGCAGGTGCTGGCCGCATTGCCTTTGCTGCGCGCGGTGAAATTGCTCGAACAGCCGGAGTTGCGCGATGCCAGCATGCTGGTGGCGTCGCTGCCGGCCGAGCAGGCCGCCACGCTGCTTGGCCAGATGGCCGACGACCGCGCCACCGATATCTTCCATGGCCTGGATGCCGAGCAGCGCCAGCCGCTGCTGTGGCTGCTCAGTGCCGAGGCGCGGTTGTCGATTCAGGCGCTGATGCGCTACCCGCCCAACACCGCCGGCGCGCTGATGACCACCGAGTTCGTGGCCGTGCCGTCGGACTGGACGGTGGGCCGCACCCTGCAGCACATCCGCGAAGTGGAGCGCAGCCGCGAGACCGTCTACGCGATTTATCTGCTCGACCCGCACACCCGCGTGCTGCAGCAGGTGGTGACCATGCGCCGCCTGATCACCGGCGCGTCGGAGGCGCCGATCCTGGACGTGGCGCAGGTCAATCCCCCGGTCACCGTTGACCCGGCACTGGACCAGGAAGAAGTGGCACGGCTGATCCGTCGCCACGACCTGCTGGCGATCCCGGTGGTGGATGCGCGCGGCCACGTGCTCGGCATCGTCACCGTGGACGATGTGCTCGACGCGCTCATCGCCGAATCCACCGAAGACGTGCATAAGTTCGGCGGCATGGAAGCGCTGGACAAGCCCTACATGCAGATTGGCTTCGGCCAGATGATCAAGAAGCGCGCCGGCTGGCTGAGCGTGCTGTTTCTGGGCGAAATGCTCACCGCCAGCGCGATGCAGCACTTCGAGGATGAGCTGTCCAAGGCGGTGGTGCTGACCTTGTTCATCCCGCTGATCATGAGCTCGGGCGGCAATTCCGGCTCGCAGGCGACCTCGCTGCTGATCCGCTCGCTGGCGCTGCGCGAAATCCGCCTGCGCGACTGGTGGAAAGTGGCGCTGCGCGAACTGCCCACCGGCCTGACCCTGGGCGCGATCCTGGGCGTGCTGGCGATCGTGCGCATCACCATCTGGCAGACCGCCGGCCTGTACGACTACGGCCCGCACTGGCAGATGGTGGCGCTGACCATCGGCGCGGCGCTGATCGGCATCGTCACCTTCGGTTCGCTGTCCGGCTCGATGCTGCCGTTCGTGCTGCAACGCTTCGGCTTCGACCCGGCCAGCGCCTCGGCGCCCTTCGTCGCCACGCTGGTGGATGTCACAGGCCTGGTGATCTATTTCAGCATCGCCGCGCTGATCTTGAGCGGCACGCTGTTGTAGAGGCCTCGCGCTCGGGTAATCACGGATGCATGCACGTGCGCATGCATCCGTCACCCCATGCCCTGAAACGCCAGTGCGTGTACCGTAGCGCGATGGCATTCGCGTCCCCCGTCCGATGAGTACGTACCACCTGCAGCAGGTCTTTCGTCCCAGCACCGTCGCGGTGGTGGGTGGCAGCCCGCGCGAGCGTTCGGCCGGGCGGGCGGTGGTGCGTAATCTGCGTGCGGCCGGATTCCCGGGGCAGATCGGCTGGGTGAGCCCGCGCTACAACGAGATCGACGGCGTGCGCACGGTGGCGCGGCTGACCGATCTGCCATGGGTGCCCGACCTGGTGGTGATCACCGCGCCGGCGCGCATCGTGCCGCGCATCGTCTCCATCGCCGCGCGGCGTGGGGTGGCGGCCGCCATCATCCTCACCGCCGGCCTGGGCAGCGGTCCCGGCTCGCCGGCCGCACGCATGGAAGCAGCCGCGCGCGCCAAAGGCATGCGCATCCTCGGCCCGCACTGCCTGGGCGTGATCGCCCCGCATGCGCGGCTCAATGCCAGCATCGCCGCGCACTGCCCGCAGGCCGGCGACCTGGCGTTGATTTCCGAATCCAGCGCCATTGCCGCCGCGCTGGTGGAGTGGGGCGTGGCGCGCTCGGTCGGGTTTTCGGCGGTGGTGTCGTTGGGCGATACGCTGGATGTGGATTTCGGCGATCTGCTCGACTACTTCGCCACCGACTACCGTACTCGCGCGATCCTGCTGTACGTCGAACGCATCGGCGATGCGCGCAAGTTCATGTCGGCCGCACGTGCCGCCGCGCGCGCCAAGCCCGTCGTGGTGGTCAAATCCGGCCGCCAGTACCGCATCAATCCCAATGCCGACACCCACGCGCAGGCGCTGGCCGGTTCGGACGCGGTGTACGGCGCGGCGTTCGCACGCGCCGGGCTGTTGCGGGTGGGCGCGCTGGACGAGCTGTTCGCCGCCGCCGAAACGCTGGGCCGGCTCGGCAGTTTCCCGGGCCGGCGCCTGGCCATTTTGAGCAACGGCGGCGGGGTGGGGCAGCTGGCGGTGGACCAGCTGGTGCTGCGTGGCGGCACCCTGGCCGAGTTGTCGCCCAAGACGCTGGAAAAACTCGATCAATCGCTGCCGGAAGGCTGGTCGCGCAGCAACCCGGTCGACATCATTGTCGACGCCGACGGCGCGCGCTATGCCGCAGCGATCGAAGCGCTGCTGGACGATCCGGAAAACGACGCGCTGCTGGTGGTCAATGTGCCCACCGCGTTCACCTCCTCGGCCGATGCGGCCAAGGCGTTGACCCGCGCGCTGGACCAGCGCAACCGCTACCAGCGCGACAAACCGGTGTTTGCGGTGTGGCTGGGCCAGGACGATGCGGCGATCGCCGCGCTCAACGCCGCACGCGTGCCCACCTATGCCACCGAATCGGATGCGGTGCGCGGCTTCACCCACCTGGTGCGCTACCGCGAGGCGCAGGCGGCGCTGATGGAAACCCCGCCCAGCCTGCCGGAAGACTTCGTCGTGGATGCCGGCATCGCGCGCACGCTGGTGGAAGAGGCGCTGGCGGCCGGCCGGCGCTGGCTGGATCCGGTCGCCACCAACCGCCTGCTGGCCGCCTACGGCATCCCGGTCGTACCGCTGCAGGTGGCCGCCACCGCCAACGAGGCCGCATTGCTGGCCGACCCGTTGCTGGCCGTCGGCCGCACCGTGACATTGAAAGTGTTGTCCAGCGAGATCGCGCATAAGTCCGACGTGGATGGCGTGCGCCTGAACCTGTCCAGCGTGGCGGCGGTGCGCGAAGCGGCCACCGGCATCCTGGCGCGTGCGCGCGCCGCGCATCCCCATGCAGTGATCGAAGGGGTGATCGTGCAGCCCACGGTGCTGCGGCCCAAGGCGCGCGAACTGATCGCCGGCATCGCCGACGACCCGGTGTTCGGCCCGGCGATCGTGTTCGGGCGCGGCGGCACCGCAGTGGAAGTCATCAACGACCGCGAGCTGGCCCTGCCGCCGCTGGATCTGCGCCTGGCCCACGAACTGATCGGCCGCACCCGCGTCTCGCGCATCCTCAAGGCCTACCGCGACGTGCCGGCCGCCGACGAGCGTGCGGTGGCGCTGGTGCTGGTCAAGCTGGCGCAGCTGGCCGCCGACATCCCCGAAATCACCGAGCTGGACATCAACCCGCTGCTGGCCGACCGCGATGGGGTGATTGCGCTGGACGCCCGCGTGGCGGTGGCGCCGGCGCGCAAGCTGCACAAGGGCCGCGGCCATCCGCGCTTTGCGATCTTCCCGTACCCCAAGGAATGGGAGCGCCAGATCGGCCTGGGCGATGGCACCCATGCGCTGGTGCGCCCGGTGCGCCCGGAAGACGACGCGCTGTTCCGCGCCTTCTTCGCCCGCGTCACCGACGAAGACCTGCGCCTGCGCTTCTTCCAGTCGGTCAAGCATTTCAGCCATGAATTCATTGCCCGGCTGACCCAGCTCGATTACGCCCGCTCCATCGCGCTGGTGGCCATCGACCCCAAGACCGGCGACATGCTCGGCGCGGTGCGCCTGCACGCCGATGCCGATTACCAGCGCGGCGAGTACGGCATCCTGATCCGCTCGGACCTCAAGGGCCACGGCATCGGCTGGCAGCTGATGCGCATCATGATCGAGTACGCGCGCTGGCTGGGCCTCAAACAGATCGAAGGCCAGGTGCTGCGCGAGAACCGCACCATGCTGGCGATGTGCCAGAGCCTGGGCTTTGGCGTGCGCCCGGATCCGGACGATGCGACCCTGATGGCGGTGACACTCCCTATAATGGGCGAGCCGCGCCCGGCCTGACGTTGCGTCACGCCGCGGTCCCCCATCCTCCACTGCACGCCGGGCTGCCAGGCCTCGATCTGGCCCATTGCTCCGGCTGTCGTCTCGGCCCGCCTGGGAGTGTCAATGTTTCGCGATTTCAGAATGTCGTTCGTGGTCACCGCCATCTGCCTGGGCCTGGCTGCGTGGTGGGGCCATACCTCATCGATGGGGATCTGGCAGGCGCTGTGGCTGTGCCTGGTGCTGAGCGTGCTGGAAGTGTCGTTGTCGTTCGACAACGCGGTGGTCAACGCCGGCGTGCTCAAGCACATGAACGCGTTCTGGCAGAAATTGTTTCTGACCGTGGGCATCCTGATCGCCGTGTTCGGCATGCGCCTGGTGTTCCCGATCGTGATCGTGTCGGTGGCCACCGGCATGGGCCTGGTGCCGGTGATGCAGATGGCGCTGAAGGAGCCGGACCGCTACAGCCAGGTGCTGACCGATAACTACCCTTCCATCGCCGCCTTCGGTGGCATGTTCCTGCTGCTGGTGTTCCTGAATTTCCTGTTCGACCAGGAACGCAAGCTGCACTGGCTGGGCCCGGTGGAGCGGCTGGTCGGCAAGCTGGGCAAGGCCGATGCGATGTCGGTGATCGTGGCGGTGTCGGTGCTGCTGGGCACCAAGCTGTTCCTGCCGGAGGCCATCTTCCAGAGCGTGCTGTTCGCAGGCCTGGGCGGCATCCTGCTGTATCTGCTGGTCGGCAGCGTGGATGCGTTGTTCGAGGCCGAAGAGAGCGAAGACGGCAGCATGGGCCCGGCCAAGCGTTCGGGCATCGCCGCGTTCCTGTATCTGGAAGTGCTGGATGCCTCGTTCTCGTTCGACGGTGTGATCGGCGCCTTCGCCATCACCCGCGACGTGGTGATCATCATGCTGGGCCTGGCGATCGGCGCGATGTTCGTGCGCTCGATGACCGTCTACCTGGTGCACAAGGGCACCCTGGACGAATTCGTGTTCCTGGAGCACGGCGCCCATTACGCCATCGGCGTGCTGGCGATCATCATGCTGGTGGGCACCGTCTACCACGTGCCGGAAGTGCTGACCGGCCTGATCGGCGTGGCCTTCATCGCCGCCTCGGTGTGGTCGTCGATCCGCTACCGCAAGCGCCACCATCTCGGGCCGACCGAGATCTGAGCGATCACCGGCGAGCTTGCGCGGTCGCTGAACGGCTGGCCGGCGCGTGGGCGCCCGGCGGGTAAAAAAACGCGACCGATAGCACGCCTGGTGTCGACGGCGAGTGAGTGCGGCGAACGAATCAGGACCCTCCCGACTTGACCTGCGCAGTCGGATTCGTCCTCCCGCCGCGCGAGGCGACCGCTCGTCAGCGCAGCCCGTTGTGCCGCAAGGCTCGGCGCAATTTGGGCACATTTGGTGTTGACCCCCTGGGGGTACCCCACTATCTTGGGGTTCGGTGGTGACCGCCCCCAAGTGGCACCGATCAGACGAAGGCGATGCGCAAGTGCGACATTGCCTGCGGCTCCCATCTCAGCGACCTGTACGCGCCCCGGCATTGCCGCGGTCGCTTCCGGCCCGACGACGGCAGCGCGTTGCCACCGAACACCATCATGCGACAGCACACCGCGTGATGGCGGCCGTGGGAGTTCAGGGAAATTGGTGGGTGATGCCGCCGCAGGCCATGGCCTGCGCGCTGTGCGTCCTGTGTCGCCAGTGCACCCTGGACGCCGCTCGGTCGTTGCCTGCTCCGGCAGGTTCGTGTGCCTACGCATGGAGGACGCATGACCACCAACGACACCCTTTCCGCGATCGCCGCCGGTACCGCAACACCCACCAGCGTTCCCGCCAGCGTTGCCGCGCCCGCCTGCGGCGCGCCGGAATTGACCGACCCGTCGGACATCGTGCCGCCTCCCCGCCAAGCCATTGCAATGCACGCACAGACCATCGAAGAACAAAACGTCTCCACCTGGATCACGAAAGAAGCGGGCAATCGCAAGATTCCGTTCGAGCCGGAGCGCCTGAATCGCGCCATCGACCAGATCCATGCCGAGTTCCCGCAGCTGGACGTGGCCGATTACAAGCGCTCGGTGTTCGGGTTTGTCGAGCGCAAGGACAGCGTCAACGCCGACGACCTGGTCGACCACCTGATCCGCGAGGCCGAAGCCCGCGTCGACCTGACCACCCCGGAGTGGGAGCATTTCGCTGCGCGTCTGTATCTGCGCCGCCTGTACAAGCGCGCCAGCCGCAACCGTTTCTACGACGCCAGCCAGAAGTACGGCTCGTTCGTCGGCCTGCAGGAGAGCCTGGCCGACCGCAATGTCTATTCCAACGACATCCTGCGCCGCTATTCCAAGGACGAGCTGATCGAAGCCGGCAAGATGATCGAGCCCGAGCGCGACAAGCTGTTCGCCTACAACGGCCTGTACCTGCTGGCCACGCGTTACCTGGCCACCGATAGCTCGCGCGGTGTGTTCGAACTGCCGCAGGAGCGCTGGCTGACGATCGCGCTGTACCTGATGCAGGACGAGATCGGCACCGGCAAGGGCAGCCGCGAGCGCCGCATGCAGCTGGTGGGCGAGGCCTACTGGGCGCTGTCCAACCTGTACATGACGGTGGCCACCCCGACGCTGGCCAATGCCGGCAAGGTCGGCGGCCAGCTGTCGAGCTGCTTCATCGACACCGTCGACGACAGCCTGCAGGGCATCTACGACTCCAATACCGACGTGGCGCGCGTGTCCAAGCACGGCGGCGGCGTCGGCGCCTACCTGGGCTATGTGCGTTCGTCGGGTTCGGCGATCCGCGGCGTGTCCAACTCGTCCGGCGGCGTGGTGCCGTGGATCAAGCAGCTCAACAACACCGCCGTGTCGGTGGACCAGCTGGGCCAGCGCAAGGGCGCCATCGCGGTCTACCTGGACATCTTCCACCGCGACATCGAAGCGTTCCTGGACCTGCGCCTGAACAACGGCGACCAGCGCCTGCGCGCGCACGACGTGTTCACCTCGGTGTGCATCCCCGACCTGTTCATGGAAGCGGTCGAGCGCCGCGGCGACTGGTACCTGTTCGACCCGCACGAAGTGAAGCGGATCAAGGGTTGGTACCTGCAGGACTTCTATGACGAGAAGAAGGGCGACGCCAACGGCAGCTTCCGTCGCAAGTACGAAGAAGTCGTCGCCGACGAGCGCATCACGCGCAAGACCGTCAAGGCGATCGAGATCTTCAAGCGCATCATGGTCAGCCAGCTGGAAACCGGCAACCCGTTCATGTTCTATCGCGATGAAGTCAATCGCAAGAACCCGAACAAGCACGAGGGCATGGTCTATTCGTCCAACCTGTGCACCGAGATCCTGCAGAACATGAGCCCGACGCGGATGATGCAGGAGATCATCAGCGGCAATCAGATCGTCACCACCAAGAAGGCGGGCGACTTCGTCGTGTGCAACCTGTCCTCGATCAACCTGGGCCGCGCGATCACCGTGCAGGCCGACCAGGCCGATCTGCTGGGCGCCGACGTGCTGGAGCGCCTGATCCCGATCCAGGTGCGGATGCTCGACAACGTGATCGATCTGAACCAGTTGCCGGTGCCGCAGGCCACCATCACCAACCAGAAGTACCGCGCGATCGGTCTTGGCACCTTCGGTTGGCATCATCTGCTGGCGCAGAAGTCCATCCACTGGAATGCCAAGGAAGCCGAGGACTACAGCGACGAGCTGTACGAGCGCATCAACTACCTGACCATCCAGGCGAGCATGGAGCTGGCCAAGGAAAAGGGCACCTACAGCGTGTTCCGCGGCAGCGACTGGCACAACGGCGAGTACTTCCGTGCACGCGACTACAACAGTCCGCAGTGGCTGGAGCTGTCGGCGCAGGTGGCGGTCAATGGCGTGCGCAATGCCTGGATGCTGGCGGTGGCGCCGAACATGAGCACCGCGCAGATCGCCGGTTCCACCGCCTCGATCGACCCGATCTACAGCGCGTTCTACTACGAAGAAAAGAAGGACTTCCGTCGTCCGGTTGCCGCGCCCGGCCTGTCGCTGGAGACCTGGCCGTACTACGAAAAGGGTGCCTACAAGGTCGACCAGTTCGCCAGCGTGCGCCAGAACGCGCGTCGCCAGCGTCACGTGGACCAGTCGATCAGCTTCAACTTCTACGTGCCCAGCACCATCCGTGCGAGCACGCTGCTGGACCTGCACATGACCGCCTGGCGCGAAGGGTTGAAGACCACGTACTACGTGCGCTCCAACGACATCGACATCAGTGAGTGCGAGTGGTGCAGTAGCTAAGCGCATTCGCGCTTCGCTTCCACGGTTCGCGTTGCGAACCGTGGACCCTGCTTCACCAGCTCCCACACCCCGCGCCTTTGGCGCGCCCCCTGACTCAGGGGGCTTTCCTCCAGATTGATTTGTTGCGCCGCCGTTTCTGTTTGTACGCGCGGCGCCTGAAACACGAGTAGAAACCCATGTCCGCAACACCGCTCGACCGCATCAAGATCCTTGAGCCGCGCAACCCGAACCGTTCGACCGGCATCATCAACGGCCAGACCTCGGGCATCCTCAACTGGAACGATATTCCGTACCCGTCCTTCTATCGGGCCTACAAGGAGCTGTCGACCAACTTCTGGATCCCCGACGAGGTGGACATGAAGGGCGATGCGCGCCAGTACAACGAGCTGTCGGCGCGCGAAAAGAATGCCTACGATTCGATCATCGGCCTGCTGGCCACGCTGGATTCGCCGCAGACGCGTTTCATCTACAACGTGGCCGAATACATCACCGACCCGGCCGCGCACGCCAATGCCGCGATCATCGGCCAGCAGGAAGTGATCCATAACGAGAGCTACAGCTATGTGCTGGCCTCGATCACCGGCCTGGCCGACCAGAACCGCGTGTTCGAGATCGCGCGCACGCACCCGACCATCATCAAGCGCAACGCGCCGATCATGGGCGCCTACGAAGACTTCATGCGCGAGAAGACGGCCGAAACGCTGATCCGTTCGCTGATCCAGTCCTCGATCCTGGAAGGCATCAACTTCTATTCCGGCTTTGCGTATTTCTACAATCTGGTGCGCCAGAACCGCATGACCGGCACCGGCAAGATCATCAGCTTCATCAACCGCGACGAACTGGCGCATTCGAAGTTCATCAGCGAGCTGATCCGCGCCATCATCGGCGAGAACCAGGCGCTGCAGGGCGACGAGCTTACCGACTACGTGCACAAGGCCTTCGAACACGCGATCGATCTGGAAACGGTGTGGACCGCCGAAGTGCTGGACGGCATCGACGGCATCGACGTGGACGAGATGATCCGCTACGTGAAGTACCGCGCCAACAAGATGGCCGGCATGCTCGGCATCGAGAAGCTGTACGAAGGCGCCAACGACAACGTGATGCCGTGGATCAAGGCCTACGCCGACAACTTCACCGAAACCAAGACCGACTTCTTCGAGATGCGCAATGCCTCGTACAAGAAGACCAACTCGGATAACGGGTTTGATGATCTTTAAGTTGGGATGATTTGGCCTTGCGATAGCCGCAAGCCGTACTCAGTCGATGACTTAAGACTTCTAACTTGGGCCATGTCACACACTTACTACTCACAGCGAAAGGGTACGAATCCGAACCTCTCTGGCTTACCTTTAGCAGATGTGAGAGACCTGTTTGTTCGTGTATTTGCACAGCTCCAAGACGACGGCTACTTTGACGAAGCTTTTGGGTACAAGTGTGTTGATGCGGGTGACGTCGAGGGGTCTGTTCCAGACATCCCCCTGGAAATGCTTCTGAGCATTCGCAAGAAGGGACTTTGGCCTCTTCATAGTGAAGCGAAGTTCTATTCGGAGGATGATTTCTTCGACGTCATCGAATTTCTTCATGTGCATGTTTCCAAACCAGTAGATGGCCATCTCCACAGCTACGGCGATTGTGGAATGCACTGGAACACTTTTAACAAGGCTGACGGCCAACTCGAATTCCGTAGCAAGGTCAATTCAGTGCTAAGGCACTATGTCGGCGGCTTTGAGATTTCGAAAGATGGGGAGATCCTGCAGAAGCCAGAGGCAGGCTTTGAGCAGATTTTTGAGGCGGATATCCCCACCAAGGACAAAAGTGTTGCCGATCGTTTGACGGCTGCGACGCTTAGTTATCGAAGGCATGGATCCACTTTGGATGACCGGCGACAAGCAGTGCGCGATTTGTCAGATGTTCTGGAGTATCTAAGGCCCCAAGTCAAATCTTTGCTTACTTCTTCGGACGAAAGCGATCTGTTTAACATTGCGAATAATTTCGGTCTAAGACATCACAACGACAAACAAAAGACCAGTTACGACACGAGTATTTGGCTCAGCTGGATGTTCTATTTTTATCTGGCGACGATTCATGTCGTGATGCGAAAGATTGAGCAACAGAACAAGGGTTAAGCTTGATCTAATGCGCATCCTCCTCGCCCACACCTCGCTCAGCGGCAACACGCGCGATGTCGCGCGCGCGATCCGTGCGCGCTGCGAAGAACTGGGCCATGCGGTCACCTGGATCGATGCCGACATCCAGACGCTGGCGCAGGCGTGCCCCGATGGCTCCGAGCACGAGCTCTACATTCTCGGCAGCTGGAGCATCAACGCCGGGCGTACGCCACCGGAGATGAAGCGCTTTATCGAACAGCTTGTCGCCGCGGTCGGCAAGCCGGAGCGCCTGGCGGTGTTCGGCACCGGCGAAACTCAGTGGGGTGAGGAGAACTACTGCGGTGCGGCCCGGCGCATGGCCGCATTCTTCGGCACGCGCTACCCGCGGCTGGAGATCGAACAAATGCCCCACGGTGAACGCGACGCCTCCAAGATCCAACATTGGACCGACACCATTCTTGCCCTTACCGACACACCGTTCGAGAACACGCCCCATGCAGACGCTCCACGCCATTACCCCTGACGACTACGCTGCCGCCTTGGCTGCGCATCCGCGCCTGCTGGTCGACTACTACAAGGACAATTGCCCGGGCTGCAAGATGCTCGACATGTCGCTGACCAAGTTCGCCGCGAGCGAGGACGCCGCGGGCGTCGCACTGCTCAAGGTGAAGCTGGAAGTGGTGGGCGAGGAGTTTTTCCGTGATCTGGGCTTGCGGCAGACCCCGACCCTGGCCTTGTTCAAGGACGGTGCCGAAGTAGCGCGTCTACCCGGCTTCCAGTCGCCGGCGCAGGTGGAAGCGGCGGTCCGCAGCGGCCTGTGATGGCGACGGGCGCCCGGTCGATGCGAGGCGCCCTGCGATGAACACCACGGTCACCATCGTCGCCTGGAGCTTCCTGCTGGCGGGGTTGGGCTTGTTGACCGGTGCGGCGCTGCTGCCGGATCAGGCGCGCTGGATCTTGTTGCTGCTGGGCGTGACGTTCGGCGGCGTGGGTGGTGGCATCCTCGGCTATCGCGTCTGGCATGCGCGCCGTGCTGCGTGGTTGCGCCGGCATGGCACGGTGGTGGAGGCGCGTTTTGTGTGCGTTGAACGCAATGCGTCTTTGCAGGTTAACGGCGTGCACCCGTTCCGTATCCTGGCCCATCGCCACGACCGCACGCACGACACCTTGACCGAGTATCGCAGCGATAATCTGTGGGTCGATCCGCAGCCGTTTATGGCCGATGGACAACTGCTGCGGGTGTTCGTCGATCCGCAGCGTCCATTGCGTTACCACCTTGACCTGAGCTTCCTGCCGACGCTGCGCAGATGATCGGGCTGGCTTTCCTTCCTTCTTACGGCACTTCTTCATGACCAGTTCCACGCCCGTTGCACCGACCGAAGCCCGCATGGCCGAGATCGTGTTTCCCAATCACACCAACCATCTGGGCACGCTGTTCGGTGGGCAGGCGCTGGCGTGGATGGACAAGGCCGCGTTCCTGGCCGCCTCGCGCTATGCGCGCCGCACCGTGGTGACGGCGCGTTCGGATCAGGTGGATTTCAAGCTGCCGATCCGCCAGGGCCAGATGGTGGAAACCATCGCCCGCGTGGTGTTGGTGGGGCGTAGCTCGATCACGGTGGAAGCGACGTCCCCCCGCTCTGAGTAGCGGCCGGGTTTAGAGTCCGGGGTTGATGATATCGGTGTTGGCCAGCTGTTGGGCATACGCAGATGGCGTCATGCCGCCAATGGCCTTCTTGGGTCGCTCCTCGTTGTATTCGCGTCGCCAGCGTTCGATCTCGGTACGCGCATGCAGCAGGGTTGGGAACCAGTGCTCGTTGAGGCATTCGTCGCGCAGCCGGCCATTGAACGATTCGACGTAGGCGTTCTGGTTTGGCTTGCCAGGCTGGATCAGCCGTAACTGCACGCCACGCGCATGTGCCCAGGCCACCATCGCTTTGCCGCAAAACTCCTTGCCGTTATCTGTGCGGATCACCTGTGGCAAGCCGCGACTGTGCGCCAGCCGATCCAGCACGCGTGTCACGCCATGGCCCGAGATTGCGCGCTCCACCTCGATGGCGATCGCTTCGTGGGTTGCATCGTCCACGATCACCAGACACTTGATCACTCGGCCTTCGGCGCTGCGGTCGAACACGAAATCCATCGACCACACCTGATTGGCCTGCGATGGCCGCAGCAGCGGCTGACGCTCTCCTATCAGCACCTTTTTGCGCTTGCGGCGCCGGACCTGCAGCTGCTGCTCGCGGTACAACCGCTCCACACGCTTGTAGTTCACGATGCGTCCTTCCTGTCGTAATTTGAGATAGATCATCCCCACACCATAACGGCGATGGCGATGCGCCAACGCACAGATGCGTTCGCGCAGTTCGACGTTGCGATCTTCGCGCGGGCAATATCGCAGCGCACTGGCGCTCATGCCGATCACTGCCAACGCACGACGCTCGCTGGCACCACGCCCGATCCACTCGCGCACCAGCATGCGACGCGCCGGTGCGCTCACCACTTTTTTCGCAGTGCATCCTTGATCAGGTCGTTCTCGAACAGCTGCTCGGCCAGCAACTTCTTCAGCCGCGCGTTCTCGGACTCAAGGTCCTTGAGCCGCTTGGCATCGGGCACGCTCATCCCGCCGAACTTGCTGCGCCACAGATAATAGGAAGCCTCGCTGAAGCCATGCCGCCGGCACAGGTCCTTGATCGCCACACCGGCATCAGCTTCGCGCAGGAAGCCGATGATCTGTTCTTCAGAAAAACGCTTCTTCACGTCCAATCTCCTCGAGTTAGGGAATTGGACTCCAAACTGAGGTGCTACTCAAAATCGGGGGGGCGTCGGAAGTGGAACTGATCGCCGAAGACCTGCTCAGCGGCGCGCGCGAGCTGTGCACGCGCGGGCAGTTCGTGATGATCGCGCTTGATGCCGATGGCAAGCCGACTGCGGTGCCGCCGCTGCCGGCAGCCGACTAAGAGCAGCGAATAAGACGACTGCGCTGCGCCATGTGAGCGCAGCCAGTGCTCGGTGCGGTAAGTATCACGTGCACTGCGGTTGCTGCGCTTCATCCACACCCGCCTGACGACCGCTCGCGACGTGGTGTTCGCCGCCGTGAGCGCGCTTACTCCTGCACTTCGCGGTCTTCGCGCTTGGTTTCTTCCATCGCCTCCGGTTCCAGCTCTTCGGCGCTGCGATTGAGTTTGACGAACACACCCCAGGCGATCAGCAGCAGTGCCGCGCAGGAGCCAACGGCAGCCGCGTAAGGCAGCTTGGCTGGGTCGGCATGCATCAGTTCGAAGATCGACACCAGCGTTTCGATTGCCAGCGCGATCACAATGACCACGAAAAAGCGCGACAGATACCGCCGCACGCGCGTCGGGCCGCTGACCTTGACGTCGCGCAGGATCTCTTCTTCGAAGATGGTCTGGCCCAGTTCGAGCGTGACCAGCGCCACCGTCAGCAGGCCGATGGCTTCGAGCACGACGTTGAAACGGTCGCGCACCACCATGTCGCCGCCGGGTGTGAAGCCGTGCCACAACTCCAGCCCGGCCATCGTCACCAGGCCCGCCGCGCACAGCACGAAGAACGCCAGGATCACGAAATGACCGGCACGAAACAGGTGGCTGAGCGCTTTCATCAGTGGCGAGGCGGACGATGGGAAGCAGAGCATCGTGTGCACTGCGTCGTTGCAGCGCGAAGGCTGCGCCAACCCGGCGCACCCTCATCCGGCGCGTTGCGCCACCTTCTCCCGCGAGCGGGAGAAGTGACGTCCCAGAGCAACGCGGTGGAATGGATATGCAGGCCTTTGGCCCATTGCCGTGTAGCGACCCGCATCCTTTGTCCGGCGCTCTTCCCCCGCCTGCGGGGGAAGGTGCCCGAAGGGCGGATGGCGCAGACGGCTCACACGCGCAGGCGGCCCCAGTTGCCCGCCATGATCAACTATGCCGCAACACCTGATACGCCTGCAGGTGCACATTGGCCGCCATCAGCAGAGGCGCGTTGCGCCCGGTTTCGCGCACGCGCACCAGCATGTCGCCGACGATCTGCGCCACTTCCACGTCCTGGCCGGCTTCCAGGTCGCGCAGCATCGAGGCCTTGAGCGGCGAATCCACCTGCAGCAGCGTTTGCAACGCTTTGGCGCGTGCCGGCTCGGGAATCGATTGCCCGGCCGCATCGGCAGCCCATAGGCATTCGTTGTACAGGCCGTTGATCAAGGCGCGGCCGTCGTCGGTGGCCACGATCGCGCCGACCGGCGCACGCATCAGGCACGTGGCCGAGGCCAGTGCGGTGAGGAAGCTGTACTTGTTCCACTGCTCCTGCGCAATCTGGGTGCTGGCCACGTAGTCGATGCTGGCCTGCGCGCAGGCGGCGGCAAATGCCTGCACCCGGGTCGAATGTGCGTCACCGCTACGCTCGCCGAAGGTGATCGCCGCCGGCTTGCCAAGGTGCACAATCTCGCCGTGCTCGCCCTTGGTCGCGCTGATGAAGCACAGCCCGCCCAGTACCCGCGCGGCGCCGAAGCGCTCGTCCAGGGCCGCGTAATGGCGCAGCCCGTTGAGGATGGGCAACACCGTGGTGTGCTCGCCCACCGCCGGCGCAATCGCCTCGATCGCGCTGTCCAGGTCGTAGGCCTTGCAGCTCAAGATCACCAGATCGAACGGCCGCTGCGCCACCAATGCCGGCAAGTCCTGCGCGGTGACATGCGCCACCTGCAGATCGGCATCGCCCAGCGGGCTGCGGATGCGCAAGCCGTCGGCCTGCAGCTGCGCCGCACGCGCTTCGCGCACCAGGAAGGTGGCATCCACGCCGGCCTGCGCCAGACGCCCGCCGAAATACCCGCCGGTACCGCCGGCGCCCAGGATCAGGATGCGCATGGCCATCAGCTCCGCAGCCCCACACCCCGCCGCAGCAACCACAGCGCCAGCGCGCTGAGCACGGCGACAAAGCCCAGCATCAGTGCGTAGGCGACCCAGATCGGCACGTCCGAGCTACCGAGCAGGCCGTAGCGGAACGCGTTGACCATGTAGAAGATCGGGTTGGCGTGAGTGGCCGCTTCGGCCCAGCCGGGCAGCAGTTTCACCGAGTAGAACACGCCACCCAGGTAGGTCAGCGGGGTCAGGATGAAGGTGGGCACGATCGCCACGTCGTCGAACTTCTTGGCGTAGACCGCATTGACGAAGCCGGCCAGCGAGAAGATGGTCGCGCCCAGCAGCACCGTGGTCAGCGTGACCAGTGGATGCGGGATCCGCACCGGGGTGAAGAACATCGCGATGATCAGCACGATCGCCCCGACCATCACCCCGCGCAGCACCGCGCCGGACACGTAGCCCCACAGGATCACCCAATTGGGCATCGGGCTCACCAGCAGTTCTTCGACGTGGCGGCCGAACTTGGCGCCGAAGAAGCTCGAAGAGATGTTGCCGTAGCTGTTCTGGATCACGCTCATCATCACCAGGCCCGGCACGATGAATTGCATGTAGCTGTAGCCGCCCATCTCGCCCACGCGCGAGCCGATCAGCCCGCCGAAGATCAAAAAGTACAGCGTCATGGTGATGGCCGGCGGCACCAGGGTCTGGCCCCAGATGCGCAGGATGCGCTGCACTTCGCGGCGCACGATGGTGCCCAGCGCAATCCAGTTGCGTTGGCGGGGTGTGGCGGGCGTGGCGGACATCGACGGCTCCGAAGGACTCATGGGTGGCCTGCCGGGCGCACGGGCGCCGTTGCGGCAGGAGCCGGGGCGGCGACGGTCTCGCCAGGCCCGGTCAGACGAACGAACAATTCTTCCAGCCGGTTGCTCTTGGTACGCATCGAGCGCACGCGGATACCGGCATCGCCCAGCGCGGCGAACACGCGGTTGAGGTCCATCGCGCGCGGCATGTCCAGATCCAGCGTGTGGCCGTCGATGGCGGTGAGCGTGGTGCCTTCGATCACCGGCAACTGCGTGGGCAGCTCACCGTCGATATCGAACAGGAAGCCTTCCACGTCGAGCTTGGCCAGCAGTTCGCGCATCGGCCCCTGGGTGACGATCTGGCCGTGATTGATGATGGCCAGGTTGCGGCACAGGTGCTCGGCCTCTTCCAGGTAATGCGTGGTCAGGATGATCGTGGTGCCGGCGGCGTTGATGTCCTTGAGCACGCGCCACATGTCGCGGCGGATTTCGATATCCACACCGGCGGTGGGTTCATCCAGGATCAGCAGGCGCGGCTGGGTCATCATGGCGCGGGCAATCATCAGCCGGCGCTTCATGCCGCCGGAGAGCGTGCGGCTCATCACCTGGGCCTTCTCCCACAGGTGGGCGCGGCGTAGTTCCACTTCGGCCAGTGCTTGCGCCTGGCTGCGCGGCATGCCGTAAAAGCCGGCGTAATTGACCAGGATGTCGAACGGCTTTTCGAACAGGTTGAAGTTGATTTCCTGCGGCACCAGGCCGATCAGGCGCATCGCATCGCTGCGGTGGGCGACCAGGTCGGTGCCGAACACTTCCACCTGGCCGCCGGACAGGTTCACCAGCGAGCTGATGATGCCGATCAAGGTGGACTTGCCCGCCCCGTTGGGGCCGAGCAGGGCGAAGAAATCGCCTGGCGCCACGTCCAGCGAGACGCCCTTGAGCGCCTGGGTGCCGTTGTCGTAGGTCTTGCGCAGATCGCACACGCGCAGGGCGGGCGCACGGGGAGATGGGGAATTCAAGCCGGGTCCTTCGCGCCAGGGTGACGGCGCAGCGAGTTGCAGCCCGTTATTATAGAAGCCCGTTGGGGCTTGCCCCGATCACAGACTGTCCCAAATACGTTCGTGCCCGTTCAATTCCCCCTCAAGCTTGTCGACCGGCGCATGATTGCGCCCACCGTGGCCCACTGCCAGTTCGTCCGTGACGACGGCCAGCCGCTGGATTTCCAGCCCGGCCAGTTCATCCAGATCCATTTCGACTATGCCGATGGCACGCCGACCAAGCGCAGCTATTCGCTGGCGACCATCCACGATCATGCGCTGGGGCCGGGCGAGGCAGTGGAGATTGCGGTGAGCTTCGTGCCCGGCGGCTCGGCCACGGCCTTGTTCGAAGGCCTGGAGATTGGCGACCAGTTGCAGGCAAGCGGTCCCTACGGGCGCTTTTGCCTGCAGCCGGGCGATCACAACCAGCGTTACGTGCTGATCGCCACCGGCACTGGCGTCACCCCGTACCGCTCGATGCTGCCGCTGCTGGCCGAGGCAATCGCCACCCGCGGTGTGCAGGTGGTGTTGCTGCAGGGCGCACGCACCCCGACCGAGCTGCTGTACGGCGACGACTTCCGCGCGTTTGCCGATGCGCACCCGCAGTTCCGCTACGTGCCGTGCTTCTCGCGCGAAGTGCCCGAGCAGCCGCATGCCGATGTGCGGCACGGTTACGTGCAGCAGCACCTGGCCGAGTTCGCGCCCGATGCCGCGCACGACATCGCCTACCTGTGCGGCAACCCGGACATGGTGGACACCTGCCTGGACGCGCTCAAAGCCGCCGGCCTGCCGAGTGCGCAGATTCGCCGCGAGAAGTACGTCAGCTCCACGCCGCCCAAGGTCTGAGGTGGCATGCAGGCGGCGCGTCGATGCCGCCTGTGTCTGCAGGCGTGCTGTGGCCTGCAGCGTGTGACGCCAAGTTGCTGCGGTTTTAGCCGGCAGCGTCCAGAAGCGCCGGGCGCTGCAGCTCCACCGTGACATGCACCAGTTCTTCATGGATCTGCAGTGCGCGGCGCACCAGCTCCGCATCGATATCGGCTGCAGTGACCAGGCTGACGACGCAGGCATAACGCTCGCTGCCGACCCGCCAGACATGCAGGTCGGCGATGTCGATCGCATGCCCAAGCTCGGCGATGACCTGTTTCACTTCGGCCACCACTGGCGCGTCCATCTCCGCATCCAGCAACACGCTGCCGGTGCTGCGCAGCAGCCCCCAGGCCCAGGCGGTGACCAGCACCGCGCCGACGATGCCCATGAGCGGGTCCAGCCAGGTCACGCCCCAGTGCATGCCGGCCACCAGTGCGACGATGGCGAGCACCGAGGTCGCGGCATCGGCCACCACGTGCAGATACGCCGCGCGCAGATTCAGATCGCTGTGCGCCTCCTGGCCATGACCATGACCCTCGTGCGTGTGCGCATGTCCGTGACTGTCATGCGCGTGCACGTGACCATGGTGATGACCGTGCGCATGCCCATGCGAGTCGCGCAACCACCATGCGCAGATCAGATTGACCAGCAGGCCGATCAGCGCAATCACGGTGGCCTCCTGATACTGGATGGGCTTGGGCGTGAACAAGCGTTCCACCGACTGGAATGCCATCAGCGCGGCAACCCCCAGCAACAGGACCGCGCTGGTGTAACCGCCCAGCACCTCCACCTTCCAGGTGCCGAAGGTGAAGCGCACATCGCCGGCATGCTGCCGCGCAAAGCGGTAGGCGAACAACGCCAGTCCCAGCGCCAACGCGTGCGAGCTCATGTGCCAGCCGTCGGCGAGCAGGGCCATGGAATTGAGCGTCCAACCGCCCACGATCTCCACCGCCATCATGAGCACGGTCAGGATCACCGCCTTGCGGGTGCTGCGCTCGGCGAGCGGGTTGGCGCTGGCAAAGGTATGCGACTGCGCGCAATGCGGCGCAGCGTGCGTGGTCGACATCGGCGGTAGCTCTGGCTAAGGTACCCCCAGAGGGTATCCTAAATACCCCCAGGGGGTATATGGCGTGGCACATCTCAATCAGGACAAATCGAAACTGCTCGCGCGCGTGCGCAGGATCCGCGGGCAGGTGGAAGGGCTGGAAAAAGCCCTGGCGCAAGACGTGGACTGCACCGCGTTGCTGACCCAGGTGGCCGCATTTCGCGGCGCGGCGCAGGGCTTGATGGTCGAGTTGCTCAGCGAGCACCTGAAGCATCACGTGGCCGCGCCGGATGCATTGGGTGAGCGTGAGCTGGCAGTGGATGACATCACGGCCATCCTCAAGACCTATCTGAAGTAAGCGCGGCCGATACACCATTGCGCTCACTCTCGGCCGGTTATGGTCCAGGCGCGCGGGACGGCCTGCATGGGCGTGTCGCGCGCCGTCGTCCTGATGCGCGGCACCCTGGCGCTTGCAGTCAGTGCGCCGCCGGCTCCAGCGTCAGCAGCACCACATCGTTGCTGCGCATCGGCACCGCGATGGCAACCACGCCATCGGCGCCCACACGCACACGACGGTCCTGTTCGGGCGCATCGCGCGTGGCCTGTTGCAACTGCGTCAACTGACGCGGCGCAAGCGCCTTGGGCATGCCCATCTCGATATACAGCGATAGGGGGTCGTTGCGCCGATAGCCGGTCCTGCGCACCTGCAACCGGTAGGTGCCGGCAGGCACGTGGATCATGCGCATCTGCAACGGTGCGCTATCGGTGGCGGGCACCTGTTTGGTGTAGAACGGCGTATTGCTCACCGCCTGCACGGGCTGCTGCCAATCCCACACCAGCGCGGCGACACGCGTGCCGTCCACTGCGGCGAGGGAGTGTGCGTCGCTCAGCGGCACATCGCGGCCCTTGAGTGCATTCAAATATTTGTAGGCGAACCAGGCCGGCTTGCGAATGCCTTCGCGGTTCATCAGCCCGAATCCGCCGTGGAAGGGCGTGGGCGGTGGGCCGGGTTCTTCGAACAGATCGGTATAGGTCCAGTAACTCATGCCCTGCACCAGGCCTTGCACCTGCTTGAGCTTGGTCAGGATGTACGGCGCGCTGATGTAACTGTCGTGGACGAAATCGCGCGGCGTATAGCTGCTGCTCCACTCGGTGAAGTACAGCGGCAGGTCCGGAAACGGCGAGGCCTGGATCTGTGCGCGCACGCGCCGCACATCGCCGACGATGGCATCCGGCGACGCAGACAGCTTGGTGTCCTGGTTGCCGTCTTCATCGAGAAACCCGCCATCCACGCCATAGGTATGTGTCGTGACGAAATCGATCGGCAGCTTGTTGGTGGCGACAAAGGCCAGTAACTCGGGCACCCAGGCGGCGCCTGCCGTGGATGGACCGCCGACGCGCAGTTGCGGGTCGATCGCCTTGATGGTGCGCGCCGTGTTCGCATACAGATCGAAGTACGCCTGCTGGTCGGCGTTCTCCCAGAAATCCTTCAGATTGGGCTCGTTCCACACTTCGAAATACCACTGGCGCACTTCCTCGGCACCGTAGCGCGCGCGGATGTGGCGCACATACGCATCGATCAACTGCCTCCACTTGGCAGGATCCGGATGCGAGGTGTTGCCCTTCCAGTAGAACAGCGTCTGCTCGGAGGTCTTCATCGCGCTTGGGGTAAAGCCCAGTTCGACGAAGGGGCGAATGCGCTTGGCCAGCAGTGCGTCGTACAACTGGTCCAGCTTGGTCCAGTCGTACACCAGTTTGCCGTCGACCTGTTTGACGGTGCCGAGCACATCATGGAAGACATCGTGGAAGCGGATGTAGCGAAACCCCAACTCCTGCACGGCAGGCAGCAGATGCGCCTGCGTGTCGCTGCGAATCAAGGTGCCGGGAAAATCCGAGCCAACCGACAGGTCGTAGAAACGATCGACCGGCGCACCCGCCGTGGCCAGATCCAGCTGGATCGTGCGCGGCGCTGCGTGCTGCGCCGGTGCAGAAGCCGTCACGCAGCACAGCGCCGCCGCCAACAAGACATGTGAACGCATCGCCGCTCCTGCTGAAGTGCCAGCCGGCAGCCTAACGCATATGCGGCAGACCACTGCCGACACGCAGGGTGATGCAGCGAGGCCAACAACACTGCTGGGCAGCCGCCATGCGAACGCGGCCGCGGCTCGGCATCGGCATGTGCCGTGCGTACGCTGCGGCGGCTGTGTGTCGTCTGTCTTACCTGCCGACGTCCCGCGACGGGTGTTCGCCGCTTAGGCCAGGCAATGACGGCGGACGCAAAAAAAACCGCATTCGAATGTGTAAAGGGTGCTTGACAGCAAGCGCCAGTGGGCGCATCTTGCCTGTCAAGCGTACTTGACAGGCGACTGAGATGCGGCGGCAGCATAGGCACATGGAATGCAGGCATCACCGCGCAACGCGATGCGCTGTGCGCACGGTCGCCGGGCGTGCGCGCAGCGATCGGGCAGCGCGTCATGGCTTCGCCGAGGCCGTGTGATGACTAGCTGCAAAGGCAAGGCGCTGCTGGTGTTCTGCGTGGGGCTGATCTTCCTCGGCATTGGGCTGCTTGGTCTGTGGCACGTGCTGCCGTTGAACAACTACCTAGCCGGGGTCAGTGCCGGTATTGGTGGCTCATGCATGCTGCTGTCGGTGCCGATGTGGCTGGCGCGCGGCAATCCGCGCGATAGCACCCGTCCGGCGTTGGCGCGGCGGTACTACCGCGAATTCGGCATCCCGATGCTGTTGTACGTGCTGGTGATGCTGTTCTGGCGCTATCTGCTCGGGCATGTCGGGCCGCACTGGGCGCGCGTATTGATCGCCCTGCTGCCGGCGGTGCTGGTGGTACTGGTCATTCGTGCGGTGGCGCGTTACGTGCGCGATTCGGACGAGATGCAACGACGGATCGAGCTGGAAGCGATCGCCATTGCCGCCGGCCTGGTCAGCGGTGCGTACATGACGGCCGGATTTCTGCAGGCCGCCGCGCTGATCGATGTTCCGGCGAGCGCGGCGATGCTGTGGGTGTTTCCGTTGCTGTGCGCCATCTACGGCATCACCAAAAGCATCCACGCGCGTCGTTTTGAATGAATAGCCGCGTGCGCGAATTGCGCGAGGCCAATGGGTGGTCGCAAGGGGAACTCGGCGAACGGCTGGGTGTGTCGCGGCAGACGATCAACGCGCTGGAAACCGGCAAGTACGATCCCAGCCTGCCGTTGGCGTTTCGGATCGCACGCCTGTTTGGGGAATCGATCGAGCACGTTTTTCTTTACGAAGACGGGCAGTAACGGTCACGTGTGGCCGCATGCAGCGTCAGGGGACAGGCAATGCCAGGAGACGGGATGACGATGGTCAAGCAATCCACGATGGTGGCGGCAGTGCTGATGGCGATGCTGGCTGCCGGATGCCAGCGCGCCGCAGCGCCGGCCGCAGCAAACGACGTTGCAGCAAAATCCACCGCGACAGCACCGGGTGCGACTGCGCAGCAGTCCGCCTCAAAAATGCCGCCCGGCACTGCCGCGGGCAATCGTTACGGCACGCTGCTGTTCACCCCGTGCACGCTGAGCGCTGGTGGTGCTGCCGGCAACATCGAAGCGCAATGCGCGAGCCTGCGCGTGCCTGAAAATCCGGCCGTGCCGAGCGGGCGCAGCATCGGGTTGAAGATTGCCTGGCTGGAAAGCGAAGCCGGCGCCGGCAGCACGCCGGACCCGGTGTTCTTCATCGCCGGTGGGCCGGGGCAATCGGCCACTGAGGTCGCGGCGATCGTGGACATGGGCCTGCACGAAGTGCGCAAGCAGCGCGACATCTTTCTGGTCGATCAGCGCGGCACCGGCGGTTCGCATCCACTGGAGTGTCGCGACGCGGCGGGCAAGCCGCTGGCGCTGGAGAACAGCAGCCAGGCCTCCGCCGAGCAATTGACTGCGTATGCGGCCCGATGTGCCGACGGTTTGCGCAACGACGCCGACCCGCGCTACTACACCACCAGCGAAGCCATCGGCGATCTGGATGCGGTCCGCGCAGCGCTGGGCGTGCAGACGCTGAATCTGATCGGTGCCTCGTACGGCACGCGCGTGGCGCAGCACTACGCCGCGCGTTATCCGCAGCACACGCGCAGCGTGGTGATCGATGGCGTGGCGCCGAACGATCTGGTGATCGGCGGCGAGTTCGCGCGCACCTTCGAAGATGCGATCGCGCTGCAGTCTGCGCAATGCCGCCAGCAGCCTGCATGCGCCAGGCGCTTTCCAGTCGATACCGCCACGCAGTTGCGCCAGGTGGTCGAGCGGCTGCGGCAGGCACCGGTGGCGGTGGACTACCGCGACCCGCGCACCGGTGGCTTACGCCACGAGCAGGTCACTGCCGACACCGTGGCCGGCCTGGCGTTCGGTTTCTCGTATGCGCCGGAAACCGCATCGTTGCTGCCGTTGGTGCTGGACGAAGCTGCCGCAGGCCGTTACGCCTCGTTGATGGCCTTGGCGCAGATGAGCGCATCGGGCATGTCCGATCAGATGAATCGCCTGATGCAATGGTCGGTGTTGTGCAGCGAAGATGCCGGGCGTTATCACCCACCCGCACACCAGGACACCACGTTGCTGGGCAACGAGGTCGCCGAGATGTTCTTCGCACCGTGCAAGGTGTGGCCGTCCAAGCCGGCGCCGGCCGCCGCAAGCGCGCCGTTCCGCTCCACCTTGCCGGTGTTGCTGCTCTCCGGCGCGCTCGACCCGGTCACGCCGCCACGCTACGCCGAGCGCGTGCTGCAGGGGCTGCCCAACGGCCGGCATGTGATCGCGCCCGGGCAGGGGCATGGCGTGTTCCGGCTGGGCTGCATGCCCAAGGTGCTGAGCCAGTTCATGCAGACCGCCGATGCCAAGGCGCTGGATACCACCTGCGTTGCCAGCCTCAACACCGTGCCTGCCTTCACCTCGTTCAACGGATGGGAACCATGAGTCGCATCGACCACGCCACGGAGGCGCTCGCATGATCGTCGTCGACACCCTGCATAAGTCGTTCAAGACCAAGACCGGTCTGGTGAAAGCCGTCGACGGGGTCAGCTTCAGCGCTGCCGACGGCCAGATCACCGGGCTGCTCGGCCCCAATGGCGCCGGCAAGACCACCACTTTGCGCATGCTCTACACGTTGATGACGCCCGACCAGGGCAGCGTCACGGTCGATGGCGTGGATGCCGCCCGCGACCCGGTGACGGTGCGCCGCGCACTCGGGGTGTTGCCGGACGCACGCGGCGTCTACAAGCGTCTGACCGCACGCGAGAACATCGCCTACTTCGGCCAGTTGCATGGCCTGTCGCGCAGCCAGATCGCGCAGCGCACGCACCTGCTGGCCAGCGCGTTGGACATGGACGATATTCTCGACCGCCAGACCGAAGGCTTCAGCCAGGGCCAGCGCACCAAGACCGCGATTGCGCGGGCATTGGTGCACGATCCACGCAACGTGATCCTGGACGAGCCCACCAACGGACTAGACGTGATGACCACCCGCGCCATGCGCGGCTTCCTGCAGCAGCTGCGTGCGGAGGGGCGCTGCGTGATTTTTTCCAGCCACATCATGCAAGAGGTCGCCGCACTGTGCGACCGCATCGTCATCATCGCCAAGGGCAAGGTGGTGGCGTCCGGCAGCGCCGACGAACTGCGCGCTGCCACCGGTGAACACAACCTGGAAGACGCCTTCGTCAAGGCGATCGGTTCGGACGAGGGACTGCACGCATGAGCACCACATCGTTGTTGTCCACGCTGTGGACCGTGCTGCGCAAGGAATTGCGCGACATCTCGCGCGACCGGCGCACCCTGGCATTGGCGTTGCTGTTGTCGCCGCTGCTGTACCCGATCCTGATCCTGGGCATGGGCGCGTTGAGCGAAAGCCGCGTGCGCACGCAGATCGACAAGCCGCTGGAGATCCCCACGCTCGGGCGCAGCAACGCACCGAATCTGGTGCGATTCCTGGCCGCGCAGGGGCTCAATGCCGTGGATGCGCCAGCCGATCTGACCGCGGCCATTCGCAACCAGGATGTGGATGTGGCACTGCGCATCAGCGACAGCTACGCCGAGGATTGGCGCGAAGGCCGGCCGGCGCTGGTGGAGATCATCAAGGACAGCACCCGCCGCGAGGCCGATGTGCCGAGCATGCGCTTGCAGGCCGCGCTCACCGGCTACAGCCAGCAGGTCGGCGCATTGCGGCTGCTGGCGCGCGGTATCGATGCGCAGGTGTCCAGGCCCCTGGAAGTGGCCGCGCAAGACCTGGCCACTGCCGAAGCCAAGCGCGGCCAGATGATGGCGATGCTGCTGCCGGTGTTGCTGGTGATCACCTCGTTTCTGGGCGGCGCCTCGTTGATTCTGGACGCCACCGCCGGCGAGCGCGAACGCCAGTCGCTGGAGCCGTTGCTGGCCACGCCTGCGCCGCGTAGCGCCATCGTCAGCGGCAAGATCGCCGCGGCCTGCGTGATCGGCATGGTGTCGCTGTTGCTCACCTTGCTGGCCTTCAAGCTGAGCGCGCAGCTCTCCACATCCAACCTGGGCCGCCAGCTCAACGTCGGCTTCGTGCCGATGCTGCAGATGCTCTTCATCCTGGTCCCGATGCTGTTTGTCGGCACTTCGCTGCTGACCTATCTGGCCGCCGCGGCCAAGAGCATGAAGGAAGCGCAGGCGCACATGACCTGGTTGCTGCTGCTGCCGATGCTGCCGGGCTACGCCTTGATGGCCTATCCGCTGAAGACGCAGCTGTGGCATTTTTCGGTGCCGTTTCTGGCGCAGAACCAGATGCTGTTGAAGGTGATCCGCCACGAGACCATCAACCTGCAGACCTGGGCGGTGTATCTGCTGGCCGGTTTCGGGGTGGCGGCATTGCTGTGGTATGCCGCAGTGCGCCGGTATCACCAGGAGCGTCTGGCGATTTCGGGCTGAGGGTATTGGGTGGCGGCTGTTTGCGGCAAGTTCCGGCGGCACCCTGCAACGCGCAACACCAGAGTTGCACCACCGCTACAACGCACCACCGCCACAACGCAAAAGCCCGCATCGCTGCGGGCTTTTGCGTTTCCATGTCATCAACGACGCGGGCATCAATCGCCCGGATTGAACGACAGCGTACGCCGCGTGGTCACCGGTGCGGCCACCGGCTCGAAGCGCCAGCGCTTGACCGCGTTGAGGGCTTCGCGGTCGAACACGCGCGGCGGGTTGGCGCGCAGCACACGCGAGGCGGTGATCGAGCCGTCGGTACCGACCGTGAGTTCCACCAGCACTTCGCCCGAGGTCCCCGAGCGCAGGGCTTCGGCGGGGTAGCGCGGCGCCGGGGTGCTGATCGGACGCAGCGACTGCGCGGCCGGTGCGGCTGCAGCGGCGGCTGCCGGCGCCGGACGCGGTGCCGCCGGTGTGGGTGCCGGCGCTTCGGCCTGACGCCGCGCAGCGGCCTGGCGCTCGGCCTCGGCGGTCTGCTGGCGGGCCGCTTCCTGCTGGGCGGCAATCTGCTGGGCAGCGGCGGCCTCGCGGCTCTGCTGCTCGGCCAGACGCTTCTGCTCGGCCGCCTGCTTGGCCTTGTCCTCGACCTGCTTCTTGGCCAGCTCGGCATCCTGCTCGGAGCGGTTGGCAGCGGTCTTCATGCCCGTTTCCAGGCCGCTCTTCAGGCGCGGCAATGCCGGTGCCTGCGGGTCGACCTTCTCGATCAACGCGATCAAGCGCTGCGCTTCGGGAAATTCTTCGCGGCTGATGCCTTGTTCGGCGGCGATCAGGGTATAGGGAAGCAGATCGGTCAGCGCGCTGTTGACGGTGGCATCCTGCGGCTGCTTCTCGCGCAAGGCCAGGTAGTACTCCACCGCGTTGTCGCCGGCCGGGGCGTACATGCGGTTGTCCTGCAGCGCTTTGGTGGCCGATTCGCGCAATTGTTCGGCAGCCATCGACTGCACCTGCGGCGAGACCGCCGTGGCCGGCGTGGGTGCCGTTGCCGCCGGTGTGGTGCCGGTCGCCGGCGTGGTGGTGGCGGCCTTGTCTTCCTGCTTGGAGCAGGCGGCCAGGCCCACCAGCAAAATGACCGGCGCGATCCGGCGTGCCATACGGCCCTGTGTCAGATCCAACATGCGTCCCCCTTACCCCGAGTGCGAAAGATAACGTTGCTGCGGCGAGCGCCGGCCATTGTTCCCGCAATGGACGGCAATGCCGCAATCTAGCATTGCTGGGGCGGTCTAAGCCAAGGGTTGCGCTGCAGATCGCCGAAATTTATCCCGCCGGGGTCGCCATGACCGGCGGGGCCGGCACGCGAGCGGCCGGTTCGGGCAGCGGCGGGGCAGGGCAGTAGCGCTGCAGGAAGTCCGCGTGCGCAGGCAACCGCACCAGCGCGGCCTCCACCCGGGCGCGGATGGTCTCCAGAAAGCGGCCCAGCTCCGCATCGCCCATCAGGTCGGCCACCGGGTGGTGCTGCTGCGGCACCACGCCCTGGCCCAGCATCACCTGCACCCACGAGTTCTCGGCGAACAGCTCGTTGGCCTGATGGAAGACCCGCCCGCTCTGGCGGAACAACTCCACCCGGTGGCGCAGCGAATCGGGGATGTCCATGGCCGCGCAGTCGCGCCAGAACGGCGTGTCGCGGCGATCGGTGGCGTGGTAGTGCAGGATCACGAAATCCCGGATGTGGGTGATCTCCTGGGCCGCCTGACGGTTGTACTCGGCGATGTCGGCAACGTTGATGACCTGCGGAAAGGTCTGCAGCAGGCGGATGATGCCGCGCTGGATCAGATGGATGTTGGTCGATTCCAGCGGCTCCAGGAATCCGCTTGCCAGGCCCAGCGCCACGCAGTTCTTCTCCCACACGCGGTGGCGCTGGTTGGGCGTGAAGCGCAGCGGCCGCGGTTCGGTCAGCGCGCGCCCGGTGAGGTTGCGTTCCAGCACCGCGCGGGCGCCATCCTGGTCCATGTAGCGGCTGGAATACACGATGCCGTTCCCCACCCGGTGCTGCAGCGGAATGCGCCACATCCAGCCGGCCTGGTCGGCGCGCGAACGGGTGTAGGTCACCGGCGGACCCACCGATTCGGTCTGCACCGCCAGCGCGCTGTCGGCGAACAACCAGCGCGACCAATCGTCGCTGCCCACGCCCAGCGTCTTGCCGATCAGCAGGCCGGCAAAGCCGGTGCAATCCAGGAACAGGTCGCCTTCCACCCGCGTGCCGTCCTGCAGCGTCAGTGCGGTGAGAAAGCCGCTTTGCGCATCGGTCTCCACCTGGCCGATGCGGCCTTCGATGCGGGTGACGCCGAAGCCTTCGCTGAAGCGGCGCAGGAAGCGCGCGTACAGCCCGGCGTCCAGGTGGTAGGCGTAATTCATGCCGCCATTGGGCAGGTGCGCGAAGCGGCCTTCCTGCGCCGCACGCAGTTCCAGGCAGTAGTCGCCGAAGTCGCGCGCCACTCCACGCTGGCGCCCCTTCAACCAGAAATGCTGGAACCCGGCGCTCCAGTGGTCGGTTCCGGCATGCCCGAAGGAATGGATGTAATGCTGGTCCACATCACGCCAGTGTTCGAAGGCGATGCCGAGCTTGATGGTGGCCTGGGTGGCGGCCATGAAGGCGGCTTCGTCGATTTCCAGCAAGCGGTGGAAGGTGACCAGGCTGGGGATGGTGGCTTCGCCCACCCCCACCGTGCCGATCTCGTCGGACTCCACCAGGGTGATCTGCAGGTGCCGGCCCAGCAGTTTCGACAGCGCTGCAGCCGCCATCCAGCCGGCCGTGCCGCCACCGGCGATGACGACGCGGCGTACCGGGCGCTGTTGCGGGTCCGAAGGCGTGGTGTCGGGCATGGTCAAATCCTCAGCGATTCAAGCGTTGCAGCAGCCGCGCACGCAGGCTGCGCGCGCTGGCGTCGTCCATCGGGGCCAGCACGCCGCGTGCGGCATCAGGCAGATGCGCGGCGGTGCTGTCGTCGGACTCGAAGACATAGTGGCGGAACACTTCCTGCCAGGTGGCGCGTTGTTCGGCCGGCAGGTCGCGGATGGTCAGCAGCGCCAGCATCAGCGCGTTCATCGGCGAATCCATGTAGGCCGGGCTCTGCCGCCACCAGAAATTCACCAACACGTTGAAGCTCTCCAGTGCCTCGACGTGATGCCACCACATGCTGGGAATGAACAGCGCATCGCCCGGCGCCAGCTCGGCGACCAGGGCGTGGTCCAGCGCCTGCGCATAGCGTGGAAAACGCTGCAGGTCCGGTGCGGCGATATCCACCAGGCTGACCGGCTGCCCGGCCGGGGTGAGATCCAGCGGGCCGATGTAGAGATTGGCCAGCTGATCGGGCGGGAACAGCGTAAAACGGCGGCGCCCGGCAACCACGCAGGCCAGGTTGTCGGGCAGGTCCTGATGGGCGGCGATCCGGGTGCGGTTGCCGATCCAGATGCTGGCCAGCGGCTCGCCCTGTGGCAGCGCGATCGGGTTGTGCGCGCGCAAGCCGGGCAGGTAGGTGTCCAGCGTGGTGGAGCCGACATAGATCGCCGGCGGCTGGGAGGCGTGCAGGTCGCGCAGCAAGGTGTCCAGCACCACGCCCAACGGCACGCGTTCGGGGCGGAAATTGAAGCCGCTCATGTCCGCGTTGTAGAAAAAGCGCCCACCGATCTCCGGTGGCCCAACCTGCGCCACCACCGCCTCGCCGCGGTCGAAACCACGCAGGTAGGCGGCAGCAGACTGCGCAGAACTGGCACCGGCGCGGGCCAGCGGCCAGTCGCGCACCAGCCCGCGCAGCACCAGCGGGCTGGTGGAGCGAAGGATGGCCGGGTCCAGCTGTTGCGGGTCCAGGCCGTGACGCTCTTGGATGGGGCGTGGCTCAGCCGGCATGACGGCGGTTCATGCGTTCGAGCAGATGGCGCAATTGCGCAATCGAGGCCACCGCCATGTACAGCGGTTCCAGATCGCCATGCCGGTGCAGTTCGAGCAGCGCCGCCTCATCGAGTGCGCGCAGGCGTTCTTCGTGCACGACATAGAGCCCGGCCAGGCGGCATTCCAGGCCGTTGTTCAAGGTGGCTTCGAACACGAAGGGTTCGAGCAGGTCGTAACGCAACGCACGTTCGACAAATGCCGTGCTGGCCGCCAGGCCATCGTGCAGCGTGCGCAGCACCTGGCTGATGTGGTCCAGAAATTCGGTGGTGCCGCCGTGTTCGCGAAACAGCAACTGGCCCTCGGTGGTGCTGACGCGTGGGCTGTCCAGGTCCACATGCACCATCGGCCCATCGGGCTGTTCGCCGATCAGGAACGGCTGGCGTTGAATCGCCAGCGGAACATAGGGCGCATCCCAACGCGCGCCATCCAGGAACAGGTTCTCGCCCAGGCGTAATCCCAGCAATGCCAGCGGCTGGAAACTGCGCTCGCCGCTGCGATGGAACACGATGGGGTATTGCGCCTGCAACTGGCGAAATTCCTGCGGAAAGGTCGCAGCCGACATCACGTCATCGCCGTAGGCGGCGCCGTGCGCGGTGATCACCCGCAGATCGCGGTGATCGAGATTGTTCAACAACACGGCATTGGTCATGGGGATTGGCACAGCACGCGGGGGCGCGTGGCCCATGCTTCAACGAATCGCCATTGCACGGCAAGCCCCGGATGCCTTCACGTCCCCGGGCGGTGCAACGGCCGTGTACGTTTCCCGGCAGCCAGGCTGCCGGGAAACGTGTGGGTTGCTGTAGCGATGCAGTCAGTCCTGCATCGCCCAAGCGGCATCACCAGAACTTGTAGCGCAGGCCCAGCATGTAGCGCGGGCCGGTCTGGGTGGCATAGATGATCTCGTTCTTCTGCCGGCCGTGCTGGCGCTGTATTTCGTTGGTGAGGTTGATCGCCTCCAGGCTCAGCGACAGGTTCTCGGTCCACTGGTAGCCAATGCTCAGATCCAGCTGGCCATAGGCTTCGGTGTAGACCGGGTTGGGCAGGCCACTGCCGTCAAAACGCGCGGCCAGGAACTCGTCGCGCCAGTTGTAGGCCGCACGGACTTGCCATTGTCCCTTGTCGTAGAAACCGACCAGGTTGGCCGAATCGCTCAAGCCTTCCAGCGCGAACTGCTCGCCGATCACGTAGTTGTTGTAGGTCAACCCGGAGTCGACCTTGGTGTAGTTGGCCGACACGCCGAAGCCGCTCTGGCCGAACATGTGCTGCACGTTGAATTCCCAACCATCCAGCGAGGCCGAGCGCTGGTTGGCCGGCGCGGTGATGGAGAAGTTGGCGACCGGGTCGCCCGGCTGACCGCTGATCGTACCGGTGGCATTGCCATTGGTGTCGTCGGTTCCGCGGACCACGCCCGGCTGGCCGGCGAAGTTGCGGAAGATGTAGTTGCGGATGCAGGTCAGGTCGGCAGTGGCGCAGCCATTGGCCAGCGCCTGGTTCCAGTAAGCGCCGCCCACCGGGGTGTGCAGGCCGAGCGAGGTGTCGTTGCGGGTGGTGACGCCGACATAGTTGTCGATGTTCTTGCGGAAGAACCCCACCGAGGCGTAGCTCGCTTCGCCGTAATACCACTCCAGCGACAGGTCGATGTTGTGCGACAGCAATGGCTTCAGGCCGGGATTGCCTTCCTGGCCCGAGCCGCCTTCGATGCGGCCGATCTGGTTGAGCGTCTGCCCGCCCTGGATGTCGCCCCAGCCGGGCCGGCCGATGGTTTCGCCGTAGCTGCCGCGCAGCACCAGGTCTTCGCGCAGCTTGAAGCTCAGGTCCAGGCTGGGCAGCCAGTATTCGTACTTGCCGCTGCCACCGGAAAACGCCGAGTCGGCCAGCCGGATCGGCAGCTCGTTGTTGGCGACCCAGTCGATGCCCACGGCCACCGGCACCAGCGCGCGCGCTTCCACTTTGGTTTCTTCGTAACGCACACCGGCCGCCAGGCTGATCGGCACGCGCAGATCGTCCCAGCTATTGCCCCACTGCAGGTAGGCGTTCTTGGATTTTTCGGTGACGCGGCGGTCGGTGGTGAACACCGGCGAGATGCGGTACAGCGACTCGTCGCCAGCGGCTTGCGCAGCGGCCTGGCGCGCGCGCTCGAAATCGAACAGGAACAGCTGGTTGAACTGCGCCGGATTGCCGCTGCCGTCGATCGCATCGAAGTACTGCGCGAACGAGCTGGGAATCCACAGGTCGTCCGGATAATCGGCCGCAGTGCCGTTGCCGCCCCAGGTGTCGCGCTGCACGTTGGAAAACGCCGAGCGGTTCTTGACCTCGGTGCTGCCGATGCCGAACTTCAACTGCGAATAGTTTTCGAAGGTGAAATCGCCGTTGACCTGCGCCTGATCGATTTCCGACTTCATGTAGCTGTTGCGGAACGCCGAGCCGGTGACCAGCGTGCGCGACGGGTCCAGGCCGTTCAGCCCGAAGCCCAGCTGCTGCTGCAGCACCGGGAAATCCTTGCTGAAATCCACCACCGAGGTGCCGCGGTAGAAGCCGGACACGCCCAGCGAGTTGCTCGACCCGTACGGGCTGTCCGCGCCGGCTTCGGCGGTGGAGCGGTGGATGTCGAAGTTGAGCTTGAACTGGTCGTTCACCGCCCAATCCACGTTGAAACCCAGCGACTTGTTCTGGTTGCGCGTGGCCGCATTGGACCCGGCGGTGGCCAGATCGCTGGTGGGCGGATTGACGATTTCCGAATAGGTGATCGGACCGGCGACCGGTCCTTTGGTCCAGGCGCTGGCGGACGGCCCGTAGTTGAACCACACCGACATCTCGTTGCGCTGCTGCTGGATCTTGTTTTCCGAGTAGGTGTAATCCAGCGTGGTGGTGATGTTGTCCAGCGGCTTGTACTGCAGCACCAGCTGGCCGTTGGTGCGCTGGCGTTCGACGCCGACCACGCGGTAGTTGAGGTTCTGCGGCACCGAATAGATATCGTTCGGACCGGGGCGGTTGACGATGTTTTCCGAACCCGGTGCGCCCGGCTGCGGAATGGTGCCGTAGGCGGTGGAATCGCCGCGGAATGCGCGCCAGCCATTGGGGACGCCGACCTGGCTGTAGCCGAAGTCGCGTTCCTGGTAGCTGCCGCTCAGCGACACGCCGAAGCGTCCGTCGGCCGAGGTGTTGCTGAAGATGCCGGAGATTTCCGGCGTCAGCGAATCGCCCTGCAAGCGGCCGGGCAGGTTCTCGTTGGAAGAGTCGTGCACACCCTTGAGGCCCACGTTGGCATGCATGCCCGGATTATCCAGCGGCCGGGCAGTCTTGATGTTGATGGTCGCGCCGATACCGCCGGTGGGCGTGCTGGCACGGCTGGTCTTGAACACCTCGATGCCGGAGATCGACTCGGACGCCAGGTTGGCGAAGTCGAACGCACGCGAGTTGGAGGCATTGGATTCTTCGATGCTGGCGCCCGGCATCTGGCGGCCATTCAACAGCACCAGGTTGAAGTCCGGGCCGACGCCGCGCACGGTGACGCGCGAGCCTTCGCCCAGCGAGCGGTCGATCGACACACCGCTGATGCGCTGCAACGACTCGGCCAGGTTGGTATCGGGGAATTTGCCGATGTCTTCGGCCACGATGCCGTCGACGATGCCTTGCGCATCGCGTTTGACGTTCATCGACGAGGTAAGGCTGCCGCGAATACCGCTGACCTGGACGGTATCGAGGGTGGCGGGGTCGGCCTGACTGGAACCCGGGACAGTGGATGCCGACTGCGGCGCCGGCGCGGTCTGCGCGGCCAGCGGAGTCGACAAGGCGAACAGCAGGGCAGACGTCAAGCGCCGCGTGCGCGGCAGGGTGCGAGTCTCTCTCACGGTGATTGCTTCCCCAAACAGAAGATAAGGCCGGCCCCACGGGGGCAGGCAAAGGTCGACGGAACAATCGAGCATTTGTTAGTGCAGCCTTAACAAAGTCAATTTGCACTGCAGCATCGGCCGCGACCCTGTCGCGTCACACATCGTTCCACCGAGCCAGGTGTGTCATGCCGCCATAGGCAAACGCTTGGCCTTACCATCGCGCTTGGATGGCAACCTCTCTCAAGGTGCGATGGCACTGAGGTAGCGGGCACACGCCTTGGATGCGCACCTGGCAAGCGGATTCGTCAGGTGCGAGTGCGTTGCCGGCGCGACGCCTGCACGCCAGGGAGCCGCCCTTGAGTCAGGCCTGCCGCAACGACCACCTTTGACTGGAGCGCACGATGATCGATCTGTACTACTGGCCCACGCCCAACGGGCACAAAGTCACGCTGTTTCTGGAAGAGGCGGGGCTGCAGTACACCCTCAAGCCGGTCAACATCGGCAAGGGCGAGCAATTCGAACCGGCATTCCTGCAGATTTCGCCCAACAACAAGATGCCGGCCATTGTCGACCATGCACCGGCCGATGGCGGCGGTGCGCAGAGCGTGTTCGAGTCCGGCGCGATCCTGCTGTATCTGGCCGAGAAGACCGGCCGCTTCCTGCCGCGCGATGCCCGCGGCCGGATCGCTGCACTGGAATGGCTGTTCTGGCAGATGGGCGGGCTGGGCCCGATGAGCGGCCAGATGGGTCACTTCAACGTCTACGCACCGGAAAAGATTGCTTATGCGATCGAGCGCTACAACGCCGAGGTGCGTCGCCTGCATGGCGTGCTCGACAAGCGCCTGGCCGACCACGCCTTCCTGGCGGGCAACGACTACGGCATCGCCGACATGGCCAGCTATCCGTGGATCGAAGTGTACGGCGACCTCAAGCCGGACTATTCGGCCTTCCCGCATCTGAAACGCTGGCACGACGCCATCGCCGCCCGCCCCGCCACCCAGCGCGCCTACGCGCTCAAGGAGCAGGTCAATCCCAATGCGGGCCAGCCGCTCAGCGATGAAGAGCGCAAGCACCTGTTCGGCAAGCGTTGAAGCAACGTCTTAGGCGCGGATGCATAACAGTACACGCGCATCAAACGCGCGCGGCACATCAACGGGGCGGCATGCGCCCCTCTCCCACGGGAGAGGGGTTGGGATGAGGGTACGGCATCGCCGGAGACTGACAGCGACCCCAATTGCGCTCCCTCGCCATACGTAGCGGCGCGTTAGTCCCCATCGTCCACAGACATCTTGCGATGCATGCGCATCCCCGGCCCCATCAATCCCAACGCGCGCACGCCTGAGCGGCCAACGCCAGGATCGCCGCGCTTCTCAAATCCACAACGCCGCCGCATCCTGTGCGCAGTCGTCAGACAGGATCATCGATGCGCGCCCTGTTCGTAGCCCTTGCCCTCATGCTCAGCACCGTTCCCATGGCCCATGCCGAAAAACTCACCCTGGAGGCCATCACCGGCCCATTGCCGCTTGCCGGTCCCACGTTGATGAAGCCCAAGGTGGCACCGGATGGCTCGCGCGTGACCTTCCTGCGCGGCAAGGACAATGATCGCAATCAGCTGGATCTGTGGGAATACGACATCGCCAGCGGCCAGACGCGCCTGCTGGTCGATTCCAAGGTCGTGCTGCCCGGCACCGAGGTCTTGAGCGATGTCGAAAAAGCCCGCCGTGAACGCCAGCGCATCGCCGCGTTCACCGGCATCGTCGATTACCAATGGGCACCGGATGCGCACGCGCTGCTGTTCCCGCTCGGTGGCGAGTTGTATCTGTACGACCTGCGCAAGACCGGCGCGGCCGCGGTACGCAAGCTCACCCACGGCGAAGGCTTCGCCACCGACGCCAAGCTCTCGCCCAAGGGCGGCTTCGTCAGCTTCGTGCGCGAGCGCAACGTGTGGGCCATCGAGTTGGCCAACGGCAACGCGCTGCAGCTCACCCACGATGGTAGCGAGACCATCGGCAATGGCGTGGCCGAATTCGTCGCCGACGAAGAAATGGATCGTCACACCGGCTATTGGTGGGCGCCGGACGACTCGGCGATCGCCTTTGCGCGCATCGACGAATCGCAAGTGCCGGTGCAAAAGCGCCCGGAAGTGTATGCCGACCATACCGAAGTGATCAGCCAGCGCTATCCGCAGGCCGGCCAGCCGAATGTAGCGGTGCAGCTAGGTGTGATCGCGCCGCGCGCCAAGGCCACCCCGCGCTGGATCGACCTGGGCAAGAACCCGGACATCTATCTGGCGCGCGTGGATTGGCGCGATGCACAGCGGCTGACCTTCCAGCGGCAGTCGCGCGACCAGAAAACCCTTGAGCTGATCGAAACCACGCTGGCCAGCGGCGTGCAGCGCACGCTCATCACCGAAACCTCGCCCACCTGGGTGCCGCTCAGCAACGACCTGCGGTTTCTCAAGGACGGCCGCTTTCTCTGGAACTCCGAACGCAGCGGCTACGAGCATTTGTATCTTGCATCCGAAGACGGCCGCACGTTGACGCCACTGACTTCCGGCAACTGGGTGGTCGATGCCCTGCTCGCCGTCGACGAGCAGGCCGGCAACGTGTATTTCGCCGCCAGCAAGGACGGGCCCACACAAACGCATATTTACGCCGTGCCACTGGCCGGTGGCGCGATCGAAAAGCGCTCCAACACCAACGGCACGCATGCGGCCAGTTTCGCAAGCAACGCCAGCGTGTACGTCGATACCTGGTCCAACACCACCACGCCGCCGCAGATCGAGTTGTTCCGCGCCAGTGGCGAAAAGATCGCCACGCTGCTGAAGAACGACCTGAGCGATCCGCAGCATCCGTACGCCACCTATCGCGATGCGCAGCGCCCGATCGCATTCGGCACGCTCACCGCTGCCGATGGCAAGACACCGCTGCATTACCGGCTGACCAAGCCCGACAAGTTCGACCCGGCCAAGCGCTACCCGGTCATCGTTTACGTGTACGGCGGCCCGGCGGCGCAGACCGTGCTCGATGCCTGGCCCAGCCGCGGCGATGCCTTGTTCGACCAATACCTGGCCCAGCGCGGGTACGTGGTGTTTTCGCTGGACAACCGTGGCACGCCGCGGCGCGGGCGCGCGTTCGGTGGCGCGCTGTACGGCAGGCAGGGCACGGTGGAAGTGGACGACCAGTTGCAAGGCGTGGCCTGGCTCAAGCAACAGCCCTGGGTGGATGCCAAGCGCATCGGCGTGCAGGGCTGGTCCAACGGCGGCTACATGACCTTGATGCTGCTGGCCAAGCACAGCGACGCCTATGCCTGCGGCGTGGCCGGCGCACCGGTCACCGATTGGGGCCTGTACGACACCCATTACACCGAGCGCTATATGGATCTGCCGGCTCGCAACGCCGCAGGCTACCGCGAGGCACGCATCGCCACGCATCTGGATGGCCTGCGCGCCAAGCTGCTGCTGATCCACGGCATGGCCGACGACAATGTGCTGTTCACCAATTCCACCGCGCTGATGAGCGCGCTGCAGCAACGCGGCACCCCATTCGAATTGATGACGTATCCCGGTGCGAAGCATGGGTTGTCGGGTGCCACGGCGCTGCATCGTTACAAGACTGCCGAAGCGTTCTTGCAGCGCTGCCTGAGGCCGGTGCACGACTGAGCGTGCCCAGCAGGCGCAAGCAACAGGAGCCAGCTGGGTGAGGGCGGCGCACAGCAACCGACGCGTACCTGTAGCGCGCCGCTTCTGAGCATCTCCTGCGCCCGCCGGCGGCTGTGCAGTCGTTGTCCACTGCTGTGCGTCGCTCACAATGGGCGGTACCGATCATCCGCGTTCTCAGCGTTTGCACAAGGAGTGCCATGTCCCGGCCACCACCGCTTCCTCAAGCAGCACCGCAACGCTCGCGTGCTGCCGACCTTTGGAGAACCGGCACTGGAAGTGGGCCGTGCCTGGCATCGGTATTGCGCTGTCTGTACTCCTGGCGTTGCTGATCGGTGGTGTGCTCTACGTGATCACTGCAGCGCTGAAATCCAGCGACGTGTATCGCGACGCGCTGCAGATCGCAAAGACCGACGCGCAGGTCGTGCAAAGGCTGGGCATGCCAATCAACGAAGACGTCTCGATCAACGGCAGCATTCGTTATTCCGGTCCTACCGGCGAAGCGCATTTCAGCGTCGGGCTGCACGGCCCGCACGGCAAGGGCCGTGTGCAGGTGGATGCCATGCGCAGGCAGGGCCGCTGGACCTACCGGACATTGACCTTCGCCGGCGTCGATGGCGCCCGGATCGATGTGTTACCTGTTGCCGCCTCGCCGCCGCCGCCCCGCCGGCCATGACCTAAGGCAGATTGCCGCGGCCGCTGCAGATGGGTAGGGTCGCGCTACTCAATTCGCGGATCTGCCTCATGAAGCCACTCGTTCTCGCCGTTGCGCTGGCGCTCGGTTACTCGTTACCGTTGCAGGCACAGACCGGCAAGACTGCGCCCACACAACCCGCCAGCCCGGCCTGGGTGCAGACCAGCAACGGCTATGCGCAGATCCTGCTCAATGCGCAGGCGCCGTTCCAGCCCGAATACGCCAGCTTCTTCGGTGTGCCCGGCTACGACGATCAGGTCGTCGACCTCGGCCCGGACAACGCCGCGCGCTATCGCGATGCCATGCGCAAGGCGCGCGCCACGCTGCAAACGAAGTTGACCACCGAGCGCGATGCCAACGTGCGCCAGGACCTGCAGATCATGATCGGCGCGGCCGAGCAGAACATCGAAGGCAGCGAGCTCAACGAACGGTATCTGTTGCCCTGGAGCGATGCTCCCGAGGCGGTTTTCAGTGGTCTCAACGGTCTGCTCTCCGACCAGACCGTGCCCGAGCGCCGCGCCAAGGCGCTGGATCGCCTCAAGCGTTACGTCGGCCTGTTACCGGGAAGCACGCCCACCACCACGCTGGCGCGCCAGCGCTACGAGGAAAAACTGAGCAACAAGGCCCTGCTGCAGCCCACCCAGCGCGAAGTAGAGCAGGCGCTGGCCAATGTGGACACCTACGTCGCCGGTATTGGCGAGCTGTTCGCCAAGTACAAGATCGCCGGCGCCGACGAGGCGCTCAAGGCCATGTCCACGCAACTGAAGGACTACGCCGCGTGGACCCGCGCCACCGTGCTACCCAAGGCGCGCAAGGACACCCGCCTGCCCGAGCCGCTTTACGCTTTCCAGCTCAAGCAGGTCGGGATCGATATCGCGCCGCAGCAGCTGATCCAGCGCGCGCAACTGGAGTTCATGGAGACCCGTTCGGCCATGCGCCAACTGGCGCCGCTGGTGGCCAAGGCCAAGGGCGTGCAGGGCGGCGATTATGTGCAGGTGATCCGCGCCCTCAAGGGCAACAAGATCGCCGACGACCAGTTGGAAACCCACTACCGCGGCGTGATCGATCAGATCGACCCGATCATCCGCCAGCAGCGCATCGTCGATGTGCCTAACCGCCCGATGCAGATGCGCCTGGGCAGCGCCGCCGAAAGCGCCGCGCAACCGGCCCCGCACTTCCTGCCGGCCCCGTTGATCGGCAATACCGGCCAGCAGGGCCAGTTCGTGTTGCCGCTGGGCAACCCGACCGCCGATGGCGCCAAGAAAGAGCAATACGACGACTTCAACTTCGGCTCGGCCGCCTGGACGCTCAGCGCTCACGAAGGCCGCCCCGGCCACGAGCTGCAGTTCACCGCCATGGTCGAACGCGGCGTCTCGCTGGCGCGCAGCATGTTCGCCTTCAACTCGGTCAACGTCGAAGGCTGGGCACTGTATGCCGAAGCGGAAATGGTGCCGTACGAACCGCTCGACGGCCAGCTGATCGCCCTGCAGTTCCGCCTGCTGCGCGCCGCCCGCGCCATGCTCGACCCGATGCTCAACCTGGGCCTGATCGACCGCGAACGCGCGCGCCAGGTACTGGAAGACGATGTCGGCCTTTCGCCGGCCATGACCCGCCAGGAACTGGACCGCTACACCGTCCGCGCCCCCGGCCAGGCCGGCAGCTACTTCTACGGCTACACCCGCATCCTCGAACTGCGCATGCGCACCGAACTGGCCCTGGGCAAAAAGTTCGACCGCCTGGCCTTCAACAACTTCCTGCTCGACCAGGGCCTGCTGCCACCGGATCAGCTGGCCAAGGCGGTGGAGACGCAGTTCATTCCCGCGCAACAGGCCAAGCGCTGACCAGCTCCGTGGAGTTCAAAAAAACAGGGCGCGATAAAAGGCTGCAAACAGCCTTCTGTTGCGCCCTGGCGCAGTGATGCGGGTGATTCTTTGCGGGCTTTACCGCGTCGCTGGGGAGACGTCCGGTGCAGGACGCTGCTGTGCCCCCGCCGGCACCCAGATCGCCACTCCGGCCGCGCGCTTTTGGGTGGTGGGAATGCCGATCCCCAAGCCGCCGCCGACGCGGCCGCCGTAGCTGCCACCGCCCACCGACAGGCCGCCGCCGGAGCGTTCGGAGCCCACGCCGACGATGACCACGCCGTTGGCGCCGAGCTTGGCGGCTTCGCGCTTGAGGCGTTGCACGGCAGCGTCGGTCTGGCCCTGGGTGCCGAAGCCGGCGGCGCTGGTCGATTCGAGCTGGGCGATTTCCACCGAGCCGACCGGGGCGTTGGAATACACCTGCACCTGCGCCGGGTCGATCGGCGCGCGCGCCTGGCCCAGCATCACCTTGGAGCTGCTGGCGCAACCGGCCAGCAAGGCGGCGGTCGCCGCGGCGATGGCGACGTTCCTGATCAGCGATTGCTTGTGCATGGTGGACCCCCCTTGGGTGATGAAAGCTGGGTAATGAAATCCGCGTAGTGGCAGCGATGATCCGGCGCCTGGACTGAATCGCGCCGCACTTTGGCGCACCCTAGCCATGCCGGTGTGAGGCTGCCGCCAAACCGCCATTGGTCATGATGACCACCCGCCCACGGCGTGAGGACGGCCGCGCCGGTAAGCTCGTGCTTTCTTCAAGACGAGGTGGCACGTGGGACTGATCAGCCTGTTGTGGGGCATCGTGGCGCTGCTCTGGATGGTGTTGGCCTTCATTCCGCTGCTGGGTTGGGGCAACTGGTTCCTGATTCCGTTCGCGGCGGTGGGCGCGCTGATCGCCGCCATCGCGCTGTTGTTCACCTCGGCAGGCAACCGTGGCCGTGCCAAGACCGGCTTGGTGCTCAACGGCCTGGTGATCGTGGTCGGGGTGATGCGCCTGACCCTGGGCGGCGGGATTATCTAACGGGCTCTCGACAAGGCGGCGATGCGCACCTGCGTGTGCATGTGTCGGGTGCGCGCGTGTCCGGCAGGGTCTGCATCGCCAGACGTCGGCGCCTTGCTCGACCTGTGGCTGAGAGAAAGCGAGCAAGAACCCGCGTGCCGTTGCAGCGCTGCGACACTGCGTCGCAGCGCGTTCTGCGCATCATGGCGGGCGTAAACTGATGCGCTGTCTACAGGAGCCTTGTCATGGCCCACCCGCACTATCGCCCCCGCCGCATGCGCCACGATGGGTTTTCGCGTCGGTTGATGCGCGAGAACACGCTGACCACCGATGACCTGATCTGGCCGGTGTTCGTACACGAACTGCCTGGCCGCGCGCCGATCGCGTCGATGCCCGGCGTGGAACGCCTGTCGCTGGACGAGCTGCTGCGCGAGGCGGAAAACGCGCTGGAACTGGGCATCCCGGTGATCGACCTCTTCCCGGTGATCGACCCGGCCGGCAAGAGCCTGGACGCGGCCGAAGCCTGGAACCCGGACGGCCTGGCGCAGCGCGCGGTGCGGGCGTTGAAGTCGCGCTTCCCGGAGCTGGGCGTCATGACCGACGTGGCGCTGGACCCGTACACCACCCACGGCCAGGACGGCATCATCGACGCGAAGGGTTATGTGCTCAACGAGATCACGGTCGAGGCCTTGGTCAAGCAATCGTTGTCGCATGCGCAGGCGGGCGTGGACATCATTTCGCCTTCGGACATGATGGATGGCCGCATCGGTGCGATCCGCCGCGCGCTCGATGCCGACGATCATCTCAACGTGCGGATCATGGCGTATTCGGCCAAGTACGCCTCGGCGTTCTACGGCCCCTTCCGCGATGCGGTAGGCAGCGCCGGCAATCTGGGCAAGGCCGACAAGACCACCTACCAGATGGACCCGGCCAACGGCGATGAAGCCTTGCGCGAGATCGCCCTGGATCTGGAAGAAGGCGCGGACATGGTGATGGTCAAGCCGGGCATGCCGTATCTGGATGTGGTGCGCCGGGTGAAGGATCAATTCCGCGTGCCGACCTTTGCGTACCAGGTCAGCGGCGAGTACGCGATGCTCAAGGCGGCGTCAGCCAATGGCTGGCTGGACGAGCGCAAGTGCGTGCTCGAAGCATTGATGGCCTTCAAGCGTGCCGGCGCCGATGGCGTGTTGACCTATTTCGCCCCGCAAGTGGCGCGTTGGTTGCGCGAAACGCGCTGAGCGCGAGCACGGTGCGACGGCGCTGCCACTCAGTTACGCAAGAGTGAGGGCCGCTCGCGTCGGCCAGGCAGTCGCCTGCGTGCAGTGGGGTCTGGAGCGGGCGGTCTGGTTCGATGGGCGTCGTTAGCCTGACAGATGCGCCAGCGCCCGCTGGATCGCGGGGAGTCGACGTGCCGCCTGCATCAGATGCAATACGGCACGTCGCTCCCATGCACTAGCGTTCAAACCTTTTGATGGTATGGCTTGCGTACGCCGCAACAGGACCGGTGCGCTACGCTTGAAATTTCCGGGTCAGCCGCGCAACGCGCCTGGCGACGGCGCAGTGCCGAGCCAGCAACTGATAGTGGTGCAAATCCCGAATCCCAAATCCCGTCTCAGGGCAGCACCAACGCGATCGCCTGCGACTTCACGCTGGCGCTGAGCGAGGGGAACGGGTCGACGTTGGTCATCACGACCAGGTCGTCGATCGACACCACGTCGCAGTTGATGCTGCTGTCGTTGACGCACAGATACGCGCCCGCGCCCACGCCCGGTTCGTAGATGGCCTTCCACACATACGTCGGGACGGCGACGTTGTCGGTGCCGATCGTCGCTGCAGTGCCGCTGTCGAATGCCGGGCCGGTCACCACGTACAACTCGCCGTGTTGCTTGGCCAGCTGACGCACCTGTTCTTCGATGTGCGCCCACTCGCCGGTGTTGAGCTTGTGGTCCTGCGGGACGACATTGGCCATGGAAAATGTTTCTTTTTCCGAACTTTCGGTCGATGCATCGCCGGCCGGCGTCATGTGCCCGCGGTCGTAGCCGGTATTGGTGTAGTCGGAACTTTTCGAGCGATCAGCGGCGGGGATGCCGGTTTCGTCGTGGAAGGAGCCGACCCGGCCGATCGCCTCGGCGCCGGCAACCTGTTGGTCGGTGAGGTGCTCGGCCGAATACACCGGGTCCTTGGTCACGCCCGAGGCCAGCAACACGTATTCGGTGTGGCAGACCTCGGTGGCGCGGGTCGTGCTGCTGCCCACGCTCGGCGGGGTGCCATTCGCGTAGAGGCTGGGACAACGGGTGGCGGCCATCGCCACGGAGGTCGTGCACAACACTGCCAGGGCCACACAACCGCGCAGGAGGAAGGACATTGCAGAGCTCGCTTGCCAAGGGAAGTGAGGAAGGTGGCAAGGCGCGATGTCCAAACGATGACCGCGCCATGTGCGGCAGATGACGGCGCGGCAGCACGCGTCAGACCAGACAGACCGCTGCCGGGCGCGGCGTGCAGCGAGCCATAGAACGCCGTCGGCATCGATGCAGATCGGATGCGAGACTCATTCTCATCTACAATGGGCGGCCGTCCTGTTTCGTGTCCAGGTCTTGATCAAGACGCTCCTGTTCCAGCTGCATTGGCTGCTCGGCATCACTGCCGGGCTGGTGCTGTCGGTAATGGGGTTGACCGGCGCGGCGATGTCGTTCGAAAACGAGATCGTGCGCATGGCCAATCCGGCCATTGCGCAACTGGCGCAACGGCATGCGGCGGGCGAGCAGCCCTTGCCGGTGGATGTGTTGCTGCAACGGCTCGATCTGGCGCCAGCCGGTGCCGGGCAGAAACAGACGGTGACGCGCCTGTTGATCGATCCCACTGGTGCGCGCCCGTCTGCCGCGCGCCTCTCCGGCAAGGGCGCGGGCCGGGTGTATTTCGACCCCTATACGGGTGAGCGGGTCGCGCCGCCGCGGCTGAGCACTGCGTTTGCCTTCATCGAAGACCTGCACCGCAATCTGACGGCCGGCAAACGCGGGCAGGCGGTCACCGGTGCGAGCGCCTTCATCTTGCTGTTCTTCTGCGCATCGGGGCTGTATCTGCGCTGGCCGCGACGGTGGTGGAGCCCGCGCACCTGGTGGGTGGTGGAATGGCGACGGCAGGGGCGCAGTTTTTTGTGGAGCCTGCACGCGGTGTTCGGCACCTGGTGCTTGCTGGTGTATTTGCTGGTCGCGCTGACCGGGCTGACCTGGTCCTACCCCTGGTATCGCGATGGCATGATGGCCTTGCTTGGCGGCCTGCCTGCGATACGCGGCGACAAAGGCGATAACCGCCCGGCCACCGTCGATCTTGCACGCGTGCAGCGCACGCTCGATGGCATTCCCGCCACGCGCAGCGCCGCCCTGGATCTGCGCATTCCCGCGCGCGCCGGGCAGCCGTTGAATGTGCGGTTCTTGCCCGACCATCCCGCTCACGATCGCGCCTACAACAGTCTTGATATCGCGCCGGACAGCGGAGCACTGCTGCAGCGCCTGGACTACGCGCTGCTGCCGCGCGGGCAGCAATTGGCGGCGAGCATGTTCCCGCTGCATTCGGGCAGTTTCTTCGGGTTGCCCGGGCGCATCGTGGTGATGCTCGCCAGCCTGGGCATGTCGGTGTTCTTCGTCACCGGCTGGATGCTGTATCTGGATCGGCGCCGCAAAAAACGCGAACTGCGCGCTGCGCGCAAAGTGTTGCAAGGCGCAGCACCGGCCTCGCAAGCGGCGCCGTGGTTGATTGCGTTTGCCAGCCAGAGCGGTTTTGCCGAGCGCCTGGCGTGGCAGGCCGCCGGGCATCTGCAGGCCGCCGGCTTGCCGGTGCAGGTGTGCTCGCTGGCGCAGCTGGATGCGCAGGCGCTACAACGCACCGGGCATGCGCTGTTTGTGATCAGCACGTTTGGCGATGGCGAGCCACCGGATGCGGCACGCGGTTTCGAGCGTGGGCTGCTGCGGCAACGCCTGCAATTGCCGCACCTGACCTACGCGGTGCTGGCGCTGGGAGACCGCCAATATGCGCAGTTCTGCGGGTTCTCGCGGCGTGTCGAACAGTGGCTGGATGCGCAAGGTGCACGCGCGCTGTTTCCTGCGGTGGAACTGGATAACGTCGACCCGCAGGCGCTGGCGCAATGGCATACGCAGCTGGGCCAGATCGCCGGTGCACCCATGCGCGTGGCGCCGCTGGCACGGCCCAAATTGACCGAATGGACCCTTTCCTCGCGCATGCATCTGAATCCGGGCAGCGAGGGGGCGCCGATCTGGCGCGTCGATCTGCAGCCGCCTGCCGATGCGCAGTGGCAGGCCGGCGACATCCTCGAAGTGCAGCCTGCGCATGCCCAAGCACAAGTGCGCGCCTGTCTGGCGGCATGGGGCCTGGCGCCGGACGCACTGGTGCACGTGGATGCGCAGCTGCTGCCATTGCAGCAGGCTGCCGCCGAGCGCGTCCTGCCCGAGCCGCCCGCAACGCCGCTTGCCCATCGCCCTGATCCGCAGACCTGGCTGGATGCATGTGCCTGGCTGCCCACACGCGATTATTCGCTCGCCAGCGTACCGGCTGACGGCACCGCGATGGTGGTGGTGCGGCTGACGACGCGTGCCGATGGCAGTCCCGGTCTGGGTTCGGGGTGGTTGATCTGCCATGCGGCGATCGGCACGCCGGTGCGCGCACGGTTGCGCACCAATCCCGGGTTTCATCGGCTCGAAACAATGCCGATGGTCTTGATCGGTAACGGCACCGGCATTGCGGGCCTGCGCGCGCTGCTACGCGAGGCCGAGTTGGCCGGCGTGCATGGGCACTGGTTGTTGTTCGGCGAACGGCATGCGGCGCACGACCGCCTGTTCGCCGACGAGCTGCAGGCCTGGCAGGCGAGCGGGCATCTGCAGCAGCTGGAGTGGGTGTTCTCGCGCGATCAACCACAAAAACGCTATGTGCAACATCACTTGCGCGACGCCGGCGACACGCTGCGACACTGGATCGACCGCGGCGCGGTCATTTACGTCTGCGGCAGTCTGGACAGCATGGCGCGCGAGGTCGATGCAACCTTGCGAGAACTGCTCGGCGACACGCGATTGGAATCGCTGACCGCGGCCGGCCGTTATCGACGCGATGTGTATTGAGCGCGGCGCTGATGGCGCCAGCCCCGCCTTACATCGGCTAGCAGAACCTGGCGAGTGAGCATTGTGCGGATGCGCAGAGCAGAGAGCCGCAGACCACCGTGGACGACGGATACGCGCCCACTCCGAGTGGCGAGCGTTCTACGTTTGCATGGCATTGGTGCAGCGTTGTGTCGGCTGACGACCTGTTGGACCCATCAACAACGCCTCGCCGGTCGAGTGTGCGCTGTCCTCGTCGCGCGCGGGACACGCCATGAACCCATTCCTGTGGTTCAACGGCGGCAGCTATGCCGCCAACGGTCCCGCAAGCGGCGCAGGCACCACGCCAGTCAGTTCGCGGGTTGTTTATCGAAGAATGAGCACGTCGCGTCGCACGGTTTGCTAGTCCCCGCATTGGAAGCGATCAGCAGCTCTGCGGCGAATGCCCAGACAACATCGTCTCGATCTGACCGATGCACCCATCCACCTCAACGGCAACTCGCATCGCCGTCGGCTGCCGGTGCCTTCATCCGGTAGATGTCCAACTGCCCTGCGCGCGGCGCACGGGCGCTGCCGGTCACCAGCAATTCGCCCGGCTTGGCGGTATCCACGACCGCGCCGAAAGTGCGCTCCTGCGGCCCGTTGAACGACAGTGGCAGCGGCAAGCCCTGGGCAAAACGACCGTCCTTGCAGATGGCCAGCAGCAACTGGCTGGGGCCATCGGTCTTCCCCCGGGCCCAGACCAATGCGCGCCCGTCGCCGAGCCAGGCTGCGTCCAGCTCGTCGGCTGCGCTATTGATGTCGACCGGGGCCACCGGCGCGGTGAACGCCTGTCCATCCCAGCGCGCGACGAACAGATCCATGCCGCCAGCACCGCCATGACCGTCGCTGGCGAACAGCAGGCGTGTGCCGTCCAGCGACAGCGTCGGTGCGCGCTCGTTGCCGGCGCTGTTGATCGCCGCGCCCAGCGATTGCACCGGGCCCACGGCGCCTTGCGTATCCACCGGTGCACGGTACAGGTCGCTGCCGCCGGCGCCGCCGGGCCGGGTGGAGGCGAACAGCAGCCAGCGGCCGTCGGCACTGAACAATGGGGTGGTCTCGTCCTGCGCGGTATTGATCGGCAGCGGCTGCGCGTCCTGCCAACGCCCGCCGCGCAGCTGCGCCTGCCACAGATCCCAGCCGCCGGTGCCACCGGCCCGGTCGCTGGCCCAAACGATGCGCTGCCCGTCCGGGCTGAGCGTGGCGCGCGCCTCGTTGGCCGGCGTGGAGACCACGCCCATGCCCTCGATGCCGAATTCAGCAAGCCCCGAAGCAGACGGGACGCAGAGTAAACTTGCCGCCAGCGTGAGCAGCGTCCATCGATAGTGCATGCGGTGTTCCTGCCTCAAGAGCGGCTCCAAGTCGCGCACAGTCTAGTCAACCAGAGAGCGTTTCATGCCCGTATCCCGTTATGCCGTGTTCGGTCACCCCGTCGCCCATTCGCTGTCGCCGGCCATCCACACCGAGTTCGGGAAGCAGACCGGCATTGCGCTGGAGTACACCGCCATCGACGCGCCGCTGGAGGATTTCAGCGCCGCGCTGCAACGCTTCGCCGATGAGGGCGGCAAGGGCGCCAACGTCACCCTGCCGTTGAAGGAAGCCGCCTATGCGCTGGCCAGCAGCCTGAGCGATCGCGCGCGGTTGGCCGGGGCGGTGAACACGTTGGTGCGCAACGACGGCCAGTGGCAGGGCGACAACACCGACGGCGCCGGCCTGGTGCGCGATCTCACCGAACGCCAGGGCCTGGATCTGCGTGGCCGCCGCGTGCTGCTGCTGGGCGCCGGTGGCGCTGCACGCGGTGTGGCGCCGGCGCTGCTGGAGGCGGGCATCACCGCAATGGTGGTGGTGAACCGCTCGCCCGAGCGCGCCGATGCCTTGTGCGATGCGCTGGGCGAGCCGGCGCGGGTGACCTCGCGTTACATCGAAGACCTGCGCGAGCTGGGCGACTTCGAACTGATCGTCAATGCCACTGCCGCCGGTCGCGACCGCGATGCCGGTGCGTTCGCATTGCCACTGGGTCTGGTCAACAGCCTGACGGCCGCGGTCGATCTGAATTACGGCGACACCGCCATTGCGTTTCTGGCCTGGGCGCGCGCGGCGCAATGCCGGTACGCCATCGATGGACTGGGCATGCTGGTGGAACAGGCTGCCGAGAGCTTCGCGCTGTGGCATGGCGTGCGCCCGGACACCGACCCGGTCTATGCCGCGCTGCGCGCGCGCGAGACCGTGCTGGTCAGTGCCGACTGACGTGGGCAGCGCCGATGCCACCGCGATCCTGCTGACCCTGGTCACTAGCCTGCTGTCGCGCGTGCCGATGCTGATTGCGGTGCTGCTCGGGCTGGCTCTGTTGTGGCGCGTACCGCATAGCCCGCTGCGGCGCGCGGGGCTGGCCGCGCTCTGGCTGCTGCTGGGCTGCCTGTTCGCCGAGGTCGCCGTCCAGGCGATTCCGATGGTGTTGCTGCAGCAAGGCAACGTGCGCCAGATCAGCGTGGTGGTCGGCATCGCCCACTTCGTGCTGATGGCCATGCAGGCCGTCGGCATCGGCGTACTGGTGTGGACGCTGGCGGCCAGCCTGCAGCGTTTGCCGGCTGGCACTGGTCCGCGCCCGTGATCCCGCTCAAAGCCATCTTGCTGGTGATCGTTGGATTGGTCTGTGCCGGGCAGGGCGTGTGGACGCTGCTGCATCCGCAGGCGCTGGCGGCGGTCAATCGCGGCGGCCTGCTGTACGAACGTTTCGGGCCCAATGGCGTCGGCGCCGGCATGCTGTTGATGGGCGTGGCCATGGCGGCCATCGGCCTGGTGTGGGCGCGCCATGCGTGGCCGGCACGCCGGCAGCGGAACTGAGCGCGCACCGATCCTGCCGACGCGTTAAAGACAGCGGCGTTTCGTGCATCGGCATTCACTGCGCCGCCTTCCGGGTCGCGCCGGCGGCGGGCGCCTGCAGGCGGCCGGTGCTGGGCCACGATCGGAGAATCGAACCATGCCCTCGGCCGCGTAGCAGTCGCACCAGCGTGGGAGTGGCCGGGTGGCCGCCGCAGGCAGGCAACCTGTTCAGCCCTGCGGCGCGCCGGTCGCAGTCACTGCGCCGGTCCGTGCGAAAATAGCGCGATGAGTGAAGTTGCCCCACCGGCCGCGCCGTCGGCGCCCGTTTCCACCCAGCGCAGCCTGACCGACCCGATCAAGGCCAGCATCCGCGACGCTTACGCCAAGCTGCAGGCCAATACGCCGGGCTTTGCCACGCGGCGCGCACAGAGCCAGATGATCGGCCTGGTCTCCCGTGCCCTGGCCACGTCCGGCGGCATCGGCATCGCCGAGGCGCCCACCGGGGTGGGCAAGAGCCTGGGCTATCTCACCGCCGGCGTGCCGATCGCACTGGCGACCAAGAAAAAACTGGTCATCAGCACCGGCACCGTGGCGCTGCAATCGCAGCTGGTGGAGCGCGACATCCCGGCCTTCCTCAAGGCCACCGGACTGGAAGCGACCGTGGCGCTGGCCAAGGGCCGTACCCGCTATCTGTGCACCCGCAATGCCGCCGAACTGGAAGGCGACACCAGTCAGAACGCCATGTTCGAAGACGAGCAGGCGCTGTACGACCGCCCGCTCAGCCCCGTCGATGCGGATCTGGCCAAACGGTTGGCCAAGGCCTACGCCGCCCGCACCTGGAATGGCGATCTGGACGATGCGCCGGAACAGATCTCCGTGCCGCTGCGCATGCGCATCACCACGCCGGCCTCCGGCTGTGCGGGGCGCCGCTGCAGCTACGCGGCGCAATGTCCGGTACTCAAGGCGCGCACCGATGTACGCGAGGCGCAGATCGTGGTCACCAACCACGCCTTGCTGCTGTCGTCGCTGTCGCTGGGCGATGCCGAAAACGGCCAGCCGCTGATCGCCCCGCCAGCGGACATGCTGCTGGTACTCGACGAAGGCCACCACATCGCCGGCGTGGCGATCGACCAGGGCGCGGCCAACCTGCCGCTGGACGAGATGGCCAGGCGCACCGGGCGCCTGCAGCTCCTCATCGCGGCCGCTTATCGCGCAGTGGACAAGGACAAGCTGGGCAACTTGCTGCCCAACGAAGCCATCGAGGTGGCTGCGCGCGTGTCCAAACTGCTCAAGGCCTTCCACGCCGAGGTCGAACGCGTGTGGAAGCCCGAGCCCGGCGAGCGCGATCCGCTGTGGCGCGCGGCCAATGGCAAGTTGCCGCCGCAGTGGGGCCCGGCCATCGAAGAGCTTGGCGAAGAAACCCGCGCACTGTTCAACTGGGTGCATGCCGCACACAGCGCCATTGCCAAGGGAAAACAGGACGATTCCGCGCGCGAACGTCTGCAGCGCAGTCTCGGCCTGGCGCTGGAGATGGCCGAGCAGCAACACAATCTGTGGAGTGGCTGGCGCCGCGAAGACAAGGAAGGTCAGCCGCCGATGGCGCGCTGGATCACCCTCTCGCGCGATGGCGACCTGATCTGCCATTGCTCGCCGGTGTCGGCCGCGCAGGTGCTGCGCACGATGATCTGGAACGAGGTGGATTCGGTGGTGATGACCTCGGCCACGCTGACCGGTGGCGGCGATTTCCAATCCTTCGCCATCGACAATGGCTTGCCCGATCACGCCGAAATGGCATCGCTGGCCTCGCCGTTCGACCTGCCCAACCAGGCCGAATTGATCGTCCCCAATTTTCCGGTCACTCCCGACGACCGCGAAGGCCATCCCAAGGAAGTGGCCAAGTATCTGGTGCGCGAACTGGATTGGAACGCCAAGGGCAGCATCGTGTTGTTCACTTCGCGCTGGAAGATGGAAAAGGTGGCCGACCTGATGCCGTTGGCGCAACGCAATCGCGTGCTGGTGCAGGGCGAAGGCAACAAGTCGCAACTGATCACCGAACATTTGCGCCGCATCGGCGCCGGCGAAGGCTCGGTATTGTTCGGCCTCAATTCCTTCGGCGAAGGCCTGGATCTGCCCGGTGAAGCCTGCACCACCGTGGTCATCACCCAAGTGCCGTTCGCCGTGCCCACCGATCCGCAAACCTCCACCTTGAGCGAATGGCTGGAAAGCCGCGGGCACAACGCCTTCAACCTGATCGCCATCCCGCATGCGTTGCGCACGCTCACCCAATTCGCCGGCCGCCTGATCCGCAGCTCCAGCGACCACGGCCGCGTGATCATCCTCGACTCGCGCCTGCTCACCCGTCGCTACGGTAAACGCATCATCGATGCCTTGCCGCCGTTCAAGCGGGTGATCGGGCGTTGAAGATCGCCTGGCGATGCCAGTGCCATCATCATCGCAATGTGCAATCTCGCGTGCGACGGTGATGGCGCAGCCGATACGGATGTAGCGCGCCGGTTCGGGTGTTGCGCGATGCAAGCCAGCGCCGCGCTGTGCAGCCACACAGGGAGCATGGCCAGTCGTACCGCATCGGCATACGCGCGATGGTGTAGCTGCAGCGTTGGAGGATCTCGTGCCGCGGCTCTGCATAATCGGCGCTGCAGACGTGGCCCAGTCCTGCATCGCGCGATGCGCAATGGGCCACTCGCGTCATCCACACTGCGCACGATCCTGCAACGCAACATTGGCTGCGCGCGATTGAAACTCAGGTCGCGCAAAAAAACGCAATGACGCACGTAGCGTTCGATAATGCGGTTATTTGCTATGTACCGCTCGCGAGTTTGGCGATGCATATCACGCAACGCAGTCATCATCATCTTCCCCTATCGAAGCGATCATAACTAACGACTTCTCACACTCCGGCCTGCTAGCGATGATTCAGCCTCCTCAAACGAGCTGACGCCATGCGCCCTGGACACCTCATGGTGCTAGCCCTGCTAGCCCCGACGTTGATCGCTCCGCCGGTCTTCGCCCAATCCGTTCTGACCCGCGACAATGGGGCCAAGGTCGGCGATAACCAGAATTCGCAGACAGCCGGTGCCACCGGCCCGACGCTGCTGCAGGACGTGCAGCTGATCCAGAAGCTGCAGCGTTTCGATCGCGAACGCATTCCCGAGCGCGTGGTGCATGCGCGCGGCACTGGCGTCAAAGGCGAGTTCACCGCCACTGCCGATCTCTCCAGCCTGACCAAGGCCAAGGTCTTCAGCGCCGGCGAAAAAACTCCGGTGTTCGTGCGCTTTTCTTCGGTAGTCCATGGCAACCATTCGCCGGAGACGCTGCGCGACCCGCATGGTTTCGCTACCAAGTTCTATACCAGCGAAGGCAATTGGGATCTGGTCGGCAACAACTTCCCCACCTTCTTCATTCGCGATGCGATCAAGTTCCCCGACATGGTGCACGCGTTCAAGCCGGACCCGCGCACCAATCTGGATGACGATTCGCGTCGCTTCGATTTCTTCTCGCACGTGCCAGAAGCCACGCGCACGCTGACCCTGCTGTACTCCAACGAGGGCACTCCGGCCGGCTATCGCTTCATGGACGGCAATGGCGTACACGCCTACAAGCTGGTCAACGCGCAGGGTGAAGTGCACTACGTCAAGTTCCATTGGAAGACGCTGCAGGGCATCAAGAACCTCGATCCCAAGCAGGTCGCCGCGGTGCAGGCCAAGGACTACAGCCACCTGACCAACGATCTGGTCGCTGCGATCAAGAAGGGTGATTACCCGAAATGGGATTTGTACGTGCAGGTGCTCAAGCCGGAAGACCTGGCCAAGTTCGATTTCGACCCGCTTGACGCCACCAAGATCTGGCCGGACGTGCCGGAGCAGAAGGTCGGCCAGATGGTGTTGAACAAGAACGTCGATAATTTCTTCCAGGAAACCGAGCAGGTGGCCATGGCGCCGGCCAATCTGGTGCCGGGTATCGAACCTTCGGAAGACCGCCTGTTGCAGGGCCGTATCTTTTCCTACGCCGACACCCAGCTGTATCGCATCGGTGCCAATGGGCTGAGCCTGCCGGTCAATCGCCCGCGTGTAGCGGTCAACAACGGCAATCAGGATGGGCAAGGCAACATCGGCCAGACCGCCAGTGGGGTGAACTACGAGCCGAGCCGCCTGGAGCCGCGTCCGCAGGACACCGCTGCGCGCTACAGCGAGCTGCCGCTGTCGGGCACCACCCAGCAGGCCAAGATCACCCGCGAGCAGAACTTCAAGCAGGCCGGCGAGTTGTATCGCTCCTACAGCAAGAAGGACCGTGCCGATCTGGTGCAGAGCTTCGGTGAGTCGCTGGCCACCACCGACCCCGAAAGCAAGCACCTGATGCTGTCGTTCCTGTACAAGGCCGACCCCGAGTACGGTACCGGCGTCACCCGCGTGGCCAAGGGCGATTTGGCGCGGGTCAAGCAGTTGGCCTCCAGCCTGCAGGACTGATCCGCCCGACGACATCGCGGCCTGCGCCGCGGTGTCGTCTTTACTTCGGGAGATCCCTATGCGCACCCTGTTGTTTCTGATGCTTGGCAGCGTGTCTGCGATTGCCAACGCTGCGTCGCCTGCATCTGCATCTGCATCTGCTGCCAGCGCAACGGCCACTGCCACTGCCACGCCTGAGCAGATCAAGCTGCAACTGCGCGAGTATTTCTTCGACGCCGCGCGTGAGGGCCGCCAGGAGATGCTGGCCGAATTCATCCGTTCGCATTACGACCTCAATACCCGTGACGAGAAGGGCTATACGGCCCTGATCCTGGCCGCATACCACGGCCAGCGGCCGGCGGTGGAGCAATTGCTGAGCGCCGGCGCCGATCCCTGTGCGCAGGACAAGCGCGGCAACACCGCACTGATGGGCGCCATCTTCAAGGGCGAGCTGGGCATCGCCAAGCGCCTGATGCAGGCCGATTGCGCGCCGGACCAGCGCAACAACGCCGGCCAGACCGCTGCGATGTATGCCGCGTTGTTCCAGCGCACCGACGTGCTCAAGGACCTCGCCGCCAAGGGCGCGGATCTCAGCCTCAAGGACGGGCAGGGCAACGATGTGACCAAGCTACAACGCGGCGAATTTGCCACCGTGCCGGCGCGCTGAGCGCGCCAGTCTTGCCTGCCAGGCGCGCCCCTGACAGCGTGCCGCATCGGCCGCGATGCGTCCGTGGTTGCGCTTCACTCACTAGAAGCAACGGGCGGCTGCTCGTGGCCAACGGCCGTGCAGCAGGTTGTAGTCACACGCGCTCTTGTCGCAACGCCCCGGCTCTCGCGAAGACGCCACGCTTGTGGGTGCACGCCGCGCCCCCCGGTCGCTGCATATCCTCCAGCTCTTGCTGCACCTGCCATGTCGACGGCGTCGATCGGGATCGCCGCATCCATTGCAGCACTCAGAACCGCTGTCTGGTACCCCCAAACTGCGCCTTGCAGCGCCGTCGGTTTTCCGCCACGGCCGCGCTGGATCTCTGACAGTGGCGGTGAAATCTTCGCCATTGCGTCAGGATTTTTCTGACGCGCAAACCCTTGTGCGCCAAGGCTTTGACAGAAAACTGAGTACTTGCTGACTTGCTTTAAATCGCCTGGAAAAAATCGCAGAAAACAGTTCAAGAAAGCGCCGGGAACGCCGATGCTGCAGCTATCGCATCGCACCTTGGAACCCCCGGACCATGAAGCTCGATCCCTCCATTCCCTTCCTGATGTCGCTGCTGGCCATGGTGCTGTGCACTGCCGCTGCCGTGGTTGCGCTGGTGTTCGGCCAGGTGCATGTGCTGGCCAAGTCGTGGAGCTTCTACACGGTCATGGGCACTGCCCTGATCACGCTGGTTGCCTCCTACCATGCACTGGGCAAGCCGCTGAGCGCCGAAGAGCGTGTCGGTGTCCGTAACCCGTAAGTTCCGGGTTCGTCCGGGCGCAGCGGTCACCGCGGCACCGGACCTGGAAAGCTCCGCTCGTCACTGACGATGCAAGGCGTTCGCCGCAGAGGCGAACGCAGACAGGCACCGCGCATCCTGCAGCGCTGCCTCCGTTACCGCCCGCACTTGGCGAGCGAGGGAAACTAAAACAGCGTCAACGCGATCTTCGGCGCTGTTGCCGTTTCCGACAGTAAAACGCACCCGTGGTGCTGGCCGCCCAAGCGCGTCACCAGCGCCACTCGCAATCGCGCGTCATGCTCGTCGCCGGCCAGCTGATAGGGGGCGATCCCGTGGCGCAACGAGTAGGCGATCCTGCAGCTAAGTCCCAAAGCAGCCGCTCCAGCCGCCCACTCCGCACCGCCGCAGATTCATCGACGCCCGTGTAAGCTGTTGATCCTGCTTCGCATTCTAATGGCTGCTCGCTGCGGCCACTTCGTCGATGACCGCTTCCGCCGATCGCTACGCCGCCTCCCTGCGCCTGTCCGTCGCTCCGATGATGGATTGGACCGACCGCCATTGCCGGGTCTTCCACCGCCTGTTGGCGCCGTCCGCGCGCCTGTACACCGAGATGGTGCACGCCAACGCGGTGATCCACGGCGATCGCGCCCGCTTGATCGGCTTCGATGCGGTGGAACATCCGCTGGCGCTGCAGCTGGGCGGCAGCGATCCCGCCTTGCTCGCGCAGGCGGCGGCGATTGCGCAGGAGTGGGGCTTTGATGAGATCAATCTCAACTGCGGTTGCCCCTCCGACCGTGTGCAGGCCGGGCGTTTCGGCGCCTGCCTGATGCGCGAACCGGCGCTGGTGGCCGAGTGCGTCGCGGCCATGTGCGCGGCCACCCACGTGCCGATCACCGTCAAGTGCCGCCTGGGCGTGGACGACGATGACGACTACACGCTGTTTGCCCGCTTTGTCGACCAGGTGGTCGCAGCCGGCGCGGCCATGGTGGTGGTGCATGCCCGGAACGCCTGGCTCAAGGGCTTGTCGCCGAAGGAAAACCGCGAAGTGCCGCCGCTGCGGTACGACTGGGCTTACCGGCTCAAGCAGGAGCGGCCCGGTCTGCCGGTCGTGCTCAACGGTGGCATCGTGGCCGTGGACACGGCCATGGCGCATCTGCAGCACGCCGACGGCGTCATGCTCGGCCGCGCCGCCTACCATGACCCGTACGTCCTGCATTGTCTGGATGCAGCCTTGAACCAGCGGCCCGAGCAATCGCGCGAGTCCTTGCTGCGCGCCTATCAGCCGTACGTGGAATCCCAACTGGCACAGGGTCTGGCCTTGAAGCACATGACCCGGCACGTCCTCGGTCTGTTTCATGGTCAGCCTGGAGGCAGGGCGTTCCGGCAGGTCCTGAGCGAGGGCGCCCATCGCCCGGGCGCCGGTTGGGAACTGGTCGAGCAGGCCCTGGAGCGCACCGACACCCGGTCCTGGCGCGTGGTTGCCTGACGTTGGCCCACCGCTTGCATTCCTGAACGGGCTGCCTGGATCTCCGAGCGTTTCGGTGGCTGCCGCAGCAGGCGCGTCCGTAATACCGCGTGCTCGCCGTGTCGGCCACTCTGATCGGCATTCATTTCACTGAATGCCGTTAACGTGAAGCTAAAAAGTTCAGATCGGATTCACCCCGAAAAATCAAGAATTTGGCTCGATTCCGATGCTCGACCCTCAGGTATGCGTGGTCGATTTCACGAATTTTGAATGTTTCTGAACAACCCGCTAGGATTTGTTTGTGACCCAATTGCACTGCCGCGCTCGCCAAGTCGCTCTGGTTGCCCTCTGGGTTGCCATGGCCGCGCCGTCGGCCTGGGGCCAGGGCTATCCGATGGTGCAGAGCGGACGCGAGGCGATGCCGCCCTCGGCACGCGGCAATAGCCGCACGCTGTCGGACACCATTCGGCATGTGCAGCGGTCTACCGGTGGACAGATCCTGGGTGCCGAGCGTGTGCCGTTCGATGGCGGCAATCTCAATCGGGTCAAGTACATGAAAGATGGGCGCGTGCACACCGTGTATGAGCCGGAGCAGACGCAGGCCGCGCCTGCGCGTAACTTGCCGCCGCCCGACGCGCCACCACGCGACGATAACCACTGAACGTAGATAGTTCTGCGTTCAGTCTTATAAATTCCCCGGCCGCTGGCCGACAACGTAACTAGGGAGAGTGCATGCGTATCCTTTTGGTCGAAGACGAAGCTCCGCTGCGCGAAACCCTTGCGGCGCGTCTGAAGCGCGAAGGCTTTGCGGTCGACGCTGCACAGGACGGCGAAGAAGGTCTCTACATGGGCCGCGAAGTGCCATTCGACGTCGGCATCATCGATCTTGGCTTGCCCAAGATGTCAGGGATGGAGCTGATCAAGGCCCTGCGCGATGAAGGCAAGAAGTTTCCGGTGCTGATCCTGACCGCGCGCTCGAGCTGGCAGGACAAGGTCGAAGGCCTCAAGCAGGGTGCCGACGATTATCTGGTCAAGCCGTTCCATGTCGAAGAGTTGCTGGCGCGCGTCAACGCGCTGCTGCGGCGTGCTGCTGGGTGGAGCAAGCCCACGCTGGAATGTGGCCCGGTCGCGCTAGACCTGGCGGCACAGACGGTGAGCGTCAACGGCGCCAACGTCGATCTGACCAGCTACGAGTACAAGGTGCTCGAGTATCTGATGATGCATGCCGGCGAACTGGTCTCCAAGGCCGATCTCACCGAGCACATCTACCAGCAGGACTTCGACCGTGATTCGAACGTGCTGGAAGTATTCATCGGTCGCCTGCGCAAGAAGCTCGACCCCGATGGCGAACTCAAGCCGATCGAAACCGTGCGTGGCCGTGGTTATCGCTTCGCCATTCCGCGTACCGAAGGCTGAGTCAGCGCGTCAGCGAGCAGGAAGACCAAGTGCCGGGCCGCTCCAAGTGGTATAGACGCTGGCGGCCGCGCTCATTGCAGGCCCGCCAGCTGCTGGCCGCCAGCCTCAGCCTGGTGGCCTTCCTGGCGCTGGCGGGTTACGCGCTGGACGTGGCGTTTGCCGACACCGCCGAGAAGAACCTGCGTGAGCGGCTGAAGAACTACGCCTCCGCGTATGCGGCCAATATCGATTTCGTGCGCGACGGGTCGCTGTACATCGGCGGGCAACCGCCCGACCCGCGCTTCGATGTGCCTGGCGGCGGGCTCTATGTTGAAGTTGTACGCCCGGACGAAAGCTGGACCTCGATGTCGGCAGAAGGCCCGAACATTCCGCACGGCCGCATGCTCGAGCCGCGCCAGGAAGAATTCATCGGCCCGCTGGAAATGACCCAGATCGACGGCAGCCTGGGCCAGCTGTATCGCTACGGGCTGGGCGTGAGCTATGTCGAACGCGAGCACGGCGGCGAGATTCCGTACACCATCTACGTGATGGAGGACGCGCGCTCGATGGGTGCGCAGCTGCGCGTGTTCCGTGGTGCAGTGTGGTTCTACCTTGGCAGCGCCGGTGTGGTGTTGCTGGTATTGCAAGCCTTCATTCTGCAATGGAGCCTGCGTCCGCTGCGGCGGGTCATCAACGAGTTGACCAAGGTGCAGCGCGGCGAGATCCAGCGCATGAGCGAGCAGCATCCACGCGAACTGGAGCCGCTGACCGACAGCATCAATGCCTTCATCGAAAGTGAGCGCGACAACCTGGAGCGTCAGCGCAACACGCTGGCCGATCTTGCGCATAGCCTCAAGACGCCCATTGCCGTCTTGCGCACACAACTCGATAGCGGTGCGTCCGAGCGCGACCTGCACGAAGAGATGGATGTGCAGCTGCGCCGCATGAACGATTTGGTGTCGTACCAGCTGGCGCGTGCGGCTTCCAGCGGGCACAAATTGTTCGCGGCACCATTGCCCATCGAACCGACCGCCGAAGAAATCGTGCGTGGCCTCGAGAAGGTGTATTCGGTCAAAGGCGTGTTGTGCGAATTCGATATTTCGCCCGAAGCACGCTTTCACGGCGAGCCGGGCGATTTGCAGGAACTGCTTGGAAATTTGCTGGAAAACGGCTTCAAGTGGGCGCGCAGCCGGGTGCTGCTGACCGCAAAACCGGGACCCACCACCGGTAGCCGTCGTGCCGGGCTGATTCTGTCGGTGGAAGACGATGGCCCCGGCATCGCGCCGGAAGACGTGGCCAAGATTCTGCAGCGCGGTGTGCGTGGCGACGAGCGTGTGCAAGGGCATGGCATCGGCATGTCGATCGTGCAGGACCTGATCAAGGGCTATCGCGGCGAGCTGCAGGTGGTGCGCTCGCAGGAACTGGGCGGTGCCCGCTTCGATGTGACCCTGCCGCCTGGATTGTGACCGCCGCAGGGCCGATGAACCCGTGGCCAATGTGCGCTGGCGTTCCGACAACCGTTTAACGCCTCACGCGTTGGCTTACCCATACTGGGCGGGCAAGCCGTTGCGATGGAGGGGCTGCATGTTCGAGCAAGTTGGCCAGGCCGTAGGCGTGGATGCGCGCGTCGCGCACGTGCGGCGCACGCGAGGATGGCGTGTGCTGCCGCTGTTGATCGGCAGCCTGTACGCGCTCACCTGCACGGCTGCCGAAACGCCGCTGACACCATCGCAGATGCGCTGGCTGCAGCGGGCCACCTATGGGGTTGATGCCAGCAGCGCGACGCAGCTGACACGGCTGGGCCCCAAGCGCTTTGGTGCGTTCTTGTTGCAGCCCAGCGACGACGCTGCGTTGCCCGCGGCGGTAGGCGCGCAGCTGCAGCGCTTCGACGCATTGCATACCCCGCTGGTGGCATTGCTGACCCAGTACGAGGCCGACAAGGTCCGCCTGCAATCCATGCCCGATGGCGATGAGAAGGTTGCCTTGCGCAAGGAATGGCAGGCGCGCGGTGGTCAGATGCTGGTGCAGGCGCGGCAGGCGCAACTGTTGCGCGCGGTGTACGCGCCGGATCAACTGCGCGAGCAACTGGTGTGGTTCTGGCTCAATCATTTCAGCGTGTATGCCGACAAGGCCCGGGTGAAGTGGATGGCGGCCGACTACATGGAAAATGCGATCCGCCCCAATGCCACCGGCAAGTTCGCCGACCTGGTGATGGCCACGCTGGAAAGCCCGGCGATGCTGGAATACCTGGACAACGCCAAGAACGCCAAGGGCAAGGTCAACGAAAACTACGCACGCGAGTTGATGGAACTGCATACGCTGGGCGTGCACGGCGGCTACGGCCAGCAGGATGTGCAGCAACTGGCGCTGATCCTCACCGGCGCGGGCCTGGTGCCGATCAAGGCCAATGGCGCGCCGCCGTTGCCGCTTGCAGCGCCAGGGCAGGCGCAGGTCGTGCGCAAGGGTCTGTTCGAATTCAATCCGGCGCGTCACCAACCCGGCGACAAGATACTGCTTGGCCAGCGCATTGCCGGCGGTGGGCTGGATGAGATCGAACACGCCGTGCAGGTGTTGGTGCGCCAGCCGGCCTGTGCGCATTTCATTTCGCAGCGTCTGGCCGAGTACTTCGTCAGCGACGCCCCGCCTGCGGCGCTGGTGACGCGCATGGCCAATACCTTCCAGCACAGCGATGGCGATATCGCCAAGGTCATGCAGACCATGCTGGCGTCGCCGGAGTTTGCGCAGGCGCAACCGCGCAAGTTCAAGGACCCGAACCGGTTCGTGGTGTCGGCGATGCGGGTGGCGTACGAGGGTCAACCGGTGATCAACGCCGCGCCAATGGCCAGTTGGGTGCAGCAGCTGGGTGAACCGTTGTTTGGTCGCATCACGCCCGATGGTTGGTCGCTGCAGTCGCAGGCCTGGACCAGTTCCGGGCAGCTGGCACGCAGGTTCGAGGTGGCGCGTTCGATCGGCGGCGCACCGAAGCAGTTGTTTCGTCTGGAGGGCGACAACCAGACGCCGATTCCTGCGCCGGTGCAGATCGATACGCACCCCTCGTACCGCTGGTTGGCGCCATCACTGTCGGCCGCCACACGGCAGGCGCTGGAGCAGGCGCGCTCGCCTGTCGAATGGAATGGGTTCTTGCTGTCGTCGCCAGACTTCAATTATCGCTAAGGCCATGGCGCCGAGTCGGATCTGCCGATTCAAGGCCCACGCGTCACGTTCGCAGATGCAACAACAACCGATCCAGCGATCCAACGAATGCCAGGCGCTCAATGCCGCGGGAGTACACCATGCAACGACGTCAATTTCTGCTTGCCTCTGCCGCCGCTGCAAGCATGCCGTGGGCCGGCCGTCTGTTCGCTGCGCCACGCGATAGCGCACGCATGCTGGTGGTGTTTTTACGTGGCGGCTACGACAGCAATAATCTGCTGGTGCCGCATGGCAGCGATTTTTATTACCAGTCGCGGCCGAGCCTGGCGATTGCGCGGCCAGATGCCGCCAATCCAAACAGTGCCCTGGCGCTGGATGCGCAGTGGGGTCTCAACCCGGTGGTAGGCCAGACGCTGCTGCCACTGTGGGAACGCAAGCAAGTGGCCTTCGTGCCGTTTGCCGGCACCGACGATCTATCGCGCAGCCACTTCGAAACCCAGGACGATATCGAATCCGGCCAGGCCGGCAAGCACCGCGATTACCGCTCCGGGTTCATGGCGCGCCTGTCTGGCGTGCTCAGTGGCGTGCCGGCCATCGCGTTCACCGATTCGTTGCCGCTGACGTTCCAGGGCGGTGGCGATTTACCCAACGTGTCGTTGCGGAGTATCGGCAAAGGCGGGCTGGATGCGCGGCAGGCGCAGATCCTGTCGCAGATGTACGACAGCACGCCGCTGGCCGCCGCTGCGCGCGATGGTCTTGCATTGCGTCAGCAGGTCACCGCGCAGTTGCGCGAAGAGATGGAGCAAGCCGGCCGTGGCGCCGCCAGTGCACGCACGTTTGCCGATGAAACCCGGCGCATGGCGACCCTGATGCGCGAGCGCTATCGCCTGGGGTTCGTCGATGTCGGTGGCTGGGACACGCATGCCAACCAGGGCAGTGTGGAAGGTGGCCTGGCCAACAACCTGCGTAATCTCGGCGAAGGGCTGGCTGCCTATGCCGATGCGTTGGGCCCGGCCTGGAACGATACCGTGGTGGTGGTCATCTCCGAATTCGGCCGCACCTTCCGCGAGAATGGCAGCAAGGGCACCGATCATGGCCATGGCACAACGTACTGGGTGCTGGGCGGTGGCGTGCGCGGCGGCCGCATTGCTGGCGAGCAGGTGGCGGTCGAACAGTCGCAGCTGCTGCAAAACCGCGACTACCCGGTGCTCAACAACTACCGCAGCCTGTTCGGCGGAATGCTCGGCCGTCTATGGGGGCTGTCGCCAGCGCAGTTGGAGCGGGTGTTCCCAGGTGCCAAGCCACGCGATCTTGGATTGGTGTGAGTGTGCATGGCGAGCGATCGCACCGTGCGTGGTATCGAAGCCGGCTTGTGTCGATCCCGCGGCGTCTGCTTCGGGCGACGGCTGCAGGTTGCTCCTGCCAAGTGCGATACCGCACGCCGCTCCGCGACGCGGCACATCAACGTTGCATTGAATCTGCAAACGGTGAGCGCCCGTAAAACCGTTCCAGGTGCAAGGCGACCTGCGGCATCGTGCGCAAAAGCACGCGCGGTGCGGAGAAATGATATTCGCTGACCACTGCGAAGAATTCCTCCGGGGCTTCGGCGGCATACGGATCGATCTCGGTGTCTTGACCCGCATCGACGCGTTGGCAAAACAGATCGTAGGCATGCTGGAAATCGCGCGCCCAGGCGCGTTGCGCATCGCGCGGCAGGGGCGGTGTGCCGTCGAGCGCGCCATCCAGTGCATCGAGCTTGTGCGCCATCTCATGCACGATCACGTTGAAGCCTGCCTGCGGGTCGTCCAGGTCGGCTTGCACATCGGCCCAGCTGACGATCAACGGACCTTGCTCCCAGGCTTCGCCGATCAGGGTGTCGTCCCAGGCATGCATCACCCCGGCCGCATCCATGTGGGTGCGCTGCACGCGGAACGCATCCGGGTACACGATCAGCTGCGACCAGCCGCGCCAACCGGCGGCGCCGATTTCCAGCAGCGGCAGGCAGCAGGTCGCGGCCAGCACGAGTTGATCGTTCGGTTGCAGCTGCAGCCCGTCGACAGGCGAAATGGTCTTTTGCTGCAGGAACTGCGCGGTCAATGCGCGCAGGCGTTGCTGGCGGAGTGGATCGAGCGCGGCGACCCAGGCGCAACTGCCGCACAGCCGCTGCCACAGCGCATCAGCAATGTCTGGAGGCGGCCGGCGCAGCCAGCGCATCAACCACTGGATCAGCGGAACATGCCCGGCAGGAAACTGTGCCAGCGCGGCATCGTGCGCATGCGCGGGAACAACGAATCGCCATCGCTGCCACCGCCGCCGCCGGTGGACGGCGTGGCCTTGTGCGGGCTGTTGCGTGCCGGTGCGGCTTCGGGCGCCGGTGTCCTGCCGCGCGCGGCCGAGTTGGTGCTGATGCAGCTGTCATGATCGCCGTCGATCAGCTGGTCCGATGCCAGGGCGGCAAGCGGAGCCAACAACAGGAGCAGGCAAACCGTGATTCGGCGCATCGTCCACATCCAGGGCAAGCGGCGTGAGTCGCCGATCATAACGCGCTTTTCACTCCCTCACGCAAGCCGCGCTGGGCGCCCGGGAGGGCTTGGCGCATACTTTGGCGGATGGATTCGGGGACTTTGCGCGCAATGCACTGTGAGATGAAAGGCGCCGGCGGCCGGCAGTGCGGCGCCGGCGCTGCGGGAGATTGGTCGGGCGCGCGCGCCGGTCAGCCGCAGGGCGCATGCCCGGTGCGGTCGGTCACCGAGCCCACCGCACGCCTGGTCTGGGTTGTCGATGTTGCATCACGCGCGTTGCCTCGGCGGCGCGCCGGCCGCGTCGCGCAGGCATTCCTCCCGGGTGCTGCAGCCCGCGCCGTTGCCACCTCACGCCGCATCGCCCGCCGCAGCCGTGGATGACCGTGCGTTGCTGGCCAAACTCGCCGGTGGCCGGTTGTCCGGCGATGCGTTGGCGCGCGATGCCGGGCTGACCCGCGCGGCGGTGTGGAAGCGCATCCAGAATCTGCGTGCGGCCGGCGTCGACATCGAAGGACGGGCCGGTGACGGCTATCGCCTGGCCACGCCCTTGGATCTGCTGGACGCGGCGCGTATTCGCGCCGGCATGGCCCCCGGTGCGGCAGCTGGGCTGGCGGCGCTGGATGTGGCCTGGACGCTGGAATCCACCAACACCACCTTGCTGGCGCAGCCGGCGCCCGAACAGGGCGTGGCGGTGCTGCTGGCCGAGCGTCAGACCGGCGGCCGTGGCCGGCGCGGGCGTCAATGGACCTCGCCGCTGGGCGCGCACATTTATCTGTCGGCGTCGCGCCGTTTCAATGGCGGGCTGGGCCAACTCGCAGGCCTGAGCTTGGCCGTGGGGGTCGCAGTGGCCGAAGCCTTGCGTGGTTGCGGGTTTGCCGATGTCGGGCTGAAGTGGCCCAACGATCTGCTGGCGCGGCAGCGCAAGCTGGGCGGCCTGTTGATCGAAGGCGGCGGCGAGATGGCCGGCAACGCGCGTGCAGTGATCGGGCTGGGCTTGAACGTGCACATGCCGGCGACCGCAGCGGCCAGCATCGACCAGCCCTGGATCGACCTGGATACCCTGGCCGGCGGCCCGGTGTCGCGCGACCAGGTGACGGCAGCGGTGCTGTCCGGGTTGCTGCCGGCACTGGACCTGTTCGAGGCGCAGGGGCTGGCGCCGTTCCTGGGGCGTTATGCAGACCTGGATGTCTTGCACGGGCGTACGGTGCAAGTCGAGGAAGCCGGCACCCACCATCGTGGCGTCGCGCTCGGCCTGGCGGCCGACGGCGCGTTGCGGGTGCAACTGGGCGAGACGGTGCGCCTGTTCCACTCCGGAGAAGTGAGCGTGAGACCTGCATGAGCGAGTGGTTGTTCGACCTGGGAAATTCGCGCTTCAAGTACGCGCCACTGCACGGCAACCGTGCCGGCCAGGTGCAGGCGTGGGCGCATGGCGCCGAGGCGATGGACGCGGCGGCGCTGGCGGCGCTGCCGTCCGGGCGTATTGCGTATGTTGCCAGCGTGGCCGCGCCGGCATTGACGCAACGCATGATCGCCTGCCTGCAGGAGCGCTTTACGCAGGTGCGCATCGTGCGGACCACCGCCGAATGCGCCGGCGTCCGGATTGCTTATGCCGACCCGAGCCGCTTCGGCGTGGACCGCTTTCTGGCGTTGCTGGGTGCGCGGGGCGATGCGCCGGTGCTGGTGGCCGGCGTGGGCACCGCACTGACCATCGACGTGCTCGGCGCCGATGGCCTGCATCACGGCGGCCGCATCGCCGCCTCGCCGACCACCATGCGCGAAGCGCTGCATGCGCGCGCGGTGCAACTGCCGGCCAGCGGCGGCGATTACGTCGAGCTGGCCATCGACACCGACGATGCCTTGACCTCCGGCTGCGATGGCGCGGCGGTGGCGCTGATCGAGCGCAGCCTGCAGCACGCCCAACGCAGCCTGGGCGTTCCGGTGCGGCTGCTGGTGCATGGCGGTGGCGCGCCGCCGTTGCTGCCGCTGCTGCCCGATGCCTCGTTCCGCGCGGCCCTGGTGCTGGATGGTCTGGCGACGTGGGCGACCGCTGCGGCGTCCCCGTAGAATCGGCGCATGTATGTCCGCGCGCTCATCGTCGTCTTGATCGTCCTCAATGCCGGGGTGGCGTTGTGGTGGGCCTTGCAGCCGCCACCGGCACCACCGCCGGCGCCGCTGCAGCCGACCGGTGTGGCGCGGCTGGAATTGCTGCCGACAGTGACCGGTGCTGGCGGGCCTGGGCTGCCGGCTGCAGCGCGTACGGGATCGGGGTCTGCGGCAGAGAGTGCGTCGACAGCACCGGCGCCATCGCCATCGACAGCATCCGGGCCTGCATCGGTACCCACGCCGACCACGCCGACCACGCCGGCAGTTGCCGGTCCCGCCGCGCCAACGTCTGCAGCGCCGACATCGGCCACCACTGCCGCAGCGCAAGCGCCGCGCGGTGCAGCTGAGACGTCGGCAGCGGCGAACGCTGCTGCGAAACCGGCCAAAGGCGTCGCCGCGGCGGCGGCACAACCATCGCCCGCCCCATCCCCGCCTGCCGCGGAGCGCTGCGCCAGCCTGGGACCTTTTGCGGCACGCGCCGATGCCGATGCGGCGCTGGCACGCGTGCGTGGGCAGGCCAGTCGCGCCAACGTGCGCGAGGACAAGGACGCCGGCATCAGCACGTTTCGGGTGATGTTGCCCAACGTGGGCGATCGCGCGGCCGCGCAGGCCCTGGTCAAGCGCATTGCCGCGGCCGGGATGGGCGACTACTACGTGATCGCGCAGGGCGAGGACAACACCGTGGCGCTGGGCCAGTACCAGAGCCGCGAGCGCGCCGAGCGGCGCCAGGCCAGCCTGGTCGGCGCAGGATTCCCGGCGCAACTGGTGCCCAGCGGCAACGGGCAATCGCGGTGGTGGATCGATGTCCGCACCAGTGCGGCTACCAACGCCCTGCAAGGGGCTGCCGGTGCCGCCCGTCAGCGTTCGCTAGATTGCGCCGCGCTGCGCTAGAATGCGCACCGGCGCGCAACGCGCCTGCCTTCGCCGGCATAGCTCAGTTGGTAGAGCAACCGCCTTGTAAGCGGTAGGTCCCCAGTTCGAATCCGGGTGTCGGCACCATCTTCGATCCACGCATGCGTGGCAATCACGCTCGACGTTGCTGCTGTTGGAGCACGCGATGCGGTGTGGAGCTTTGCATCAACCGGTTGCCAAGCACGATGGCGCGTTTCTCTGCCGCCATCTGTCCCAACGAACGGTAGCGTGCTCAGCGTTGTGTGAGCGGGCGTATGCGCGCGCTCCGGTTCCGAGCGCGCGATCCACACAGCTGGCTGCTGCCGGCTCCGTTTGGTCGCCACTTCGATTGGTTGGCACCATGGCACGTGCATCGCGCGATGTTGATCGCGCCATGCGAGGTGCAGCACTCAGGCCGGGCGGCCGCCCGAGAGCAGTTCCAGCGCGGCCTTGCCGGTGTCTGTGTGTGCATCGCCGCTCAGTCGGTCGGCCAATGCAGCCACGATGATGGCGTGGGCCTGGCGCAGCACGCTGTCGGCATCGGCGCTGGCGTCCACCACGTGTTTGCCGGGCAAGTCCAGCGCGGCAAAAATCGTGCGGCAGCGTTCCAGGTTGTCCTGGGTTTCGAAGTGGTTGGGCGCATCGCCACGGGCGCGGATCCGGGCCAGGCCGGTGGGTGGGGGCAGGTCGAGCAGCAGCAGCACGTCCGGGCGCGGCGCGAAGGCGTTGCGCTCCAGGAGTTCGTCCAGCGGCAGACCGGCCGCGCCCTGGTAGGCCACCATCGAGGGAAAGTAGCGGTCCAGGATGACGATGTCGCCGCGTGCCAGCGCGGGCGCGATCAAGGTGTCCACGTGTTCGTGGCGGTCGCGGATGAGCAGCTCGGCTTCTTCCTCTGCACTCAGGCGGCCGGTGGCGGCGGACTGGCGCAACTGGGTGCCCCATGGGCCGTTGGTGGGCTCCTTGCTCAGCACGACACGCGCGCCGGCCGCGTCCAGGGTGGCGGCCAGGCGGCGGGCGAGCGTGGTCTTGCCAGCGCCGTCGATGCCTTCGATGGCGATCAGCAAGCCGCCGGGCTTCAGTTCGATTGTCATCGCGCTACTTTAGCTGATCGTGGCGATGAACCTAACCGGCAGCAGGGCGATGAAGAGCGTGCAGTCTGCGCGACACGCGCCTGGCAAAAGTCAGCCGCAGGAGCACATGGCATACGCGACGATGCAGCGACAGCGCTGCGCCGACGTGCCCGGCGGCGCGCGACGGGAGGAAACAGAATGAGTTGACGTGCGTTGTGGCGGATATTGCCAAAGACTTATCGCCGGTATGTCCTGCGCGATGTCGGAAATGTCCCGATATCCTGGCTTCTGGCTGCGGGCCATACTGAACAAGTCAGACACACTGCACGCGCATCTCGCGACTGAGTCGTGTTTTTGGCTTCAAGGAAGACGGACGCGTCGCCGCCACCCTAGAGGCGGCATCCCCCGCGTGACGCCCGCTCAGGCACCGTCGTGACCAGATTCCTTGTCTTGCTGGCCGTACCCGGCGCCGGCGCCAGGCGCGCTTTCGATCAGCTGGTCGCCGAGGTGTAGCGATAGGACAGCAGCGACTTCACCAGGAAGGTGATCTGGGTGGCCGAGCGCGCATCCACGCGCATGACCGGTACGCGGAAGCCTTCGGCCACCAAGGCCTCGCGAAAGGGCGGCACCAGGAAATCCTCGACTTCATCGGTCATGGTGATGCCCACCGCCAGGCTGGCCTCGGGTGCGATCTGCGAAAACTCGCGCAACAACTCCAGCGTGGCTGTGAGCATCTGCGGGTCGCGTGCGTTGGTCAGCACGATCACACCCAGCGCACCGTCGCACACCAGCGGCCACATGAAATCCAGGTATTTCTGGCCTGGCACACCGTAGACATGCAGCAGCTCGCCGTCTTCCAGCTCGATCGAGCTGTAGTCCAGCGCGACGGTGGTGTAGGTCTTGTCGCCGTAGGCGTCCTGGCTGAGCGGCATTTCGGTGCTGACCGGCTCCACATCGGAGATGGAGCGCACTGCGGTGGTCTTGCCGGCGCCCATGCCGCCGACGAACACCAGCTTGTTGGCTGGAAGACTCATGACTGCGCCTGGAAGAGGGAAAGGCCGAACCGACGTGCGACCCAGGAAAAGAACCGCGTGTTGCCGCCATCTGGGCGGCGCTGCGTTGCAGGCACGGGAATCTCCGCAGTCTGGGCAAGGCCGCTGGCAAGTGCAGCGGCGAACAGGCATTCCACCGTTTGCAGCGGCAGCTTGCAAGCATTGGCCAGCGCCTGCGGGCGCCAGGGCCGTGCATGCAGGTGGGCGATGGCCAGCAACTGGGCTGGCGAGCTGGTCTCTGCAGTCAATTCCGGCCACTGGCGCAATTGCAGCGCATGGCCGGGTTCCACTGCCGGCAGCGCCTGGCGCAGATGCTCGGGCAGGGCGAAAAACAGCGCTTCGAAGGAAATGCGTTGGGGCAACGCGGTCGCGGCAAGGTCCGGCACGACGTGCCAGCCCGAGCGGTCCAGCGCGGCGATGACCTGCGCCAGCGCCACGCCAGCGGGCAACTGCACGCAGCCATTGCCCGGGTCCACACGCACCTGCAACTGCGCATGCTGCAGCGTCGCTGCGCCGGCACCGAATTCGCCACGGCAGTGCCGCAGCAGCAATGCCGGCTCCGCGACCGGGGTAGCGTGCGGCGAGGACAACAGCAGGCGCATGTGTTCGTTGAGTTCGCGCACGGTGGCGCCGTGCTTGATCCACGCGCCAGCCACGGGCGTGCGCGACACCACCAGCACCCGCACCGGTTGCCCCTGCAATGCCTGCCAGGCGGCCAAGCCGTCGGCGCTGTCCAGGCCCAGTACCACCACATCGGCCGCGTGCTGCGGCCATTGGCCCAACTGCACGTCGATGCGGTCGGCGAGAAGCAGCCAGCACGCCAGTTTCAGGCGTGTGGTGTGCAGCAGGTCCAGGCCGGCCGTGGCGACCCGCATGGCGTTGATGGGTGTGGTCATGAGCTGGCGCCGTAGCGGCGCATTGGATTACGAGATGCCTGCCGGTCTGCACCGGCAGGCTGGATCAGGCGATGCGCTGGCACCGCGCTGTCGGCATCAACCGAAATCGAGGGTCTTTTCGAACGCCTTGAGCTCGTGACGGGCCATGGCCAGGTTGGCCTTGGCACGGTCCAGCACCACGTACAGGAACAGCGTGCTGTTGCTTTCCAGCGGGCGCAGCAGGTGGTACTGGCGTGCAAGCGTGATCAGGATGTCTTCGATGGTGTCGTTCAGGCCGAGCTGTTCGGCGATGCGGCGCTTGGCGCGCACCACTTCGGTGTTGCCGGCCGCCGCCAATTCCAGGTTGAGCTCGGCACCGCCGGTCATGCCCAGCGCCATGCCGCTGTCGCTATCGACCAGCGCCGCGCCGACGAAGCCGGCCAGCGAATGCAGGTGTTCCAGATTGAGTTTTGACACGTGTGGTCCTTGGAAACGATGAGGAATGGGTGCCTTGCGGCATGCACGAACAGTGCCAGGTGCTCAGCCTTGCGGCGGGGTCAACACGGTGGCGAGGCGGCCGGCGCAATCGCGCGCATTGAACAACAGCGCAGCGGCATTGATGTCGCCACTGCCCACTGCGGTGAGCGTCAGCGGCTTGTCGGCGCGGATGCGGATCAGCACCAGCTGCCCGGCACGCGTGCTGACGGTGGCGTAATCGGCCTCTTTCAGGCTGGATTCGCGCGCCAGGGTCTCGCCCAGGGTCAGGAACGAATTAGCCATCGCGGCAAGCCGGCGACTGTCCACGTCCAGGCTGGAACGCTCGGTGATGGCGCGCCCGTCTGCCGTGGAAAGCATCAACAGGCGGATGCCCGGCTCACGTTCGATGGTCTGCGCAAACTCGTGACCGATGCGCTGCAGATCGTAGAAATGCAACGCCCGCGGGACTTCGCCTACGGCAGCCTTGACGACCTGGTTGACGGCGTTGTGCGGCATGAAAATCCCCCTGTTGCGTGATGGCCCGGGCGCGTACGTGCGTGGTGTGCCGCGCCGGGCGGCGCACCATACCACCCGGATCCGAGCAGGCTGTCACGCTCGCCCGTGGTGCTTAACTGGGCGGTCAGACAGGCAGAATCGGCAAAGTCCGGTGCGCCACAAAGTGCCTTGGTACGTCACGATAGCGGCGCGACGAGGCAGATCTAAACCTCGCGTTTGCTCGCACTGTTCAGTACAGGCGACATGCGTGCTGCGCTGCCGCGCGTCACTGTGCGGGCGGGCAACTAGACTGCACGGCTTTATCGATACTGGAGCAATGCATGGCAACGCAGTACGTGCCGGTTTCCTTGATTGGCGTTCCCACCGACATCGGCGCGGGCCACCGCGGCGCGCGCATGGGGCCGGAGGCGCTACGCATCGCCGGCCTGCAGGAGGCGCTGGTCGGCCGCGGCGTGGAGGTGCGCGATCTGGGCAATCTGGATGGTCCGCGCAATCCCTGGCAGGCGCCGCAGGCCGGCTACCGGCATCTGGACGAAGTGGTGGCGTGGAACCAGGCGCTGATGGACGCCAGCTACGCCGAACTGCGTGCCGGGCGCATGCCGATCATGCTCGGTGGCGACCATTGCCTGGGTATCGGCTCGATCACGGCGGTGGCCAAGTACTGCCGCGAGCAGGGCAGGCCGTTGCGGGTGCTGTGGCTGGATGCGCATTCGGATTTCAACACCAGCGAGGTGACTCCTTCGGGCAACGTGCACGGCATGCCGGTGGCCTGCCTGTGCGGGCTGGGGCCCGAGTCGCTGACCCACCTGGGCGGCAGTGCGCCGGCGTTGTTGCCCGAGCAGGTGCGGCAGATCGGCATCCGCTCGGTGGACCCGGAGGAAAAGCGGCTGATCAAGCAGCACCGCATCGATGTGTACGACATGCGCTACATCGACGAAGCCGGTATGAAGCGCACCATGGAAGCGGCGTTGCAGGGCATGAGCGCCGATACGCACCTGCACGTGAGTTTCGATGTGGACTTCCTCGACCCCAGCATCGCGCCGGGCGTGGGCACCACGGTGCCCGGTGGCCCCAACTACCGCGAGGCGCAACTGGTGATGGAAATGATTGCCGACACCGGGCGCATGGGCTCGTTGGATATCGTCGAACTCAACCCGGTGCTGGACAACCGCAATGCGACCGCCGAACTGGCGGTGGATCTGGTCGAGAGCCTGTTCGGCAAGTCGACGCTGATGCGGGATTGATCCGGACCGAGCGCACCGGGACGCGTTCACATCAAATCCACGGCCGCGCAGTCAGATTTGGCGCCAAGCCAGGTGCGCTGGCACCGTGATAGAACGAGGACAAGCGATGAAGCGACTGCTGACACTGATGGTGCTGGGCCTGTTTTCGGCCGGCGTGATGACGGGCTGCAACACCGTGGCCGGCGCCGGCAAGGACATGCAGGGTGCGGGCGACAAGGTCGAGAAAACGGCCGAAAAATGCAGCGACGGTAAGTGCTGATCCGTCACATCGCGTGGCCCTGTTGAATTGATCGATCTGCGGCAACGCGCCGCTTTACCCCTGAGGAGTGTGTTATGAAGCGTGCAATTGTGCTGCTGGTGCTGTCGATGTTGTCGGTGGGAATGCTGGCGGGTTGCAACACCGTCGCAGGCGCCGGCAAGGACGTGCAGGGCGCTGGCGAGAAGGTGGAAGACGCAGCGCGTAAGTAATCCGACGCCGCATGCAAAAAAACGGGCCGCAAGGCCCGTTTTTTGTGCGTGCTTTACGTGCAAGGCGGCCTCCGTCGACGCATGCAACATGCAGTGCGACCAGCGGCGGGAGTAGGCAACGGTTCAGTGCGGTGATCGGCGGTTTGACACCTTTTGATCCCGGACCAACGCCCGCGTGGGCACGCTGGCACCACGGTCAATCGCGACCGCATCAGCGGAGTCATCGCATGAACAGTGACATCATTTCCGGCAAGTGGACCCAGTTGAAGGGCAAGGCCCAGGCGAAGTGGGGCGATCTTACCGACGACGATTTCAAGGTTGCCGAAGGCAATGCCGAATATCTGCAGGGCAAGCTCCAGGAGCGCTATGGCTGGGATCGCGATCGCGCCCAGACCGAAGTGCGCGCGTTCGAAAAGTCGTTGCGCGACGACACCTGAGGGTGCGCGGGTCTGCCGCCGTTGAGGCGAGCAGCTTGCAGACGACGGGCCGCCTGGTGCGGCCCGTTCTGCGTTCGAGCGTGGAGCCAACTCCCCGGCGCCTGCGGCGGTGGCAAAAGTGCGGAACCGCTAAACTTGGGGGCTACCCCACCCTGGCATGACGTAGATGACCACCCGTGTCCTTACCGGCATCACCACCTCCGGCACCCCGCACCTGGGCAATTATGTCGGTGCAATCCGCCCGGCCATCCAGGCCAGTGCAGGTGCCGATACGGAGAGCTTCTATTTCCTGGCCGATCTGCACAGCCTGATCAAGGCGCAGGACCCGGCGCGCACGCAGCGTTCGACACTGGAAATCGCCGCCACCTGGCTGGCCTGCGGCCTGGATCCGGACAAGGTGTGGTTCTACCGGCAGTCCGATGTGCCCGAGACCACCGAGTTGATGTGGTTGCTGACCTGCGTGGCCGGCAAGGGCATCCTCAATCGCGCGCATGCCTACAAGGCGGCGGTGGACAAGAACCGCGCCGATGGCGAGGACGAGGATGCCGGCGTCACCGCAGGCTTGTTCATGTATCCGGTGCTGATGGCGGCCGATATCCTGATCTTCAATGCGCACAAGGTGCCGGTGGGGCGCGACCAGATCCAGCACATCGAAATGGCGCGCGATTTCGCGCAGCGTTTCAATCATGTCTACGGGCGCGACTTTTTCACCTTGCCCGAAGCGGTGATCGACGAGCAGGTGTCCACCTTGCCAGGCCTGGATGGCCGCAAGATGAGCAAGAGCTATAGCAACACCATTCCACTGTTTGCACCGCGCGAGGAATTGCGCAAGCTGGTGTTTTCCATCCTGACCGATTCGCGCGCCCCGGGCGAAGCCAAGGACACGCAGGGGTCGGCGTTGTTTCAGCTGTACCAGGCATTTGCCACACCGCAGGAATCTGCCGCCTTTGCGCAGGCGTTTGCCGACGGCATCGGCTGGGGTGATGCCAAGCAGCAGTTGTTCGAGCGGATCGATCAAGAGATTGCGCCGCTGCGTATGCGCTACGAGGCGTTGATGGCAGAGCCAGCCAAGATCGAAGCGATTCTGCGCGCCGGTGGTGCACGTTTGCGTGCGCGCTATGCCACTCCCCTGCTGGCCGAGTTGCGCGACGCGGTGGGCTTGCGCGATCTGTCCAGCCAGGCCGCCACCGCGGCGGTGCAGTCCAGCGAAAAGGTCGCACTGCCGGTGTTCAAGCAATATCGTGAAAGCGATGGGCAGTTCTATTTCAAGTTGAACGATGGCGCGGGTGCATTGCTGCTGCAGAGCGATGGCTTCGCTTCGCCACGCGATGCCGGACAGGTGATCGCACGGTTGAAGCAGGCTACCCAAGCCAGCGATCTGCAGCTGCCAGGCGTGCATGCGCAAGTGAATGCCGACGTGATTGTTGCCGCGATGGATGCCTTGCGCGAGGCGTGAGCTGCGCGGCGCAACAGGCGTCGAGGTGGGTTGTTGCGGTTGCGTAGGTCGTGCCTGTGGCGACATGCGCGACCGCGACGCCAGGCTTGGGCCTACACTGCAGTTCCGACAACCGCCGCGGGGTGCGAATGACAGCGACAGCCGAGTTCAACATCCACACCATCGATACCGGCTTTGGCGGCGTGCAATTCGATGCGGCGTATCTGGTGGTCCAAGCGCAGCAGGCTGCCTTGATCGATTGCGGTACCTCGCTGTCGGTCCCGCAGATGCTGGCCGCGGTGCAGGCGGCCGGGTTGGCGCCAGCGCAGGTGGAGTGGTTGATCCTGACCCATGTGCATCTGGATCATGCTGGCGGTGCAGGAGCCTTGTTGCGGCATTTGCCCAATGCGCAGGTGCTGGTGCATCCGCGCGGTGCACCGCACCTGATCGACCCTGCGCGGCTGATTGCCGGCGCCACCGCGGTGTATGGCGAGGCGGACATGGCGCGCCATTACGGCGTTATCGAGCCGGTGCCGGCCGAGCGTGTGGTCGCGGCCGGCGAGGGTCATACCGTGATGCTGGGCAAGCGCGCGCTGCGCACCGTCGAGACGCCTGGACATGCGCGCCATCATCTGTGCGTGTGGGATGCGCGCAGCCGCAGCTGGTTCACCGGCGACACCTTCGGCCTGTCGTATCGCCAGTTGGACAGTGCGCGTGGCGCTTTCATCGTGCCGACGTCCTCGCCGGTGCAATTCGAACCCGAGGCCATGCTGCAGTCGATCGCGCGCCTGATGGACGCCGCACCAGAGGCAATGTATCTGACCCATTACGGCCGTGTCACCTCGCCAGAACCGTTGGCGCGGGCGCTGGGCGAGCAGATTCATGCGATGACCGACATTGCGCTGGGCTGCGCGCAGCGTCCGGACCGGCATCGCTGCATGGTGGCGGCATTGACCGAATTGTATCTGGAACGCGCACGCCAACATGGATGTCGGTTGGACGATGCCGCCGTGGAGCAACTGCTGGCAACAGATATCGAACTCAACGCGCAAGGGCTGGGCTGTTGGCTGGATCGTGCAGCGCGCATGCGTTAGCGCTGGTCGAGGGGTGACACACCCTCTCGAACGCTGTAGTGCGTGGTCGCATCGTTCTGGTGCAGCTAAGGCCGGATCAGTCGGGTGCGCGGTGCCCTCACCGCTCGCGGGATACGCCGTGAACCCGTCCATGGGGGCTCGATGGCAGCCTCCATGCCGCCAACGGTCCCGCAATCGGTGAGGACACCGCACCAGAACGTTGGCTGGTGGTTTTGTTGAAAGCAGTGCACACCGACCATCTTGATGGCGCACGGGCAAGCGCCTTGCAGCCACACCGGAGATCATCCGCGCTTGGCCATGCATGCGATCGACTGCATTCTCGTGTCATTGCGCTCCGGTGTTGGTCGCACGCTTGTAAACTATGTGTCATCTACCGTTGCAAGGCCTCACCGTGAATCCGATGCGCATCCTGCTGTTGTCTGCCTGCCTGTTTGTAGGAGGTGTGGCGCAGGCCGCCAACGATCTGCCGGGCGGCGGCATCGATGCCGAGGCATTGTCGCGTCACGTGCGCTTGCTGGCGTCGGACGAATTCGAAGGGCGCGCGCCGGCCAGCGCCGGTGAGCAGCGCACGGTCGATTACCTGGTCGAGCAGTTCAAGGCGGCCGGCCTGGAGCCAGGCGGCGAGCAGGGCAGCTGGACCCAGGCCGTGCCGCTGGTGCGCGCGCAGGTGGATGGCCCGGTGCGCGCAAGCCTGCGCGTCGGGGGCAAGACCCAGGCGCTGGTCAATGGCAACGATGTGACCCTGCAAAGCCTGCGTCCGCAGCAGGCGGTCGCGTTGAAGAACGCGCCACTGGTCTTCGTCGGCTACGGCATCAGTGCGCCAGAGCGCCAATGGGACGACTACAAGGGCGTGGACCTGCGCGGCAAGATTGCGGTGGTGCTGATCAACGATGCCGATTTCGAATCGCCGCAGCCGGACGCATTCGACGGCAAGGCCGTGACCTATTACGGCCGATGGACCTACAAGTACGAAGAGGCGGCGCGGCGCGGTGCGGCCGGGGTATTGATCGTGCACGAGACGGCGCCGGCGGCGTATGGCTGGGCCACGGTGCAGAGTTCGGGCATGTCGCCGTTGTTCGACATCGAGCGCAGCGATGCCGATGCCCGCGCGCAGCACGTGCCGGTACGCGGCTGGATGCAGCGTGCATTGGCGGTGTCGTTGTTCAAGCAGGCCGGCCTGGATTTCGAACAGGCCAAGGCACGCGCGCAGCAGCGCGACTTCGCGCCCGTGGCACTGGGCGATGCGGCGTTGTCGGTGAATTTCAAGCTCAAGCGCGAGCGTGTGGTCACGCATAACGTGGTGGCCAAACTCACCGGCAGCCGGCATCCGGATGAGACGGTGATCTTCTCCGCGCACTGGGATGCATTCGGGATCGGCAAGGCCGATGCCGGTGGCGATACGATTCGACGCGGCGCCGTGGACAACGCCACCGGCGTGGCCAGCGTGCTGGAACTGGCGCGCGTGTTCGCAGCCGGCCCCAAGCCGCAGCGCACGTTGTACTTCATTGCGTTGACTGCCGAAGAAAAGGGCCTGCTCGGCGCCAATTACTACGCCGCGCATCCGCTGGCGCCGTTGGACAAGACCGTGGCCGTGCTCAACGTGGAAATGTTCAGCCCCGATGGCCCGACCCGCGACATCGCCTCGTGGGGACGTGGGCGGGTGTCGCTGGAAGGCGATCTGGAAACCGCCGCCAAGGCGCGTGGTCGCAGCTATTTGCCTGATCCGAATCTGGAAGCAGGCTTCTTCTACCGCGCCGATCATTTCGCGTTCGCGCGCATGGGTGTGCCGGCGATCACCGCCGGCCCCGGCCTGGACATGCTCGACGGCGGCGTCGCGGCAGGCAAGGCACTGCGCGAAAAGTATTTCGCCGATTGCTACCACCAGCCGTGCGATCGCTGGACCCCGCAATGGGATGCCAGCGGCCATGCCGCCGATACCACGCTGGTGTACGACGTGGGCGTGGCGCTGGCCAATGGCCGGCAGTGGCCGAGCTGGCAGGATGGCTCGGAATTCAAGGCGATCCGTGCCAAGAGCGATGCGGTGCGCAAGTAAGCGCGCAGGAGCGAGAGGGCGCCGTGCCCTCGAGAGAGGCCAAGCGCAGCGACCAAGACGACTGCGCTGATCGCCAGACGGGCGCAGCTGGATTCGATGCGGCATGTGCGCTCGTACATTCGGGGTCCTGCACGCTGTCCATGCGCATCGGATGACTGAGCGCGACGCCAAGCGAACGCAGCCGCTGCCCGGTGGCCTGCATTTGCTTGTGCGTGTGCGGATCCCGCGCGCCGTCCACGCTCATCAGACGGCCGCTCGGGACGTTTGTCGTTGCTCGGTACACAGGCTGGCATTGTGATCAATGCCATGGCATTGAACGACTGCGCATAGGCGTGCCTACGGCTTGGCGGCGTTGGGTGAGTTGCCGCCGCCGGCACGCGTGCTTTTGTCGCCGCCGCTGCACGGATAGCGCTTTGCCAGCGCCTGGACGATCAAGTCAGGTGCGGCTTGGTCCTGGCGTGTATCGGGCAGCGCGCCGATATCGGCGATGACCGCCTGCAGATCGGGCGAGCCGGTGCTGCCCGCCGGCATGCACCAGCCGGTGCGATAGCTGGCGCTGGCGACGCCGAGCAGATACGCACCGGCGCGGCTGGCTGAAACAAGCACCTTGAACTCGCGTTGCTCCGGCGCGGTGATTTCTGGCGCAAGCGATCCGTCCAGTCCGGCGTCGATCAGCTTGCGGCCGCTGAGTTCCCACGGCTCGGGGGCACGCGCCGATGCCGTGGCGGACGTTGCGAACAAGGCGGCCAGGGCCAGCCAGCGAAGAGGGTGCTGCATCTGCACGCTCGGATGCGGTGGGAAGTGCACCATAGCGCGACCGGGGTGCGGCGTGGGCTTTGGCATGTGCTCTAGAATCGAAGGTTCCGCTGCACTGCCTGGCACTGTTCCGATGTCTTCCTCTCACGATGCTGCCGCGCCTGCGCGCAGCGGGTTAGTCGTTCTCGCCTTGTTGCTGGTCTACGTGGTGTGGGGCTCGACCTATCTGGCGATCCGCTTTGCGCTGGAAGGTGGCGCGCAGCCGCTGACGATGGTGTCCGGGGCACGTTTCATCGTCGCCGGTAGCGTGCTCTACAGCGTGCTGCGCTGGCGCGGCGTGGCGGCGCCAACGCGCGCGCAGTGGAAGAACGTGGCGCTGATGGGTGCGGCGTTGCTGCTGCTCGGCAACGGCATGGTGGTGCTGGCCGAGCGCAGCGTGTCGTCCGGGCTGGCCGCCACGGCGGTGGCGTCGGTGCCGTTGTGGATGGCCTTGTTCGGCGCATTGCGCGGGCAGCATGCCAGCGGCGGCGAATGGCTGGGCATCGTGATTGGCTTTGTGGGCGTGGTGTGGCTCAACGCCGGCAGCAGCCTGACCGCGACGCCGGTTGGCCTGGTGTTGCTGCTGATCGCACCGATCGGCTGGGCATTCGGGTCGGTGTGGTCGCGCGGGCGCGATCTGCCTTCGCCGTTCATGACCGCTGCCGGGCAGATGGTGTGCGGCGGCGTGCTGCTGGTCAGTACCGGCCTGCTGATCGGCGAGCGCCCGCAGGTGTGGCCGAGCCCGCAAGGACTGCTGGCGGTGGCGTACCTGTGCGTGTTCGGCTCGATCGTGGCGTTTACCGCCTACGTGTGGCTGCTGCATCACGTGCGGCCTGCGCTCGCCGGTAGCTACGCCTACGTCAACCCGGTGATTGCGGTCAGCCTGGGTGCCTGGTTGGGCCATGAGCGCTTCAGCGCGCAGGACATCGGTGCGATGGCGGTGATTCTGGCCGGCGTGCTGGTGGTCACCTTCGCCAAGGCGCGGCGATGAGCGCGGTGTCGTCGCAGGAAGCACGCCGCGGGTTGTTGATCACCGCCTCCACCTTCGTGCTGTGGGGGCTGGTGCCGGTGTACTGGCATCTGCTCAAGGCGGTGCCGTCGCTGCAGATCATCGCCCACCGCATCGTGTGGAGCACGGTGCTGGTGGTAGCCTGGCTGCTGGCGAGCTCGGGCCTGGGCTGGTGGCGCAGCATCGCGGCGCAGCCCCGCGCGCTGCGCATGCTGGCCGGCAGCAGCGTGGCGATCGCGTTCAATTGGGGCCTGTACATCTGGGCGATCAACGCCGGGCATGTGATCGAGGCCAGCCTGGGATACTTCATCAACCCGCTGCTGAGCGTCTTGCTGGGCGTGCTGGTGTTGAAAGAGCGCCTGCGTCGCATCCAGTGGGTGGCGGTGGCCTGCGCGGCGGCGGGCGTGCTGTGGCTGACCATCGATGCCGGCGCGCCGCCGTGGATTGCGTTGGGGCTGGCGGTGTCCTTCGGTATTTACGGGCTGCTGCGCAAATTGGTGGCGGTGGATCCGGTGGCCGGGCTGGGCGTGGAAAGCGTGTACCTGTTCGTGCCGGCGTTGCTGCTGGCGGCGTGGGGCGAGCAGGGCCACGGCGGCGCGTTCCTGAGCGGCTGGAGCCTGCGGACCGACGCGATGCTGATCTTCGGTGGCGTGGTGACGGCGCTGCCGTTGATCGGTTTCGCCTACGGTGTGCGGCGCATTCCGCTGTCGTTGGTGGGCATCCTGCAATACATCGCGCCGAGCCTGCAGTTGCTGCTGGGCGTGTGGTTCTTCCACGAGCCGTTCGATCAGGGGCGCGCGATGGGCTTTGCCGCGATCTGGGTGGGTTTGCTGTTATTTGTCGGCGACAGCGTGGTGCGGTCGCGGCAGCCGGTGCTGACGCGCTAAGTCAGCCACCCTGCACGCAGTGCGTGTGGCATTCATCAGTGCGATTGCTTCGCGTCAGCGTGCGCGATTGCCGTGCTCAACTCTGCGGCATCGCCAGGGGGTTGGCTACGGCCAGCGTGGACGCGGGCAGCGCCTGCGGTGCAGGGCAATGGCTGGGGTCTTGGTGCACCTGTGCCAGCCATTGGTCGATCGGCCCGCCGAGCACGTCCAGCCGTAGCGGCAGGCTCAAATGGTTTTCGCCCGGCAGTTCGAGGTAATGCGCACGCGCGCTGGCCAGGGCCAGTGCGCGGCCATGCGCCACCGGAATGTGCTGATCGGCATCGCCGTGCAACAGCAGCACGCAGCTGCGCGTGTCGGCCAGGGCGTGCGCGACATCGACACGGTCCAGGTCCAGCTTGAGCTGGGTGTCGGCCGCTGCAATCACCGCGTCGATATTCTGGTCGGCATAGCGCCAGCGTGCATACGCCGCCACCGCCCGCCCACGCCACCCGTGCGGCTGGCTGGCGAGCAGGTGCGGCACCATGTCGCGGATGCCGCGCCCGGCATTGGCGAAGGATTCCATCGCCACCACGCCGGTTACGCGCGGGCCGAGTTTGTCGGCCGTAAACAGCGCGGTGGCCGCGCCGTAGGAAATGCCGAACAGATACAGCGGCCCGCGGATTTCGCCGCGTGGTTGCAGGGCGTCGAGCACATCGATGACGTCGTCGGACTCGCGCGTGCCGTAGCCGGACGGCCCGCCGCCGGAATGACCATGGTTGCGCAGATCGATGGTGACCACGCGGTAGCCGGCCTGCGCAAGCTGCAGCGACCAGGGCAGCAGCGAGTCGCCATCCATCATCCAGCCGTGCAGCAGCACCACCGTGCCGCGCGGCGCCGGCGGTTTGGCAGTCGGTGCCTTGAAACTGAAATCCACATCCAGCGCATGCGCCGGGTCACTGCGCTGCCCCGTGTAGCGATAGTGCATGGCGTACTGGCCGGGGTCGATCGCGCGCCAGAAGATCGGCACGCCATCGCGCGTCACCACATGCCCGCTGCGATTGGGCACCGTGGCGATGGTGGCGGCAATGCGTTCTTCGTCCAGCAGCGGCGAGGTGCCACCGGGCGCAACCAGGCGCTCGCTGAGCGATGTCGAAGAAGAGGAGCAGCCGGCCAGCCACAGGCAGGCGCAGACCAGCAGAAGCAGGCGCGTCATGGCGATCAATCGATGGAGCAAACGGCCGAGCAGGCTACGGCCTGCCCGGCTGGCGCATCTACCGCACTGCGGTGACAGAACCATGACAGCCTGCAATACGTTCAGCCGCCGCCGCGTGCTTCGCCGCGGCTGTCACCATTGCCGATTCCCGGCGGGCCAAGGCCCGCCTACACCTCACGCAGCGCCGTGGTAATCGGCAGACGCGCCGCACGCAGCGCGGGAAACAGTCCGCCCACCAGGCCGATGCCCAGCGCCCACTTCAGCCCGCTCCAGAGCAGCTCCGGCGAGACCTTGAACTGGAAGACCACCTGGCTGAAGTTGCTGCCCAGCGTGGAGACGGTGTAGCCGTTGAACACCGCCCAGGCGATCGCGCCGCCCAGCAGCCCGCCCAGCAATGCCAGCAGCATGGTTTCCAGCATCAGCGCCATGATCACCGGCGTGCCGCGAAAGCCGATCGCACGCATGGTGGCGATCTCGCGCGCGCGCGTGGCCACCGCCGCATACATGGTGTTGAGCGCGCCGAATACCGCGCCCACTGCCATGATCGCCCCGATCACCGTGCCCAGGATGTTGATCAGCTTGTTCAGGCCGCCGCCCTGTTTGCCGTAGTAGGCGCGGGTGGTTTCCACATCCAGCTTGAGCCGCGGATCGGCAGCCATGGCGGTCTTGAACGCGCTGAAGCCTGCCTTGCCGTTGGTGCGCACGCTGATCGACTGATAGGCACTGCGGTTGTAGGTGGTGGCCAGCGTCTGCGCGTCGGTCCACAACTCCGAATCGTGCGCATCGCCGGAGGCGAACACGCCCACCACCGTCCACTGCTGGCTGCCAAGCGTGAGGGTCTTGCCCAGCTCCAGTCCGCGGAACTGGTTCAACGCGCCCTTGCCCACCACCATTTCGCGCAGGCCGGTGTTGAAGCGGCGGCCCTGCACGATCTTGACCTTGTCATGCACGGCCCAGGCCTGTTCGCCCACGCCACGCAGTTGTGCGTTGACGTCGGTGCCGTCGGAGCGGGAGGCGATGTTCACCACTTGCGACAATTCCGGCGACAGCATCGGGCGGCCATTGGCATCGGCGGCAATGCCGGGAAGGCTGCCGATCAGCGGCACCAGGTCGCGGGTAATCACCGAGTTGGTTTCCGCCTGCGAACCGCCGCGCAGGACGATCGCGGTGGTGTCGTCGCCGGTGCTGTTGAGCGTGGCCTGAAAGCCCTGGCCCATTGCCAGCATCGCCACCAGCACGCCGACCACGCCGGCAATGCCGACCACGATCACCGAGCTGGACCCCCAGCGCTGCGGCAGCGTGGCGATGCCGATGCGTGCGGCCGCCAGCGAAAGCCTGCCGCTGCGTGTGGCCACCAGCCACACCGCCAGCAATCCACCGATCGGCAGCAGCACCATCCACGGCAGTGCGATCCAGGCCGCCAGCCCGATTGCCAGCAGCACGACCGACAGCGCGTTGACCCCACGATCTTTCCATTTGCGTTGCATGTGCATGCTCCTGTCAGCGGCCGGCGAGTGCATCGACGATCTTCAAGCGCTGCGCGCGTAATGCCGGCAGCACACCCACCACGATGCCGATGCCGGCCATCAGCCCGACCGCGACAAGCCAGGTCTGCAGCGGCACGGTCTGGGTCGGCATCAGGCCGCCGCTGCGCGCTGCAACCGCCGGGATCACCAGCGCCGCCAGCCCCATGCCGATCAGCCCGCCCAGGCCGATCAGCAACATCGACTCCACCATCACCAGGCTCAGCACGGTGCGGTCCTGAAAGCCCAGCGTCTTGAGCGTGGCCAGCTCCGGAATCCGCTCGCGCACGGCCTGTGCCATGGTGTTGCCGGTCAGCAGCAGCAAGGTGAAAAACACCGCGGCCATGATCGAGGTGACGATCAAGCCGATATCGGCAAACTGCTTGACGAAGGCTTGCTGAAATGCCGATTCGGTCTGCGACTTGGTTTCATGGTCGGAGTTGGCCGACAACGCATCGACGGCCTGCGCCACGCGCGATGCCTGGTCGGCGTTGCGCAGCGTCACCGTGTACCAACTTACCCTGCTTTTGATGTAGTCGTTGGACTCGTCGAAGTACTTCCAGTTCATCATCAACTGGCGTTCCTGGTTGGCGGCCACGGTGCGGTCTTTCATGCGGAAGATGCCGACCAGTTGCAGCGGCCAGTCGTTGCTGCCGCCGCGCGGAAAGATGGTGGCCTGCAGCGGAATGGTGTCGCCGATCTTCCAGCCATTTTCCTTGGCCAGGCTTTCGCCAACGATCGCGCCGGTGCGCGTGGTCTGGAACGCCTTGAGCTGGTCCTTGGGCAACTGATATTCGCTGTACACATCGAAGAAATTGGGCGCCACCGAAAAATTCGGGAAGAAGTTCTTCGGGTCGCGGTAGATGCCGCCGAACCACATTGCCGAGGTCACATCGCGCACGCCCGGCACGCTGCGGATCTGGTTTTCCAGATTGATCGGCAGCGATTGGGTGATCGACAAGCGCGATGCCACCACCAGCCGGTCCACGCCGCTGACGCTGCCGCCGGAGGTAAAGGCCACGCGCACCGAATCGAGCATGCCGAACAATAAAAACGCCGCGACCACCGAGAGCAAGGTCAGCAAGGTGCGGGTCTTGCTGCGGAACAACTGCGCCCATACCAGCGAGAGATACTTCATGGCAGCGCTCCCTTACAGTGCAAGCGGCGCATCGGCCAGCTCGCCCTTGTCCAGATGGATGGTGTGGGTGGCATATTCGGCGGCCTTGGGGTCGTGGGTGACCATCACGATGGTCTTGCCGTGTTCGCGATTGAGCTCCTGCAGCAGGCGCAGGATTTCTTCGGCATTGTGGCGGTCCAGATCGCCGGTGGGTTCGTCGCAAATCAGGAAGGTGGGATCGGAGACGATCGCGCGCGCGATCGCCACGCGTTGCTGCTGGCCGCCGGACAATTCGCTGGGCTTGTGGTTGCGACGCTCCTGCAGGCCGACCAGGGTCAATGCGATCTCGGCATTGCGCTTGCGTTGGGCGGCATTGAGCGAGGTGAGCAGCAACGGCAGCTCCACGTTCTTCTGCGCGGTGAGCATCGGCATCAGGTTGTAGAACTGGAACACGAAACCGACGTGGTGACTGCGCCAGGTCGCCAGCTGCCCGCCGCTCATGCGATCGATGCGCTCGCCTTCGATCTCGATCTCGCCGCCGCTGGGGCTGTCCAGCCCGCCGATCAGGTTCAGCAAGGTGGTCTTGCCCGATCCGGAGGGGCCCATCAATGCCACGAAGTCGCCGCTGGCGATCTCCAGATCGATGCCGTGCAGCACCTGCACCTGCTCGGGGCCGCGTTGGTAGGTCTTGGTGATGTTGCGCAAACTGACGAGAGCGGACATGGCAACTCCTGGCGGTGCGATGGAAGAGGTGACAGCAGCGCGCAGAGCGACTGCGGATGTTGTGCGGCACTGCAGTAACACGATGAGCTGAAATGCGATGAAGCGATGGGGCGAGTGCAGGCAAAGGCATCGGCTGCTGTGGCGGCACCTGTGCGGCGCACGCCGCCGATGCCTGAAACGTGCCTGCGACGACAACGGCTGAGATATCGACGAACATCGCAACTGCAGATACGCAAGCACAGCCGATACCGCGTTACTGGATTTCACCGGCGTTCCTCGCAGCGCGACGCAGGCGCCTGCGTCGCTGCCGTTTCAATCAAACGCGCTTTCGGTATTCCCCTGAGTGGTGACCGCCTGCGCTGTGTTGGTTGTGCGTTATTCGGCAGCGTCCGGCGCTGCTTCGGTCACCTTGTCGCCATCGTTCAAGGTTTGCGGCGGATTGAGTACCACGCTGTCGCCTGCGGCCAGGCCGGAGAGCACCTGCCTGTGTTCGCCCATCACCATGCCAGTGGTGACGGCATGCGCGCTGACGGTGTCGTGCTCGCCGACCACGAACGCGACCGTGCGCGTGTCGCGCTCCACCAGTGCGGCGGCCGGGACGCGCACGCCCTGCGGCTTGGCTGCTTGTTGCGGTTCGGCCTGCTCCAGAAAGCTGACCCGGACACCCATTTCCGGCACGATGCGCGGGTCCTTGACCTTGAGCGCCACGCGCACTTTCACCGTGGCCTTGCCGCGGTCGGCGGTGGGGATGATGGCGATGACCTCGCCTGGAATCTTCCATTCCGGGTAGGCGTTGAGCACCGCTTCCACCGGCATCTTGGGTTGCACGCGGCCGATGTAGGACTCGCCCACTTCCACCTCGATTTCCAGCGATTCCATGTCCACGATGGTGCCGATACCGGTGCGGGTGAACCCGCCGCCGGCCGACAACGGAGAGACGATTTCGCCCGGCTGCGCCGCCTTGGCGGTCACCACGCCGGCAAACGGCGCGCGCACCACGTTGAAGTCAGAGCGGATACCGGCAATGGCCAGTTGGTCGGAGGCGACCTGCACATTGCGCTGCGCGTTCTGCAGCTGGGCGCGCAAGGCATCGCGCTGCGCAATGGCCTGGTCGTATTGCGAGCGCGACACCAGCTGCGCACCCACCAACGACTGCAGGCGCGTGGCATCGGCGTTGGCTACCGCCAGTTGCGCCTGCATGTTGTCGACCTGGCTGCGTGCGGCCGACAACTGCGAGGCCGACAAGCTGCGCTGCGCATCGGCATCGAGCGGGTCGAGTGTGGCCATCACCTGGCCCTGTTCGACGCGCATGCCTTCTTCGATCATCACCTCGCGCACCTTGCCGGTGACTTGCGCCGACACCGTGGCCATGCGTCGTGCCACCACATAGCCGGAGGCGTCCAGCACCGATGCGCTGCTGCTGCCGGCGCTGATCGCCACCACCGGCGCGGTCTGCACCTGCACCACCGGGCGGCGCGTGAACCACCACGCGGCGGCGGCCAGCACGATGACGAGGATCACTGCGGCGAGGATCCAGCCGGTACGGCGGGCGGGCGGCGGCGTGGCAGGGCGCTGGCGGTCGATGCGGAGTTGCTTGAGCAGATCGGCGGAAGTGTTCATCGATGACCAGGACGGAAGGCTGCGCGAAATGTGACGGTCTACAGGCGATGCCGCAAGCTGCCGGAAGTCACCAACTGCGGTGCGGCGACAAACGGTCGATGCGCCGATGCCACCGCCAGCTGGTGCGCAGCATGCAGTCAGCACGGCGCGCTCACCAGTGACAGCTGTCATCTGCACGCCATGACACCGGCAACTGGTGCACCAGCGCTGCGGCAGGCCATGCTGGCGGCTCCTCCGGCAATCCGCTAACGGCATGCTTTCCTTCGCATTTGCAGACTGCACGTATCTGGCTTGCGCTTGCGCAGGCCAATCGCAACCCCGGTGGGCGATCGCATCGCAGCAAGCACCGGGAGCATGCATGAGGCCGCTCACCCGTATCGTCCTGCACGCAGCCGCACGCAGCCGCACGCAGGCGGGCCCGGCAGTGGCAGAATCCGCTCATCCACACGGACCTTTGCTGATGCGCCTCCGGTTTCCCGCATGGCTTCGCCCCGCCGCCAGTTCGCAGGTTGCCGCGCGGCTGGCGCAGGGCCAATCGCCGTGGATGGACAGCGTGCACTTGCTGTGGTCGGCCTGGGTATTCGTGGTGCCGGTGTTTTCTGCGCGGGGCTACGACAGGACCTGGCTGTTGTGCACGCTGCTTTCGTATCCGGTTTTCCTGCTGCTGTACGCACGCATGTTGCTGGCGCCACGCGGCACCTTGTATCGCTACGCCTGGGCGATGGCGGTGATGAGTGCTGCCTTGTTGCCGGTGTATTCGTCGGGCATCAGCTACTTCATCTTTGCCTGCCTGAGCTTGCGTCCCTCCACGCGGCCTGGGTTGTGGCGGCACTTTGCGATGTTGCTGCTGATGAACGCGTTGTACCTGAGCTGGGCGCACTGGCTCGGGTTGAGCATGCAGGCGCTGGTGTGGATGCCGGTGACGGTACTGGGCATGGCCGCCGTGGGCGCGGTGTACAGCATCAACGAACGCAAGGACGCGTTGCTGCGCTTGTCGCAGGACGAAGTTCGTCGTCTGGCGGCCACTGCCGAACGCGAGCGCATCGGCCGCGACCTGCACGATCTGCTTGGCCATACCTTGTCGCTGGTGGCGCTCAAATCCGATCTGGCTGCGCGCCTGATCGAGCGCGACCCGCAGGCCGCACGCAACGAGATCGACGCGGTGGCGCAGGTCTCGCGCGAGGCGTTGGCGCAGGTACGGCGCGCGGTCACCGGCATCCGTGCTGCCGGCCTGGTTGCCGAACTGGCATCGGCGCGGGTGCTGCTGGACCTGGACGGCATTGCGCTGGAGCAACAGCTGGAGCCGCTGGCCTTGCCGCCCGAGCACGAAACCGCGCTTGCGCTGGTGGTGCGCGAGGCGGCCACCAATGTGCAGCGCCACGCGCAGGCAAGACGCGTGCGTGTGCAACTGCGCGCGCACGGCGATCAGGCGGTGCTGGAGATCACCGACGACGGCCGCGGCGGCGTGATCGTGCCGGGCAACGGCCTGGACGGCATGCGCGCACGCCTGCACGGCCTGGGTGGCGCGCTGGATGTGCAGGCCTTGCCGCGCGGCATGCGATTGCGCGCCAGTGTGCCGTTGCCGCGGCCTGCGGTTGTCCCCGCAACGCCGCCGGTGATGCCGCAGCCGCTCTAACGCGCCCCGGTTGCGCTGCCAAGTGCACGGCATGCGTCGGCGCTGTTATCGTGCGCAACCGTTGCATGCATGCGAGCGCGACCGATGATCCGGGTGTTGTTGGCGGAAGACCAAGCCTTGCTGCGTGGCGCGCTGGTGGCCTTGCTCGGGCTGGAGGACGATATTGCGGTGGTCGGCAGCGCCGGCGATGGCGAAAGCGCGTGGCGCGAACTGCAGCGCCTGCAGCCGGACGTGCTGGTCACCGATATCGAGATGCCTGGCCTGACCGGGCTGGAACTGGCGCAGCGGATCCAGCGCCAGGCGTTGCCGGTACGGGTCATGATCGTCACCACGTTCGCGCGTCCGGGATTTTTGCGCCGTGCCCTGGATGCCGGCGTGGCCGGGTATCTGCTCAAGGATGCGCCGGCCGAACAGCTGGTCGATGCGTTGCGGCAGGTGCACCGCGGCGGGCGGGTGATCGACCCGCAGCTGGCCATCGATGCGTGGGTGGAAGCAGACCCCTTGAGCGAACGCGAACGGACTGTGCTGCGGCTGGCCGGCGAAGGCCGCTCCGCCAGCGAGATCGCCCAGCAGTTGCAGCTCTCGCACGGCACGGTGCGCAATTACCTGTCCGAATGCATCGGCAAACTGGGCGTGGCCAATCGCATCGAAGCCTACCGCCTGGCGCGGCAGAAGGGCTGGTTGTAGTGCAGCCAGTCGATGGTTTGCGTGCGCGGGAAGCTGACGTTTTCGGGGTGCGGGATTGCATGCAGGTGCGCCGCGCCTAATCGACGCGACCGCACTACAAAGCCCCCATCGACGACGGTGCATCGGTTGCTTCATCCGACAATCTGCAGCTATTCCAAACGCGTGCGAAGGCATGCGATTTGCACCCAGGTACACTGCACAGCATCGAAAAACACGGCGAGCGATGCATGAAATCTCTGTGGCTGTCGGGCCTGCTGTGGATATGCGCCTTCAATGCGTCCGCCGAGCAATTCAAGATATTGGTGGCTGCCATTCCCAACCAGTATCACCACGACTATATCCCCGTGGCCAAGCCGCAATTCGAAGCGATGGCGCGCAAGCATTATGTCCAGATGGTGTGGGCGTGGAATGCCAAGGCGTTCGATGGCGACCTGTCGCAATACGCGGCCATCGTGTTGCTCAATACGCCGGCCACCGATCTCGACCCGGCGCAGCGGGCCAACTTCCAAAAATACGTGCGTAACGGCGGCGGCGTGGTCGCGGTGCACAAGGCCTTTGCGATCAAGCGCGGTGAATGGGAGTGGTACGACCACATGATCGGCCGCTCGTTCCGCACCCATCCGTACATGCAAACGGCGATGGTGGATGTGGCCGACGCCAATTTCCCGGCCACTGCCGGCCTGCCCAAGCGCTGGGTATGGAGCGACGAATGGTACGAATACGATCCGCCCTACAGCGACGACTTGGTCACGCTACTTACCGTCGACGAACGCAGTTATGACCCCACCTTGATCTGGCCAGGGCAGGTCGCCAAGGGCATGGGCCAACAGCACCCGGTGGCGTGGTACCACCACTTCGAAGGTGGCCGCGTGTTCGCCACTGCGCTGGGCCATCTGGCCGAAGCCTACAACGACCCACGCTATCTGGAACACTTGTACGGTGGGATCTATTGGGCGGCCACCGGCAAGGGCATCGAATCATCGGCGCCAGCGGCCAAAACAAAACGCCAGCGTTAGGCACCAGCCCCTCTTCCCGGCGGGAGAGGGGTGGGTAAGGCGACGGGCGAGGCCAGCCGCGTGGGCCTACTTCAATCGGCTGCACCCGCATTCTCGTCCGCCCCTGCGGGGCACCTCCTTCCCCATGAAGGGCAGACGATGTCCCAGGGAGAAGGAACTGCATGCTGCCACTGTGTGCCGATCATCTGCCGAGCCGCGTCAGCCCACCATCAACCGCGACCCCATCACCGCGCAGACCGCTCTCCACGCGCCATGCTGGAAAACACCCCGTCGCGGCGTATCCAGGCGTGAAACAACGCCGCGCTCAGATGCCCCAGCACGGTGGCAAATAACAGATACGCCAGCCAGCCATGCGCGCTGCGCAGCCAGGCATACAGTGCAGGATCGTGCGGTGCGATCGCCGGCAGGTTCGCGCCTGGCCACAGCACGATCGGGTAGGCGCCGGCCGACAGCATCGCCCAGCCGATCAACGGCATGCCCAGCATCAATGCATACAGCAGCCAATGCGAGGCAATCGCGGCAGCCCTTTGCCATGCCGGCAGATCGGCCGGCAGCGGCGGCGGGCGATGGCGCAGGCGGTTGATCAGGCGCAGCACCGCCAGGATCAGGATCGCGATGCCCAGCGGGCGATGCAGATCGATCAACCACGGCCGCTGCGTCACCGAGGCCACCATGCCCACGCCGACGAACAGCATGGTCAGGATCATCGCGGCCATCAGCCAGTGCAGCACGCGCGCTGGCAGATTGAAGTGGGTACGGCGGCTCATTGGCGTGCTCCCTGGCCGGTGGCGGCGCTGCCCGTGCCGTTGGCGATCTCGCGCTCGCGGCGGTTGAACGATTGCGAATACACCGACGAGCGCGCTGCCAGAATCGGGTCATTCGATGCGGCAAGGCCCTTGGGCAAAATCAACGGGTCGTAATTGAGATCGCGACACGGGCCGGTGGCCTGCGGCTGCGCACGCTCGATCGAGAGCGTGCCGGCCACGATCTGCTTGCGGCGTTCCGGCCACGGTTGCGACGGGTCGTCCACCGCATCGCCGGGCTCGGCGATGGTCAGCACCATGTCCCAACGCAGCGGCCCGTGCGCCAGCCGCGCGTCCAGGTCGGTGGCGAGAAAATCGCCATCGGCCTGCTTGCGTTGCGCGGCGCTCAGTTCCTTGAATGGCGTATGCGGGCGCATCGACCAGCGGATGTAGCGTTCGCGTCCGTCGGCGGCAATTGCGCGAAACGCATTGACGCCGTTGTATTGCGTATTGGCCCAGCTGTCCGACCACGGCGCAGTCTTGGCCCACTGCTGGAACTTGGCCGCTTCCGGATACTGCTTGCCGAACGCCGCCAGTTTTTCGGGGTCAGGCTTGCCGGTGGCCGGGTCTGGTTTGGAGGCCACGTTGAGCGCCTGAAAGCCGGCCGGCGTGGCGACCACGAAGAACGGGAAGCTGTTCATCGCCGTGCGCCATTCCTGCCCATCGTCGCTGCGCAACAGCAGCGCCATGCTGCGTACGCGCGCCTGCCCGTCGGGCCCGTGCGGGTCGCCACCGCCGATGGACATGCGCCCCAGCACCGGCGTGCTGGGCTGGCTGAAGATGCGCGCCGACGACAGCCAGGTGGCCTTGCCGCTGGACTGGAATTGCCCGCTCACGCACACCCCCTTGGTATGCGCGCGGCGAAAGCCCGGATGCGGCGGCCCGCTAGATTCGATGGTGTCGGTCATGCGCGCGGCAGTGAGCCGGTCGCCACCGATCCAGCCGGCTGTCCAGGCAAACGCAAGCGCAACGCCGCCGGCAATGGCGGCAATCCCCAACAATGGCAGCACGGGACGGCGCGCGCGCGGGGGCGAGGGAGGTGGCAACGTCATGGCTGGCTCCGGTGGTCGATACTGTGAGTGGTTGATACGAGTGAGACGACATGCGAGCCGCGTTATTCCCTCGTCCACCAACGACGGTGGCACGCACCGATCGCGGGAATAATCCACGCTCCAGTGCGTCTACCGTGTGATGCCACCACCACGCCCGCCAATGGATGCTCTGGACGATGATCAACTGCGCGCCGTGCTGCCGGCGCTGCGCCGCTTTGCGCGCTCGCTGAGCGGCGAGCCCGCCAGCGCCGACGATCTGGTGCAAGCCACACTGGAGCGCGCGCTGCGGCGGTGGCAGACCCGGCATACCGCCGAAGCCCTGCAGCCCTGGCTGTTCGCCATCCTGTACCGGCAGTTTCTGGATGGGCAGCGGCGTGCCGCGCGCTGGCAGCGGGTCGTGGGCCTGTTCGCGCCGCAGCAGCCCAGCCAATCCGCGTCCGCTGAGCAGGTGCACGACGGCCGTGCCATGCTGGCCAGCCTTGCATCATTGCCGGCCGAACAACGCGCGTTGTTGCTCTTGGTCAGCGTGGACGGTTTCAGTTATCGCGAAGTGGCCGATACCCTCGGCATCCCGATCGGCACGGTGATGTCGCGCCTGTCGCGTGCGCGCGAACGCCTGCGTGCCGTGAACGAAGGCCAGGTGAATCACGCACCTGCATTGAGGATCCTGAAATGACCACCATGCCGCCCGACGAACACGCGCTGCACGCCTACGTCGATGGCCGCCTGACGCCAGAGCAACATGCAGCAGTCGCAGCCTGGCTGCAGGCACATCCCGCCCAGGCCGCGCGCGTGGCGGGCTGGAAGCGCGATGCCGAAGCGCTGCGTGCCGCACACGCCGGCCTGATGGCGGAGACTGGCGCCGTCGCCTTCACGCCTGCGGCGATTCGCCGTGGCCTGCAACAGCGCCGTCGTGCCGCGTTTGCCGTGGCCGCCAGTTGCGTGCTGGCACTTGGCCTGGGTACCGGGCTGGGTTGGCAGCTGCATGCGAGCCGGATCGCCAGCCAACGCGTGCCGATGGCCGATGCAGTGGCCGCCTACCGCCTGTTCGCCGATGCCGACGCGCATCGGGGCGTTGGGTTGGACGTGCAGCGCCGCGCCGAGTTGGAACCGTGGTTGCGCACGCATTTCGGCAACGCAGGCGTGGTGCCGGATCTGCGTGCGCAGGGGTATACGTTGCGCGGTGGGCAATTGCTGTCCACACCGGAAGGCGCGGCCGCGATGCTGGTCTACAGCGATGCCGACGGCGCACGCATTGGCCTGTATCTGCGTCCACGCAGCGGCCCGATGCCGACCGGCGAGCGCCGCGATGGCCGGCTGTTGGCGCAGTACTGGGCCGAAGGCGACACCGCATTTGCGCTGGTCGGCCCCGCGACGCAGACACGCATGCGCACGATCGCGCCATTGTTGCGTCGCCAGGGCTGACCAGCGCAGCGCCAGTGTTGTGCCGGCCTCAGCCTGATTGCAGCGCTGCCCGCGCTCAGCCGCCGTAGCGTTGCTGCAGCATCGCGAACGCCGAGCGCAGCGCCAGCGCTTCGCCGCCGGCGGGGCGGCCGGGGCGGTCGCTGTCATTCCAGGCGTAGACGTCCAGATGCGCCCACGGCTGGCCGGGTGCCACGAAGCGTTCCAGATACAGCGCGGCGGTGACGGCGCCGGCCATGCGCGAGCCGGCGTTGGCCATGTCGGCCACATGGCTGTTGAGATAACGCAGGTATGGGCGCCATAGCGGCATGCGCCACACCGGGTCGCGGGTCTGTTCGCCGGCACTGATCCAGGCCTGCGCCAGCGCATCGTCGTTGGCAAAGAGCGCAGGCAGGTCCGGGCCCAGCGCGATGCGTGCCGCGCCGGTAAGCGTGGCGAAATCCAGGATCAGATCCGGGTGCTGCTCGGTGGCATAGCTCAGCGCATCACACAGCACCAGGCGGCCTTCGGCATCGGTGTTGTCCACTTCCACCGTCACGCCGGCGCGGGTGGTGATCACTTCACCAGGGCGGAATGCATCCGGGCCCACCGCGTTCTCCACTGCCGCAATCAGCAGCGTCAGCCGCACCGGCAACTGCTGCGCCATTACCAGACCGGCCAGCGCCAACGCATGCGCCGCGCCGCCCATGTCCTTTTTCATGTTGCGCATGCCATCGGCCGGCTTCAGATCCAGCCCGCCGGTGTCAAAGCACACACCTTTGCCGACCAGCACCAGATGCGGATGCGCCGTGTCACCCCACTGCAACTGGATCAGTCGCGGCGCGCGATGCGAGGCGCGCCCCACGGCATGGATGGTGGGGAAGTTCTGCGCCAGCAACGCGTCGCCGACGATCGCATCGACTTGTGCGCCATGCGCCTGTCCGAGCGTGCGTGTGGCCTCTTCCAGATGCTGCGGGCCCATGTCTTCGGTGGGCGTGTTGACCCAGTCGCGCACGCGCAGGCACGCCTCGATCAGTGCATGCGTCTGTGCCGAGGGCGTTGCAGCCAGTTCGGCCGGCGCGCGCGGCACCTTGCGATAACGTGAAAAGCGATAAGCGCCCAATCCCCAGCCCAGATGCAGCAATGCCTGCTCGGCATCGCTCAGCGGGTTGGCCAGCGTCCAGCGGCTGGCCGGCGGTAGGGCCATCGGCGCATGCGCGTAGGCGTAGGCATCGGCCCGGTCGCCGATCCCCAGGACCGCGCCGGCCAGCCCGTTGTCGCCCGGCAACAACAGCACGCTGCCCGGCGCGGCATCGAAACGCTGTGCCTGCGCCCACGACAGCACACCGGTGGGCTGCTCCGCGCACCAGCGCGTAAAGTTCTCGCGGTCGAGCACATACAGCGGCAAGGCTGCGGCATGGGGATCGGTGAAACCGGTGAGGTGCGACATGGAAATCCTCGAGTGCAGCGCCGTGCGCCGCGCAGAGTGGCTCAGGCGGGAAGGGTGATGCCGGCGTTCATCGGGCCTGGATGCGGCTGCTGCGCGTCCAGCCAATCGGCCAGCCCGGTCATGCTGTCGAATTCCAGATCCGGCTGCTGGGTGGGATGCGACCACACCGCGCCCTCGCGATTGATCCAGCAGGCGCGCAGGCCGGCATCCAGCGCGCCCAGCACGTCCATGCGCACGTGGTCACCCACATGCAGCACTTCCGAAGGCGGCACCTCGAGCCGGGCACAGGCGGCCAGGAAGATGCTCGGGTCGGGCTTTGCGCTGCCGTGTTCGCGCGAGCCCAGTTGAAACGTAAAGTGGTGCATCAGCCCGATGCGCTGCAAATCGGCATTGCCGTTGCTGAGCGCGGCCACCGGCACATGGGCGGCAATGCGCGCCAGCGCGTCGAGCGCATCCGGGTAGCATTCCACCTGGTTACGCGCCGCATAGAACACCTCGTAGGCCGGCTCCAGCAACGCCAGATCGCCGCCGCTCTCGCGCAACGCCATTTCCAACGTCAATCGGCGCAGCGCGCTGAGGTCGTGATGCAGGTGCGGGTTGTCGGCAAAGCTGCGCTCACGCAACTGGCGCATCGCCTCCACCGGAAAGCGCTCGGCAGTCACCGGGCTGTGCTCGCGCATCCAGTCGTACAGCACCTGATCGATCCGCGCCCCGATCGGCGCAAAGGGCCACAACGTATCGTCGAGGTCGAGGGTGATGGCGCGGATGTGGAAGCTCATCGCACGATTGTAATGCCGGGAATAGAGAGTCGGGAATCGAGAATGGGTAGAGCAGCGCCTCTGCGCTTGCGATTCCCAACTCCCGATTCCCCATTCGCGGCTACTCAAGCAACCGCGCCCAGCGCTGCATCCCGTCCACCCGGCTCAGCACCATCTTGATGCAGACCAGCAACGGCACCGCCAGCAGCAGGCCGACCATGCCCCACAGCCAGCCGAACAGCATCAGCGCCAGGATCAGCATCAGCGGCGAGATCGCCATGCGTCGGCCCAGCACGATCGGTGTCACCACCTGGCCTTCGATCGTGTGCAGGGCCAGGTACAGGATCGCCGGCAGCAGCGAGGACAAGGTGGTGCGAAATTCCACAAAACCCATCAGCAGCATCAGCATCACGCCGATCAACGGGCCGACATACGGTGCGAAATTCAGCAATGCGACCACCGTTCCCCACAGGATCGCTTCGGGCAGCGGAATCTGCAGCACAGACAAAATGCCGGCAAATACCAGCCCGACCAGGGTGTTGATCACGCTGATGGTGAGCACGTAGCGCGAGACCTCGCGCTCGATGTCCAGCATGATCTCGGTGGTGAACCGTTGCTGCTGCCGGTTCGGTAGCAAGGCGATCGCATGCCGCTGCAGGCTTTCGCCATACACCATGAAGAAGAACGTCAGAAGCACCACCGCCAGCACCGAAGCCGCCAGCTTGGGCGTGCGGACCAGCGCCTTGTAAGGGTCGTCCATCTGCGTGCGCACGATCTGCACGCCGCGCTGGCCTTCGCCACCGGCCGCGCGTGCAAAGTTTTCCGCTGCCTGGTTGGCTTGCATCACCGGCTTGGTGAGATCGCGCACATCGCGCGCAATCTGGCGCATCTGCCGTGGTGCCTGTTGCACCCATTCGGCGGCAGGGCCGGCCAATTGCGTGGCCAACGTGACGGTGCCGGCCAGGCCTAGGCACAGGATGAGCAAGGCGCCGAGAAACCGCGGGATGTAGAGCTTGCGCAGACCCCGCAGGATGGGGTTGCCGATCAGCGCGAAAAACGCGGCCAGCATGATCGGCAGGATGATCGTCTGCGCTGCCCAGAGGGTGTAACCAACGGCGAGCGTGGCCAGCACCACCAGCGAGGCCGGCGCGCGCGGGCGGGGCGCCGGTGCGGGCGGAAGCGAATCTGCCGCGGTGACGGCATCCGGTGAGTCGACGGGAAGAGACATGCGCGCCCTGGCAGCAGACTGGCGTGCTGCCAGCGGTGCGCCATTATCGGCGCAATGCGTCAACGGCGCGCACAGAGCCTGTGGGCAGGATGTCAGCGAACCAACGCTAGTCTGGCGGACTCGGCAGCAGCGCCCCTGTGCAGGTCGCGGGGCGTAGAGTCGGTTGTCGAAGTGGGATTGCCAGTGACCGCAGGATCCTGCCGCATGCTACTGACTGCGACAGCACGCATGCCGTGCGGAATTGGTGGTCAGGCGTCAGCGCTCTGGGCGAGGAAAGGACCATTCGTCGCACGATTCCCGCATTTCAGCGCTGATATCCGTCAGCCTTCGCAGCGAGCAGTTATCCAGCGGAAATAGACAGCGCGGATGCCAGCATTGCGGGCCCGTCGTGCAGCGGTCTTTCCAGCAGTCACCCAGCACAGCACGCGCGGACTGCATGCAGCGCCGGGATCAGAATGCAGCGCCAGGACCACGCGGCGGTCGCACCTCTTCAAAGCGGCACTGGTATGTCGATGCCTTGCACAGGCAATCCGCTACTCTCGACGGCGGCCTGGCAAAGCCCTAGCCGCCGTGAATACCGTCCGCGCTCAGGCGGCGCGGTCGGCCGGGACCTGCACCACGGTCACCGGCGGGTCGGCTGCAACTTCCTCGGCATTGTCTGCCGCACGTTCGGCCTGCTCGGAAGCCTCCTGCGCACGGTGTGCAGTGAACAACGCAGAGATGGTACTGATCATCTGCAGAAGCTTGGGAATACCGCCAAGCTTGCTGGCGATGCTGCCCAATGCCGCTTGCGGTTCGTTGCGGCCGGTAACGAAGCCGAGCCCGAAGCCCACCGTTACGATCCGCAGTGGCGACCACCCGGCACGCCAGGTCTGGCGGAGTTCGCTCCAGTGCAGACGCGTTTCTTGCGCGCGTCCTTCGACCAGAAACTCGGCGCGTTCGACGCGTTGACGCAAGGTTCCAAACTTCATGGGCGTGCTCCACTGGCAGAGGTTGCCGCGTCATCGTCCTTGCTCGGGTCATCGAAAATTCCCAGCTTGATGAGCTGACGGCGCGTTGCATTCATGCCGGTGTGGTCGAAGTAGAAAAACACGCGCCATGCCGCGATGCCGGTCACCAACAGACTCGCCAACGCAGTGAAAAACATCGCCTGGAACCACGACAGCCCGGCACGTTGCAGCAGGGCGATGATGGCACCGGCCAGCAGCAACCACGACGAGGCACCGAACACCACGGCTACGCAGGCCCAGGCCAGGCCACGCCCGAATGCGCTGCGTGCCAGTTGCAGATCGGCCGACACCAGCCGGCGCAAGGCGCGGCTGGTGTCCTTGGCCGAGCCCAGCGCTGCACGGCCGGCTGCGCCGACCGCACGTACGCTTTCGTCCAGTCCTGGCGTCTGCGCGCTTGCGTCTGGCGCGTCGGTTCCGGCAGCGGGAGAGGCCTGATCGCTCACGACTTAGTTGTCGTTGCTGCGTGCCAGCTTGGCGATGACCCAGCCAGCGGCGAAGGCAACGCCGAAGGCAGCCAGCGGACGCTCGCGAATCAGATCGGTGGCGCTTTCCAGCAGATCGTTGCCCTTGGCAACCAGGACATCCATCTGCTCCTTGGCAGCGGCACCGCCGAACTCGGCAGCGGCCATGCCGGCCAGCGCGGTGTCGGACAGCTCGGCCTTGACGTTGGCGCGACCGAGCTTGAGCTCATCGCCAGCGGCGCTGGTGGCGCCCCTGACCGCTTCGCCAGCGGCGCTCGCTGCCGACTTCAGGTGGGTGCCGGCTTCGCTCAGGTTTTCCTTCAGCTGATCGGTATTGGTGGGGCTCATGCGATATCTCCTTCGGTCATTGATGGCAGCCGCCACTCACGTGCGGTCGAGCAGTAGCAATAGCATCGGGGGGGTGTAGGAGGCGTTAGTGGAAGCAACGCCCGGTACACATCGCGTCAACGCATCAGCGCGTCGTACTGCGCGTTGCCACGCAGGATGCGTACGACAAGCTGCTGCGGTTTACGCTGGAAATTGGCCCGCCAGCTGGCAAGGTCGGCGAACTCGCCCACGCTGCTGGCCACGATCACATCGCCGGCGACCAGGCCGTTGGCGGCAGCGCGACCGCCGCGTTTGACCTCGCTCACCATCACCCCGGTGATGCCTGACTGACGCAGCGATTCGGGGAGATCGACGAAGGTCGCGCCGGTCAGGCGCGGGTCCAGCATATCGCCGGTGACGGCGCGGTCCTGCTCTTTCAGCGTGGCCTTGAGCTTGAGCGGCTTGCCATCGCGACGGATGTCCAGGGTCACCGCACTGCCAACCGCCTGCAGGCCTTCGTAATTGTGGAGCGCCTCGGCGCTGTCCACGCGCTGGTCGTTGGCCCCTACCACGACATCGCCCGGTTGCACGCCTGCCGCCGCCGCTGCGGAGCCCGGCAACACCCGTGTCACCAAGGCGCCACGCAACGAATCCACGCCCAGGCCCTGCAACATCTGCTGGGTGAGGTTCTGGGTTTCCAGGCCGAGCGTGCCGCGCACCACCACGCCCTTGGTCACCAATTGCTCCACCACATTGCGCGCCAGGTTGGACGGAATCGCCAGCCCAAGGCCGATATTGCCGGCCATGCTGCCCTGTGGATTGAAGCTGGCGGTATTGATGCCCACCAACTGGCCTTGCAGGTTGACCAGCGCGCCGCCGGAGTTGCCGGGGTTGATCGAGGCGTCGGTCTGGATGAAATTCTGATAGCCCAAGCCGCGAATTCCGCTGCGTCCCACCGCCGAGACGATGCCGGAGGTGACGGTCTGGGTGAAGCCGAACGGGTTGCCGATGGCCACCACGAAATCGCCCACGCGTAGCGCGTTGCTGTCGGCCAGTTTGATATCGGTGAGGTTGTCGGCCTTGATGCGGATCAGCGCAATATCGGTATCGGCATCGGAGCCGATGAACTCGGCCTTGACCGTGCGTCCGTCGCCGAGCGTCACCTGCACGTCGTCGGCGTTTTCGATGACGTGGTGATTGGTCAGCACGTACCCTTTTTGCGCATCGATGATCACGCCCGAACCCAGCGATTCGTTGATGCGGTCCTGCGGCACCTGCGGAAACAGCCGGCGCAGGATCGGGTCATTGAAGAACGGGTTGCGGACGCGCACCACTTGTTTGGTGTTCACGCTCACCACCGCGGGCATGGCCTGCTGCAGCATCGGCGCCAGCGATGGCACTGGCTGGCCGGCCACCGCAGCCGGCAATGCGGCGGCCGTCGGCAGGGTAAAGGCGGCGTTGCTGGGGGGCGTGGCTTCGGCGCGATTGTCCAGCCAGGCGTTGATGCCGGTGGCGGCAAATCCGCCGAAGGCAGCGGCCAGCGAAAGAGTCAGCAGGGTAGGCAGCGGTCGCATGGAACGGATTCCGGGTTACGCGGTGGATGAGGAATAGGGCGTCTGACTGCGTAAATCAAGCTGAACGAGAGTGCCTGCGCGCAATTTAACTGCCGGTGAAAGTGCCGCACATCCCTTGCCCTGATTGCGTTGACAGCCCGACGGGCCGGGCGTAGCGTCCGCTTGATCCGATGCCTGTTCAGCATGTTGCGTGCGGTCGCGCATCGCCTAAGTTTCCCGCACTGACGCCCTTAAGGAGGGTCTATGAGCAACGGCAATGGCGTAACGGCAACCCTGTCCGACGCCGTCGATAGCGTAAAAAGCACCGCCACCGAATTGACCGAGACCATCGCCAGCACCGCCAGCGAGGCGGTCGCCAGCGTGCAGGGGGCCGCAGGCACGGCGGTGGAAGAGGTCAAGACGCAGGTGGCCAAAGCGCGCAAGGCGGTGGTCAAGGTCGAAAAGAACGTGGCCAAGAACGCCGGCACTGCGGCCACCGCAGTGAAACGCAGCGTGGCCAAGACCAAACGCTCGCTGGCGGCCACCAAGGACGCTGCCAAGGACAAGCTGGTCGCCACCACGGAAGCCGCCAAGCAGAAGCTCACCGCCACCAAGGACGCGGCCAAGCAAACGTTGACCTCGACCACGCAGGCCGCCAAGCAGAAGTTGAGCAGCACCAGTGCCGCGGCCAGGAAGAAGATTACCGACACCAAAGCCGCTACCAGGCGCAAGCTGGAAACCGCCAAGGCCAATGCCAAGGCCGAAGCGGCCGCATTGAGTGCCAAGACGGCTGCCAAGAGCGCCGCACGCAAGACCGCCGTCGCAACGGTGAACGCACGCACGGCGGCGAAGAAGGCAGCGAAGAAGGTAGTGGCCAAGCCGGCGGCAGCGACGAAGACGTTGGTCAAGCCTGCAACAAAGAAGGCGCCGGTCGCCAAGCAAACCGCGACCAGGCAGGCCGCAGTGAAGAAGGCCCCGCTCAAGAAGGCCGTGACCAAGACCGCGCTGAAGAAAGCCGCCAAGGTGACCAAGACCCCGGCCACGCGTGCCGTGGCAAAGACCACCGCCGCGCGCAAGGCAGTGGGCAAGAAAGCGGCAAAGCGCGTCACGCGCTGAGGTTGTCACGCTGCGGCGCAGGGTGCGATGTGCGGGTCGCCAGGTAGCCTGGAAGGCGTGCAACGCACGCGATAGGTGTCACCGACCCTGGGCAATGGTGAAGACGCCGGCGCTGTTCCACAGCGTCGGCGTTTTTGTTGCAGCGGCTTTGGCCAGCGCTCCCCGTCTGCAGCCAACACCCTGATAACCCTGCACTGCGCGAGAGGATTGCCCGAACGTATCGCGTGCGCGCACTTCGATACGTACAGGCATCACGCATGCAATAAAAGGAGCAGGGCCTAGCGCATGCCATCGACCAACTGTTGCGCACCCAGGCCGATCCCTGCCTTGGCCGCGTCATAAGCACCAAGGCTGGCCTTGATGTTCATTGCATTGGGGTACTGCTTTTCGACATAGGCCGCCAGCAAGCGATCGCTTGACGCGTCGAAGATTTCCACCGCATAGCTGACCGAGCCGGAGAATGCGCCCTCCTTGCCACGCGCGGCCTGCACGGCATTGTAGGCGCCGCCTCCGATATCGACCTTCATGAAGGTGCCGAGCACCCGCTTGCTGGGTTTGGCGCCGGTCAAGGTGAGCCGCACACGCAAGGTGTCGGGCCCGATGGCGGTGGTGGGCTGCCAGCGCTGGCCAATCGCGTCGCCGAACTCGCGTTGCATGAGATCGGCGAGCATGCGTTTGTCCTGCTCGGGTACCCCTTCGAATTGCGCGTCCGCGCCGCGGTAAATGCTCACCGGCTCGACCAATGCGGTGCGATACCGCGACCAATCGACCTGGCCGTGATACGCGTACGGCATGCGGCCGCCGCGGCTGCCATCGTGCGGGCGCAGGTAGCTCGAAGATGGCAGTTGGCGATAGGGCGTGGGGCGGGTGCTGGCGCAGCCGATCAGGCTGACGCTGACGACGGCGAGTGCGCAGTATCCAACGAAGCAAGAAGTCGACATGGAGAACTACCTGGTGGAAGAAGGCGAGTGGGCGCAGTTCCAGCGCGCTGGCGTGACCTGATGTTCAGTGCAGTAGAACGCTGGCAGCGGCCAAGGCCAGAACGGCCGTTGCGGCAGTGAACAACACGCCGCGCCTGGCCAGGTGCTGCAGGCGGCGGGCAGCGCGCGCGCTGCGGATATCCGGCAACGCGCACCAGATGTCGCGGTTGCGCGTGCCGGCAGAGCCGCAGCGAAATTCCGGCGCGAGAGGCCGTGGCAGCGGATGCGCAGCGACGGGGTCGTTGGCAGCGCACTGCCCGACCGGCAGCGACGGCGCGGTGGGGAAGTGTTGCGTGAAACGGATCGAATGAGGCATCACCAGGCATCCTTGATGCGTGCGGTGAGTGCACTGTAGGCAAGCGATTTTGGGAACTTATTGGATCAACGCGACGAACGCACCGCTTGGCGAAAGCGCGACATTTCTTTGCAGCACGCAATGGTGTCGGCATTAGAGCGACCACCAAAATGTAGCGAGCAGGTGGTGTGGACGGCGCTCGGGAGCCGCGATGTACGCGTCAGATGGGCCGTCTCGCGCTGCGCGCTGGGCGCTGGGTGTGTGCGTGCGCAGTCGCGCATTTCACGTACCCCTGCTGGTCCATCGCGCACCGCGCACTCGCCGCGCCAGCCTGTGGTTGCGCCGTCGTTTGGTTGGCCGCATATCGTAGTGCTCTCGCGCTGCAGCGCAGGCGGCTTCAGGCCGCGCCGGCAGGGCGGTTGCCGGCAAACACCACGCGCACGCAGAGGCCGCGTCCATCGTTGCCGTCGCCGGCTTCGATCGTTGCTCCGTGCAGGCGCGCAATGCCGGCGACCAGCGACAATCCGATGCCACTGCCCTGTACCGCGCTGCCGGGCACGCGATAAAACCGCTCGAAAATAGAAGCCTGCGCGCTTTCGGGCACGCCGGGGCCGTCATCGCTGACCTGCAGGAACGGGTGCAGTACGTCAGCGCGCACACAATAGCCGCAGCTCACTTCCACCTTGCCATGCAGGCGGCCATAGCGGATGGCGTTGTCGACCAGGTTGCGGATCAGAATGCCCACTGCATCCACATCGCAACGCAGCAGGCAGGGCGATGCCTCAACCTGTAACTGCAGCTGGCGTGCGTCGGCCTGCACGCTGAATTCGTCCAGCACATGCGAGATCAGCTCGCCCATTTCGACTTGATGATAGGCGGCTGAACTGATGCCGGCATCCAGTCGCGCCAGATCCAGCAATTGTTCGGCCAGCCGGTTGCTGCGACGCGCGGTTTCCAGCAGTTGGCCCAGCGCGGCGTCCTTGGCCTCCAGTGTGGACGCGCGCAATGCGACCTCGGCGTAGGCATGCAGTGCCGAGAGCGGGGTGCGCAGTTCGTGCGCGGCATCGGCGACGAAATCGCGCTCGGCCTGGACGGCTTGTTCCACCCGCGCCAGCAAGGTGTTGAACGAGGCGATCAACGGGCGGACTTCGTCGGGCGCCTGTGCCAGCGGCACCGGCTCGGTATCCAGGCCGGTACGTTGCGCGATGGCGCCGGACAGGGCGCGTAGCGGCCCCAGCGAGGTCCGCACGGCCCACCACATCAATAGTCCCAGGATGCCCAATTGCACGGTGTTGAGCACCACGGCAATCAGGGTCTGCTTGACGCTCATGCGCGAGGATGGGTTGCCGATCGGGGTCGACGTGGCTGCCGCGCCGGGCGGCTCTGTCTGCGTATCGAAGCGGTGCTGGAGCGCGTCGGGCAAGGTGGCCATCAGTCGATCGCCGAGCAGGTTGAGTTCCTGTTCGAACACGCTGTGCTGACCCTGGGTGACCAGTGCGACCAGGATCCATAGAGAGGTGGACCAGCTCAGCAGAACGATCGCGGCCAGCGCCGCCAGCATGCGTGCCTGCAGCGACTTCATTCCGGGGTCTTTCCGACCATGTAGCCCTGGCCGTAGACGGTGGAGATCAGCGCATCGCCCAGCTTGCGCCGCAACTGGTGCACATACACCGCGATCATGTTGCTGCCGCCTTCGGACGGGCCGCCATAGACGCCTTCTTCCAGCTGATCCTTGGTGACCACGCGTCCGGCACGTTCCATCAACGCCAGCAGCAGGCGATATTCGTGTGCGCTCAGCGCCACCCATTTACCGTCCTTGGTGACCTTGCGGCTGCCCGGATCCATGCAGACGTCGCCGTGGCTGAGCAGGGGCACCACGCGGCCCTGGCTGCGCCGGGTGACCGCGCGCAGCCGTGCCATCAGCTCGTCGAACTGAAACGGCTTGACTAGATAATCGTCGGCGCCGGCATCCAGGCCGCGGATGCGGTCGGTGAGCTGGCCACGCGCGGTCAGCGCGATCACCGGGGTGGCATCGTAGTGGCTGCGCATGAAACGGATCACGCTCAGCCCGGACTCGCCCGGCAGGCCGATATCCAGCAATACCGCACTGTAGCGGTGGTCCACCAGCACCGTCTTGGCGGCATTGGCATGACCGACATGATCGATGGTCCATGACTGCTGACGCACACCCTCGCAGATGGCGCTGGCCAGCATGGTGTCGTCTTCGACGAGGAGCAGATGCATAGGTGTTCTGCCGTGCGCAGGGCCAGTCCGAGATCCGCAGCACTGTCGGTGATGAAGTTTGGGCAAATATTAGGGCATGGCCAAACCGCATGCAGGCCAGGCCATGCATGCCGTTCGATCCCGTCTGGTCAGGCCCTGGCCGCCGCTCAGCGCTGCAGAATGGCGCGCAGCGCAGCGTCCAGGTGCAGGTACTGGAAGCGGAAGCCGGCATCGAGCGCGCGTTGCGGCAGCACGCGCTGGCTGATCAGCAGCAGGTCGGCCATCTCGCCGAAGCCCAGCCGCAGCACGCCGGCCGGCAGCGCCAGCAGGGCAGGGCGGTGCAGCACCTTCGCCAGCGTGCGCGCGAAGTCGGCATTGGTCACCGGATGGGGCGCGGTGGCGTTGTAGGCGCCGGGTTGGCCGTGCTGCAGCAGCCACAGCAGGAGCGCAACCATATCGGCGCGATGGATCCAGCTCATCCAGTGCCGGCCATCGCCGAACGGCCCACCGCCGCCGAATCGAAATGCCGGCAGCATGCGGGCCAGCGCGCCGCCATCGCGATCCAGCACGATCCCGGTGCGCACCCAGCTCACCCGCGGGCCGAGTGCGGCGATGGTGTTGGCTTCGGCTTCCCAGTCGCGGCACAGCACGGCAGAGAAGTCATCGCCGGCGGGCTCGGCCTCGGTCAACGCCGTATCGCCATGTTCGCCGTAGTAGCCCACGGCCGAGCCGGAAATCAGCACCGAGGGGCGTTGTGCGGCCGGCTGCTGCGCAATCCAGTCATGCAATTGGCGCGTGATGCCCAGGCGCGATTGGCGGAAGCGCTGCTTGCGGGCATCGGTCCAGCGGCCGGCGGCCAGCGGCTCGCCAGCCAGGTTGATGACCGCATCGGCCTGCACTCCATCCAGCGTATGCACGGCGGCCGTGCCGGGCAGGATGCGCTTGGCGCGGTGCGGGTCGCGGGTCAGCACGCTGACCTGATGGCCGGCCTGCAGCAATGCCGGGCACAGGGCCTGGCCAATGAAGCCGGTGCCGCCGGTGATGAGCAGATGCATGGAGGGCTCCTGGCCGAATCGATGCGGCACGATAGGCCAGGATCACGCCAAGCGAGGTGAAGCTAGCGCGCGCATGCGGCCGTGCGCTGCAGGGTCAGCCTGCGGCGTGGCCCAACGACCTCGAGGACAGCCGCATGTGCTGTCCACCCAACGCAAACGCGCCGGACTGGCCGGCGCGTTTGCAGGGCAAGCGCCTGATCGGCTGCTTACTTGGACGAAGACACCGCGTGGGCGCGTTCGAAATGCGCCGAGACTACGCGACGCGTCTCTTCCAGATGTTGCTTGACCGGCGCGCTTTCGGCGGCGGGCAGCAGTTCCGAATCGATGATCTTGATGGTGTCGCCATGGTCGATGACCATGTTGCGCATGAATGCATTGCGGTAGGCATCCTTGCCGTCCGGCAGGGTCAGCGTCTTGGACAGCGCTTCCACTGCCGCCTTGCCCTTGGCACGTATGGCCTGCGCGCGCGGGCTCTCGGTTGCGCCAAGCGACTTGGTCTTTTCAAGGTTGGCCTCGTGGTCGTGCAGCATCTGCTGCGCGAACTCGCCGGTGGCACCACCCAGATCCTGTTCGATGGCCTGCTTGGCGAGTGCGATCTCGTTGTCGTCGATCGCAGCCAGCACGCCCAGCACCGCGCCATCGCCCTTGGCCAGCTCGGTCGCGCCGCTTCCGCTGACGGGCGCAGCCGTCGGCTCGGGCGACACCGCTGGCGCGGTGCGCGAAGCATCGCCGCCGGGGCGGTCGCAGGCAGTCAGAGAGAGCATGGCCAACAGCGAAGCGGTGAGAAGCGTGACTTTCATGAAGATCCTGGAATGATCGGCAATTGCCGGGGTGGAATGCAAAGGAGCCGCTAGGCGGCTCCGGGGAGGTCGGTCAGGCCCACTGCGGCTGGGCAACGGGCGCAATGCCCAATGGTCTGGCGGGCGCTTTGGGTGCGCGCACGGCGTCCTGCGCACTGCGGCAGGTACGTGCCATGCGAGCGGTGCGTTCGCGAATCAGCGCATGTTCGCTGATCGGCGCGCTACCCAACAGACTAGCCACGTGGAAGCCAAGGATTTCCTCCGCGCGGTCGCCCTGGTCGCTGACGATGTGCGGTACCAACCGCTCCAGTCGTTCCAGCTCCTGCTGCACTTGATACGGGGTTTTCATGACGATCTCCAATGAAAAACAGATGTTGCTCGATACTGCGGACTCAACTATTGCGCGCGCCCAAGCGCTGCCAGCAATCGGTTGCCAACTGTTCGTAGTTGGACTGCGTGCTGGATGAAATGAAGTGGTGCTCCAAGCGGTCCCGAAATAGGCGCAGACGTTCCTGGTCGCTCGAGCGCGGGGCTTGCAGGTAGATATCGCAGGCCATTTTCACCACCGGGGACAACTCGCTGAACTTGCCTGCGCCGAGGTTGCCCTGGGCATGCCGCGCCTGCCAATGCGCGATTTCGGCCTGTACATCGATGACGGATGGATCTCTGCTCATGACTTGGGGTGTTCCGGTATAAACAAACTTGACCTGCAGAGTAACTGCGGGTATGTCAACGATTGATCATCGAACCCGACCATTGCAGCACTTCGGTGCATTGCACGCTTAACTGGTCAGATTGTTCGAGTGCATCTACACGCAATGCATGCAGGTGCGTGCATGTGGTCAATGCGTACCAAGTGACGCGTTTGAACCCGTGTGGTCGAAGCGACGCGTTGGTCTCGCATGCGTTTCGATGTCACGACTGCAACGTGGCCTGATCACACCAGGCAGGTGATCGCCGATCGGGCAAAATCGCTTTCGCAATGCCGCATTTCACGGAAGATTCTGAACCGCTCCACACCTGTGTAACGTCTGATCATTAAGGTAGGCGGCGACGTAATGGAGCGAGAGTACCCAGGATGCAGGACAGCGAGACCCGTAGCCCTAAGCCGCATCATGCAAGCGGCACACCTGAAGCGCGCGTGTGGTGGCATGCCCTGTTGGAGTTGCGCGGCGGGCGTATTGCCATCAGTTTGATCGTGGTGTTCCTGATTGTGCTTGGCCTGTATCTGGCACTGAAGTAAGGCTCCGGCGATACCCACTGCCACGACTCGTCCCTCAGCTGCGACCGAGGCCAGCAACGACGCGCGATCACGCCGCAGGGGAGATGTCATGGCACAGACACACTATCGGCAGGTGCTTGGGCATGCCACGCGCGTGGTGCCCGAGCATGGTCACGAGCGTGCAACGCACGCATGGGTCTGTCGCGAGGTCGCGCATCTGCTGGGCGTGCCCGATGCCGGCGTCGCTGGCGATGGCGTGATCGAAGTTGGAACATTCCACGTACCCGATGACACGCTCACTACCGCGCAAGCGCGCGGGCTGGGCATCCACGGCGTCGGTGACTTGCTCGGCGGTATCGTGCCGCATGCGTTTCTGGCCACCAAGGTCATCGGTCACCCACTGGTTTCTGACGACGCGGCAAGCACTGCGGGCTGGGACCAGGCGCTGGCCATGTCGCTGATTCCCGCCACGCTGCCGGGCTACACCGCGTTTTCTCGCCCGGATGCGATGCATGCGTTCGAGGCGCTGTCTGATGGTGGAGACGTGCGCCTGAAGCTGCCCACCGGCGTGGGCGGCAACGACCAATGGCGCATTGCCGACGCATCGCAGCTGGCGCAGGTACTGGATAGCCTGCCCGATACCTATCTAGGCACGCATGGCGGCGTGCTGGAACGCAATATCTTGCAGCCAACGACGCACAGCGTAGGCGAGTTGTGTCTTGCCGGCGTCCAGATTGCGTATTACGGCACGCAATGCAGCGTGCCCGATGCGGACGGCAGCGATGTGTATGGCGGCTCGTCGCTGTGCGTGTACCGCGGGTCGTTGGAGGCACTGATGGCCACAGCTTTGCCATCGCTGGAGCGACGGGTGGTCGAGCAGGCGTGCAGGTACGATCGATGCGTCACCGCCGCTTATCCTGAGCTGCAGATTTCCCGCCGCAACTACGATGTGGTCAGCGGTCAGGATGCTGGCGATGTCCCGGTATGCGGCGTGCTGGAACAATCCTGGCGAATCGGTGGTGCAACCCCGGCAGAACTCGCTGCAATCGCCGCCTTTCAGCAAGATCCCGCATTGCAGTGGGTAAGGGCGTCCACACACGAAATCTATCAGGGCCAGCCGCCGGCCGATGCACAGGTCTACTATCGCGCAACCCAATCCGGTCCAGGGCCGCGCTACAAATACAGGAGGATCTCTGCGACGTAATGGAAGCCAAACTTTCTAGCATCGACATTCCGGTCGGCCAGGACGCACTCAGCGGCACCTTGCTCACGCCCTCAGGCATGCCTGCAGTGTTGTTCGTGCACGGCTGGGGCGGCAGCCAGCACCACAGCCTGGTACGTGCGCGCGAGGCAGCAGGCCTGGGCTGCATCTGCATGACCTTCGATCTGCGTGGGCATGAGGGTTACGCATCGATGCGCCAGACCGTGACACGCGCGCAGAACCTGGACGACATCAAGGCTGCCTACGATCAACTGGCAGGTCTGCCCTACGTGGATGCGCAGTCGATCGCGGTGGTCGGCCTGAGCTACGGTGGGTATCTATCCGCATTGCTGACGCGCGAGCGCTCGGTGGAATGGCTGGCGTTGCGTTCGCCTGCGCTCTACAAGGATGCCCACTGGGACCAACCCAAGGTCAGCCTCAACGCCGACCCGGACCTGATGGCATACCGGCAGCAGCGCCTGCGTCCGGCAGACAACATCGCCTTGGCCGCCTGCGCCGAGTACAAGGGCGATGTGCTGTTGGTGGAAGCCGAGCACGATGCGATCGTGCCGCAGCCGGTGCTGCACAATTATGCGCACGCGTTCGTGCAGGCGCGTTCGCTCACATCGCGTGTCATCGCTGGCGCGGACCATGCGCTCAGCATCAAGGAACACCAGCAGCAATACACGCGTGCCCTGATCGACTGGCTGACCGAAATGGTCGTCGGCCGGCGCATTGCATTGGCCAAGGAGGTGGTGGCCACGCGCAAGCAGCTGCTCAAGGATCAGCAGGGCGCTGCTGCGACCCCGTCGGAACAGACCACTGCGGTATTTCGCGGCGACATCCGTGCGGTGGAGAAGACCGCAGGGTAGTGATCCGGGAAAACGTGGCGTGCAAAGCCATGGGGTCGCGCACGCGTCGCTCTTTTCTTTCTGCGTGTTGAAGACCCGGTGGGCCCGCGGATTGCCTTGTGGATTCGTCAGCCTGAGATCATCTCGGTACTGTTTTTTTTTCTGAGCGCCGCCGAGTGAGCAGGAACCCGCATTACTCCATAACGCAGAACGGGCCCGAGTGGGCCCGTTCTGGTTCAACGTCGTGCGCTGGCCGCGGCACTTGTGACCGCGCCGCTGCGATCACGCGTTAGACGCGCGGGTCGGTCGGGTGACGGCGCGCCGCTGCATCGTGATGATCCGAGTCGAATGCCTCACGTACCGCATGCTTGGCCTTTTCCCAGCTCAGGCGCGAATTGGCCTTGAAGCGGTCCCAGCCATCGCCCAGATCGCGTTCCAGGTGGTCGTCCCACTGGCGGCCGGCGTGCTGCTGCCGTGCCTGCATGCCATAGCGATAGGCCGGGCGATAGTCGTCGTACGAATAGTCGACATCGCGGTAGCTGGCGCTGTCGAAGCGGCCTGCGTAATGCGTGTCGCTGTCGCGATAGACAGTGTGGGTACGGTCCGCACGCTCCCATGCATCGCGTGCTGCAAGCCGGGCTTCATCCCATTCCAGGCGCGATTGCCCGCGGTTACGCGGCCATTCGCCGGCCAGCGTGGCTTCGGTTTCTTCCCAGGTGCTGGTCGGGCGGGTTTCGCGTGCCTGCAAACCGAATCCGTAGACGGTGGCGTAGTCGCGATCGTAGTCGGTGCCTTCCTTGTAGTAGGGGCGGTTGCGATGCTCCTGGCGCCAGTATTCGGTCTCCACAGTGGGGTCGAGCCGTTCGGCCACGCCCTTGCCAGCCGCTGCGCCAGCAACCACGCCGGCCGCTGCACCAATCAAGGTGCCGAGCGGCCCGAACACCGTGCCTGCAAGCGCCCCTGCCGCCGCACCGCCGGCGATGCCGCCCACACCGACGCCAACTGGATGCGAACCAGGCGCACCGGAGATCGGGTCGCGGTTCAAGTCCTTTGCTTCTTCCTTGCGTTCCTGCTTGTCGAGATTGCTCATACCGCCTCCGGATTATCTGATGGATGCGCCCTGTAGATCAGACCGCGAACGAGGCGCAACGATGGCGTCGCAAGAGTGAAACGTGCGTGCTTTGATGTGAGCGCGATCGCGACATGACTGAACTGTGCATTGCATTGCGGATGAGGTTGCTCACTCGCACTTGCAACGTGTCTGTAGCGAAAAGGGCCGCTGGCGCGGCCCTTTTCTATCCCTTGATGCACACCACCTGGCGCAAGGTGTGCAGCACCTCGACCAGGTCCTGCTGCGCCGCCATCACTGCATCGATGGACTTGTACGCTGCAGGCGACTCGTCGAGCACCGCCGCGTCCTTGCGGCATTCCACATGTGCGGTGGCCTGACGATGCTGTGCCAGGGTGATCTGCGCGCGTGCAGCGGTCCTGCTCATCACACGCCCCGCGCCGTGGCTGCAGCTGTGGAAACTGTCGGCGTTGCCCAACCCACGCACGATGTAGCTGCGCGTGCCCATGCTGCCCGGAATGATGCCCAGCTCGCCGACACGAGCGCTCACTGCGCCCTTGCGGGTGATCAACAATTCCTCACCAGCGTGCGTTTCCTTCTGCACGTAGTTGTGGTGGCAATTGACTGCGAGCTTTTCCAGCTGGAATTTGGGCAAGCGGTGACGCATCTCGGCCAGCACGCGCGCCATCATCGCCTCGCGATTTTCGCGGGCGTAATCCTGCGCCCACGACACCGCTTCGACGTACTCGTCGAACAACGGCTCGCCCTGCATGAAGAAGGCCAGGTCCTTGTCGGGCAGATGGAAACCCAAGACGCGATGCGCCAGTTGTTCGCGCGCGCGCTCGATGAAGTACGTGCCGATCAGGTTGCCGGTGCCGCGCGAACCGCTGTGCAGCATCACCCATACCGCATCGGTTTCGTCCAGGCAGATCTCGATGAAGTGGTTGCCGCCGCCCAGCGTGCCGATCTGGCAGTCAAGCTTGTCGGTACGGATGCGCTTGTGCTGCTGGTTGATCGCATCCAGACGCTGCACCAGCCCGGACTGCGCAATGCGGGTCTCGATGCTAACCGGCAGCTTGCGATGCTCGCCGCCACGTCCATTGCCCACCGGCACGCTACGCTCGATGCTGGAGCGCAATTGCGCCAGATTGTCGGGCAGGTCGTTGGCGCGCAGCGTGGTGCGCACCGCAGCCATGCCGCAGCCGATATCCACGCCAACCGCCGCCGGGATGATGGCGCCACGGGTTGGAATGACCGAGCCCACGGTTGCGCCTTTACCCAGGTGTACGTCGGGCATCACCGCTACCCACGGACCGACAAACGGTACCGCCGCGATATTGCGCAGCTGCGCATGCGCCTGCTCTTCCAGGGGCACGCCGCGCACCCAGCCCTTGATCGAGGTGGTGCTGCCCTCGGCATGCAGAAATTCAAAGTGTTGTGATGTACTCATTGTTGTCATTGCCTTGCGGCAGTGCGTGGCAGATCCTTCCGCCACGCGCAGCCTTCATTGCCTGATCGTCACCAATTGCTTCAGCACGCCATCCAGGCCGCCGAACACGGTGAGCTTGTCGATCTTTTCGGTGACCTTTTCCAGCGCCTCCAGTTCCTTCAAACGCATCAGCGCCGGGCTGTCTTCGATCAACTTGGCGGTGTTGAGCAACGAGCGCGTGGCATTGGCCTCTTCGCGCCGACGGATGACGTTGGCTTGCGCCTGCTTTTCCGCTTGCACGACCGCGTTGAGGATCTCGCGCATCTCGCCCGGCAGGATCACGTCCTTGACGCCGACGCCCAGCACCTCGATGCCGAAGCCGCTCACGCTGCCGCGCACATACCCGAAGATATCCGCATCCAGGCAGGCCTTGTCGCCCAACAACTCGTCCAGCGTCTTGGACGAGACCGCGCGCCGCAAGCCGTACTGCAACTCGCGATACAGGTAATCGCCGGCCTTGGCCACGCGCGTGCGCATTGCCACCGCATCGGTGACGCGCATGCTGGCGGCCAAATTGACGCGCAACGACACCTTGTCGCGCGTCAACAGCTCCTGCCCGGACACTTCGACCGACTGCACGCGCAGATCGATCACGTCGGTGGTGATGTTCTTCTGGAAATTCCAGAACGCATACGCTCCCGGCCCGAACGGCGCAAACAGCTTGCCGTCGACGAACACCAGCCCTTGCGACTCGGCTGGCACGTCCATGCAGACCGCCACACGCGACAGCGTGCCGAGCTGACGCAGCCTGCGCTGCACATCGGTGGGCACCTGCAGCCCATCGCCCAATGGCAGGGTCTGCACCTCGATTGCCGCCGGACCACGCCAGTACAGCGTGCGTGTGCCCGGTGGCAGCACGTCCTCGAGCTTGCCGTTGCGGATCAGCAAGCCGACCTGCGCGGTGCCGATGTCGGCCAGCACGAAGTGTTGCGGCAGGGTGCTGCCGAGCGTATCGATCAGCATCTCCGCATCGCGGCCCATATAGGCGCCTTGCGTGATGGCGTGGACGATGACCTCGCTGCGACCCAACGGGTCGAACAGGCGATAGACGCCGGGGACGAGCACCCGCTCGAACCGACGATTGCGATACACCAGGCCGCGCTCGCCGTCACCGATCACGACCCTCTTGGTCCAGAACATGGCACTTCTCCTTAGGTTTGGCTCTGGTGGTCCGATCCGGGAATGCAAGCGTTCCGCCGCCCGGATCGGACTGCTGGCGGAACGTGTGCCGATGCAACGCGGCGTTGAAGGGTGGAAACGCCCGTGACGGCGGCCGTGCGGGGCGCAATGCGCTGTTGGCGCCTGCAAGTGCGTGGCTGATGCGGTGCGATGTCTTGCATAACGGCAGCGAACGGCGCAGCACGCGCGTTCAGGACAAAGGCCCGGCAGGGGCGCCGCTGCTGCAGGCAGTCAGGCGATGGCTTGCCTGTTTGCCTGCGGCATGGGCGTTTCCGTAAAGGGACTTGCGTCCCGAGGAATGACCGAAAAGGTCATGCATGGAGCGGGATTCGAACCCGCGACTAACAGATTACAAATCTGCTGCTCTACCAATTGAGCTATCCAGTGGTGGGTATTCCGGAATTGAACCAGGCCTACGGCTTGCGCCGCCGCTCCACCAGGAGCCGATACCCGTAACGAGAAACATGAAAAAGAGTTCGGTATACGCCACGGCATTGCCGCGCGCACCAGCTGGAATAAATTCCAGGCCGCTGAATATCTTTCGCAATGTTTCTGATTACCGTTTTATTCAAACGGCAATTCTTGTATGAGCATGACCACGCGCCACCCGTGCCCGGCACATAGCGCTTTGACGCCTGTTCGCGTGCAACGTCCGTGTTGTCGGGAAATCCATGCCCGGGTACCTGGAGGGTCATCCACAAGAGTCGGTGCGAACGCATACGAAAACGCCCCCGGATGCTGCATCCGAGGGCGTTCGCTTGCCTCGGAGATCGGGTGACCGATCTCCTTGTCAGGACATCAGTCGAAGAGGGTGATGCGCACGTCTGCTTTCTTCGTGCGCACACACGATGCCGCGCGGTGGGCGCTGGGCAGTCGGTTGAGTGTGGCGGAGTTGAGCAGGGACATGAGGCCGATTGGGTAAAAGTGCAGACGTGGCTGCCGAGGGCGCGAACATTACCCGTGTCTTTTTAGCGATGCAAGCACTTTATGCAATTATGTTCTGGATTATCTCTCTGGTGGTCGGAGTCGGTCGTCGGAAACAGAATCAAAATCGCGTCGCGGCAGCAGGCGAGAGCCATTGCGTGGAATGGTCGGCACAAGCGATGCCACGATTTCGAAATTCAGGACCAGGCGAGCCGACGCTGCGCGCGGCGAGCAATCGACATGCAATTCAAGCGGCGCGCTGTTGGCCGGTGCAGCCCGCGCCCCATGTCCACGCGGACACTGGACGCGCTCACGCGGCCTGCAGCCTTGTGGATTTGTAGGCCATGTAAGCCTTCGCCTGCAGCGCTTCCATCGCTTCGAGAGAATGGGGCGGCAGCTAGAGTTTTTGCCCAGATGCCGCATGCGTCGCATTGGGCGAGGCATCGCTCGTCGCGCATCGATGCTGCGGGCCGTTTCGCCTCTGTGCCGATGACAGAGGGACGACACGTCACCGCGCGTTGTGTGCGCCCGCATGTCGCCAGTCACGCAGGATGGCCTGAAGTGTCGGATCAGAGTGGCTCGCAAGAGCGATGCCGCGCCCGCCACGTCTTTGAAGATCCGTGATTCGGCACGACGCTGACCGCCTGCGGTGCTCCTTCCGCCCGCACGCCAGCGCGCGCGCCAACGTCAGTGCAGACAATCAGCCTGCGTGGGTGCCCAGCGTGCGCGCGCCGGTCAGGATCATGCGCAGCATCTGCGAGATCTGCTCGATCAGCTCGGGATCTTTTTCCGGTGGCGAATCCATTGCCACCGCGCCCATCGCAAATACCAGCCGGGTGATCGCCTTGGACACCAGGGCAGGCGCGTGCAGCTTGGCGTTGTCGGCCGCGGCCAGGCGAATCAGGTCCACGCGCAGCTCGTCTTCGAAATAGGTGAGTTCGCGCTCCACCGCTTGCTTGAAGGCGTCCGAGCCCACCGCGCCTTCGCGCAGCAGCACGTGCAGCAGCTTGTCGTCGGCGCGCAGCTGTTCCATGAAGGCTTCGACCGAGACACGGATGACGCTGCGGTCGGTGGAGGTCGCGCGCTGGCGCGCTTGGCCGATGATGGTGCGTAGCGAACGCCCGGCCCGATCGATCAAGGCCACGGCGAGCTCGTCCATGTCGCGGAACTGGCGATAGAAGCTGTTCGGCGCGATGCCTGCCTCGCGTGCCACTTCGCGCAGGCTCAGCGTGGACAGGCTACGGTGCGGGCCAATCAAGGACAGCGCTGCAGCGATGAGATCCTCCCGTGAAATCGCCGGCTTGCGGGACGGCGGCGCGTCGTGGGAAGGCAGGGCGATAGAGGTCATGGGGCTGCAGCCGGGCGTGGGCCTGAATCATAGCCCCTCTGGCAATATACAAGTGTATACACGGGTGTGCATGCATGCGTATAGTGCGGCCCATGAACCTGGCATCTCCTCGTAAGTCCAAGTCCCCGCTGCCGGCACGCCTGGCGCGCCGACTGGTGTCGCCGCAACTGTTCGATTTCTGGGCAACCCGGCTCAACCCGTTGTGGACGCTGGAACAGCCGATGGCGCGGCTGGTCCAGCGCACCCCGGCCAGCCGGGACGCGGTGACCCTGGTGTTGCAGCCCAACGGCCACTGGCGCGGCCTGCAGGCCGGCCAGCACGTGAGCCTGGGCGTGGAGATCGACGGCCGCCGGCTGTTGCGTAGCTACAGCCCCACGGTGCAGGCCGACGGCCGGCTGGCGATCACCGTCAAGGCGATCGAGGGTGGGCTGGTGAGCCGCTTCCTGGCGCACGATGCGGCCTTGGGCACGGTGGTCTCGCTGGCCCCGGCCTTCGGCGACATGCTGCTGCCGACCACGCCTACTCCGCTCCTGCTGCTGGCCGCCGGCTCCGGCATCACGCCGATGCGTGCGTTGCTGCAGGCCGCCGCGCAAGCCGGCATGCCGATGGACGTGGACCTGCTGTATTGGGTGCGCCAGCGCGACGAAGCCTGCTTCGTCGACGAATTCGCCGCGCTGGCCGCGGCGCATCCGCGCCTGCGTGTGCAACTGCTGACCACCCGCGAAGGCGAGACTCCTGCAGAACGCGTGGACACCTATTCGTTGGACCACATTGCCGCGCTGGAGCAGCGCCATTTGATGGCCTGCGGGCCGGGTGGTTTTGTGCAGGCCGCGCGCGAACGGCTGCAGGGACGCGTGGCTGCATTTCAGGCCGAAGCCTTCAGCGTGCCGGCACTGGACCAGGCCGAGACCGGCCAGGTGCAGGTCCAACTGTCACGCAGCGGCCGTACCCTGACCCTGCCGCGCGGCCAGTCGCTGCTGGAAGGGCTGGAAGCGCAAGGCCTGCGGCCCAAGCATGGCTGCCGCATGGGCATCTGCAACACCTGCGCCTGCCCGCGCCAATCCGGCACCACCCGGCACCTGCTCACCGGTGAACGCAGTAACGAACCCACCGCACAGGTGCGCCTGTGCATCAGTGCGCCAAGCACTGAGCTGATCCTGGATCTGTAAGGAATCTTCATGAGCCGAGTCCATAACCGTGCCCTGTCCGCTGCCGAACTGCAGTCTTTCGGCGACGAACTCGATGCCATCCGCGCGCGCGTGCTGAGCCAGGTGGGCGCGGCCGATGCGCGCTACATCCGCCGCATCGTGGCCGCCGTGCGCTGGACCGGCGTCGCCGGTCGTGCGCTGCTGTTCCTGGGTGCGTTCGTGCACAGCGTGCTGATTCCGGCATGGATCGCCGGCGTGCTGCTGCTGGCGTTGTCCAAGATCCTGGAGAACATGGAGCTGGGCCATAACGTCATGCACGGCCAGTACGACTGGATGGGCGACCCGCAGCTCAACGGCAACACCTACGAGTGGGACATCGTTGCCACCGGCGACAACTGGCGCAAGACGCACAACTTCAAGCACCACACCTACACCAACGTGCGCGGCATGGACGACGACATCGGCTATGGCCTGCTGCGCATCTTCCCCGAGCAGCGCTGGCGCCCGTTCTATCTGCTGCAGCCCTTCATCGCGGTGGTGTTCGCGCTGCTGTTCGAATGGGGCGTGGCGATCCAGGACCTGCGCCTGGGCCGTTGGTTCGCCGGCAAGATGAAGGCGGCCGAATTGCGTGCCTCGTTCCTGCCGGTCGGCCGCAAGATGGGCCGCCAGATGCTCAAGGACTACATCGTATTTCCGCTGCTGGCCGGCCCGTTCTTCCTGACGGTGTTGCTGGGCAACCTGGCGGCCAACGTGCTGCGTAGCATCTGGACCTTCGTGATCATCTTCTGCGGCCACTTCACTGCCGATGCGGAAGTGTTTCCGAAGGAATCCATCCGCAACGAATCGCGTGGCCACTGGTATCTGCGTCAGCTGCGTGGTTCGTCCAACCTGACCGGCGGCAAGCTGATGAACGTGCTGTCGGGTAACCTGAGCCACCAGATCGAGCATCACTTCTATCCGGACCTGCCGGCCAACCGCTATGCGCAGATCGCTGTCGAAGTGAAGCAGGTCTGTGCGCGCTACGGCCAGCACTACAACACCGGCTCGCTGCCGCGCCAGTTCGGCCAGGTGATGTGGCGAATCGTGCGCCATGCCTTCCCGAGCCGGCCCAAGCCGGTGCGGCAGAGCAGCGCTGCATTGCAGGGCGCGTGATCGGATTGCGCAACGCATGATCGACATCGAAAGGCCGCCAATGGCGGCCTTTTTGTTGCCGGGTTCATTGTGTCGCGCTGCGTGCCTGTGCGTAGTAGGCGATGAAACCAGTGGCCGGCAACGCGCGCGAGAACAGCCAGCCCTGCGCCAGATCCACGCCATGGGCGCGCAGATAATCGAGCTGTTCCTGCCGCTCGACCCCTTCGGCGATGGTGCGCAGCCGCAGTGTCTTGGCCATCTCGATGATGTGCGCGGTCACGGCGCTGGTGGCCGAGTGGGTGCCGATGGTATCCACGAACGACTTGTCGATCTTCAACGCGTCCAGCGGCAGGCCCTGCAGATACTGCAGGCTCGAATAGCCGGTGCCGAAATCGTCGATGGAGACCGTGTGGCCGGCACCGCGCAGATGGGTGATGGTGGTGCGTGCCGCATCAATGTCCATCAGGCTGCGTTCGGTGGCCTCCACCCACAGCTGGCCGCTGTCCACGCCGGTGCCCCGCAACGCTTGCGCCAGCACGCCCTGCACGCGGCCGCTCTTGATGTCGTCGGCGGAGACATTGATGGCCACGTGCAGCGCTGGATCGGCGGCCAGGGTGGGGCCGAGTTCGCGGATGACTTCGGCCACCACCAGATCGGTGATCGGCAGGATCAGCCCGCTTTGTTCGGCCAGCGGGATGAAGGCGTCCGGCGGCACCAGCACGCCGTCGGGCTGCTGCCAGCGCACCAGCGCTTCGGCACCGACGCAGGCACCGCTGTCGAGCGCGATGATCGGTTGGTAGTGCACGATGAACTCGCCACGCTGCACGGCGATTTCCAGCCGCGCCAGTGGCGACAGCCGCCGCCGCGAGACCCACAGCACTGTACCGACCAGCAGCAGCGCCACTGCAATGCCGACCGGTACCAGCTGCAACCGTGCCGCCGCCAGCGGCCCGCGCAGATAGGCCACCGGTTCGGTGACCACCGCGGCCCAGTCGCCACGACGGTCGCGCCCGAACAACACCTGCGACAGCAAGGGGGCGCCCGGCTCACGCGTGGCGGTGGGGTCGGTCAGCAAGCGTTCGGCGGCGGTACCGGTGCTGCTGAGGATTTGCCCGTCCGGCGTGCCGATCGCCAGTTGCAGGCCAGGCGGAATATTGATGTCGGCCAGCGTGTCGGGGTTGATCAGGGCGTTATAGTCGCCCAGTTGCAGTGCCATCAGCGGACGCTGCGGATTGGCCAACGGCAGCAGCCGCGTGGTCACCGCGATGCCGCGCTTGACCACGAAATCGGCGGTGCGCTGCGGAATGGTATTGCGCAGTTGGCCCCATGAGGTGCAGCTGAGACGACCTTGTTGAAACCGTCCCAGCTCGACGATGTAGTGGCTGGTCAGCACCAGGGCGCGCATCTGTGCCAGATGCGCAGGCGAGCACGGTGGCAACCGCGAGGCAGCCATGCTCAACAATGCGCCATGCGCCTCGTCGAAGGCGGTTTCAGTGCGCCGGATCGACAGCGCAGCCAGCTGGCTCAGCCTGCCCTCTTCGCGCGCCAAGGCCAGCCGCCAGGCCAGGTAGTAGGACAGGCCGATCGGCAGCGTTGCGCTCAGCAACACCAGCAGCACGGTGACACTGATGATGCGTTGGCGCTTCACCTCACCACCTGCGACGGCTGTGCTGCCGGTTCACGCATGGCCCCGGGAGAAGTGCCGCCAGCGCAGGCTTGGGCAGATGGAAGGTGCACGCCAACCGGGTACGCGCGAACGGCGCACGTAGCGATTGGTGACGCACGGCATTGATTGATGAGGCTGCACGTCGCGAATGTACGACACACGCGTGCATTGCGCGCGTTTGCGGAGCGAAGCGGCTGTGATTTTTTTCCGATCGTCCTGCGTCGCATCCTGGCAGTCGGGGCCGCCTGCGGATTCACGCCCCTGCACGCACTACCGCGCTACGGTCGGATCGTCTGCGCTCCCGCCCGGGAGCGGCGGGACAACGGTTCCGCGCAAGGCGCTTTTACTGGAGGAATCACGCATGACAACGCAGAAAGAACGCGTCGGCGGCACCGATGCGGTGCCGATCTTCAAGATGCAGGAAACAACACGCGACGGCGAGCTGACCAAGTACGTGGTCGGCGATACCGGCGTGGCCTTCGACAGCCTGGAAGGTGCACAGGCCGCTGCCAGGGATCTCGGCACGCTCGACGATTGAGAGGACGAGCGCTGGCCTGCGCGATGGAACGGCTAGGCCAGTACGCTGGGTCGCCATGTCCGTGGACATGGCGATTGCGTCGGTGGGCGAGTGTCGTCTGGCTGGTCGTTGAGAGCATCGCGTGCCTGTCGTCCCTTGGTCGGTGCCTCGATGCGACCGGGGTTGCAGGCGCGACGGTGCTGCCGTTGCCGGTTTGACCAGTTCCCCAACCAGCCGGGGTCGCCTACGGAAGCGGTTGCTCGGTCAGCCGCCCGGTATGCGGGGTGTGGATCAGTGGCGCCAGGTCGAAGCCCTGTTCGCGCGCATGCGCCAGATAGGCCTGGGCGATGTTTTCGTCCAGCTGCGGCAAGCGTGCCAGTAGCCAGAGGTACTTGCGATCCGGGCTGCCGACCAGTGCAGCGGTGTAATCGGCATCGATGCGCATCACCCAATAGTCACCCTTGGTGAAAGGGATCCAGCGCAGACCTTCGGGCAAGAAGGTCACTTCCAGGCGGCTGTGCGTGTCGTCGATGGCGCGCGCCTGGCCGATCGCTTCTTCCAGCTCGCCTTCCGCGGTGAAGCAGCGATTTTGGACGCGCACGCTGCCGTCCTCTTCCAGGGTGTAGTGCGCCGACACATCGGTGCAGTCGGCATCCTCGAAGCGGGTCGGCAGGCGGGCGATTTCGTACCACGTGCCCAGGTAGCGATTCAGATCCAGCGAAGGGACCGTGGCGAGTTCGGGATGGTGGCTCATACAGGCCTCTGCACAATGGAGTGGCGCCTGTTGTACGTGTAGCGCCATGAAATGCATGTTGGGATGTGGCGCCAGCGGTCGTGCAGCGAGGGCGGGCGTCCGCGAGGGCACCGGCTCGGTGCGCACGGCCGGTTGGCACGATGTCGCTCGTGGGCCGATGCCGCGCGAGCGATCAATTGGCTGCATCCGATGAACTCCGTGGCGGCGAATGAGGTTGCGCACCGACATCGACACCGAAACCGAAACGATGCCCTGACAATGCGGGCGCTTTGCGGTACCAAGGTGTCACGCCAGCGGATGGCGTGCGAATCGCGCGCGCCTGTCGACCTGCCGAGCACGCTACGCCGCGCTGGCGGTGCCAAGCGCACGATCCAGTTTGCGGTAGCCGATCGCTTCGGTGAGATGGGGTGTGGCGATGTCTGGGCTGTCGTCGAGATCGGCGATGGTGCGCGCAACGCGCAGGATGCGATGCATCGAGCGTGCGGACAGCTGCAGGTGTTCGATGGCGCGCTCCAGCAGCACCTGATCGTCGTGTTGCAGGCGGCAATGGCGGTCGGTGTCGGCCTGGTCCAGTTGCGCATTGGGCAGCGCACCGCGTGCAAGCTGTCGCTGTCGCGCGGCGACCACGCGGGCACGCACGCTGGCGCTGTCTTCACCGAGGTTGCCGCTGCGCAGCGCCTGCGGAGGGAGGCGCGGCACTTCGACATGCAGATCGATACGGTCCAGCAACGGGCCGGAGATGCGGCTGCGGTAGCGACGGATGCTGTCGCTGCTGCAGCGGCAGCGCCCGCTGCCATCGCCTGCCCAGCCGCACGGGCAGGGATTCATGGCGGCGACCAATTGAAAGCGCGCCGGAAAATCCACGCTGCGTGCCGCGCGCGCGATCGTGACCACGCCCGACTCCAAGGGCTCGCGCAACACTTCCAGGGTTTGCCGTTGCCACTCGGGCAATTCGTCCAGGAACAGCACGCCGTTGTGAGACAGCGAGATCTCGCCGGGGCGCGGGTGCGTGCCGCCGCCGATGACAATTTGCAAAGTGTTTGCAACCGTATAGCGGACTTTTGGGCGCTGGGGTTACGGGATGGCAACGAAGGCATTGCAACCTTCTGGCGAAGTCGGTGAAACTAGATTCGAATTCGATCCAAGTGACGCAACTGGGTTCCCAAGACGCTTGCCTCCCGCCCGAAAAATCGGCCTTGGTCGTCGTGCGCTGACCGGCCTTATCCCTAGCCAAAAGCTGTCCGAAGGGGCGTCCGCACGCTTCGAGTCGTCGTTGGAGCGCGATTTCTTCGCGCTTCTTGAATTCAGCAACGACGTGGCGGGGTGGGATCCTCAACCGGTTCAGATATCTGTGCCTGGAGGTCGCCCGTATGTACCGGATGTGCTCGTGTACTGGCTGGGTCCGGATCGGACTCTTGCAGGCGTCCAAACCATTCTCTATGAGGTGAAGTACCGGGAAGAACTTCGCCGTAAGTGGAACGAACTGCGTCCCCGGTATAGAGCTGCGACCCGATACGCTCGAGCGCGAGGCTGGAAGTTCCGCTTGATCACAGAAGATCGCATTCGGACCCAGGCGCTGTTCAATGCGAAGTTCTTGCTCCCCTATCTGAGCGATCCTCCCAATAGCGAGGATGCTTTCCAGTTGCTGCACGCCATTGAGGTAATGGGGGAGACCACACCCGCTTGCCTGCTTGAAGCCTGTTCGGCGGATCCTTGGGTTCGAGGGCGACTGGTAACTACGCTATGGCGGCTTGTTGCAGACAGGACAATTGCGGCAGACCTCACTGCTAAGTTGACCATGAATTCGGTGATTTGGCGTGACTGCTAACTTATTGACCCCTCTGGCTGTTGGCTCAACAGTCCGTCTTGACGGAGCCCAGTATCGGCTGCGCCACTTTGTTGATCTTGGAACAGTGCTGGCCGAGGCGGATGACGGGAGACTTGTCCGCCTTGAGGTAAAACGCCTGCTTGAAGAGATGCAGCAGGTAGCTGGTGAGCCTGATGAGCCTGTCGTGGAAAGTTCCGGCTTCGAGGCCTTGAGTGAAGAAGCTTGGGCCGAGGCTCAGCGACGCGCAGCGGTGCTTGCGCCCCTGATCAACATGGATAGGCCGAGCAAGACTCTAGTGACTGAGGCCGGCAATCACCTCGGCGTGGACGTGGTTACTGTCTACCGCTGGCTCAAACGGTGGCGACGCGATGGGACGGTCAGCGCCTTGGCACCGCAATCACCTAGCGGTGGGCGCGGCAAGAGTAGGATCCGTCCCGAAATTGAAGCTGTCCTCGCTCAAAGCATCCAGGAGATGTTCCTCACCCAGCAGCGGATAAAGCCGTCGCGTCTAATGCAAGATGTGCGGATGCGCTGTCGCCGCATGGATTTGGAGCCGCCTAACGAGAGCACGTTGCGGCGACGTATCGCGAGTCTGTCGGAGCGGCAAGTCATCGAGAGGCGCATGGGTCGCAAGGCCGCTCAGGATCGCTTCGACGCCCGGCCCGGCCGATTTGAAGGTGCGGAGTGGCCCAATGCCGTGTGGCAGATCGATCACACGCCAATGGACGTGGTGATTGTTGACGACGTGTATCGTCGCCACATCGGTAGGCCCTGGCTGACGGTCGCTATCGATGTGTACTCCCGGTGTGTCGCAGGCTTTCATCTATCGCTAGACAAGCCCAGCGAAGTTTCGGTCGGCATGTGTTTGGTCCACGGGATGCTCAACAAGGATGGTTGGCTGGCAAAGATGGGCATTCCATCCCCATGGCCGATCTATGGTCGTCCAGACACTGTCCATGCCGATAACGGCAAGGAGTTTCACGGTGAGATGATCAGTCGAGCTTCTGCTGCTTATGGCTTTCGGTTGGAGTGGCGGATGGTTGCTACTCCTCATTGGGGTGGGCACATTGAACGCCTGATCGGTACCGCAAACGCGGAAATCCAAACTGTGCCAGGCACAACCTTTGCCAACGCGGCCTCTCGAGGAAAGTACAAGCCGCACGAAGAAGCCATCATGACGTTTGCAGAGTGCGAACGATATGTCGCCGAGTACATCTGCGGGATTTATCACCAAACCGTGCATTCCAGCCTCAAGCGACCACCTATCAAACAGTTTGAAGCGGGGATTCTTGGGGATGGAACGATGCCCGCACGTGGTCTACCAGCGCCCATCGCTGATCCAAAAAGACTACGCCTGGACTTCATGCCCGTCCTCAAGCGCACGGTTCAAGCCTACGGTCTAGCGATCGATGGGATTCGTTACTACGACCCCGTTCTGGATCCCTGGGTGGGCAGGCGTGATCCAAAGACGAAGAAGCCTCTCAGCTTTTTGGTGCGACGTGATCCACGAGATATCAGCGTAGTTTGGTTCCTAGACCCGGACACCGATCAGTACTACGCGGTGCCCTATAGGAATCTGGCCTGGCCGCACATGACGTTGTGGGAGCTTCGTGAGATTCGCGCTCAGCTTAAGCGCGAAGGGCGCGAAGAAGTGAATGAGGATTTGATCTTCGAGACCTACGAGCGCTTGACCAAGCTCAAAGAGGATGCGCAGGCTAGCACCGTCAAGGCTCGGATGGCGATGCAGAAGCAGCGCGAACGAGGTCGGCGTAAATCACTGGAAGAAGCCCAATCTGGCGCCCAAGTTCGTAAGGTCATGTCATTGCCGGCCGAGGAAGAGGAGTGGGGTGAGGACTCGGGTGAATTGTCCCCTTACGAAATCAAGCTCTCAAGATGAGCGACTTGAGCCATCTTCTGCCCGAAGTCCGGGAGGTGATCGATGAGTCTCCCGCTATGCGGCTCCGTCAGATGCAGGGGAGCAAGTGGTTCAATTACGCGGCTGCGGAAACGATCCTACAGCGCATGGAGACTCTGCTCGATCATCCGCCAACTCATCGCATGCCAGGTATTCTGCTGCTTGGGGAATCCAACAGCGGGAAGACGTCGCTCGGTTTGGAGTTCATGAGCAGGCACCCCATTGATCCGAACTTGGAAGGGGACGCGGTGCGTGTGCCTGTTCTTCGGATCGAAATGCCGCCCAATCCCGATGAAGCCAGGATCTATGACGAAATCCTGCTGCAGCTCATGCAGCCATTTCGCACCAAGGATCCGATCAGCGTGAAGGCGCGGCAGGTCCAGACAGCACTGAAGATCGTCGGTACCAGGATGTTGATCTTCGATGAGTTCCAGGCCGTACTCAGCACGCGTAATGACCGGCGCCGCCTCGTCCTTGAGGTCGTCAAGCATCTCAGCAACACCTTGCAGATCCCGATTGTTGCTATTGGCACTGCTGAAGCTCATGTGGCGGTATCGAAGGATGAACAACTAGCCAATAGGCTGCACCCAGTTTGGATGCCGACCTGGCGGCTGGATACAGAATTCCGCCGTTTGATGGCCGCTTTTCAGGCAACACTTCCCCTGCGGGAAAAGTCACCTCTGCAGGACAAGCGCGTGGCTGCCCTCATTCTGGAGCTGAGCGAAGGCTTGCTCGGCGAGATGAACCTATTGCTATGCAAGGCCGTTGAGGAAGCGATGGTCACCGGGAAGGAATGCGTAGACGAACAGTTGCTACGCTCTCTCGACTACATCCCTCCGTCGCAGCGCCGGCAACATCGCCGGCCGGCGAGGACCTAAATGACCTGGGGTGGCGCAACTTGGTGCGCTCACCCAAGGCTTCACACTGGCGAGAGCTTTTCATCTTGGCTGCATCGTAGCGCTCAGGCCAACGGAGTTGCGGACCACAGCTTTTGCCGACAGGTTTTAGGTGAGCGTGCAACATGGAATCGCGATCTTGATCGATTCGCCAATGACGTGATGCTAGATGCGGCATCAAGAGCGACTGGCGAGGAATTTGAGAGACTGCGATGTAGCGTTATTGCTAGCGCGTCAGGACGGGTTTTTAGTGCGCATAGCGAAAGAGGAACGCTTGATTGGGTGCTTCCGCTGGGTATGCGCGGACGAAAAAGAAAAGCGTTTGGGCAGCAGTACTGTCCGGAATGCTTAGCTGCTGATGCGCCTTGGCTGCATCTCCGTTGGCGCTTTGCTTGGTCGATCGTCTGCTCAATCCATGGAGTAGCATTGCGCGATTCATGCATGGCCTGTGGATCGCCGATTAGCCTTCATCGCTTAAGCTCACATCCGCTTCGTGGCTTTCTTTGCAGCCATTGTGGTAATCGGCTTGCCGGCAAGGGTGAAAAAGCTACACAGAGAGAAGTTCTATTTCAACGGAGACTTGAGCGTGCGTTAGCTGGCCATTGGTTAGACTGGCTTGGCCATCATGCACAGCCGCTGGATGTGTTCACCGGCTTGCGATCATTGGCTCGGGGTATCTACACCAACAGTCACGGAGTCGGACTGGTTGAGCTGATGCCACATGCTATGTACCGGATGCGGCCAGTTCGGAATGGGCGTTGCTTCGAGCACTGGAGAATAGATCAGCGCCGATACGCGATGAGTGTTCTGAGGCACATACTTGTGGACTGGCCCGAACGATTCATTGACTTGGCGAAAGCTCACTGCATCTATCGTGCGCGGTTCGATAACTGCGCTCGATCCCCCCAGCCTGCCTGGCTAGAGCTTGCGCTTTTGCCTCTGGAGCGCTCGATTCCGAACCTTCGCCGCCGCTGGGCAGCGAGGCGAATGGATGTTGAGTTGTGATCGATGTCACTGTGTGGAGAAGCTTTGTCCATGTGACGCCACTGCATTTGCGAGCTCTATGTGTGTGGATCAATACTGCTTGCCCAGCCCCCATTCAGTCATGCTTCCATGAACGTCTGGGGGACCTTTCATGCACTACGGATGACCGCGCTAGGCGATGAATCACGACGTCTTTATCGAGGAACTTAAGGATCGAAATTGGCGAGTACTTTGGCTAGGTGGTTGCCGGCAACCTAAGGATGGGACGAGCCCGCTAGAGGTTGAGGTGATCTTCGTTGAGGACCCCCTTCCTCTTCAAAAACAGGCTAGATGGAAGGCTGTGTATCGGCCAATCGAAGAGCTGGGGCTCTATGGAGTCCAGTCACTCTGGCGCAATGGTCGCCTCGTTGGCTACGACGCTCAAAGGCACCCCGTAAAGACTCTTACTGTGCGTCCAAAACCTCTTCGCCTGACGGCTCCTGGACGGCCGGAGCCGCCTTTTACCGATGCTGAGTACCCCCTTCATGGACGAAAATTTGCGGCGGAGTGTTGGATCTTTGATACGGAGGAAGGTGCGGAGCTCGTCGTGCCTGGATGGCAAATTCTCCATGCCTGGTACTTATTTGATCCCGCTGTGGTTCCCTGTGTAATTGGCGGCATGCTCGATGTTAACCAAGACTATGGCGCTGCAACGCCTTGGCTGCCCGGTACAAAAATCGAAGGAAGTCACGTGACCTTCTGTGCGGCGCCATCGTTCTCCGGATCTGCCTACAACGCAAAAGCCCTGTCTAGATTACTTTTCGAGCGTGGTGCAAATCGTTCTGCGAGGATGATCCACCAGAAGCTTATGGCGAATCGCACTCGCCTGCCTATGATCTGGCCACCTCACCGTGAACCAGCTGAGTGGACCTTCCGCGCGACGCCATTGCAGCCGTCTAATAATAGGAGGCGCTGGCTCCTGCTCCACATCCACGGAGCGAATGCGCCACTTCCCTTCAGTGACTTCGACTTGATTACGGAACATACAAGTCAAGAGAAGGCTACGGACCTGAAGCCTGTCGTCGCGAAGACGGGCGCACCGCTTGCTACAGAAAATAAGTCTTTACCTTTGGTGGGAAGTCGAAAGGGTGCGCGGCGCACTATCCAATCATCATTTCCCGCACTTGCATTCGTTGACACTGCGGTAGACATGCTATCAGTTACTAGGCGGCCTGTTGTAAAAGAGGCGCAGGTAGTTAGTGGGGTGGCTATAGTCCTGCCAGATCCCGAGCTTCAAGTCGAAGCTGCCTCGATGACAACTCTTGGTCCGGAAGACAAGAGAGTGGTCGATGTGCGTCCAAGATCGCCCGAGAAAGACGCAGAGGATGCTGAGACGCTGTTCTGTCGCTCACGCAGCGCGTTCCAAGCCGTCAACGACTATCTCAAGGCGCAGCCAAATCCTCATGGGCACACATGGGCTGGACGAATAATTACATCTGATTCAGAGGATTGCTTTGTTCAAGGGCATCGGCGGAAAAGGAGATTTTTGGTTTTAGAGGTTCAGATCGCTGGTTTGTGCACATATGTAATTGACGCGCATCGTGAGCCTGACGACCCTGAATTTGCGTTAGCCATGGTAAGGCGTGTGGATGCAGGCGAACTTGGCTCAGAGCATTTGCATGTATGGCTGAGAGGCTTTCCGTTTGCTGGTGGAGAGCCTTGGGGTGGCATAGCTGACGTTCCGCGCTGGCTGCTGAAGCCCATGCACGTTCATCATCAGACCACGCAACTCCCAGCAAGCCTTGACGCGCTACCTGAGAAAGAGAGAGGGGAGCAGGCGGAAATGCATTACATCCGCCTATTCAGGAATCGCCTGATTCGTCACATCACGCAGTACGAGGAGTTGCAACTCAAGAATTCGAAGCGTGTTAAAAGGCTGGAGCACCGCCACAAAATAATCTAGATGGCATCTGATCCGTACTTCGACGTCTCCCCATTGATGTTGGCTTTTCCAACATCGAATTAACGAGGGCGCTACATCAAGGCTCATCTATGCGCTGAATCTGCCCCCTCTAGCGTCGGTTATGCGCTGAATCAGGCCCAGGCCAAGCCTGTATCTAACTGATAGCATCCACAACGAGGAGACTGATGGGGTTTTAGTCACGACGCCCCCCCGATTTTGAGTAGCACCTCAGTTTGGAGTCCAATTCCCTAACTCGAGGAGATTGGACGTGAAGAAGCGTTTTTCTGAAGAACAGATCATCGGCTTCCTGCGCGAAGCTGATGCCGGTGTGGCGATCAAGGACCTGTGCCGGCGGCATGGCTTCAGCGAGGCTTCCTATTATCTGTGGCGCAGCAAGTTCGGCGGGATGAGCGTGCCCGATGCCAAGCGGCTCAAGGACCTTGAGTCCGAGAACGCGCGGCTGAAGAAGTTGCTGGCCGAGCAGCTGTTCGAGAACGACCTGATCAAGGATGCACTGCGAAAAAAGTGGTGAGCGCACCGGCGCGTCGCATGCTGGTGCGCGAGTGGATCGGGCGTGGTGCCAGCGAGCGTCGTGCGTTGGCAGTGATCGGCATGAGCGCCAGTGCGCTGCGATATTGCCCGCGCGAAGATCGCAACGTCGAACTGCGCGAACGCATCTGTGCGTTGGCGCATCGCCATCGCCGTTATGGTGTGGGGATGATCTATCTCAAATTACGACAGGAAGGACGCATCGTGAACTACAAGCGTGTGGAGCGGTTGTACCGCGAGCAGCAGCTGCAGGTCCGGCGCCGCAAGCGCAAAAAGGTGCTGATAGGAGAGCGTCAGCCGCTGCTGCGGCCATCGCAGGCCAATCAGGTGTGGTCGATGGATTTCGTGTTCGACCGCAGCGCCGAAGGCCGAGTGATCAAGTGTCTGGTGATCGTGGACGATGCAACCCACGAAGCGATCGCCATCGAGGTGGAGCGCGCAATCTCGGGCCATGGCGTGACACGCGTGCTGGATCGGCTGGCGCACAGTCGCGGCTTGCCACAGGTGATCCGCACAGATAACGGCAAGGAGTTTTGCGGCAAAGCGATGGTGGCCTGGGCACATGCGCGTGGCGTGCAGTTACGGCTGATCCAGCCTGGCAAGCCAAACCAGAACGCCTACGTCGAATCGTTCAATGGCCGGCTGCGCGACGAATGCCTCAACGAGCACTGGTTCCCAACCCTGCTGCATGCGCGTACCGAGATCGAACGCTGGCGACGCGAATACAACGAGGAGCGACCCAAGAAGGCCATTGGCGGCATGACGCCATCTGCGTATGCCCAACAGCTGGCCAACACCGATATCATCAACCCCGGACTCTAAACCCGGCCGCTACTCAGAGCGGGGGGACGTCGGTCTGTGCGCGCAGGCAGCTTGGCTACCCGGCAGAGAAGCTGCGCAAATGCTGGGGATTTCGATGGCTGAATATTTCTCCGGGTGGCGCTAAGTTCTCGGTGAACCGAACGCAACTCTGAGAGTGTGTATGGGCGATTCACTAGACCCCGTTGAAGGCGTATCAGACATCTGGCTGGCCAAAACCTATGGCGCGCTCATCCAGGCACGAGATGTCGCAAAGCTTCTTGGCTTCAGTAATCCAGGATCGCTACGGCGGCCGAACGCAACTGGCCGCCTACCGTTCCGCATGTTCAAGAGACCGGGCCGAAGAGGGCTATTCGCCTATGCCGGCGATGTCGGTCTATACCTCGGAGCATCGGCCGCATGCAGAGATGATTGAGAGGTGGAACCGTCATAGCTTGTACAGCGGGTACGAACTATGACGATGCGATCAGCCTGGCGGCGGCGGTTTCGCTGGCGACGTTCAGCGGCCGCGGCACTCCCTGGCACGTCGAAGATGCCGGCTGGCCTGGTGCGGCCGCGCGGCGTGATGCGCCGGCCGTTGGTCACGGGCGGAAGACAGACAGAAATGGCCCTGCAAGAAAACTGACCGCCAGTGGGAGCTGGTCGCGTTGGTTAGCTCCGGTCGGTGCCGTGGGATCAGTTACATACAAACCTATGCACAAATTCAATGTTTGTGTCTGGCGTGACGCGCTCCGGCTGGCCAGGCGTTGAACTGCGAAACAGGACCTTGCCAGCCTTGTCGTAAGTGATTGCCTCCATGGTGGTGGAGCTGGATCGATCGCAGTCATGCTCCTCCCGCATTGTCACAAAGGCAGCGGTTGGCATGGTTTTAAACTCGCCGTTTACGGCATGACGAAGCCACACCCTCCAGACGCTCCCGACGTGACTGGTCGTCATCAAATCGATCTCGAAGCCTGATCGCCCGATCGGCCACCATCGCTCATTATTTGGACGCCCGATGCCTTCGAACGCTTCGGACATCTGCGACAGCGTGATCATCGTCTGACCATTGCCGAGATTGATATCGGCCTTTTGCGCCTGCGCCGTACTTCCTAGCGCGACCAGCGCCAGCAGTCCCCATTCCCTGCCCATGCCGCCTCCTGTTGCTTCTGCGTTCGCGTGGATTGTATCGGCAAAGGCCCGTCCTGGTCCTCCCTCCTGCACCATAGTGCGTACACCGGCCCGTGCACCATAGTCTCTACAAAGTGCACAACCTATGGACTTGCGATCAATTGAGGGTGGCGATGACGATCGCCCTGAAGTTCTCCCACCACGTGTCGGTTTGGTTGTAAAATATATTTCGCGCAGGAAAATATCAGACTTTTTGTTGGTCAAATATTTTTCAAAAATAGTCCGAGGATGTGTTGATGCTTGGATGGATGATTCAAGTCTATAAGTTGGATGGAAAAGAACCAAGCCGTATCGGTGGAGCTGGCGGGGAGCGTTTAGCTATTTGGCAAGCAAGGATCGATGGAATTCAATGGCTGAAAAAGCTTGTTAGTGAAAACTGCGCCAAGCTTGTGGTAAATGGCAATGGCTACCCCGACATCTTTTCAGCACAGGCGCGGTGGGTCGCGCCGATTCTGCTCCAAGGGCCACCGGGTGCGCGGGATGTTTGGATTGTCGGTGAGGGCGACATTGTCGATGGTCCGATATCGAGTAGGCGAAGTCGCTTCTATCGTGAGGCAATTCTTGGTTGTGAACCGAATGATTGGTTGGTCATTGAGGTATGGGATGAGAGCTGAGTTAGCCTTCTAGGCTCTGATGTGGCCCAACAGAGCTCTTGTCCATGCTGGCAACCTTGCCTTCAAATTTCGAACGGCTCGGCAGTCATCGTCAAGCTCCACTTGTGCCAAGCGGAAGCCCGCCTCGCTTGCGATCGAGTGAGATATGAAAACATCACTGACCTCCAGGTCGAAAGGTCATTACCGTCTCTGTCCTCATCCTCTTCGACAACGAGCCATGAGCAGTCATTGGCAAATACCGGCTTCCCGCCGGCAGGTCGCGCTCACGAGTCTCGGTCAGCACGAGGCCTGCGCGCGCAGCGGCCTCAGCAACTCCGTCCGAATTGCGGATAAAGATGTCCTTCAAGCACGAGTTGCCAACCACGAACGTGGCGTGGCCTGTGTTCGATAGTACGCGCTCGACCTGCTTAAGCATGCGCAGCAGATCGCCCGCATAGCGCTCCACCATCTTGCGCTGGCGTGACTCAAGCTCGTCGAGCGGGCACATCGCCTCGGCGACCAAGCGGACCAACGGGCCATCATCCAGATCGGCCGCGCGCTCGGCACCGATCGTGCTGGAGCGAATTGCACGCAGCTGGCCCAGCGTATAACCCAGCCAGACCAGCGCCAAACGGTGTCCTCGCATATAGTCGATGGCATTGAGGTACGGCGGAGAGGTCAAGATAGCATCGACGCTGCGTGGGGACAGCACCAGGTTGCGCGCATCGCCTAACTGGACTTGGGCAGCGCGTGGAGGCGGCTGGTCAAGCAATCGCTGTACCAATTGCCGCACTGACTTGAAGAAGTTGGTCTCTACGTCGTAGTTGGATCCGTCAGCGACCTTATGGGGGCGGCTGTGGGAGGTGTCGCGGGCGAGAGATGCTCCCTGCTCCTTTGTGACTATCAGGCGACTCAGTGCAATGGATAGCACATCAATCGCGGCACTTCTTGCGGGCGTTAGCTTTGTGACGCGGCGCTTGGCAAGCACGTAAGCCAGGCGCGTTAGGGACCGTCGCTGTGGCGCGCCGAACCAGAAATTTACAAACTCCTGAGTCTCTCGATCGTGCCAATGCAATTTCTGCTGGCGCAGGTCGACCTGTGCCGCCTCAGCCATCAAGAGTGCCAGTTCACGCTCGACCACTTGTTCTTCGATTGGCGTGGTCCACACCCGGCTCATCAGGACGGCCAAGGGGTCCATATCGAATCCAATGGCCTCATGGCCTAGCGCCAATGCCTGTCGCAGGACGGTGCCTGAGCCGGACATCGGGTCCAGCACAACACTGCCCGCAGGCAAGTCGGCCAGAGAAGACAGGGCCAGCTCTGGAGCCATGCGCGCGGGGAAAGGGTGGACGGTGCGGATCTGCATCGGAGATGGCTCGGTCAGAGGAGCGGTAAAGAACAGGGTGGAGTGTGGGGGAATTGCGTTTCGTGCGGTGAGATCAGTATTGGCGAGGCGTTACCGCGGCCAGGGCCTTCTGCAGCTGGGCAAGTGCGATCTGGACCGCCTCCCAGCCACTTTGTGGTGGCTCTGCATCATGAATACGGCTATCCAGAATATTCATGCAATGAATCAGTACACTTGCTGGCGGTGCGACGTGGCCACTCTCGTACTTGCTGATCAATCCCTGGCTTTTGCCCACACGCGCACCGAAATCTCTCTGAGATAACTTAGTTGAAGCTCTTGCGGCCGTGACCAGTTCGGCTGCCTGAAGGGCGGATGATGGACTCATTGTGCGTGAATCATGGCATGCATCAAATGAATTATGCTAGAGTGAAATTACGGCTGCTGCAGCCCCAGGAGGCACGACGAGATGGACTTTGTTGAGCTGACATCACCCGAGCGCGTTGCGCGCTATCGGCTGGAAGATGCGCCCCTGACAGGGGCTTGGGATCGGGACGAGCTGCCCGAGCCGCGCCTGCACCGCATCCACGCCTATCCGGCCAAGTTCCCCGCCTTCCTGACGGCCCGGGCACTTGCCTACAGTGAGCAGGAAGGCCATCAGGTACGGCGGATTGGTGATGTTTTCTGCGGCTGCGGAACCGTGGCGCATGAAGCAAGGCGTGCGGGTCTGGCCTTTTGGGGGTGCGATATCAACCCCGTGGCCACCCTGATCGCCAAAGTCAAGAGCGCGCACTGCTCTGGTTCGGTACTCCGCCAGAAGGGAGTCCAGATAGCTGAGATGATGGCGACTGCGTCCAGCCAACACCAGCTCAGTGCTGAGGCCGTAGTCCGATTGAACCGTTGGTTCTCTCAGTCCGCTTTCAATGACTTGGCCAAGCTGCTCAATGCCATCAATGCGGCGGTATCACCCCGCTCTCGCTACCGGCCGGTCTTGCACTGCGCCTTCTCAGCCATTCTGAAGGCCTGCTCGCAGTGGCAGCAACGATCAGTCAAGCCTGCTTTTGACGGGACCAAGGCCGCTGAGAACGTCCAAGTCGCCTTTCTGGCCCAAGTCGAACTGATGGCAGCGGCATTCGATGAAGCCCAGAAGGCGATCGGGCCGGTGCCGGATATCCGCCTGGCCAATGTTCTGACCGTCGAGGCACCCAACGAGCGAGTGGACCTAATCGTCACCAGTCCGCCTTATGTGACGTCCTACGAATACGCTGATCTCCATCAGCTCTCATCTCTGTGGTTAGGCTATGCCAACGACCACCGCACGCTGCGGCAAGGATCGATTGGCACCTCCCAGCACGACCTGAATCTGCGCAAGCAGCACGCGGGACTCAACAAGACCGGCACGCAGATCGTTTTCACGCTCTACGAGCAGGATCCCCAGGCTGCTCGCGCTGTAGCCCAATACTTCCTGGATATGCAGAAGATGGCCAAGCGCTGCAGGGAGTTCCTGACCGACAAGGGTATGGCGGTGTTTGTCATCGGCAATACAAGGTATCGGGACGTGCAGATCGACAACGCCTCCCATCTGGCCGAATCCCTACTGGAGGCGGGCTTTAAGCGTGTGCGCGCGACCCGCCGGCGGATCTCCAACAAGAGCGCTACCCCCTTTCGGGACGCTAGCGGGAAGTACACTCGCACGCGTACGAGCAACCCCATTTACGCCGAAGAATTCATCCTGATCGCACACCTATGAGCCGACCAAAAGCCCTAAAACTTCGTCCCTATGCTCGACTGTTGACGATGCTGGGCGACCAGCTCATCAAAAATGAGCGCGTTGCGCTGGTCGAGTTGATCAAGAATTCCTATGACGCTGATGCCACATGGGTGAAGGTGAGCTTCGAAGGATTTGACGAGAGCTTCGTCGGCAAGGACGGCTCAAAAATCATCATCGAAGACGATGGTGTGGGCATGAACGAGGATGTGATTGAGAATCACTGGGCCAACCCGGCCACGCCGCTCAAGCTGCAGGGCAAGCTCGCCAAGAAGGGCACGACCAAGAAAGGCCGCATTATCCAGGGTGAGAAAGGTATCGGCCGCTTCGCATTGCTCAAGCTGGGCCGCAAGATTACCTTGACCACCAAGACGCGTGCATCTACAGCTGAACACGTGGTCGTCATGGACCTGTCCGCCTACGACGAAAACTTCATCGACAGCAACCAAGAGGCCATGTTTCTTGACGACCTGCGCCTGACACTGAGGGAAGTCGATCCCGCTCAGTTGATCCAATCCAAGCAAATTGAGATTGGCGTCAATACTGTCAAGCGGCCGAAACACGGCACCCACATCGAGATTGGCCAGCTTTCCAGCACATGGTCCAAAAGTAAGGTCGAGGGCGTCTATAACGATTTGATGCGTCTACAGTCCATCTTTGCGCTGGGCGAAGAAGGTGACGTCTCCGACGATCAGTTCGATCTGGCGATCTATCGCAACGGCGTCTATCAGCCCTTTGCCGATGTTCGGCAGAGCGAGCTCTCCGGCTTGCTTCAGAATCGAGCCGTCTTCCATATCGAGGGTAGCTTCAATCCCAAGAGCGCGACCTTCGACTTCAACATCGATGGTGCCAGACACCGCATTGCGCTGGACGATCCAGAGCTGACCGGTATGCGGATCTACCGCGACACTTTCGGCCCGCCGGTCGACCGGCCCATAGAGTCAGGTCCATTCGAGTTCGAGTTTTTTGTTTTCGATTTCGCGCCCAACGCCAGGGCAAAATATCGACTCGACAATGCTGATAAGGAACTGTTGCGCCAGCATCGCATCTATCTCTACCGCGACGGCATCCGTGTCTATCCCTATGGCGACGCGGATGACGATTGGCTACTGATTGATGTGCGCCGCGGTACTGTCAAGGCAAGCGAGTTTTTGAGTAATGATCAGGTCGTTGGTCAGGTGCGCATTAGTCAGGAGGGCAACCCAGGACTGCGCGACAAGACGAGCCGCGAAGGGCTGGTAGAAACCGGCAACCCCACCAGCGACTTCAGGGCGCTTCTCCAGATCTTACTGGCATGGGTTCGTAAAAAGCCCTACGCCCAATACAAGATCAACGAGGAGCGCAGCGAGGACGTCACGGTCTTCAAGGAAAACGCGGTCCAGGCCGCACTGGACTTTGCAGTCGCGGCTGCGCGCGAAACCGGTACCCCTCCTGAGGTGCGGGAAAAGCTCGGCGAGGCCACGCGCCAGTACAAGCAAGAGCGCCGCTACCTCGTACAGCGTGCCGAAACCACCGAGCATCTGGCAGGCGTAGGACTCTCTGTCGAATCGGCCACTCATGACCTGACACTGGCAATTCGAACTGCGACCACCTCTACGGATGCCTTGATCGCCCAAGTGGGGCGCTCGGGCGAAATAGATAGAGAAGCTCTCAAGCGTGAGCTGCTATCAATCCGTGGCGGATTGGCGTTCATCGCTGATCAGCTCAAAGACATGCAGCTGCTGTTCAAGAGCACCAAGCAGCGTCGTAAGGATATCAAGGTACTGGATCTTGTCAGCAAAGTTGAGCGTCTTTTCAGGGCGATGCTCGATCGCACGGGCATCAGAGTCAGCATCACCGAAAGTGGTGGACCGCTGATGGCCAAGACGACCGATGCGGTTTTGCTTCAGGTCTTGCTGAATCTCTTCGATAATGCGATGTATTGGCTCAAGAGCGCCCCAGAACCGCGAGAGATCGAGATCCTGCTCGATGGCGATGAAGGCAAGCTGGTCTTTGCAGACAATGGTCCGGGTATCCGGGCGGACGATGTGCCCTACATCTTCGAGCCATTTTATTCCGGAAAGGCCGAGGAAGGGCGTGGGCTAGGGCTTTACATCGCCAGGCAGTTGCTCGACCGACATGACTACACCATCGATGTCGCCAGCAAGTCGGAGCGCGTGCTATCAGGCGCAAATCTAGTTGTTAATTTCGTCAAGGAGGACGCCTGATGTCAGCGGATATTCAAGGGCTTTTTAGCGGTGTGGCCGTTATCATTGACGACCAAGCTGATACAGGTAAAGAGCCGGGCATTACCGCAATTTTAGACACGATTAGGGCTGCGGGCGGCTTGGCAATCGTTCATCAAAGCTTGCCAAAAACTTCGATGCTGCGGAACTATTCGAACGTCGCATTCGTGATGATGGATTGGGATTTATCTCCTCCGGAAGCCAGGCTGAGTGACGATCAGAAAGCGGGACTTTACCAAGACAATGTCGAATTCATTCGGGCGTTGGGTGCGCATCGCCACACTCCGGTCGTGATTTTTACGAACGAGAACATCAATGATGTTCGAGCTGTTCTGGAAGTTCATGCCGACATGAAGGATCATCTTGATTCCGGGCGGATCCTGCTGAAAGACAAGGGGGAGGTCGGTGATCAAATTTATGCAGTCTTGAACAAATGGGCTGCAGAGGTTCCTTCGGTCTATACCCTGAAGACGTGGGAGCAGGAAAGTGTACGAGCGCTAAATGAGCTTTTCATGGATCTGCACGATCGCAGCCCCCATTGGCCTGTGATGCTTTGGGAAAGCTATAGCAAAGATGGTCCTACGCCAGCCGATGATTTGGGAAAGTTAATTACGCGTTTGGTCGCTTCTCGCATGGACCAGCTACCGCTGGATCTAACCCATTTCGTTCCCGATATCGATGAGAAGCACGAACAAAACCCGGAGAAGTACGAGAAGACGCTCCAGCTCGTATTGAGTGGCGAACGTTTCCTTGACGCTAAGCGGCTGCACGTGAGTAGTAGTGCTCCAGGGGATGTGTTTCAGCAGCCGAAAGCGACTAAGACGATCTGGGTCAATATTCGGCCTGAGTGTGACGCCGTCAGACGAGAGGGCGTCGAAAAGTATCCAGATTTGTATCTGTTGAAAGGTGAGCTAATCGATCAATCGAAAATTGATATCGGCGAGAACTACGGTGAAATCCGAGATCGAGACGATCAATTCACTATCTATGCGATGCTGGATGGAAAGTCTTATCGGTTCGGTTTTAAAGATATGGAAATCAAGCCCAGAGAAGCTTGGATCGCCTGCCGCAAGGGACGGTTGCTTCCGCCATTTTCCACACGGTTGCAGCAAAAGTACGCGGCCTATCTACAGCGGAGCGGAGTCCCAGCCGTGCCTCGCGTGTTGAGGAAGAAGATTGCTGTTGCAGATCAGGTGGCGCCTGACACTGGGCAAGCGCCCCAGGCGGCGCCGCCGGCCCCACCGGCTACTACTTGATGGGTTGCACCAGTCAGGGGTCGGTGGCATGGGCGTGAAAGATATCTCCCTCATGCAAGCCGAGAAGCTCCGGCTCACTGCCGCGGCGCGGTCCTTTGGCGCTTGGGTGCGCGGAATTTGCGCCTCTCTTAGCCGCAACCCACGCGATGTCTTGGGGATTGGTTAAGCTTGGCGATCAGCCCCTCTGCCCCCTCAAAGCTCTTATGAACGGTCACCGCTGCGCAATGACAGGAGTCGAAATCAAGCACGGCGACGGCATATGGGACGATGGCGAATGGATCAGCTGGGAGTGGATCAATGCCCAGCTGGCTAACGAACCCGAGGAAGATGACGACGAAATCGAAGCCGTCATGCCATTTGAGAGCAGGGAGGGCTTTCCGCGTAGTGTTATAGAGCAGACGGAGATCTTCCACGAGCTGGTTGGCTGTGCAGAACGCCATTTTGAGAACACCGGTCGCTACCTGCAGATATGGGGCGAGCTTGGCGAGATCTACGCAGAGATCAGGTTCGGTCTTCGGCGCCATGGTAGCCGCAGGGCAGGATCTGATGGAACAATCGCGGGCAAGCGGGTCGAGGTGAAGACGATCTCGCCTGAGAAGACTAGCGATCGGGTCCACGTGAAGTCTCAAGGCGACTTCGAGCAGCTCCTCATTGTGCGCATCACGCGCGACTTCAAGTTCCAGGCCAAACTGTTCGAGCGCGGCGAGCTCAAAGGCTTCACAGGAAAGTTCTTGCGGGGCCGGCTCCGAGATGCAGAAGGGCAGCAGGAGATCTGACCTCAACCCTCAAGACGTGGTTGTTCCGAGAGCTCGAATTGCCCAGATCCTGCTCCGACGTTGCGTTCCAGATCTATCAAGAGGCAAAGCTATTGAAAGCCTTTGCCGCGAGCTCAATGGCGACATCCGAACTCCGTGGCGGCTTGTTTGCTGGACCCCGCCTGAGCGGCGCCGGTGTTGCCGGTGTTGCGTGGCCCCTCGCTTCGGCCGTACTGCACCCGGGCTGCAGCTACAGCTGCAGGTCGCCGGCGTCGCCACCCCCGTACCAGAGGGGCGGCAGGGGCTACTGAGAGTTGCATCCTCTTTGCCCAGTTGCGCTGACTCTGCCAATTCACAGCCGACCAGGGCCACTGCGCTGGCGGTGTGGTGCGGGGCGCGGTAGGGGCGTTGCCGCCAGCGGGCCAGATCCAGCCCACGGCCGCTGATCGAGGTGATCGCAGCGGTTTCCAGTGCTTCTGCTTCGCTGGCTTCGGGCAATAGACCGGGCAGGCGCGAGGCCAGCAGGGTCTTGCCGCAGCCAGGGCTGCCGACCAGCAACAGGTGGTGCCCACCGGCAGCGGCGATCTCCAGCGCGCGGCGGGCGTGCGGTTGCCCGCGCACGTCGGCCATGTCGGGCAGGGCGCGGGCGCCGAGCGCCTGCACTGCCAGCTCGGCGGCGGGCGCTTTCTGGCTGCCGTTGAGCGTGGCGCAGACATCCAGCAGGGTACGCGCGGTGAAGGCTTCGACGTGTCCAGCGATGGCCGCTTCGGCACCGTTGGCGAGCGGGACGATCAGCCGTCGCCCGGCCTGCGCGGCCGCCAGCGCCGCGGGCAGCACGCCGTCGACGCCGCGCAGCTCGCCGGTCAGCGCAAGCTCGCCGAGGAATTCGTAATCGGCCAGGGCCTGGCGGTCGATTTGCCCGCTGGCAGCCAGGATACCGAGGGCGATCGGCAGATCGAACCGGCCGCCTTCTTTCGGTAAATCGGCCGGTGCCAGGTTGATGGTGATGCGCCGGGCGGGAAATTCGAACTGTGCGCACAGCAGGGCGGCACGCACGCGTTCGCGCGATTCGCGCACTGCCGCTTCGGGCAGGCCCACGATCTGGGTGGAAGGAAGACCGCCGGAGAGATGCACTTCCACCCGAACCTCAGGCGCATGCACCCCCACGCGGGCACGGCTGTGCACCAGCGCCAGACTCATGGTGGTGGCCTTCAGTCAGGGGATGGTGGGCGGTGCAGCGGGTGGCGTGCCGGGCGCGCGCGCCTCCAGTGCGGCGACGGTCTGCTCCAGCGCGTCGAGTTTTTCGCGGGTGCGCAGCAAGACCGCGCGCTGCACATCGAACTCTTCGCGGGTGACCAGGTCCAGCTTGCCCAGGCCGGCCTGCAGCGCGCCCTTGAAGGTGCTTTGCAGTTCTTCGCGCGATTGGCGCAGGCCCGGCGGCACCAGGTCGCTGAGGCGGCGGGCGAGGTCGTCGAGCTGGTTGAAATCGATCATGGTGTTCTCCGCAGGTCCGTAGGAAGCCTAGTGCAGGCCGGGACACGCGGACATCGGCAAGGCAGTCGGCAGGCGGTAAGGATAGTCCCATTCGGCTGTCGTCCGCGGTGATGGCGGCGCGCGGTTGGATGAGTGTTGCGCCCGTCCACGGTATGCTGCGCGGCCGTCATGCCCTGGGACCTGCACCGATGAAAATGATCATGGCCATCGTCAAACCGTTCAAGCTCGACGATGTGCGCGAAGCGCTCGCCGGCTGCGGGGTGGCGGGCATCACGGTGACCGAGGTCAAGGGCTTCGGCCGGCAGAAAGGCCATACCGAGCTCTATCGCGGCGCCGAATACGTGGTCGATTTCCTGCCCAAGGTGAAGATCGAAGTGGCGGTGACCGACGACCAGGCCGAGCGCGTGGTCGAGGCGATCGTCGCGGCGGCCGGTACCGGCAAGATCGGCGACGGCAAGGTGTTCGTGTACGACCTGGGCACGGTGGTACGCATCCGTACCGGCGAGCTGGATAGCGACGCGCTGTAGGTTCGCAACGCGGCGCCCGCTGCTTGCCGGATGTGCGGTGGGTGGTGAGGGGTTTGCTGCCCTCTGCCGGCGCAACGACGATGCCCGGGCCACGTATTGCTGAGCCAGCACCGCAGCTAGTGGCGCTGGATCAGGCGCATTGCAGGCATTGCACGACTCACAGGAACCCGACCGCCCAAGTTCTGCGGCGCGCCACGTGCGCTGACTGCGTTGGCTGTGCGCGCATCACCGCGGCTGATGCACGGCTGGGTGCATCCGCGCCAGGCCGCTCTCAGGCGCAAACGCCCCACTTTTCATACCATTTCAATACCGCCATGTATCGCTGCCGCACCTTTCTGGATTGCGATGCAGAAACGGGCTGAAGTCACCGCACGGCAACCTAGCGCTGGCCAGATGGCAATCCCGGCCGCGCTTGTCGCCGCCGCCCGACTTGCCTACTCTAGGGCGTAATACCATTCCAATACCGGAGTTCGAGATGAAGCCACGCAACAGTACGCCGGGCGTGCGCCTGCTTTCGGTATTGGTGGCGTTGGGCCTGGCTGCTCCGGCGTTGGCACAGGCCGTGACCGAACCGGTCACCCAGCCGGCGATCTATCCGACGCCGGTCTCGATCACGCTGGATGGCGCAACCGTGACCTTGGGCCGCTCGGTGGTGCTGGTGGTGGCCCCTGGCGCGGACAAGGCCACGGTGGCGCTGGTGCGCCACATTCTCGACAGCGCCGGCGTCACCAAGATTGCGACCGCCACACGCCTGCCTGCCGCGCTGGACCGCCCGCACATCGTGCTCGGCACCGGCGATGCGGCCGTGGTGCGCGATGCGCTGACGCGCAGCAAGGCGACCCAGGACACCCATAAGGAAGGCTACACGTTGGCCAGCGTCGCGCTCGATCGCGGCAGCCTGATCACGCTGGCCGGCCACGACGACGATGGCCTGTTCCATGCGGCGCAGACGCTGCGGCAGCTGGTCGAGCGGCCGGCCATCCCGACGTTGACGATCCAGGATTACCCGGCCATGCCGATCCGCGGCACCATCGAAGGCTTCTACGGCGCGCCGTGGTCGATGAGCGATCGCAGCAAGCACATCGATTTCCTCGCCCGCACCAAGGCCAACACCTTCATCTATAGCCCCAAGGACGACCCTTACGCGCGCGATCGCTGGCGCGAGCCGTACCCGAGGGCGACCTTGAAGGCGCTTGGCCAGCTGGCCGCTACCGCCAAGCGCAATCACGTCGATTTCGTCTATGCGATTTCGCCTGGCCCCACCGTGTGCTTCTCCGATCCGGCCGATGCCAAGGCCTTGTTGCGCAAGTTCGATGCGTTCCGTGCGCTGGGCGTGCGCAGCTTCTACGTGGCGCTGGACGATATCGAATACACCAAGTGGAATTGCGAACGCGACAAGACCACCTTTGGCGAGTCCGGCGCGCAGGCGGCCGGTATCGCGCAGTCGCATCTGCTCAATCTGGTGCAGGCCGATCTGGTCGCGCGCCACGATGCGGCCGCTGAACTCATCATGGTGCCGACCGAGTACTACGACGCCAAAGAGAGCCCGTACAAGGAAGCCTTGCGCAAGCATCTTGACCCGAAGATCGTGGTGCAGTGGACCGGCACCGATGTGGTGCCGCCGGCTATTTCCATTCCCGATGCGCGCGCGGCCACCAAGGCGTTCGGTCGCAAGACGCTGTTGTGGGACAACTACCCGGTCAACGATTTCGAAACGTCGGCCGGGCGCCTGCTGATGGCGCCGTATGCGCGGCGCGAGGCGGGTCTGTCGGCCGAGTTGTCGGGCATCGTCTCCAACCCGATGAACCAGGAAGCGCCCAGCCGCGTCGCGGTGATGGGTGTGACCGCGTTCGCCTGGAACGACAAAGACTACGACGCGCAACGCACCTGGCATGCGGCGGCGCGCGATCTGGCCGGCGGCGATGCGCGCGTGGCTGCGGCCTTGCTGACCTTCTTCGACACCCAGCATCTGGCGCCAACCTTTGGCAGCCAGCCGTGGCAGGAACAGGCTCCACGCTTGAAGGCCGTGCTCGATCATGTGCGCGAGGCAATCGCGCTTGGCGATGCGGCAACGCGCACGGAGGCGATTGCCGAACTGGCACGCGCTGCCGACGAACTGGCTGCGGCACCGCAGATCATCCGCGACGGCGTCGCCGACAAGGGCTTTGCCGAGCAATCGCGTCCCTGGCTGGAGGCAATGGAGGATTGGGGCCAGGCCCTGCAGAAGACGGCAGCCGGGCTGGATGCGGCAAATCGCGGCCACACGCAGGCGCCGGCCTTGTTTGCCGAGGCGGCTGCGATCGCCGCCGTCGCAAGCCAGATCCCAACGATTCCCGGCGCCACGCGCTTCGGCGGCCCGGTCAAGCTCGCTGACGGCGTGCTCGACCGCTTCATCGCGCAAGCGCCGCGCTTGATCGCCTATCGCGTGCCGGCGGTTGCCGACTCGGCAGCAGCAAAGTGATGGGGGAGTGCAATAACACAGCGACGCGCATCGGGAATTGCTCGCGTCGCTGTGCCTGCAAATGCGGGAGCGCCATTGCCACTGCATCGCAGCACCCGGCATGGCGCGCTCGAAGGATGTCTGTGCTGCAGATCAAACCGACGACATCAGCGCAGTAGCTGGGCGTAACGGTGTGCCCAGTCGCCGTGAGCCAGCAGCGCTGATCACGCCTTGCCTTTCAAACGCCGATATAGCCGCTTCCAGCCGCTGCGAATCGCCTGCACCCAGCGCGGTTCGGCACTGCGGGCCGATTCGTCGGCAGTCGGTGCGATGCCGGCAAGGCGCTGGCGCATTTTCTGAAAATTGGCCACGTCGCTGCGCTGCAGCTGACGCGCCAGCGTGCCGCGCCGCAGCCAGCGCGGAAATCGCCACGCGGAGGTGAAATCGATCAGCACCGGCACGCCGGCACTGACCACCACATTGGTGCCGTGCAGATCGTTATGGGTGATGCCGAACGCATGCAGCCGGCGCAGCGCCTGCTGCAATTGCTGGAAGACCTCCTGGCCCACAACGGTGCTGGCGCTGAGCGTGTCGCCTGGAATGAATTCCATGCCCAGCGCCAGCCCGCCCAGCGTGCCGAGCAAGGCCGGTGCATGCCGCCAACCCTGCAACTGCCGCAGCATCCTGGCCTCGTGGCGCACCATGAGCCGGGCGATCGGCGACAACAGCGTGCGGCGATAGCGGCCGTAGTCCTTGACCACTGCCGGTTGCCCGTTCACATGGGTGCGGTAGACGTCCGGCTCGAGCAGCCGGGTGCCTTGCTTGAGCAGAACGGGAGTGACGAGGTGCAGGCTGGACACGTCCAGCGGCTGGTAGTGCATGGCAGTTCTCCAGACCTTGGCGGCGCGGAGCTGTCACGCGTTGCGCAGGTTCACGGTGATCGCGAGGATCGGTCTGCCCAATTTTAGAACTTGTGAGTATGGAAATTATATTTATTTAACAAATGAAATGTTCCGGGAGTGGAACAGCTTTTGGAATCAGGTGTTTGGCGGACCCCATCAGAATCGGCATGTGCCAGCGAATGCATGCAGACCTGCCACTCTACGCCATGGTGTCGTCCCGCCAGCGTTGCGTCCTGCCTCAAGACAGGCACTGTTAGCGCAACCCGGCGTGCGGTAGCGGTCACGCCGCTTCTTGACAGCGATTGAGACTCCAGACACTGTGCCGGCTGCGGTCAGGGGGCTGCAGCACGCGTTAACACGGGCACGCTCTTCGAGCGTCGCCTGCATCGATGTCGTACGACATCCAGGTGATGCCGGGTGCGCCTCCGAATGCGACCGCAACTGCGCCACTTCCAGACGCCGTCAGGTGCCACCTGCGTGCGCAAGGATGCGGAAACGATGGAGTACGACTCATTGGGGATGCAATGAAAAGGACCGCAACAGTGCTGTTGGCTTGCACGGCGTTCGGCGTCACGGCTCAGGCCTCGGCGCAGTCGTTGTCGCGCGGCTGGGACAGCTACCGTCAACAGCAAAAGCAGCAGACCGGCACCCAGGGCGCCACCGCGCCTGCAGCGCCATCCTCGCGCCCGGCGCAAGCGGGCGTTGGCGGAGCGCCGGCCGCTGTCGGTGGAAGCGGCAGCCAACCTGGTGCGTCCGGCGGGTTCACTACGGTGACCGAGCAGACTGAGGCGGTGGCAGTTCAGCCTGCCGCTGCTTACCCTGCAGCGCCTGTCCCCGCAGCGCGCTACACACGGGTGGAGGAATCGCGCATTGAAAGGGGCGCGTTCATCGGCGTGCAGCGTGGTCGAGGTGAGGTTTTCAGTGGCTATAAGCAAGACATGCTTGGCCTCAGCGCCGGCTATCGCTGGCGTGCTGGCTCGGTCACGTTGATCGGACTTGAGGGATCGATTGGACGCCTGGAACGCGGCGATACAACCGACGATGTCTTTATCCCCGCAGTGAAGTTTGGCGGCATCGGGGGTACGGCACGTTTCAATTTTGGTGACACTCCGCTGTTCGCGGTAGTCCGCCTCGGCTCATGGTATGCCGAGGTCGCAGACATGAGCGACGAAATCTTTGGTGGTTACGCAAGCCTCGGCCTGGGCGTCGATATCGGCAAGCATGCGAGCGTGAGCGCGATGTACACCAACTACGTCTACGCCAATGACTACTACGACTATGCTCAAGACACCACCATCAACCGTGCAGAGGTACTGAACGCAGTAGTGGAAGTCCGCTTTTAACTAGCGATGTCGAAGGGCGGGCAGCAGCGCTCGCCCTTCTGGGTCACGCGGCATGCAGCGCGATGCCGCGGACGGCAATCCATTTGAAGCTGCACCGCAAACGGTCATCGGCATTGCACAGCCATCCATGCGGCTTGCTGTAGTGTCTTGGTCAACGCACTGATTCAGCCATGGGCGAGGGCAGATGGACGCATTGGCGCAGTTCTTGACAGACGAACAGGACCCGGTGGCGGTGGGCAAGATCCTGCCCAAGATCACCGAGTTGCTGACCCGCGACGAGCAGGTCGAGTACATCGCCGTGCAGAAGAAGATGGTGATGAACCTGTCGCCGGATGCGGTGGTGCTGACCAACCGTCGCTTCATCGTGGTCTACCCAAAGCTGCTCGGCATGACCTTCCGCGATTTCCCCTGGCGCGAGGTGCTCGATGTGCACATGAGCGAACAGATGCTCGGAGCCACCATCATGTGCCGCACCACGCAGGGTGCCTACGCATCCATCGACAGCCTGCCCAAGAAACAGGCGCGACGCGTGTACGCCTATGCGCAGCAGGTGGAAGAATCCGCCTACGAACAGCGCCAGCAGCTGGAGATCGACAAGTTGCGCGCGGCGGCCGGTGGCGTGGTGGTGCATGCGCCTGGTGCGCATGGCGCAGCAGTGCCCTTGCAAGCCAGTGCCGTTCCTGCAATCGACGATCCGGTGCAGGTGCTGAGCAAGCTCAAGCAATTGCTGGATGCGGGGCTGATCACGCAGGACGAATTCGACGCCAAGAAGACAGAGGTGCTGGCGCGCTTATAGCGTGCGCAGCACATCCGCGCATCGGGCGGCTTCAACTACGTCGGCCCATGGATCGCAGTGACGCAGCAACTGACGCGTCCATTGCACGGCGGCGCTGTCGGTGGATCGCCGCGCCAGAAGGCTGCTGGCCGCGCACTGGCCTCACGCTCCAGCAGCGCCGCGCGACCACGGCAGCCTGATCGGTGCGAATGCATCAGCCCGCGCGCTGTAAGCACGCAGGCCATGTCACGCGAAAAAAACTAGCAAACCGGCCGGGCTTATCGCCAAGCGGACGCGGCCGGCTGCCGTAACCCGCCACGTCCATCCAAGCGCCGCGATTCAACGAATGTTGTCTGCGCTTTTTGCCGGCGATGCTCGGGCAACCGCGATTACTCGCCCAGCGCCTTGGCCACGAACGGTGGGGCAACCAGCACGCCGGTGTGCAAATGGGCGGTGTAGTACAAGGTGTCGAAGCCCTTGGCCTGCGCGTCCGCTTGGCGGAAGGCGAAATCGGCGTTGGCCTGCTTGCTGGCCATGGTCACGCTCCACCAGCCGGTGGGGTAGCACGGCTGCGGGAATGGCAGGGTCTTGAACGACTGGAAGCCGGCCTTGCCCATTTCGGTGCGCATTTCGTTGATCAGGTCCAGCAGCGCCAGCGGCGATTCGGACTGCTGCACCAGGATGCCGTCGTCCTTCAAGGCCTTGAAGCAGCTTTCGTAGAAGGCCTTGTTGAACAGGCCCTCGGCTGGGCCGACCGGGTCGGTGGAATCGACGATCACGATGTCCACGCTGCCGGCCGGGCAATTGGCCATATAGGCCACGCCGTCGTCGAACAGCAGTTCAGCGCGCGCGTCGTGGTTGGCATCGCACAGCTCGGGGAAATACTTCTCCGACATGCGGGTGACCTGCTCATCGATATCGCATTGGGTGGCGCTTTCCACGCCCGGGTGCTTGAGCACCTCGCGCAGCGTGCCGCAGTCGCCGCCGCCGATGATCACCACGCGCTTGGGCGCAGGGTGGGTGAACAGCGCCGGGTGGCTGATCATCTCGTGGTAGAAGAAATTGTCGCGGCTGGTGAGCATCACCGCGCCGTCGATCAGCATCAGCTTGCCCCAATCGGTGGTCTGGTAGATCTCGATCTTCTGGAACGGGGACTGCACCTCGTCCAGCTTGCCGCTGATGCGGAAGCCGATCGCCGAGCCGGTCGGCTGGAAGTGTTCGATGTACCAGTTGTCGTTGGTGCTCATGCGGACGTCCTAATCGAAAAGAAGCGGGCGGTTCCTTCTCCCGGCGGGAGAAGGTGGCGCAAAGCGCCGGATGAGGGTCGGGTGCAGCCCCGTGCAGCCAAACTGCGCGGCGGCTGACCCTTGCTCGGCCCCGCTCCAACCAGGAGCGGGGCGTGAAGTCGGCGCGGATTGTAACGGACCCTGCGCATGCCAGGCGTTACACTTCACGCCCTTTTTTATTCCAGCCGAGACAGCGAAATGAGCGATTGGTCCCTCGACCAAGCCCGCAAGACCTATTCGATCCCGCATTGGGCCGACGGGTATTTCGATGTGAACGCTGCCGGACACGTGGTGGTCACCCCGACCGCCGATGGCCCGGCGGTGTCGCTGCCCGAGGTGGTGGATGCCGCGCGCGCAGCCGGTGCCAAGCTGCCGCTACTGGTGCGCTTCCCGGACATCCTGGGCCAGCGCCTGGGCAAGCTGCAGGCAGCGTTTGCGCAGGCGCAGTCGGAGTGGGATTACGCCGGCGGCTATACGGCGGTGTATCCGATCAAGGTCAACCAGCATCGTGGCGTGGCCGGCACCCTGGCTGGTCACCACGGTGAGGGCTTCGGGCTGGAAGCGGGCAGCAAGCCCGAGCTGATGGCGGTGCTGGCGCTGTCGCGTCCGGGCGGGCTGATCGTGTGCAACGGTTACAAGGACCGCGAATACATCCGCCTGGCGCTGATCGGCCGCAAACTCGGCCTGCAGACCTTCATCGTCATCGAAAAGCCCTCCGAACTGACCCTGGTGCTGGAAGAAGCACGCGCGCTGGACGTCAAGCCCGGCCTGGGCGTGCGCATGCGCCTGGCCTCGCTGGGCGCGGGCAAGTGGCAGAACAGCGGTGGCGACAAGGCCAAGTTCGGTCTCTCGCCGCGCCAGGTGCTGGACCTGTGGAAGACGCTGCGCGACACCGAGTACGCCGACAGCCTGAACCTGCTGCATTTCCATATGGGCTCGCAGATTTCCAACGTGCGCGACATCGCCAACGGCATGCGCGAGGCCACGCGCTATTTCGTGGAGCTCTCGCGCCTGGGCGCAAAGATCAGCCATGTGGACGTGGGCGGCGGCCTGGGCATCGATTACGAAGGCACGCGCTCGCGCAGCTATTGCTCGATCAACTACGGCCTGCACTCGTATGCCAGCAACATCGTGCAGCCGTTGGCCAGCGCCTGCGAAGAGCATGGCCTGGCTCCGCCGCGCATCGTCACCGAGTGCGGGCGCGCAATGACGGCGCACCATGCGGTGCTGATCGCCAATGTGTCGGAAGTGGAGCAGGCGCCTGAAGGCCGCGTGCCGGTTGCGCACGACGATGAGCCGGCCGCGATCCGCCACCTGCGCGAGATCCATGACGAGCTCGATGTGCGCCCGGCAGTGGAGCTGTTCCAGGAAGCCCAGCATTTCCATGCCGAAGGTTTGAGCGCGTATGCGCTGGGCCAGATCGACCTGCCGCAGCGCGCGCGCATCGACGATCTGTTCTACGCCATCGCACATGGCGTGCGCGCACGCCTGAGCTTCGATGAAAAGAGCCATCGCCCGGTGCTGGATGAGCTCAACGAGCGGCTGGTGGACAAGTACTTCGTCAACTTCAGCGTGTTCGAATCGATCCCGGACGTGTGGGCGATCGATCAGGTGTTCCCGATCGTGCCGATCGAGCGCTTGAACGAAGCGCCGCAGCGGCGCGGCATCATCGCCGACATGACCTGCGATTCCGACGGCATGGTCAAGACCTATGTCGAGAACGAAAGCCTGGACAGCTCGCTGCCGCTGCATGGTTTGAATGCCGGCGAGAGCTATCGCATCGGTTTCTTCCTGGTGGGCGCCTACCAGGAAATCCTGGGTGATATCCATAACCTATTCGGCGATACCGATGCGGTGGAAGTCGTGGTGAATCGCGATGGCTATCGCATCGCACAGCAGCGCCGCGGCGATACCACCGACGTCATGCTGGACTACGTGGGCTATCAGCTGGACACGCTGCGTGCCACCTATGCCGAGCGCATTGCTGCCGCAAATCTGTCGCCCGAGCGGGCGCAGGAACTCGGCGCTGCGTTGGAAGCGGGGCTGACCGGCTACACCTATCTGTCCGACGAGCCGCTGAGCTGATCCGCAGTGCGCTGCGGCTGGGCCGCAGCGCTGGCTGTGCGCGACATGGCCCATCTTGCACGCGCTCCTGCCGCGAGCGCCGCTTGCAGCAGCAGGGACATCACCGGCATGGACGCTGCAGGTTCTGCAACACGTCGATGCGCCATCGCGCCGACGTCGGGTGCGATCTCGCACTTCAAGTCGACCTGCTTCGTCGCATCGAGCAAGAGCGCCTGCGCTTACCTTGCGCGACGCCGTCGATCGGTTCGACTCACGCTTTTCGCGCGTTTGTGCTGCATGCCGATGACAATCAGGCGACCACCGCGTGATCGTGCGCTTGTCGAGGCAGACGCGTTGAACGCGTCTTTTTTCTCCTGAAGTGATTTGCCGAATACCCTAATTCCGGCAACGCTGATTTGGAATTGGTCTTATTCAATGCGGCTTTTTATCTGCCGTGGTGCGCGCATATTCGCCTTGAAGCCCATGCGTATCGTCGGCCATGCCCTACGCCGGATGCGGCGCGGAAATTGATCGGATGTATGCATGCAGAACACTAGTTCAAATCACACTTCAGTGAAAAAATTTTAGGTATCACGCGATTTCCGTGATTTTTTGCACGGTTTCGGCCCCGCGCGAATTGTTAGTGTTCGTTTAACTTGTCGGGATACAAGTGCTTCAACGAGTCACCCGCACACCGGGGTTCGATTGTGCGAGTCGCTGTGCTGTGCGTCTTCATCATGCGTTTCCATCGCGTATTACCGGCAATTGTCGGTGGTCGGCGGTGTTTCTTACCCCTCGTTTTCTTAGGCCAGGTGCTGATTCGGCGTCCATCGACCGCATAACGGTTGAGGGGTGTCGACGGACTGCGCGCCACACCAGAAGGATGCACGCAATGCACGCTGACGCCTCTCCCGTTTTTCCCCTGACCAAGGCGCAACGTGGCCTTTGGGTGGCCAACAAGTTGCATACCGACAACACCTTGATGTTGGCCGAAGTATTGGAAATGTTCGGCCCGCTCAATCCCCAGGTGCTGATCCGCGCCAGCATGCAGCTGACGCACGAGTTCGATACGCTGCGCCTGTGTATCGTCGAGCGCGAGGGCGTGCCTTCGCAGGTGGTCTTGCCCGCGTACAACGGCACGATTCCATACTTCGACGTCAGCTCAGATCCTGCTCCGCGTAATGCCGCCGAACATTGGATCGACGAAGAAATCCGCAAGCCGGAAGACCTGCAGAACGGGCCGCTATGGCATTGCGCGGTGTTCCGTCTTGGCGAGGATCATCATTTGTGGGTGCAATGCGTGAGTCATCTGGTGATGGACGGCTATTGCGCGTCGATCATGATGCAGCGCATGGCCGTGCTCTATAACGCCTACCTGGCCGACGTGGAGCCTGCGCCTGCGCAGTACGGCAGTGCACTGTCGCTGCTCGAAATGGAACAGCACTATCGCAACTCCGATCGGTTCCAGCGCGATCGCGAGTACTGGATGCAGCAGTTGGCCGATCTGCCGCCGCCAGCGACGCTGGCGCGGCCGGGCAATCAGCTGTCCACCGGGTTGTTGCGCGGCACCGGGCAGTTCTCGCCGCACCAGGTGGTGCGTCTGCGCGCGCTGGGCAAGGAGTACGGCGCCAGCCTGCCGCAGATGCTGATTTCGCTGATTGCCGCGTACTACTACCGCTGCACCGGTGCCGAGGATCTGGTGCTGGCGATGCCGGTGACCGGCCGCATCAATGCGCGCTACCGGCAAACCGCAGGCCTGGTGGCCAACGTGATTTCGCTGCGCCTGAAGATGGACCCGCAGCAGCCCATCCATACCTTGTTCGCGCAGGTGTCGTCGGTGGTTCGGCATGCATTGCGCCATCAGCAATATCGCTTCGAGGACGTGCGCCGCGATCTGGGCATGTTCGGGATGGAGCAGAAGTTCGCACGCCTGGCGGTGAACATCGAGGCCTTCGACTACACCTTGCGCTTCGGCGAGGCGTACGCGGTGCCGCATAACCTTTCCAACGGCCCGGCCGATGACCTCACCATCTTCTGCTACGAACGCGGCGATGGGGCAGCGCTGCGTTTCGATCTGGATGCCAACCCGGCGCTGTACGACAGCGAGGAGCTGGCCGAACACTGCCGTCGTCTGACCCATCTGGCCGACGCGGTATTGGCCGATCCGGAATGCGCGCTGGGCCAGGTCGATGTGCTCGGCGATAGCGAGCGCCGGCGTTTGCTGCATACATGGAACAACACCGCAGCGCCGCTGCCGGAACCGGCCACGCTGTTGCACGGCATGCTGCAACGCGCCGAGTTGATGCCTGCGGCCGTGGTTGCGCAATACGACAACCGCACGCTCGACTACGCCACGCTGTGCGAGCTTGCCTCGCGCATCGCTGCGCAATGGGTGGCCGATGGCGTGCGCCCTGGCGATGTGGTCGCGGTGGCGTTGCCGCGCAGCGAACAATTGCTGGTGGCGTTGCTGGCGGTGATGTGGAGCGGGGCGGCGTATCTGCCGCTGGATCCGGAGAGCCCGGCTGCACGCAACCGCCAGATGCTCAACGATTCCGGTGCCATTGGCCTGGTCTGCGAGCCAGCGCTGTGCGAGCGCTATCTGCTCGGTGGCATGGTCTGGCTGGATCCGCGCCCGGCCGTGTTGCCGGAGGCAATCGCACCGCTGGCGACGCCCGACGGCACCGCGTACGTGCTGTACACCTCCGGCTCCACCGGTGCGCCCAAGGGCGTGGAGATCAGCCATCGCAACCTGTTCAATTTCCTGCATGCGATGGAGCACGAGCTGGCATTGCGCCCGCGCGACCGTGTGCTGGCCGTCACCACCATCACCTTCGATATCGCCGGGCTGGAGTTGTACCTGCCGTTGCTGGTGGGGGCGCGCGTGGTCATTGCACCGGCCGGTATCAGCCACGACCCGCGCGGCCTGTCGCGGTTGATCGCCGACGAACACATCAGCGTGGTGCAGGCCACGCCATCGCTGTGGCGCATCCTGCTGGCCAATGAGGATCTGGTGCTGGATCGCATCCATGCGTTGATCGGCGGCGAGGCGTTGGTGCCGGAACTGGCCACCCAACTGCTCAGCCGGGTGGGGCGCCTGACCCAGTTGTACGGGCCTACCGAAACCACGATCTGGTCGACCATCATGCCGTTGCAGTTGACCGATGCCGCCGCACCGCCGATCGGCAGGCCGCTGCTCAATACGCGCGTCTATGTGCTGGATGCGCAGCGGCAACCGCTGCCGACCGGTGCGATCGGCGAGCTGTATATCGGTGGCGCAGGCGTGGCCAAGGGCTATCGCGGCAAGCGCCAGCTGACCAGCGAGCGCTTCATGCGCGACCCGTTCGCCGACGACGGCAGCAGCATGTACCGCACCGGCGACCGCGTGCGTCAACGCAGCGATGGCCTGCTGGAATTCATCGGGCGCGCCGATGCGCAGCTGAAGATCCGCGGACATCGGGTGGAGCCGGCCGAAATCGAAAGCGCACTGCTGTTGCATTCGCAGGTGGCGCAGGCGGTGGTGGTGGGCCACGGCGATGGCGAGCATGCCTTGCAACTGCTGGCCTATGTGGTGGGCAAGCACGGCAATGCGCCGTCGATCGAGTTGTTGCGCGCGCATCTGCAGCAGCGCCTGCCGGCATCGATGATTCCTACCCTGTGGGTGCCGCTGGAGGCGTTGCCGCTGACCCCCAACGGCAAGCTGGACCGGCGTGCGTTGCCGGCGCCTGGCGCATTGCCGCAACGCGCGCACCTGGCGCCGCGCGATGCGCTCGAACGCCAGCTGGCAACGATGCTGCAGGAGGTGCTGGGCATCGAAGTGGTGGGCGTGGACGACAATTTCTTCGAGCTTGGCGGCGATTCGCTGCGTGCGGCGGAAATGGCCGCGCGTTTCCCGCAGATGTTCGGGGTGGAACTGCCGCTGGGCACGTTGTTCCATGCGCCGACGATCGCCGGCCTGGCCGAGGTGATCAAGCGCAGCGCACACACGCCCAACGACCCGTTGAGCGTGCTGCTGCCGCTGCGTGCAGGCACCGCCGGCAGCACGCCGTTGTTCTGCATCCATCCGGTCATCGGTCTGGGCTGGTCGTATCTCACCTTGCTGGGTCAGCTGGATCCGCAGTGGCCGGTGTATGCGCTGCAATCGCCGGGCTTGAGCGACCCGCAGCACCGTCCGGAGAGCATCGAGGCGATCGCGCGCGATTACCTGGCGCGTCTGCGCAGCGTGCAGCCGAGGGGGCCGTACCGTCTGCTGGGCTGGTCGCTGGGCGGTTTGATCGCGCACGCCATCACCGCCGAATTGCATGCACTGGGCGAAGAGGTCGAGGTGCTGGCCATGCTCGACAGTTACCCGCATCTGGAACAGGCCGCAGCGTTGTCGGAATCGGAGAACGTGCGCGCCTCGGTGCACGCGTTGGCCTTGCATCTGGCGCCGGGCCAGCCGATGCCGACCACGGTCGCCGAGCTGGCGAGCCTGTTGTGCGATCACTACGGGCTGAACGAATTGCCTGCGGTGCGCCAGTTGCTGGAGCAACGTCCCACCTTGCTGGACGATCTGGGCGCCCTCACCCAGCATCACCTGCAGCTGGCGCGGCGTCATCGGCCCAGGCAGCTGGACCAGGATGTGGTCTTTGTCGAAGCGAGCGTGCGCATGAGCTCCGGCGGCGACGATGCGCTGTGGGTGGATTACCGTCCCCAGGCGTGGCACCCGTACGTGCGCAACCTGCAGCTGCACGTTCTGGACAGCGACCACCATTCAATGCTCTCGCCGACGCATGCGGCCACGCTCAGCACCTTGCTGCACGCGGCCACCGCAGAGTCCACCCGGGCTGTGCGGCCGGTGGGACAGGCCGGCCGTGGCGCGGTCGCCGGCGACGGAGTGACCGAATATGCCTGAGTCCAGCGCCGATCCGTCACGCCAGCGCCCGGTGGTGATCGCCACCCTTGGCACGCATGGGGACGTGCGCCCGATCATTGCGCTGGCCCTTGGCCTGCAGCGGCGCGGTTATCCGGCGCGGGTGCTGACCAGTTCCAACTTCGAGTCGTTGATCCGTGCGCACGGCCTGGAATTCTTCCCGCTCAGCGGCGATCTCCAGCAACTGTTGCACGACCATCCGGACGTTGCCGAGATGCGCGGTGCCCCTGGCATCTTGCGCAAGAAGTTGCTGGAGTGGGCGCGCGATTGGCCCGCGCAGGGCCGCGCGGCGTGTGCCGATGCCGGCTTGATCCTGGGCGTGGGCAGTGCCAGTTTCCTCGTCCATAGCCTGGGCGAGGCGTATGGCGTGCCGGTGGCGTTTGCGCAGTTGCAGCCGCTCACCGAGTCGCGCCACCTGCCGTTGATGCTGATGCCCAACCTGCGTCTGCCGGGACGTGTCAACGTGGCATTGCATCGCCTGATGCGCTTTGTCGGCTGGCAGCTGATGCGGCCGGCCTTCAACGATATCGTGCGTCCGGCGTTGGGGCTGCCGGGATATCCGTGGAGCGGTCCGGATCGCAGCGCACTACGCGTGATCTACGGCTATAGCGCGCACGTGTGTCCGCGCCCGCCGGACTGGCCGGAGAGCGCGCAGGTGTGCGGCTTCTGGCAGCTGCCGCCGTCGCAGTGGCAACCGCCGGCCGCGCTGCAGGCGTTTTTGCAGGCCGGGCCGCCGCCGCTGTATATCGGCTTCGGCAGCATGACCAGTAGCGCGGTCGTGCAGCTCACTGCCACGGTCAAGGCAGCGGTGCGACTGACCGGGCAGCGCGCGTTGCTGGCCAGCGGCTGGGGCGGTCTGGGGGCCGGGGACGCCGCTGTCGCCGATGATGCCGAGCGCTTCTTCCATCTGGAACAGGCACCGCACGATTGGCTGTTCCCGCGCGTGGCGGTGGCCGTGCATCACGGTGGCGCCGGCACCAGCGGTGCCGCGTTGGCGGCGGGCATTCCCTCGGTGGTGCTGCCCTTTGGCTACGACCAGTCGTTCTGGGCCCATTGCCTGGCCCAGCGCGGCGTTGCGCCGCCAGCGCTGGCGCGTGCCGGGCTGCAGCCCGAAGCCCTGGCCGCTGCCATCCGGCAGGCGGGCACGCCGGCCATGCGTGCGGCTGCGCGCGCACTCGGTCAACGGATCGGCCAGGAAGACGGCGTCCGCAATGCGGTCGATCAGCTGGAAGCCTGGCAATTGCTTGAACCCGCGGCAGTGACGCCCGCGGCGGCCGCACGGACCGAGCAGCACGCCATCGCATAAGCATGGCGATGCTGCGCATCCGCCGCAGCGCTGATGCGCGCACTGCGGCGCGGTGGAGCAGTGCGTGGTTGGTGGCGACGCCCTGCGCGCTGCCGGCATGCGGCACAATCGGGCTCCCTCGGTTGATCTGGCCCGCATGCGCTATCCCGCTTTGGACCTGTTGCGTGGCATCGCCATCGTCTGGGTGATGCTGTTCCATTCGTTCGTGGTCGGCGGGTTGGGTCCGGACTGGGAATGGCTGTCGCGCTACGGCTGGATGGGGGTAGACCTGTTCTTCGTACTGAGCGGCTTTTTGATCGGCACCCAGGTGCTGACCCCGCTGTCGCGCGGCAAGCCACTGGACTTCGCCGATTTCTACCTGCGCCGCGCACTCCGCATCCTGCCGGCGTTTTTGGTGGTGTTGGCGATCTACATGGCATGGCCGGGTTTTCGCGAATCGCCCGGGCTGGCGCCATGGTGGATGTTCCTCACCTTCACCTTGAATCTGTTCGTCGATTACGCCGAGCAGGCGGCGTTCTCGCACGCATGGTCGCTCTGTGTGGAAGAGCATTTCTATCTGGTGTTTCCGTTGCTGGCCACGTTGTTGTTGCGGCGTCCATCGGCGGCACGCGTGGTCGCGGTGTGCGTGGCGGTGGTGGTCGCCGGCATCGCGTTGCGCACTAGCGTGTGGCTGCACAACACGGCGCTGGATCAGATCGGCAGCGGCCAGCAGCGCAACTGGTTTGTCGAAGATCTCTATTACCCCACCTGGAACCGGCTGGACGGTTTGCTGGCCGGTGTGGTGCTGGCAATGACGAAGGTCTTCCGCCCCCGCACATGGCAATGGCTGCAGCAGCGCGGCAACACCTGGGCGCTGGCCGGTGTGGCCATGCTGGTACTGGCGATGTGGCTATTTCGCGAGCGCACCGGTTTGATCGGCAACGCGGTGGGCTGGCCGGTGCTTTCGCTGGGGCTGGCCTTGCTGGTATTGGCAGGCACCGCGACCGACAGCGCACTGGGCCGGCTACGCGTGCCGGGTGCCGCCTGGTTGGCCGCCATTTCCTACAGCGTGTATCTGACCCACAAGGCGATGTTCCATGTGACCCAGGGCTGGCTCGGCGCCACGCTGGACGGCCGTGGCGTCCTGACCTTTGCAGTGTATGGCGTGGTGGCGCTGGCGGCGGGTGCGCTGCTGCATTACGTGGTGGAACGTCCGTTCCTGCAGCTGCGCGGCGCGTTGCTGCGGCGGCGCGCAGCCGTGCGCCGCGATGCCGAACGTGCGTGATGCGATGGTTGCGGAGAACGGCGAGCGTGCACGGGTGGCGGCGTGGCGGCCGCCGCTGCAGCACCTGGTGTCGGGCAACCGGTCTGCGCAGTTGCTGCGACCATGCAGCGCTGATGTAACGAAAAGCCGCGCAGTACGCGGCTTTTCGATGCTTCGTTCGATGCTCGGTAGGGCTTGCGCGGCGCAGCGGGGGGTGCGGCTGGCGCACTGCACGCTCACCGCCTAAGCCCTTGCTTCGGTGCACGCCTCACTGCGCGTCGCGGGCCACCTGGAACCCCGCAAAAGACTGCGTCACCGGCATGATTTCCAGGCGGTTGATGTTCAAATGCGCCGGCAGGCTGGCGACATAGAAGATCTGTTCGGCGATGTCTTCGGCCGTCATCGGGGTGGCGCCACGGTACAGCGTGTCGGACGCGGCCTGGTTGCCGCCGGTGCGCACCAGGGTGAATTCGGTCTCGGCCATGCCCGGTTCGATCGAGGTCACGCGCACGCCGGTGCCGTGCAGGTCAGAGCGCAGGCCCAGCGAAAACTGCTGCACGAAGGCCTTGGTACCGCCGTAGACGTTGCCGCCGGTGTATGGGTAGGTTGCCGCCACCGAGGCGATATTGATGATGGCGCCGCGGCGCGCAATCAACGCCGGCAGCAGGCGGTGGGTGAGGGTGACCAGGGCGGTGACATTGGTGTCGATCATCTGCTGCCACTGCGCCAGGTCGGCCTGCTGCGCCGGCGCGGTGCCCAGCGCCAGGCCGGCGTTGTTGACCAGTACGTCGATGTCGGCGAAGGCCGGCGGCAGCGCGTCGATTGCGTCCGACAATGCGTGTGCATCGCGCATGTCGAACGCGGCGGTGTGGACCTGCCCGGCCGGCAGATCAGCGGCCAGCGCCTGCAGGCGTTCGGCGCGCCGGCCGGTGGCGATGACCTTCCAGCCGGCTGCAGCGAAGCGGCGCACGGCGGCGCTGCCGAATCCGGAGGTGGCACCAGTGATCAGGACGGTCTTGGACATGGGGGACTCCAGGGGGACAGGGGGAGCGGGAACCAGATTCAGTGAGCAGGCCGCGGCTTCGCCGTTGCGGCATGCCGCGCACGCAGCCGCTCTTCGGTCAGGGTCTGGCGTGCGACGACCTGGCCACGCCGCAGCTGCAGCACCACGTACGGGGCCGGTGCGTGCGCAGCGCTCGTCGCGGTGGCGGGCAGCGCGACGAGCAATTCGCCATCCACCCAGACGGCGGGCACGGGCGCTGCCTGGCCGGGGAACAGCACATCCAGCGGCAGCGTGGGCGGCGCGTCGTTACAGGCGCCCAGGACCACGCGGTCGAGCACCAGCTGTTGCCCGTCCAGGCGCCAGTGGGCGCGGTAGCCGCGCCAGTTGGCGCTGCAGCTGCCCAGCGCGCTGCCTGCGTGCGCCACAAAACGCTTCCAGGTGGCCGGGTCGTCCAGTGGGCCGGACAAGGGTTCGGCCAGCAACGTCGCCTGCTGACCGTCGATCTGGATCAGGTCGGGAAGTTGATCGGTGGCCTGCGCCGGGCCGGCCCACGCCAGCACGCCCAGCAACACGCCAGCGCTACGTCGCAACACGGGCGTTTACTGCGCCTTGATCGCAATGGCGGACAGGCCACTGCCGGTGAGCTTCTGCTTGGCCTCGGCCAGTTCGCTGGCACTGCCATAGGGCCCCATGCGCACGCGGTAGACCGTCTTGCCGCTGATGTCGGCCGATTCCACGCGTGCGGCCAGGCCCATCATCGCCAGCTTGGCCTTGGTGGATTCGGCATCGCCGGAGGCGCCGAACGAGCCGGCCTGCAGGATGTAGCGGGTGTTGTCGGCGACCGCCGGCGCTGCAGCCGCGGGCGCTGTTGCAGCGGCGGCGGTTGCAGCGGGCTTGGGCGCGGCAGCGGCCGGTGTGGTGAGTGCGGCGGTGCTGGCCGGAGCCGGCGTGGCGGCCGGGCGTGCCGGTGCGGTTTCCGGCAGCGGCTTGGGTGCGCTGGCGGCGGTTTCCTTCAACGGCGTCGGGACGCTGGCCGCCGGTGTGGCGGCTGCCACGCTGGCGCCGGGTGCGGGGGGCACGGGTTTGCCTTCCAGCGCCGCACGCGCACGCGCGGCCTCTTCGGCGCGCGCGCTGGCCGCCAGTTCGGCATCGGACATCTGCACTTCCTTGCCGGGCAGCAAGGTGTAGAAGTCGTACTGGGTCTGCGCATCGCCGGGTTTGGCCTGCGGCTTGGGCGGCTGCGCGCTGGGCTTGGGCAGTTCGGCCGGCGTGTCCACGTCGGCATCGGCCACCGGCTCGGGCTGCGCATCCGGATTGGCACGCGGGCCCACGCGCAGGAAACCGTCGCCGTCCTTCTTGAACAGGTTGGGTGCGGCCAGGAAGATCACTGCCGCAATCGCGGCGCCAGCCACCAGCCACACCCAACCGGGGGTGCCATTGCTGGTGTTGCGCCGGGCCTGACTCTTACCGCGTCGTGCTGCCATCTACCACTTCTCCGAATCGTGTCGTTGCGGGCCCGCTGGCCCGGCTTGCTGTGGCAATGCGCGCCGCTGCGCTGATTGCCCGGTGAGCGCCATCGGCGCCCGAGGTGGCAGGCCGGCGCCTGCCGCAGTGCCACGCGCTGCGCCGCTGCTTGCGCCGGCACCCGGGAGCTGCCGCCTGTCTACATCTTTTCCGGAGCGCTGACGCCGAGCAGTTCCAGGCCATTGGCCAGCACCTGTTGGGTGGCGACCGCCAGGGTGAGCTTGGCGTCGCGCTCGGCGGCATCGTCCACCAGCACCTTGCTGTTGTGATACCACGTGTGGAAGGCGTGCGCCAATTCACGCAGGTATTGCGCGATCTGGTACGGCTCCAGCGCCTGGCCGGCGATTTCCACCACTTCCGGGTAACGCGACAGCTCCAGCATCACCGCCAGCGAGTGTTCGTCGTCCAGGCATGCGAGCTCGGCCAGGCCGTGGGCCTGGTCGTACTTGTAGCCCTTTTCCTGCGCCTGGCGCAGCACGCTGCACACCCGCGCATGCGCGTACTGCACGTAGAACACGGGGTTGTCGTTGCTTTGCGCGCGCGCCAGGTCGATATCGAAGGTCAGCTGCGAATCGGGCTTGCGCGCGATCAGGAACCAGCGCACCGCATCGGCGCTGGTTTCTTCGATCAGGTCGCGCAGGGTGACGTAGCTGCCGGCGCGCTTGGACAGCTTCACTTCCTCGCCGCCGCGCATCACCGTGACCATCTGGTGCAGCACGTATTCCGGCCAGCCTTGCGGGATGCCCAGTTCCATCGCCTGCAGGCCGGCGCGCACGCGCGTCAGCGAGCCGTGGTGGTCGGCGCCCAGTTCGGTGATGGCGCGCTCGTAGCCGCGTTGCCACTTGGTCAGGTGATAGGCCACGTCCGGCACGAAGTAGGTGTAGGTGCCGTCGGACTTGCGCATGACGCGGTCCTTGTCGTCGCCGAAGTCGGTGGACTTCAGCCACAGCGCGCCGCCTTCTTCGTAGGTATGGCCGGAGGCGATCAGCTTCTGCACCGCTTCTTCGACCTTGCCGTCCTTGTACAGCGAGCTTTCCAGGAAGTAGATGTCGAAATCGACCCGGAACGCGGCCAGGTCGTGGTTTTGCTCGTTACGCAGGTACGCCACCGCGAAGCGACGGATCGATTCGAGATCGGCTGGGTCCTTGGTGCCGGTGACCAGATGGCCTTCCAGGTCGACGGTGTCGCCGGCCAGGTAGGCACTGGCCACATCGGCGATGTAGTCGCCGCGGTAGCCGTTTTCCGGCCAGCTGTCGCTGTCGGGGGTGAGCCCCTGCGCGCGTGCCTGGACCGACAGCGCCAGGTTCTCGATCTGCACGCCGGCATCGTTGTAGTAGAACTCGCGCTTGACGTTCCAGCCGTTGGCGTCGAGCACGCGCGCCAGGCTGTCGCCGATCGCCGCGGCGCGGCCGTGGCCGACATGCAGCGGGCCGGTCGGGTTGGCCGAGACGTATTCCACGCCCACCGAACGGCCGTTGCCGGCCAGCCCGCGGCCGTAGTCGTGGCCTTGCTTGATCACATGCGCCACTTCGCGCTGATACGCGGTGGGGGCCAGATGGAAATTGATGAAGCCCGGACCGGCGATGTCCACCTTGGCTACGTCGTCGCTGGCCGGCAGCGCGGCAACCAGCGCCTGCGCCAGTGCGCGCGGATTGCTGCGAGCAGCCTTGGCCAGCAGCATCGCGGCATTGGTGGCGAAGTCGCCGTGCTCGCGGGTCTTGGGTCGCTCGACCACAAAATCCGGCGGCAGGGTGTCGGCGGGCAGGGTGCCATTGGCGCGCAAGGCTTCAATGCCTTGGCCGATCAGTGCGCGGAGTAGGGCTTTCACGTGGGATCTGCTTGGAACCAAACCAGCGATTTTACCCGACCGCGCGGCGCAGGGTCCGACCGATGGTTCAGGTCAGCGCACCACTGCTCATTCCAGCCAGCCGCGCTCGGCGAACGACACCGGTCGACCATCGCCGATGACGAAATGGTCCAGCAGGCGGATATCCACCAGCTCCAGGCTGTCCAGCAGCCGCTTGGTGACCGCGCGGTCGGCCTCGGAGGGCTCCGGATTACCCGACGGGTGGTTATGCCCGACGATCACCGCCGCCGCGTTGTGCAGCAGCGCCCGCCGGACCACTTCGCGCGGGTGGATGTCGGCCCCGTCGATGGTGCCGGTGAACAGTTCCTCGAAGGCGATGGCGCGGTGGCGGTTGTCCAGGAACAGCGCCGCGAACACTTCATAGGCCCGCGCGCGCAGCCGCTGCGAGAAGTAGCGGCCCACGCTGGGCGGGTCGCTGAGCGCCTCGCCGCGCTCCAGCGCGCTCATCAGGTGCCGCTGGGCCAGCTCCATCGCGGCGGCAAGCTTGCAGGCCGAGGCCGGGCCCAGCCCGGGCAGGCGCGCCAGCGTCTTGGCCGGGCGGTCCAGCAACAGACGCAGCGGGCCGTGCCGGTGCAGCAGATCGCGCGCGGTCTGCACCGCATCCTGGCCGCGCAGGCCGGAGCCGACGAAGATTGCCAGCAGCTCGGCATCGGACAAGGCAGTGGCCCCGCGCGCCAGAAGTTTCTCGCGCGGGCGTTCGTGGGTGGGCCAGTCGTGTATGTGCATATGGCGAGATTGCCGGTGCTCATCGCCGACGCCCATCAGGCCAAGCAGAGGCATCGGCTAATCTAGTTGTCCTTGTAACCGTAGGACGACTCCGACGTGATCGGCTCCACTCAGGCCCGCCCCCTGGACGGACAGCGTTTGCTGCTGTGCGTCGGCGGAGGCATCGCCGCTTACAAATCGCTCGAACTGGTCCGTCGCCTGCGCGACGCCGGTGCGCAGGTGCAGGTCGCCATGACCGGCGGTGCGCAACAATTCGTCACCCCGCTCAGCTTCCAGGCATTGTCCGGGCAGCCCACCCGCACCACGCTGTGGGACAGCGCCGCCGAGCAGGCGATGGGCCACATCGAACTGGCGCGCTGGGCCGACCGGGTGATCGTTGCCCCGGCGACCGCCGACCTGCTAGCGCGTCTGGCGCATGGTCTGGCCGACGATCTGGTCACCACGCTGTGCCTGGCCACGACCGCGCCGCTGACCGTGGCGCCGGCCATGAACCACCGCATGTGGCTGCATCCGGCCACCCAGGCCAACATCGCCACCCTGCGCGCGCGCGGGGTGGCGGTGGTGGGCCCTGACGACGGCCCGCTGGCGGAGGGCGAATCCGGCCCCGGCCGGCTGGCCGAACCGGCGGCGATCCTTGCGGCGCTGGCCGGCGGCGCGGCGGTCGCCAGCGCAGCCCCGGAGGGCGCCAAGAGCGTCGCCGCGCCCGTGTTCATTCCCAGCAGCGCCCAGCTGGAAGGCCTGCGCATCGTGATCAGCGCCGGCCCCACCTTCGAGGACCTGGACCCGGTGCGCTACGTCGGCAACCGCAGCAGCGGCAAGATGGGCTACGCCCTGGCCGCCGCCGCTGCCAGGCAGGGTGCCGATGTGGTGCTGGTCAGCGGGCCGGTGCACCAGACCACCCCGGAGGGCGTGCAGCGCATCGACGTGCGCTCGGCCGCGCAGATGCGCGACGCGGTGCTGGGTGCATTCCCGGCCGACATCTACATCGGCGCTGCCGCCGTGGCCGACTACACCCCCAAGCGGGTGGTGTCGCAGAAGATCAAGAAGACCGGCGAAACGTTGACCCTGGAGCTGGTACGCACCCCGGACATCCTGTCCGAGGTCGCCGCACAGACCGGGGCGCTGAAACTGGTGGTCGGTTTTGCTGCCGAAACGCACGATGTGGAGCATTACGCCCGTGGCAAGCTGGCGGCCAAGCGGCTGGACCTGATCATCGCCAACCAGGTGGGGATCGAAGGCGGCGGATTCGAAAGCGACAACAACGCAGCCACGGCCTATTGGCAGGGCGGCGAGCGTGTGTTCCCCAGCAGCAGCAAGACCGAGTTGGCAGACCAACTGCTGGCCCTGATCGCGGAGAGATTGCAGGCATGAGCCCCCCAACCCAGTCCTTGCAGGTGAAGTTGCTCGACCCGCGCTTCGGCGATCTGTGGCCGCTGCCGGCCTATGCCACCGCATCCAGCGCCGGCATGGACCTGCGCGCCGCGCTGGAGGCGCCGATGACGCTGCAGCCGGGCGATGCGGCGCTGATCCCCAGCGGTATCGCGATCCATCTGGCCGACCCGCAGCTGTGCGCGGTGATCCTGCCGCGCTCGGGGTTGGGCCATCGCCACGGCATCGTGCTCGGCAACGGCACCGGTTTGATCGATGCCGATTACCAGGGGCCGCTGCTGATCAGCACCTGGAATCGCGGCCGCGAGGCCTTCACCATCGAGCCGGGCGACCGCATCGCGCAGCTGGTGATCCTGCCGATCGTGCGTATGGGCTTGCAAGTGGTGGATACTTTCGTCGACAGCGCGCGGGGAGCGGGTGGATTCGGCCACACCGGCGTGCGCTGACAGGGGAAATTACATGAGCAAGGCGAACGAGCGCAGGCAGGGGATGTCCAGCGTGCGTACGAGTGGTCCGGTGTTGGGAGGCATATTGCTGCTGCTGGCTGCCTGGTTCGGCTGGAACAGTTATGCGCAATGGCGCCAGGACGCGGTGGCGCAAGGGCTGGAGCAGGCGCGCGACCGCGCGGTGCAGGACGTGGGCCAGGCCATGGCCACCCAGGCCAGCCAGCTCGACGCGGTGCTCAAGCAGCCGCCGGTCATCGCTGCGTTGGCCGGTGGCGACGCGCTGGCGGCCGCATCGGCCATCCGCGAGCGCTTCAAGGGCGCCGAGGATGTGCAGGTGCTGCCTGGCGACCTTGCCGCGGCCTATGCCAACCCCAAGGATTTCGGTTACGCGCGTCTGAGCCTGCTCGAATCGGCGCAGGTGGCCGACCGGGCGCAGGTCCGGGTGGTACGCGAGGCCAAACAAGTCCGCCTGGGCGTGGCTGCCGCGGTGCGCCTTGGCGGGCAGCCGGCGGTGGCGTATGCGCGGTTGCCGTTACTGCGCCTGACCGGCCCGCTGGATGCAATCGCGGCACCGGACAGCGCCTACCTGGCCGTGCGCCAGGGCAGCTACAACGTGGCCCAGCAGGGCGATATGGCACTGGCCGATGCGGCCGAAACGCTGGCCAGGCCGCTTGGGACCAGCGGCTTGCGCGTGGCTGCGGCGGTGCCGCAAGGCGACAGCGGCCCACTGGGCCTGGGCGCCGTCGGTTGCGCCATCGTGGCGGCATTGCTGCTGATCATTGCGGTACTGCTGGTGCTGGCCAGCCGGGGTCAGGTGGCCTTGCCACGGCGCCGGGTTGCCGACCAATCCGGCGCCGATGAACCCACCTTCAGTCAGAGCCTGCAGCACGACGCCAGCGTTGCCAGCGAGGCACGCGCGCTGGACGCCGAGGCACCGCCGGCACCGCCAGCGCTGGTGCCGGCGGTGCAGGTCGCCACCGAGATGTTCCGTGCCTACGACATCCGCGGCGTGGTCGGTAAGGACCTCAACCCCGGCGTTGCCGCCTTGGTGGGCCAGGCCATCGGCAGCGTGATGCAGGCGCAGGGACTGCGCGATGTGGTGGTCGGTCGCGACGGCCGGCTGTCCGGGCCGGAGCTGAGCAACGGCCTGATCGAAGGCCTGCGCCGCGCCGGCTGCAACGTCACCGACATCGGCCTGGCACCGACGCCGGTGGTGTACTTCGGCGCCTACGAGCTGCGTGCCGGCAGCTGCGTGGCGGTCACCGGCAGCCACAATCCGCCGGACTACAACGGTTTCAAGATCGTGATCGGCGGCGAGACCTTGTCCGGCGCCGCCATCGCCGAACTGCACCAGCGCATCAACGAAGGTCGCCTGCATACCGCCGCCACGCCTGGCGAACTGGAACAGCGCGACATCAGCGATGCCTACATTCAGCGTATCGCCGATGACGTCCAGCTCGATCGCCCGATCAAGGTGGTGGTGGACGCCGGCAACGGCGTGGCCGGTGAGATCGCACCGCGCCTGCTGGAAGCGATCGGCGCCGAAGTGGTGCCGTTGTACTGCGACATCGATGGCACCTTCCCCAACCATCACCCTGATCCGAGCGAGCCGCACAACCTCAACGATCTGGTGAAGATGGTGCAGCGTTTCGATGCGGATATCGGCGTGGCGTTCGATGGCGATGCCGATCGCCTGGGCGTGGTGACCAAGGAAGGCGCGATGGTGTTCCCCGACCGCCTGCTGATGCTGTTCGCTGCCGATGTCCTGCAGCGCAACCCTGGCGCATTGGTCATCTACGACGTGAAGTGCACCGGCAAGCTGTCCGACTACGTGTTGCGCAACGGCGGTAGTCCGCTGATGTGGAAGACCGGGCATTCGCTGATCAAATCCAAGATGCGCGAGACCGATGCTGAGCTGGCCGGCGAGATGAGCGGCCACTTCTTCTTCAAGGAGCGCTGGTACGGCTTTGACGACGGCATCTACGCCGCCGCACGCCTGCTGGAAATCCTGGCCCAGCGCGAGGAAACCCCGTCCGACGTGCTGGACGCCCTGCCCGAGAGCGTCTCCACGCCGGAGATCAAGGTGCCGGTGGAAGGCGATGCGCATGCGCTGGTGGCGCGCTTTGTCGCGCGTGCGCAGACCGGCGAAGAATCGCCGTTCGAATCGGCGCGGCTGTCGACCATCGACGGGCTGCGCGCGGACTTCATCGACGGCTGGGGGCTGGTACGCGCTTCCAATACAACGCCGATCCTGGTGCTGCGGTTCGAAGCCGACAGCGAGGCCGCATTGCAGCGGATTCGCACGCTGTTCCGCAACGAACTGCAGACGTTGTTGCCGGAGCATCCATTGGCGTTTTGATCGCCGGATGCGCGGACCGTCCGCTGCGTTGCCTGGGCAGGGGCAGCGCAGCTGGGCCGGCGGGCGACGCGGCGGGCCGTTATCCGGCTCGCTTCGGTGTACGCGATCAACCGTGTGTTGCGCCTGTTCCGGTTGGCTCGGCACGATCGCAGTGCGTGGTGATCGACGCGGCGTCGTGACCGTCCGTCAATAGCCAGACTGCGTCCCAGTACGGATACTCGCCCACCTGCTCGGCCAGGCCCGCCCGCAGGGGCAATGCGACCAGCGTGCGCGCGAACTGTCGATGATCGCTTTGCAGCGGGAGCGCCGAGACCTGCATCTGCGGCTGCCACACCGTTCCACCACGCCCGCGTGCGCGATTGACTGCATCGGCGGTCCTCAGTCGCGCCGTCGCCGCCAATTGCAGCAACACCGCCTTGCTCGGTGCCTGCAGCAACCCGCACCACGCCTCAGGCAACAGCACCCAGCACAGCAACTGCGCACCTTGCCAATGGCGTGGCAGCGCCAGGCTGGCCGCCGCGGCGCGAGCGCAGCGCCAATCGGCGAATAGCGGCACGCGCTGATGCGTGGGCAGCCGCAGATGCCAATACGTGGCTTCAAGCGTCGGCGTGGACAGGAGGCGATGACGGAGCGCAGTGGACATGGTCACAGGTTGCCCGCGGCGCGAGAGCGGCAACATCGGCGGGCAGTCCATCATCGCGTCGGCCGCGCGCGCAATGGCGTGTCCGAAAAGCGGGCATCAGCGGTCAGCGCTATCGCCACGCCTCCGGCAAGCTGCGCTGCATGGGGTGGATGCCGCAGGTGGCGTCAAGGCGCGTAGGCGCACATCAATCACGCTGCATCGCACCCCAAAACCTGGTCAGTGAGATGCAGTGCAGCCGTATCGCTTGCGTACGCTGATGCATCGCCAACCACGATGGATCACCGAACATCGGATGCAGCAACGCGCTTTGCAGCGCACCGGGATCATCTCGATCCGCCGCGGATCACCAACGGCGTTCGATCACCAGCAACCATCCGGACCAGGCAATGCGAATCCCGAATCCCGAATCCCCGCCTCAATGACCGGCCCGGTCGCGTTTCCACCCGCGATGCTTCACATCCAGATACAGGCTGTAAAACGCGGTAAACGCCGGGAACAGGTTCTGCAGCACACCGACCGAATCCTGCTTGGCCGAAAACACGAAATAGCTCAGCGTCATCAGGCTACCGACCACGCTCATGTACCAGAACAGGCGCGGAATCACCGGTTTGCCGGCGCGCTTAGAGGCAACGAACTGCACCAGCCAGCGGCCACCGAACATCAGCGCACCGACATAGCCGATCAGCTTCCACCCGGTCACATGGATGCCGGTCCAGTACAGCCAGGTCAGTTGTTGGTCGAGCAAGGACGGGTCCATCAGCGTTCCTGCACCACGGTGCGCTTGCTGCGGGTGATCAGCCAGGCCACGCCGCGCAGGTCGCGGATTCCGACTAGCGCGCGATTGAGATTGTTGTACTTGGACACGCCGGCGGTGCGGTGGCGGTGGTTGACCGGCACGCTCACCGTGCGCCAGCCGGCGCGCTGCATCAACGCCGGCAAATAACGATGCATGTGGTCGAAGTACGGCAGGTCCAGGAACGCCTCGCGCTCGAACAACTTGATGCCGCAGCCGGTATCGGGCGTGTTGTCGCGCAGCATGCGCGAGCGGATCGCATTGGCCCATTTGCTGGCCCAGCGCTTGGAGCCGGAATCCTGGCGGTTGACCCGCCAGCCGGCGAACAGCTTCACCTGCGGCTCGGCCTGGCTGCGCGCGATGAGCAGCTTGGGGATGTCGGCCGGGTCGTTCTGGCCGTCGCCATCGAGCGTGGCGATCCAGCTGGCGCGCGCGGCCTTCACCCCGCTGCGCACCGCCGTGCTCTGGCCGCTCTGGGTCACATGATGCAGCACGCGCAGTTCCGGCGTGGTGCTCTTCAGGTCTTGCAGCACCGCGAGCGTGTCGTCGCGCGAATGGTCGTCGACATACACGATTTCGAAGGCCACCACGCCGCGCAGGGCGCGGACGATTTCGCCCACCAGCGTGGCGACGTTATCGCGCTCGTTGAATACCGGGACGACGACGGACAACTGAGGTTGGCTCATGGATGCGGGGTAGCCGGATGAAGGCTGAGCGAAAAAGATCGGGCATTGTGCCCTGACTCTCTGAGTCAGGCATGAAGCATGCACGCGTTATGCGCATTGGACCGGTTGGAAGCAGCCTGTAGCGTACGGTGGGGAGGTGGCAAGGCTGCGAAGGCGTGGGCCAGCGGGCCGATCACGCGCCCTCTTCCGGTGCATCAGCTGGCACACATCGCCATGCATTGCGTGGCTGCCATGCGGTCGTACGCCCGGGCGGCTGCTGGAAGGTAGGCCCTGCATCTGGCTCGCATGGCAGCCTCCGCGCTCCGTGCGCCCATCGACGCCTTCGCACCTCCCCGTAAATCCCGCCAAGCGCTAGGTGCGCTCGCCGAAATACTGCCGGCACCACTCCACGACCTGCGGCAAACCACGCTCGACCGGGGTCGCCGGATCGAACCCGAAGGCCGCCTGCGCACGCTGCGTATCGGCCATGGTGCGGATCATGTCGCCCGGCTGCATCGGCCGGTAGACCTTCTCGGCTGCACGGCCTGCGGCCTGCGCAATCACGTCGATGAAGGTCTCCAGCTCCACCGGCGTGTGGTTGCCCAGGTTGAACACCCGGTGCGGCACCGGCGCGGTGCTGGGCGTGTCCAGCGCGCCCAGCACACCGGCCACGATATCGTCGACGAAAGTGAAATCGCGCTGCATCTTGCCGTGGTTGAACACCTCGATCGGCCGCCCCGCCAGCACCGCACGGCTGAAGATCAGCGGCGCCATGTCCGGCCGGCCCCACGGCCCGTACACCGTGAAAAAGCGCAGTCCGGTCGCGCGCAGGCCATACAGCTGCGCATAGGTGTAGCCCATCAATTCGTTGGCGGCCTTGGTTGCCGCATACAACGAACGCGGTTGGTCCACGCGCTGGTCTTCGGAAAACGGCGGGGTGGCCGAATCGCCGTAGACCGAACTGCTCGAGGCATACACCAGGTGCTGCACACCGCGGTGCCGGCACAGCTCGAGCATGTTGACGAAGCCAACCAGGTTGCTGTCCACGTAGGCGTGGGGGTTTTCCAGCGAATACCGCACGCCCGCCTGCGCAGCCAGATGCACCACGCGGGTCGGCTGGATCTCATCGAACAATGCGGCCAGGCCCTCGCGATCGGTCAGGTCCAGCGTGCGGATATCGATGCCGGGGCACAGCGCCGCCACCCGGTCGTGCTTGAGCTGCGGGTCGTAGTAGCTGTTGTAGTTGTCCAGCCCCACCACCGTCTCGCCGCGGGCCGCCAGCGCGCGGCAGGTATAGGCACCGATGAAACCGGCAGCGCCGGTGACGAGAATGGTCATGGCTGTGATCCTGGGAAATGCGGAAACAAAAGGCTGGCGCTCCGGCTGCGCATGCGCGGCGCATTGCAGGCGCCGCTGCGAGCGGGTTCGGCATCTCTATGCTGCCAACGCGCCTGCCGTGCGCGGCGTGCCAGGCGCGATTTGCCGCGGCCGCCGCGCATGCGGTGCTCGAGATCAAGGCTGCAGCGCGCCACGCGTCTTCGTTCACCGCAGCGCGAGCGGCGCTTCGCTGGCAAGCTTGGCCTTGCGCTCGGCGCTGAACTTCCACCACGGCTGCGCCGCCTCGCCGTCCATGAAGCGCACGATCGACAGGAACACATCGATCACGCAGGGGTCGTGCAGCACGCCGGTGCGCAGGCACAGCTGTGCGTGCATGTCGTAGGCATCGCGACCGCGCAGCTGCGCAGGCACGCGGATGCCGATCAGGCGCAGGTCCTTTTCGCAGGCCGGCCCGACGTTGGGCAGGTCGGTCAGCTGCAGCAGGTGCTGGCGGTCCACCTTGGCGGGATTCATGGCCGACGAAGATCCTGTTGGATGTGCAAGCGATCAGCTGCGCTGCATGCGCAGGCGTTCGAGCACGCCGTCCAGCGTGTCCAGATCGGTGTAATGGATCACCAGCTTGCCCTTGCCGCCGCGGCCGTGATTGAACACCACCTTGGTGCCCAGCGACTCGGACAGTTCGGTTTCCAGCGAGGCGATATCGGCCTGTGGCGCCACCGGCGCCGGCTTGCCCTTGCGCAGCGAGCCGGGCACCTTGCCGGCGGCAAACTGCTGCGCGCGGTGTTCGACCTCGCGCACCGACCAGCCCTGGTCGGCTGCTTCCTGGGCCAGCTTGCTGGCCAGCTCCGGCGCCAGGGTGAGCAGCGCGCGCGCGTGGCCCATTTCCAGCCGGCGGGTTTCCAGCAACACGCGAATGGCCACCGGCAATTCCAGCAACCGCAGCAGATTGGAGACCGACGCACGCGAGCGTCCCACCGCGCCGGCGGCCTCGGCATGGGTCAGCGAAAATTCGTCGATCAGCCGCTGCAACGCCTGCGCTTCTTCCAGCGGGTTGAGGTCTTCGCGCTGGATGTTTTCGATCAGCGCCATCGCGATGACGGTGCGGTCGTCCAGCTCGCGCACCACCACCGGCACTTCGGTCAGCCCAGCCAGCTGCGAAGCGCGCCAGCGACGTTCGCCGGCCACGATCTCGAACTGCCCCGGCGCCAGCTCGCGCGCCACGATGGGCTGGATCACGCCTTGCGCCTTGATCGATTCGGCCAGCTCGGCCAGCTTGACCTCGTCCATCTCCCGGCGCGGCTGATACTTGCCCGGCTGCAGCTGGGTCACCACCAAGGTGCGCAGGGTATCGCCGGGCTGCAAGGCCTGTTCGTCGGCACCGGCCGGTGCGGCGGCGGCCGCGCCCTTGGGCCCCAGCAGCGCTTCCAGGCCACGGCCCAGGCCACGCTTCTTTGCCAGCGGCGGCTTGCTCATCAGACGGTCTCCACGGGCCGGACGGCCTTGTTGCGGTCGTTCTGGCGGCGCACGATCTCACCGGCCAGGCCCAGGTAGGCCACCCCGCCGCGCGAGGTGCGGTCGTAACCGACAATGCTCTGGCCATGGCTGGGCGCCTCGGCCAGGCGCACGTTGCGCGGCACGATGGTGCGAAACACCTTGTCGCCGAAATGCTCGGTCAGCTCGGCCGATACCGCATTGGCCAGGTTGTTGCGGATGTCGAACATGGTGCGCAGCACGCCTTCGATTTCCAGCGTCGGGTTGAGGTTGGCGCGCAACGCTTCGATGGTTTCCAGCAGCGCGGTCAGCCCTTCCAGCGCGTAGTACTCGCACTGCATCGGCACGATGATCGAATCGGCCGCGGTCAGCGCATTGAGCGTGAGCAGCGACAATGCCGGCGGGCAATCGATCAGGATGAAGTCGTACTCGTCGCGGATCGGCGCCAGGGCGCGCTTGAGCCGCTGTTCGCGTTCGCCCTGGTCCATCAGCTGGATCTCGGCAGCGGTCAGGTCGATGTTGCCTGGCAGCAGGTCGAAGCCTTCCGGCGCGGTCACCCGGATCTGCGCGGCGGTGTTTTCGCCCAGCAACAGGTCGCAGGTGGAGGCGGCCACATCGCGCTTGTCGATGCCGCTGCCCATGGTGGCGTTGCCCTGCGAGTCCAGATCCACCAGCAACACACGCTTGGGCGCGCGCGCCAGGCCGGCCGCCAGATTGACCGCGGTCGTGGTCTTGCCGACGCCGCCTTTCTGGTTGGCAATGGCGATGATCCGGGCCATGCGGGAGAGCCTCGTGGGCAAAGAGTAAGACCGGCCATTATGCGGGCAGGGCGTCGGATCGGGAAATGCCGCCCGCGGCGGTGCGCCGCACGGCCGGAATGACGCAGGCGCCGGTCAGCCGGCGGGCGGGGTGCCGGCGGGTGGCTCCTTCATGGCCCGGTAGCGCTGCAGGATGTCGGCGATCTCGCCATCCAGCGCCACCCGTTGCTGCTCGAAGCTGATCTGCAGACGCAACTGCGCCATCAGATCGCGATGGCGCTGCTGGATGTCGCCGGCCAGCTTGTCAGCCACTGCCTGGCCGGCCAGCTCGCGGTCGCCGGCGCTGCGCAGCAGGCTGGCCAACCCCTCGCGCAGGCTGGTCACGTTGAAGCGCGCGGTATGGATGTTGTTGTCCACGATGGCGATGCGCTCCTTGAACACCCGGCGCAGGTCGTCCTCGCTCTGATAGGACATCAGCATCGCCTGGTCGGTGCGCTGGCGCATCTGCTCGGCGGCCAGATCGGCCTGGCGTTGCTGCTCGCTGGCCGCAGCGGCAGCGCGCTCATCGCTGCTCATGGCGCGCTGCACCTCGGCGCTGCGCATCCCGCTCTTGACGTTGAATTCGTCGCGCGCCTGGTTCACCGCCTCCGGGGGCAGCGTATCGCTGCACACGCGGGCGCCGTTCTGGTTCCAGCAATACAGCTTCTTGCCGGCCGGCTTGTCTTGCGCGCCGGCTGGCGCCGCCATGATCAAGGTCGCAGCGACAGCCGCCGCAACGGCGAACAATGCCGAACGTGTGTGTATTGGCATCATCGCAGCCCCCTGTCGCCTGCCGTCAGCCTGTGGTGTCGGTCCCGTAGCGGCCACGATAGGCCAGCAGCGGTTCCTGGAAGCCCACAAGGTCGGCGTTTCCTGCCGCAAAAGCAAGCAGGTCGCCCAGGTTGGCCACCGCGATCACCGGGATGCCGGCCTCGGCCGCCACCGCCTGGGCGGCGGAACGGCGGTCCTGATCGGACGCGATCTCCTGCCGGTCCAGCGCCACCACGATCCCCGACGGCATGCCGCCGGCGGCACGGATGATGGCCAGCGCCTCGCGGATCGCGGTGCCGGCGGTGATCACGTCATCGACGATCAATACCTTACGGCCGGCCAGCGGCGCGCCGATCAGGGTGCCGCCTTCGCCATGGTCCTTGGCTTCCTTGCGGTTGAACGCCAGCGGCAGGTCGCGTCCGCGCCCCGCGTAGGCGCAGGCCAGCGCGGTTGCCAACGGAATGCCCTTGTAGGCCGGCCCGAACAACAGGTCGAAGTCCAGCCCGGCCGCATCGATCGCATCGGCATAGCACTGCGCCAACTGCGCGGTCTTGGCTCCCGAATCGAAGCGCCCGGCATTGAAGAAGTACGGGCTGAGCCGCCCGGACTTGAGCGTGAACTCGCCAAAGCGCAGGGCATCGGCGTCCAGGGCCAGCTGCAGGAAACGGGTGCGGTGGTCGGTCATGTGACGAGATTGGGGAGTAGGGATTCGGGATTGGAAAGCATAGCCGGTCGCGCCTTGCGGCATCCGCTGATGCGGTACGCTTTGACGAATCTCCAATCCCCATTCCCGAATCCCGGCTCTTCATCCATGCGCATCATCAGTTTCAACGCCAACGGCCTGCGCTCGGCCGCCAGCAAGGGTTTCTTCGCGTGGTTCGCCGCCCAGGACGCCGACGTGCTGTGCGTGCAGGAAACCAAGGCCCAGGAGCATCAGCTGGCCGGGCCAGACTTCCTGCCCACCGGCTACAAGGCCTGGTTTCGCGACGCCAGCACCAAGAAGGGCTATAGCGGCGTGGCGATCTACAGCCGGCACGAGCCCGACGAGGTGCGCACCGCGCTGGGCTGGCCGGAGTTCGACGAAGAGGGGCGCTATATCGAAGCGCGCTTCGGCAACCTCAGCGTGGTGTCCTTCTACATCCCCTCCGGTTCCTCGGGCGAGTTGCGCCAGGACTACAAGTTCCAGGTGATGCAATGGCTACGGCCGATCCTGGAGCAGTGGCTGGCCAGTGGCCGCCAGTACGTGCTGTGCGGCGACTGGAACATCGTGCGCACGGCGCTGGACATCAAGAACTGGAAATCCAACCAGAAGAACTCCGGCTGCCTGCCGCCCGAGCGCGATTGGCTCAACGGCCTGTGCGCCGACGCGCCAGAAGACGCCAACCCCGCCGAAGGCCGCGGCTGGGTCGACAGCTACCGCGTACTGCATCCGCAGGGCCAGGACTACACCTGGTGGAGCAACCGTGGCGCGGCGCGCGCCAACAATGTCGGTTGGCGCATCGACTACCAACTGGTCACCCCCGGCCTGCGCGACACCTTGAAGGCCTGCTCGATCTACCGCGAAGAGCGCTTCTCCGACCACGCGCCGTACATCGTGGATTACGCGCAGTGAGGCAGGCCAAGGCTATGGTTTCGGTCATAGCGCGCCGGCATGTTGCAGAACGGGGCCAAGACTTCGCCGGCAACATCGCCATCCGGCGGCAGCTCGGCCACTGCAGCACGCGCGGCGGCTCTCATTGGCCCTTACGCAGTCGGCCGATGCCTTTCGCAACCTTCTGCTTCGGCACGGGAGTGCGTCGTTACGGTCCTGCACAGACCGCTCAAGACAGGACGCGTGACGCCATGACGGCCCTCCGCGGCGGGCTGCATGCAGCGGTGCCGTGGGCCGCGCCGGCCACGACCACTGGCGTTCGTGCTCGCCGGAGTGACGCATGACCACGTCTGCACCGGGCTATAAGGGCTGGCGTGGTATCCAGCGCGCCTTCGCCACGCCATCGGCGGCGACCATGGCACTGCTGGGCTTCGGCAGCGGCTTGCCGTTCCTGCTGATCGCCTCGCAGACCTTGTCGACCCGCTTGCGCGATGTGGGGCTGGACCTGGGCAGCATCGGCTTGATCAGCCTGGCCAGCTTCTTCTATCTGCTCAAGTTCCTGTGGGCGCCGCTGATCGACCGCTATGCGTTTCCGCTCACCGCGTTTCTGGGGCGCCGTCGCTCCTGGCTGCTGGTGGCGCAGATCGGCGTCACCATCGGCCTGTTCGCGCTGGCATTTTCGCGCCCGGACCTGAGCGTTACGGGGTTGGTCGGCTGGGTGTTGTTCGCCTCGTTCTGGGGCGCGACCCAGGACTCGGTGGTGGATGCCTACCGCATCGAAATCGCTCCGGATGCCGCGCAGGCCGCGTTGGCGGCGACCTACACGCTGGGCTACCGCATCGGCCTGATCCTGGGCGGTGCCGGTGCGTTGTACATGGCCCAATACCTCGGCTGGACGTGGGCGTACGTCGGCATGGCCGCACTGATGCTGGTGCCGATCGTCACCACCTTGCTATGCCGCGAGCCCGACCGGCCCGAGGCGACGGTCGTGCGCCGCGTGGACGTCGCCGGTGCGTTCTGGCAACCGATTTCCAGCTTCTTTTCCAGCAATGGGCTGGCGCTGGGCATCGTGCTGCTGCTGTTCGTGGGCCTGTACAAGTTTCCCGACCAGGTGATCGGCGTCATGGCCGGTCCGTTCTATCTGGATTCGGGCTTCACCAAGGCCGATATCGCCACCGTCTCCAAACTGTTCGGCGTCTGGATGGGCATTGTCGGCGCCTTCGCTGGCGGCGCGGCAATTGCCGCGTTCGGGTTCCGGCGCATGTTGCTGGTGGCCGCGCTGGGGGTCGCCTTGTCCAACCTGGCGTTCCTGCTGATGGCGCACAACCCCGGCAAGCTGTGGGCGTTCTATGCCGCGCTCAGTGCCGATAATCTCTTCCAGGGGTTCGCCGCCACGGTGCTGGTGGCTTTCATGTCCTCGCTGACCGACCGCAACTTCACCGCAACCCAGTATGCGTTGCTGGTCTCGCTGGCCAACCTGCCGGGCAAGTTTGCCGGTGGCGTGTCCGGGTTCGTCGTCCAGGCGACCTCCTACAGCACCTTCTTCATCCTCAGCGCCCTGACCGTCATTCCCACGTTAATGCTGCTGGCCTGGCTATGGCCGCGGCTATTGGCGCACGACAGGCGGCCGGATTGAAACGTCCGCCAAGGTTGCCGATGATGCGCGCGGAGCAGCGCATTGCACGAGGCAGGGCATGACCGATCTGGTATTGCGTGACATCGACCCGGTGCTGGTGGACCGTATTCGCCGCATTTCCGTCGCACGGGGCTGGACCCAGCACCAGACCGTCATGCATCTGCTCGAACAAGGCCTGTTCGCCAGCGAATACGAAGTCACCGGCGGCCTGCAGCACCCGGAGGTCGATGCCCTGGCCGAGGCGATTGCCGCGCTCAAGGCGCTGCCGGCGGGAAATAATCCCTAGCGCTGCCGCAGCTTCATCCCGGCCAGCACAGGCCAACGGGCTCACGCCGGATAGATCGCCCCCAACAGCCGAGGTCCGGCCGCCCCGGTCACCGCGGGCAGGTTGGCCGCGCGTCCGGCCAGCAGCTCGGCCGCCAGCCAGGCAAAGCCCATCGCCTCCAGGTAATCCGGGTCCAGTCCGTATCGCGCGCTGGATTCCACCACCATGCCCGGCAGCCGCGCCGCCAGTCGCGCCAACAGCACCGGGTTGCGCACGCCGCCGCCGCAGACCAGGACCCGTCGCGTGGTTGGCTGCAGCCGCAACAAGGCATCGGCCACGCTGGCAGCGGTGAGTTCGAGCAAGGTCGCCTGCACATCGGCAGCATCCAACCGCGCGCTGCCCATCGCCTGCACGGCCCAGTCCAGATGGAATTGCTCGCGGCCGGTACTCTTGGGCGGCGGCAACGCAAACCACGGATCGGCCAACAGCGCCTGCAGCAAAACCGCATCCACGCGCCCACTGGCGGCAAACGCACCCTCGGCATCGAACGGCGTGCCGTGATGGCGTTGGCACCAGCTGTCCAGCAACGCGTTGGCCGGGCCGGTATCGAATCCCAGCACCGCGCCATCGCGCGGAATCAAGGTCAGGTTGCCGATGCCGCCCAGATTGAGCACCGCGCGGTCTTCGTCGCCTGCGCCCAGCATGGCCAGATGGAAGGCCGGCATCAGTGGCGCGCCCTGGCCACCGGCGGCCACATCGCGGCGGCGGAAATCGGCCACCGTGGTAATACCGGTGTGCTCTGCAATCCGGCTGGCATCGCCAATCTGCCAGGTGAACGCCGGGTTGGCGTTGGGCCGGTGGCGGATGGTCTGCCCATGCGAGCCGATCGCACGAATCTGCCGGCGCTCCACGCCGCTGTCGCCGATCAATCGATTGGCCGCCGCCGCGAATGCCAGCCCCACCTGCGCGTCCACCTGGCCCAGCGCATCGATGGCCACCGTCTCGGCGCCCTGGCCGAGCGCCACCAAGGTCTCGCGCAGTTGCGGCTCCCACGCCACCGTCGTCCCGGCCACCAATTCGCAGCGGCGGTGGGTGGCGTCGGCAAAGCGCACCAGCGCGGCATCGATGCCATCGGCGCTGGTTCCCGACATCAGGCCCAGATACAAGGGGGAGTCAACGTGTTCGAAGACAGACATGCCGAAGCCAGAAAGACACGGCCGGCCAGCTTGTGCAGCCGGGCCGGGTCCGTCAACCGGTCTTACCCCGGTGGCAGCCGTGCAGCGGGCGCGTCATCGTCGGGCCACGCGCGCCAATCGCTGCCGCGACAATGGCCCATGCCTCGAGATTCCCCACCCATCTCCGGAATCGTCAAGGTCTGCAGTCGCCTCAGAAGCTGTCGCTCGACAGCCAAGACCAGGTGCCGCATGGGGACATCGCAGCGTTCAACACCTGCAGTGCGCCGCAACCCGTAGCTGCACGGCAACTACCAGGCGACACGGCTGGAGGCAGCGCCGAACCTGCCCGCCACCACCTGCGCAGCCGCAACGCAGCTGAGGCAGTGACCAGCCGCAGGCCTCAACTGCGCGACTTGCCCTTGGCCGGCTTGCCGGCGTCGGCGTAGATCAGCTTCTCCATGCCCTCGATACGGGCCATGGCCGGCGCCGTCTGCGCGCGGAACGCCGCCAGTTCGGCGCCCTGCAGCGGCTCCGGCGGCGGCATCGTCACCGACATCGGGTTGCGCTGCTGCCCGCCCACGCGGAATTCGTAATGCAGATGCGGGCCGGTCGCCAGGCCGGTCATGCCAACATAGCCGATCACCGTGCCCTGGTTGATGCGTTGCCCGGCCTTGATCTTGCCAAAGCGCGACATGTGCCCGTACAGCGTGCTGTAGTTCTTGCCGTGATCCAGGATCACCACGTTGCCGTAACCGCGCTGGGTCCCGACAAACACCACCCGCGCATCGCCGGCTGCCATGATCGGCGTGCCCGAGGCGGCCGCATAGTCCACACCCTTGTGCATGCGCATGGTGCCCAGCACCGGATGCTTGCGCGCACCGAAGGTGGAGCTGATCCGGCTATAGGCCACCGGCATGCGGATGAAGCTCTTCTTGAGCGGGCGGCCAGTGATGTCGAAGTACTCGGCCGGTTTGCCGGCGCGCTCGAAGCGGAACCCCGTATAGGTCTTGCCGCCAGTGGTGAACGTCGCCGCCAGGATGTCGCCGGTGCTGATCCGCTCGCCTTCGCGCCAGGTTTCATCCATGACCACGCTGAACCGGTCGCCGGGCTGCAGATCCTTGTCGAAGTCGATGTCGTACTTGAAGATCTCGTCGGTCATGATCGCCACCGCCGCCGGCGACAGTCCGGATTTGCCGGCCGAGGCATACAACGAACTGCTGATCTCTCCGCTGGCCACTACCGTGCGCGTGGTCGTCGCCCGCTCGGTCACGTTCTCGCGCACGGCGTCGCCCAGCAGGCGCAGTTCCACCCGATGACTGTCGTCGCGATCGAAGCGCAGTGCGCGCAGCTGCCCCGGCGTCGGCATGTCGAAGGCGATCTCGGTACCCGGACGCAGCTTGGTCAGCGCCTCCTTGGTCCCCGGGTGCGCCAACACCTGGTACATCACCGTGGTCGGGATTCCCAGCTCGCCGAACAAGGTACTCAGGGTCTGGCCCGGCTTGACCTGCAGAATTTCCCAATCGGTGCTCGGTGCCAGCTGCTTGCGGCTGGGAACCAGCGGCGGCAACGGCAATGCCAGCGTGGAATGGCTGGAAAGCGGTGCGTCGATGGCGTTGGAAAAACCCGGCACGATCGTGGCGACCAGCGCACCGATGGTGGCGAACAGGCTGGCGTGAATCCAGTGACGGCGGGTCCAGCGGTCATTGAATGCCGCCGGCAGATGCGCCTTGAGCTTGCGATGCAGTGCAGTGTCGTGGAGGACGTGGAGGCGTTCGTGAAAGCGCCGCTTGCGTGCACGGCCCTGCTCTGAGTTCTGC